>NZ_JACSLH010000006.1:0-192936 GCF_018618035.1 Exiguobacterium sp. s64
GCGGCTCCCTGCTTGCCCCCAGAAAAGCGAGCTGTGCCCGGTCGGGCAAATAAAAAAGACTGCAGACAATGTTTTGTCTACAGTCTGAAAGTCGCTCGCGAGAGCGACTTTTTTTTATGCCTCCGACTCCGTGAACTGGAGCTCAAAGTCAAACTTCACTTTTTTATCGACGAGGACGCCGCCCGCTTCAAGCGCCTGGTTCCACGTCAATCCGTAATCTTCCCGGTTGATCGACCCGTCACCGGTGAAGGCGTGCTTCATGTTGCCCCATGGATCTTTCGCGCTTCCCTCATATTCGACTTCGAACGTCTCTTCCCGGGTCGTCCCGCGAATTGTCAAATTCCCGGTCAGTTCGAATTCACCGCCGCCTTTTGAGCGGAACGATGTTGACTCGAACACGATGTCCTCGTGTTGCTCCACATCGAAGAAGTCTCCGGACCGTAAATGGTTGTCGCGATCGCTGTTATTCGTATCGATCGATGCCGCCTTGATCGTCACGTTCACGCGGGCGTTCGCGAGATCGTCCGGTTGTCCGTTCGCTTCGACGTGAAAATCTTTGAACTCCCCTTTTACTTTCGAGATCATCATATGCTTGACCGTAAATGTAATCGAACTGTGTGCCGGGTCGACTTGATATGTTTTTGCCATTATTACGTCCACTCCTTCGATTTAAAATTGATACTAATATGATGTTTACCACAAATCTTGACTTCAAAACATTACCTGCTAAATGTGACAAATTATTGTCAAAAAATTTTGACTTTTATCACATCCTCCCGTTACGATGGAAAAAGGGAACAGTTGGCTTACAGTAAAATGTAAGCGCATACATAAGGTCCTTACACTTTACGGAAAAGGGAGGAACGACCATGATTTATGAAGTCCCAAACTCGACAGGCACGAAAGTTCACTTTAAAGACCGCTATGAAAACTACATCAACGGAAAGTGGACCGCGCCTGCAGGGGGAGAATATTTTGAGAACACCTCTCCGGTAAATGGTAAAGTTTTATGCGAAGTCGCCCGCTCGACGAAAGAAGATATCGAGCTCGCCTTGGATTCTGCCCATGCCGCCAAAGACTCCTGGGGCAAAACGTCGGTCACCGAACGCTCTGTCATTTTAAATAAGATCGCCGATCGTATGGAAGCGAACCTCGAAATGCTCGCATACGCTGAGACGTGGGAGAACGGGAAAGCCGTCCGTGAGACGCTCAACGCCGACCTTCCGCTCGCCATCGATCACTTCCGCTATTTTGCGGGCGTCATCCGGTCACAGGAAGGCGGCATCAGTGAACTCGACAACGACACGGTCGCTTATCATTTCAATGAACCGCTCGGTGTCGTCGCCCAAATCATCCCATGGAACTTCCCGATTTTGATGGCGGTCTGGAAAGTCGCGCCGGCCCTTGCTGCCGGAAACTGTATCGTGTTGAAACCAGCTGAACAGACGCCTGCTTCCATCATGGTGCTCATGGAATTGATTGAAGACTTGCTCCCGCCAGGCGTGTTGAATATCGTCAACGGGTTCGGACTCGAGGCCGGCAAACCGCTCGCGTCGAGCGACCGCGTCGATAAGGTCGCGTTCACGGGTGAGACGACGACAGGTCGACTCATCATGCAGTATGCCTCACAAAACATCATCCCGGTCACGCTCGAACTCGGCGGCAAATCGCCGAACATCTTCTTTGCCGACATCATGGACGCCGATGATGATTTCTTTGACAAGTCGATCGAAGGACTCGTCATGTTCGCCTTGAACCAAGGCGAGGTATGCACGTGCCCATCACGCGCGCTCATCCACGAGTCGATTTATGAGCCATTCATGGAACGCGTCCTCGAACGGGTCAAAGCGATCAAACTCGGAAATCCGCTCGACCCTGACGTCATGATGGGTGCCCAAGCCTCAAATGAGCAGATGGAAAAAATCTTGTCGTATTTGGAGATTGGAAAGTCGGAAGGCGCGGAGTGCCTCATCGGCGGTGAACGCAACATGATGGACGGCGAACTCGCTGACGGTTATTATGTGCAGCCGACCATCTTCAAAGGCCATAACAAGATGCGTATCTTCCAAGAAGAGATTTTCGGACCGGTCTTGTCGGTGACGACGTTCAAGGACGATGCCGAGGCGCTCGCCATCGCGAATGACACGTTATATGGACTCGGTGCCGGCGTTTGGACGCGTGACATGAATCGGGCTTACCGGTTCGGTCGCGAGATTCAAGCCGGTCGCGTCTGGATCAACTGCTATCACCAATATCCGGCCCATGCCGCGTTCGGCGGATACAAGATGTCTGGGATTGGCCGTGAGAACCATAAGATGATGCTCAACCATTATCAACGGACGAAAAACATGCTCGTCAGCTATAGCGAACAAAAACTCGGGTTCTTCTGAGATGGTGAATCGCGTCGAGGCCACCCCCGCCACGCTCGCGCTCCTCGAACAGCTGAAACGAAAACATGGACCGCTCTTGTTTCACCAGTCGGGCGGTTGTTGTGACGGGAGCTCCCCGATGTGTTTCCCCCAAGATGAGTTCATGATCGGGGATCATGACGTCCTGCTCGGTGAGATTGGTGGGTGTCCGTTCTATATGCACGAGAAGCAATACGATTATTGGAAACACACCCAGCTCATCATCGACGTCGTCGAGGGCCGGGGCGGCATGTTCTCGGTCGAGGGCGTGGAAGGAAAACGATTTTTAAGTCGTTCCCGCGTGTTCACGGACGAAGAACGGGCCGAGTTGCATCAAAGCTGAATGTAGAAGACCAGTCATCTCGATGGCAGGTCTTTTTTCAATCAATAGACATCTTTTTCTTAAAATCACATTTCCAATTATCCCCAAAAATCAACCTAAAAATCGGCTCGATTCGATATAGTAAAGAGAGACACGAAAGGAGGCAGCCCATGTCCGAGCTTCTAACGAGCACGTTCAACGGAATGTTGATTTCATTGGTCAGTCTATTCGGTCCTTTGTTCCTGGTGATGAGCGGTATGTTGTATACGAAGGTCAAGCGCTATAAACGGAGCCGCTATTACGCCCAGACCGGACACAGCTATTTCAAAGTCGTTCAAGACACCGGCTTATACGGCGAGTATTTATGTGTCGCCGCCATCGAGGAGCGCGTCCCGAATCCCTTCATCTTGACGAATCTATATTTGCCCCATCCAAAGAATCGAGAGCGTACGACTGAAATCGATGTGGTGTTCATCAACCAGAGTGGTGTCCACGTGATTGAGTCAAAAAATTATAGCGGCTGGATTTTTGGACATGAACAAGAACGGCACTGGACGCAGTCGATGCCGAATCGAAAGAAGTTCCGCTTTTTCAATCCGATTAAACAAAACGAGTTGCATATGAAAGCGATGGAACAAAAGCTTGCTGTGGAGCGGAGTCTGCTCCACTCTTGGATCGTCTTCAGCGACCGGTCGACCTTGAAACGCATCGACGTGGCGGACGTTCCCGTCTTGAACCGGAAGACATGGAAACAGCAGATTGCCTTGCCAGGCGAGGCCCGGTTGACGTTGGCGGAACAGACGGCCATCTACGAGCAGCTGCTCCAATTCGCATCTGCGGACGAAGCCGTCAGGGAGGCCCATATCGCTGCCAAGCAACGGGTGACGTGATTCCCCGCCCCATCCAAAAAAGTCCCGCTCACGGTGAGCGGGACTCCTTTTATTTACTTTGCATTTTAAAGCGCAAGTAGAGTTCGTTGTAGTACGCGTTCATGCGCTTGCCTAAGTTCTCATACACTTCGAGCTCATCTGTCACTTCTTTTGACGGATAAAAACGTTCGTCTGACGTCACTTCTTCATCTAAGAATTCAAGTGCCGCTTCGTTCGGTGTCGAATATCCGACATAGTCGGTATTGCGGGCCGCGATTTCCGCGTCAAGCATGAAGTCGATGAACTGGTGCGCGCCTTCGACGTTTTTCGATGTGTTCGGGATGACGAGGTTGTCGAACCAGAGATTCGTCCCTTCTTCCGGGATCACGTACGTCAACTCTTCGTTCTCGTACATGATTTCGGAGGCGTCACCTGACCAGACGACGGCCGCGGCCGCTTCGCGATTGGCCATGAGCATCTTGATTTCATCGCCGACGATCGCTTTGATGTTCGGCCAGAGCGTCTCGAGCTTTTTCTCCGCCTCGAGCAACTCGTCTTTGTCCGTCGTGTTGAGCGAGTAACCGAGCGAGTTCAGACCGAAGCCCATCACCTCACGAGTCCCGTCTGCGAGCAAGATGTCATTCTCGAGCGGCATGTCCCATAGGTCGTTCCATGACGTAATCTCACCGTCGACGAGCTCAGGGTTGTACACGATACCGACCGTTCCCCAGAAGTAAGGGACCGAGTACGTGTTACCCGGATCGAACGACTTGTCGAGGAAACGTGGGTCAATGTTATCGAAGTTCTCGAGCTTGTCATAATCGATTGGCAGGAGCAGGTCCTCTTCGATCATTTTACTGATGGCGTAATCCGACGGGACCGCAATGTCGAACGCCGTACCGCCTTGCTCGATTTTCGTGAGCATCGCCTCGTTCGAGTCGAACGTCTGATAGATGACTTTCAAGCCCGTCTCTTCCTCGAACTCGCCAATCAAGTCTTCATCGATATAATCGCCCCAGTTGTAGACGACGAGCGTGTTATCGCCGCCGAACCCTTGCGCCATATTGATTTGATACACCCAGAGCAAAAGGCCGAAACTGACGACGACCGGTACCGTCAACATGATGACCAATTTTTTCATCGTCTTACCTCCTTCGCTTTACCACCGCGTTGGGCAAGTACATAATACCCAAGGACGAGAATGAGTGTGAACAAGAACAAGATGGCTGACAAGGCGTTAATTTCGAGCGAGATACCTTGGCGAGCCCGTGAGTAGACTTCGACGGCAAGTGTCGTAAAGCCGTTGCCGGTCACGAAGAACGTGACGGCAAAGTCATCGAGCGAATACGTGAGCGCCGTGAAGAACCCGGCGAAGATGCCCGGTGTGATATACGGCAAGATGACTTTCGTCAACACGTCCCACGTGCTCGCGCCGAGGTCACGCGACGCATCGATGAGCGTCGGGCTCATCTCTTGCAGCTTCGGCAAGACCAAGATGACGACGATCGGCACCGAGAAAGCGATATGCGCCAATAGCACCGAGTAGAAACCGAGCTGAATCCCGAGCATCGTAAACAGGATGAGGAACGACGCCCCGATGATGACGTCCGGACTAACGATCAACACGTTGTTGAGCGATAAGAGCGACGTCTTCGTGAAGCGTTGCCGCGCCGTATAGATGGCGAGCGCGCCGATGACGCCGAGCACGGTCGAGATCGTCGCCGACAGCAGAGCGATGACGATCGTGTTCAAGACGATGACGAGCAGGCGTGTGTCGGTAAAGAGCGACTTGTACCAGTCGAGCGTGAAGCCTTCAAAGTTACTCATCGTCCCGCCACTGTTGAACGAGTAGACGACCAAGTAGATGATTGGTGCGTAGAGGATGAAGAACACCGCCATCAAATAGAGGTTGGCTAATTTAAATTTTTTCGGTTTCATCGACGCACCGCTCCTTTCGCGCCCCAGTCACGTGTGATGACCATGACGAGGACCATCGCCAAAATCAAGAACACGGCAATCGTCGAGCCCATGCCCCAGTTTTGCGTGACGAGGAATTGTTGTTCAATCGCCGTCCCGAGCGTGATGACTCGGTTTCCGGCGATGAGTCGGGTGATCATGAACAGTGACAATGCCGGGATAAAGACGATTTGAATCCCTGACTTCACGCCGTCGAGCGTGAGCGGGAAGATGACCCGGCGGAATGTCGTCCAGTTCGAGGCCCCGAGGTCACGCGACGCATAGACGAGCGACGGCGGGAGCTTTTCAATGGCGTTATAAATCGGCAAGATCATGAATGGGATGAAGATGTACACCGACACGAACACGAAACTAAAATCCGTGAACAAAATCTGTTGTGTCCCGATGCCAATCGCCTCTAAAAATTGGTTCGTGATGCCATACGTCCCGAAGATGCCGAGGAATGCATAGGCTTTAAGCAATAAGTTGATCCATGATGGCAAAATGATGAGCAAAAGCCAAAGTTGCTTATGCTTTGTCTTCGTCAATAAATAGGCGGTCGGATACCCGATCAACAGCGAGAAGAACGTGATCAAGAACGCATACCAGAAGGAAGACAACGTCATCGTCAAATACGTCGACGTGAAGAACATCTGATAGTTCTCTAAACTCAAGTTCCCTTCGATATCAAAAAACGAGTAGTAGACGACGAGCAGGAGCGGCGCGATGACGAACAGCGCGATCCATAACCAATAGGTCGTCAAATAGACCGTCTTCGCGGTTTGACTAGTTTGATTCATGAGTGACCTCCTCATAGGACTCGAGACGACGGTCGAACTCTTCCTCCGTCTCCCCTAAGCGCATGACGTGAATCGCCTCGTCATCGAACGTGAGGCCGATTTTTGAGCCGACGACCGATTTTTTCGTTGAATGGACGAGCCATTCGTTCCCTTCTTGGTCATAGCAGCAAATCTCATAGTGGACGCCGCGGAACAGTTGCGAGTCGACGTCGACGACCAGTTTCGCCGAGTCGACCGACGTCATCTCCAAATCTTCCGGACGGATGATGACTTCGACTTTTTCATTGCGATCAAACCCTTGGTCGACACAATCGAACGTCTTCCCGGCGAACGTGACAATGTTATCTTCTGGCATGACGCCCGGTACGATATTCGACTCTCCGATAAAATCAGCGACGAAACGGTTGATCGGCTCGTCGTAAATGTCGGTCGGTGTCCCGCTTTGGACGATCTTTCCGTTATTCATGACGAAAATCTCATCCGACATGGCGAGCGCTTCTTCTTGGTCGTGCGTGACAAAGATGAACGTGATGCCGAGACGCTGTTGCAATTCACGAAGCTCATATTGCATCTCGGTCCGGAGCTTCAAATCGAGCGCCGAGAGCGGCTCATCGAGCAAGATGACTTCCGGTTCGTTGACGATGGCACGGGCGATGGCGACACGCTGTCGTTGCCCGCCTGACATCTCATCGATTTCACGTGACTCGTACCCTTTCAAGTTAACGAATTTGAGCGCCTGTTCGACTTTCGTCTTCACGTCCGCTTCTTTCATCTTTTTGATGCGCAGACCGAATGCGACATTCTCGAACACGTTCAAGTGCGGGAAGAGCGCATAGTCTTGAAACACAGTGTTCACTTGACGTTTGTTCGCTGGGACGTCGTTAATGCGCTTCCCGTTGAACTGGATATCGCCTTCTGTCGCATCCGTGAAACCTGCGATCAGACGCAAAATCGTCGTCTTCCCACAGCCAGACGGTCCGAGCAACGTGTAGAACTTCCCTTTCTTAATCTCGAAGCTGATGTTTTCTAAGACGACGGTGTCATCGTAACGCTTCGACACATTGTCAAAGCGAATAATCGTTTCTGGGTTCATTTCAGTTCCTCCCTTATAAATATGAATGGGTCGCGACGATTAAACATTCACTCTCGCCGTCATAGTCGTTGACGAGTTGATGCGAATCGGAGGCGACATAATATAACGTTTCTCCGGCTTTTGCGAAGTATGTGTGGTGGCCGAGCTTGAGAGCGACCCGCCCTGACAGGACGTAGACGAACGTCTCCGAACGGGAAGGCTCGTAACGCTTGAATTCCCCATGTTTGGAGAACGTCAGCAAAATCGGTTCCATCTCTTTTTCGTTCGATTCCGGGATGAGCCATTCAGTCCGATATTTCCGTTCCTCGTCGACGTAGACGGTCCGATCGTCCTCGGTATAGATCACTTTTTGATTCACATCTTCATCAAAAAATTCTTTCGGCGAACATCCGAGCACTTCCAACAAGTCGAATAGCGTCTCAAGCGAAGGTGAACTCAAATCACGCTCGATTTGAGAAATATAGCCTTTGCTCAAATCCGTGCGCTCGGCCAACTCTTCTTGCGTCAGCCCTTTCTTGACGCGGAGCCGCTTGATTTTTTGACCGACTTCCAAGTCACAATCCCTCCTTTCAGCTTTGATTCAAGTTTAGTGAAAGATGATTCCAACTAAAGAAAGTTTATAAATACTTAACTACAAAGCGAACTAATAGCGACCTTTATTATAACGGATTGTGTGCAGTTTGCAAGTAAAAAATCACGCCGATTTCCGGCGTGATTTTAATGGATGTCGCGCTGGGACATCAAATGTTTGAACTTCTCGTTTTTCGTTTGGAACAAGTGAAGCTGGGGCCCGTATGCATCGATCTGTTGGACGACGTATTGGAACGATTTCGCTTCCCCTGGATACGGTTCGCCGGCACGGGCGAGCGTCGTCTCAAAATCCTCCCACAACACTTCAACCCACGTCAACGCCTCGAGCTCGCTCAAGACATCGTTCTTCTGTTTCAAGATTTCGGCCAAGCGCTCGTATTGTTCGGTCCGGTTCATGCTTTCACCTCCGACAGCTCTGAGAGCGGAATCGCATGTTCAGCCGTCTCCCCTTCGAACGTCCCCCAGCCCATGACGCCGTTCACAAATTTCAATCGGAACGGACGGTCATTATAGTTGACGATGTACGTCGTCCCCGGCTTGAACGATTTCGGGTCAATCAAATAACTCTCGGCGATCGCGATGCGTCGCAAGACGACCTCGATTTCACTGACCATGCCCATCTGTTCGGCTTTCCGCTTCCGTTCATGGAGCGCTCGAATCTCTTGTTCGAGTTCATATTTCGATAAATCACTCAATCGTTTTTCCATTTCGCTCACCTCTCTTGTAGCGTATCAGATTTTTCGCGGAAAAGAAAAAGGCGAAACTGAATTCGCCCTTTCAGTTCGCCTTGAAGTTGTAGAGCGGTTTGATGACTTGATTGATGGTGACAGCCGGCTCGATATAACGGACGATTTCCTTCATCGACTTATAGACGAACGGTGACTCGTCAATCGTCGATGGTCGGACCGAAGTTGACCAGACATCCGCCATCGACTTTTTAAATTCGTTGAAGTCGACGCGTTTTCGCGCGGCCGAGCGCGACATGACGCGACCCGCACCGTGTGGACCCGAGTAGTTCCAATCCGGGTTGCCTTTCCCGGTACAAATGAGCGAGCCGTCGCGCATGTTCATCGGGATGATGACCCGCTCGCCGTTCCGCGCCGAGATGGCCCCTTTCCGAAGCATCATCGCGTCGTGGTCGATATAATTGTGGACCGTATCGAATTGATCGACGACGTTCCAGTTCATCGCCTCGACGATGACGTCGGTCATGGCGAGACGGTTGGCGGCCGCATACTGCTGTGCGATGCGCACGTCGTGCATATAATCTTCCATCGCTTCCCCTTCGACGTAGGCAAGGTCGCGGAATCGTTTCCGTACCTCACGCTCCGTCTCGAGATAGGCCGAGATGTCCTGCTGCCGCCCCGTTGCCTTCATCCGTTCAATCTCGTCTTGAATGTCGGTCGTCTTCATCATGTGTTCGACCGCCAACTGTTGATAATGATCGGCGATTTGGACACCGAGGTGGCGTGAGCCGGAATGAATGACGAGAAACGTGCGTCCGGCCTCGTCCCGGTTCACTTCGATGAAATGATTGCCCGAACCGAGCGTGCCGACCGAGCGGAGGGCCCGGTCCAGTTTATACGGTGCCCGCACGTCCTCGAGCGGGAGCTCGGAGGCGTAAGGGTGTTCCGCATCCCGGATGTTCATCCCACTCGGTACATATTGACGGATGACGTCGTCGAGCCGTTGAAAGTCGATGCGCTTTACCTTGATCTCCGTACAGAGCATGCCACACCCAAGGTCGACGCCGACGAGGTTCGGCACGACCTTGTCGTGAATCGTCATCGTCGTCCCGACGACCGATCCTTTGCCGGCATGCATGTCCGGCATGATTCGAATCGAGGCGCCTCGCGTGAACGGTTGATCGACAAGTGTTTGGATTTGGGCCCGCGTCGTATCGTCAATCCGTTCATTGAACACTTTGGCCCGGTTATGCTTTCCGATAATCTCCATAAGACCTCCTCAACTGATGGCTTGTTGTTTACTTTGCAACTCATGCATCCGGGCGTAGACCCCGCCATCAGCGATGAGTGATTGATGGTTGCCTCGCTCGATGATGTGACCGTGATCGAGGACGAGGATTTGGTCCGCTTCCCGTATCGTCGAGAGACGGTGCGCGATGACGAACGTCGTCCGCCCGTACGTGAGCGTCTTGAGCGCGTCTTGGATGAGCGCTTCTGTCTCCGAATCGACACTTGCCGTCGCCTCATCTAAGACAAGGATGGCTGGGTCGAAGACGAGGGCACGGGCGAAACTGATCAACTGGCGCTCTCCGCTCGAGAGCGAGGCGCCGCGTTCGATGACCGGCTCGTCTATTCCATGTGGCAACTGTTTGACGAATCGATCGGCTCCGACCGCCGTCAACGCTTGCCAAATCCGCTCGTCCGAGATCGTCTCGTCACCGAGCGTCACGTTCGTCCGAATCGAACCCGTGAACAAGAACGGGTCTTGGAGCACGATACCGAGATGGGCGCGTACGGCTTGCGTCGGCAGTTTCGTCACGTCCATGCCATCAATGTTGAGCGTTCCTTCTGACGGGTCATAAAAACGCATGAGCAGGTTCATGATCGAACTCTTGCCGCTGCCCGTATGACCGACGAGCGCCACCGTCTCACCCGGTGCCGCATGGATGTCGATGTGTTGAAGCACCGGTTTCCCGGCCTCATAGCTGAACGACACGTCCTCGAAGGCGACCTCGCCTTTAAAGCGTGCAATCCGTTCCGTGGACACGTCTTCCCCTTTCTCGTCGAGCAACTGGAACATCCGGTCTGCCGAGACGAGCGCTTGTTGGAGCGGGGACAGTTGGTTCATGATTTGTGTGACCGGCTCAAAGATCCGTGACACGTAATCGATATAGGCGTATAAAATCCCGAGCGTGAGCACGCTGCCCGTTCCAAGCGTCTGCGCACCGACGACCCAGATGAGTAAGGCGAGCGCCATGTTGCGGAAGAAGTTGACCAAGTTGTGCGACATGAGCGCATCCAGTTTGAGCAGTTTCCGTCTCGTTTGGAAGTTGTCGCTGTTTTTCTCGTTGAACTCGTCATAGACGAGATTTTCTTTGACGTACGACTGAATGATCGGCATCGTCTGGATGCTCTCATTCAATTGGGCGTTCATATCCGCGACGAGGGCACGGACACGGAAGTTGTTTCGGGTCGACAGGCGTTGGAACAGCTTAATCCAGACGATGACGACCGGGATGATGATGAGCGAGACGAGACCGAGGCGCACGTCCAAGAAGAACATGGCGATCAGGACACCGATCATCATGACGACGCTTTGGAAGACGCGTGCGAGCACGCCCAAATATAGGTCGCGAATCGTCTCAGTGTCATTCGTGACGCGGCTGACGATTTTCCCGATCGGTGTCTGGTCAAAGTAGCGGACCGGAATCGTCTGCAAATGTCGCATGACGTCGAGTCGCATCGTCTTGACAATCTTATGGGCCGATCGCTGGAGGAGCATCTGTTGCCCCCAGTTCAAACCCGCCGCGATGAGGAGCAAGACGACATACAGGCCGGACAACAACAGCACGGCCCGCAAATCCGTCTCATAGAAGCGGAAGACGTCGGTCGATGTGAGCGGCACGATATTGTCGTACGTCGCTGATTCCTCGCTCCGTGTGATGGTGAGGACGCCGTCTTCGACTTCACGTACCCCACCACTCATGACAGCGTCTGGGACGAGATAGTATCCGTCCGTCGTCTGAACGATCGAGACAGGTCGGACGACGGTCTCTCCGTCGAGCCGTGTCTCTTTTTCATAGGAGTTGCCGTCAAAGTCGACACTCCCGCCTGACTCGACTTGAACCCAATCGCGCTCGATGGCGACGATATGGTCGTCGATGATAATTTTGGCGATATACGGTCCGGCTAGTTCGGCCCCGACCGCTAAAAATAGTAAGGTCAAACCGAGGAAAATCGAGTGTCTCACTTGTTTGGCATAGCCGACGAGTGAACGGATCGTTTTTTTCCTGCGGACTGGATCTAATTCGTATTGATCGATCATGAGAGATTCCCCCTTTCCCGGATTACTCCGACTCTCCTTGTCGAACGTATTGTTCATAATACCAACCGCGTCGTTCCATCAGTTGGTCATGTGTGCCCCGCTCTGTGACGCGACCGTCTTGCAACACAAGAATCTGGTCGGCATGGGCGACAGCGGACAGGCGGTGCGCGACGATGAACGTCGTCTGTTCGGCCCGGCTCGTCCGGACCGAATCGATGATGCGTGCTTCCGTCTTGGCGTCGACCGCTGAAAGCGAATCGTCGAGCAAGAGGATCTCTGGGTCTTTCAAGAGAGCGCGGGCAATCGAGAGCCGTTGTTTCTGGCCACCCGAGAGCATGACCCCTTGTTCCCCGACGACCGTGTCGAGACCGTTCTCTAAATGCTCGATATCGGTATCGAACGCCGCAAGTCGAATCGCCGTTTCAAGGTCTTGTTCCGTCGCATCGTTTGAGCCGAACAAGATATTGTCACGGACCGTTTTCGAGAACAGCAAATGTTCTTGCGAGACGTAACCGCTCCAACCGCGCACGGTATCGAGTTTGATGTCGTGAATCGGGACCCCGTTGACGAGTAGCGAGTCATCGATCGGATACTCGCGGAGCATTTGACGCAATAGCGTCGTCTTCCCGGCCCCGGTCGGTCCGACGATGCCGATCGTCTCGCCACGCGACACGTGCAAGACGATGTTTTCAAGCGAGGCTCGGGTCGATCCTGGATATTGGAACGATAGTGATTTGAACGTGATTTTCTCCGGGACGCCGACTTCGACCGTGCCGGTCGAGACGACGTCCGGTGTCTCGTTCATCGTCGCCTCGATTCGTTCAAGGCTGGCCGTCCCCCGTTGCACGACGTTGATCAGTTCCCCGAACGCGTACATCGGCCAAATGAGCATCCCGAGATAGATGTTGAACGAGACGAGCTGTCCGAGTGTGATGTCGTTCGTGAACACGAGATACGTTCCGAACGACAAACCGATCAAATAGCTCAAGCCGACGAGCAGTTTAATGACCGGTTCGAACAAGACGTCGATTTTCGCGACGTGCATGTTTTTCGCCATCACGTCGTCGGTGATCGTGTCGAATTTCTTCGTGTCCGCCTCTTCTTGGACGAACGAACGGACGACCCGAAGGCCTGAAATCGATTCGACGACTTGGTCGTTCATCACGCCGAACGCGTCCTGTGCCGCTGTGAAGCGAGCATGGATTTGGCGTCCGAGCTTATTCATCGACCAGGCGAGAAGCGGCATCGGCAAGAGTGCGGCGAGTGTCAACTTCCAATCGATGAACACGCCCATGATTGTGAGGGCGATGAGCGTCATATTGAACGAGTCGACGAGCGTCATGACGCCGAACCCGGCCGTCCGTTCCACCGCCTTCAAATCGTTCGTCGCGAGCGCCATCAAATCCCCGGTGCGGTGCTGTTGATAAAAGCGCGGTGTCTGGCGGAGCAGGTGCCCGAAGAACCGGGCCCGTAATTTCTTCTCGAGCAGGAACGCCGTCCCAAACAGACGGGCAATCCATACATACGAGAGGACGTACGATAAAACCATAATGCTCAGCAATGACCCGACGATGAGAACGAGTCGCTCTGTCGTCAAGCTGCCTTCACGGATCGCATCAATCGCCTGCCCGATAATCCACGGCGGGAGCATATCGACGACCCCGGTGATAATCAACAAGATGATGGCGAAAATATACGTCCGCTTCTGTCTTTTAATAAACCAATCCAATTGTTTAATCAGTTTCATGACTGATTCCCCCTTTCGTCCTTTCCGTGCACGCAAAAAAAGCGCACGTCACCTGATTGTGCAACCAATCGGATGAAGTACGCTTCTGAGTCTTCAGTCTTTTGCATGGTCAGGGAAAGGACACTACCCCTATCCAGCTGCCAAATTACGCAGTCAAATACGAGTAGCCATATGATGTTGTGTGTGTGCGTTGTAGTGTTGGGATGTACTTCATCATGCTGGCTCCTCTCTGTTCATAGTTTGAAAATCTACTAAAACCTTAGCAGACTGTTCAGAAAATTGTCAATATTATTGTCGTAAATAATTTGTAACTTTTTTACAAGAAGAAGGTGGCGAGCATCAAGCCAACAAGACCTGTCGCCGTCACGTAGTAAATCATCGGCATGAGCGTATAGCGAATGATCGTTCCTTCTTTCCCAAGAAGACCTGCGACCGAGGCGACCGCGACGACGTTCAAGACACAAATCATGTTACCGGCGTTGGCTCCTGCCATCTGCATCGATAACGCGAGCGTCTCGTTCAAACCAACGGATTCGGCAACATTCGTCGTCAAACTTGAGAACATCATGTTTGAGAACGTGGCCGATCCGGAAACGAAGGCGCCGAGCGCCCCAATCCATGGTGCGACGAGCGGCCAGACACCGCCGAACGTATCGGCTGCAGCCGTGGCGAGTTCGACCGGCATCGAAGCCAGGCCAGCTCCACCATTTTCTGAGTGAATGAAGATTCGAACCATCGGCACTGACGCAGCGAGCGTGATGGCCGTCCCGACGACACCGAGCGTCGTCGCTTTAAAGACCGAAGTCACTTGTGACCAACTCATGTTGTGGAGGAAGAATGTCGCAATCATCGTCAAGATGAACATGAACCCTGGCGAATAGAACGGTTCCCACGACGTCGAGATTCCTTCGACCCCGATGATGTTTGGCAAGTCAATGCGGACACTGCGTGCCAATTCATTCAAGAATGGCACGGTCCGTGTCAACACGAGGAAAATCGTCAAAATCAAATATGGCGCCCACGCCTTCCACTGCGGAAGTTCACGTTTGCCTTTACCGACAGACGGCTTCTCAAGCGGCTGCTCGATCTCATCGGCATAACCGTCGAACGTCCACACCCGTTTTGGCATGAGGATCCCTTTGCGTGCCATTGTGACGAGGATGACGAGACCCGTCAACCCGCCGAGCATGCCCCCGAATTCAAATCCGAGGATGAGTGTCCAAATGTAGGCCGGGATACTGTAAACGAGTGCTGCGATAATGGCAATCGGGAACACTTCGAGCGCCGGCTTGATTGACTTCTCTTTGCTAAAGAATCGGGTCAGCATCAAAATCAAGATAAACGGAATCAACAAACCGACGAACATGTCGATGAGTACCGTCTGTAAGACGACGCTTGTCAAAAACTCGATCGTTTCCGGTTGATTGACGTCAAGCGACAGCCCGTTCCCAATTCCGATTAAAGCTGGTGTGCCGACCGCACCGAACGTGACCGCCGAGACGTCGGCCGATAAAGCGATGACGACCGCTGCAATCGGCGGGAAGCCGAGGGCGATCAACAGTGGCGCCGCAACCGTAGCTGGTGTCCCGAAGCCCGAAGCACCTTCGATGAATGAGACGAACAACCAGCCGACGATGAGCACTTGAATCCGGGGGTCCGGTGTGATGTTAACGAATCCAGAGCGAATCGCGTTCATACCGCCACCCTCTTTCATCGTATTCATCATCCCAATCGCACCGTACACAATCCAGACCGTCGTGACGGCGATCACGAGTCCTTGTAACGTCGCCGCCATAATCCGTGTCGCATCGAGTTGCCAGACGAAGAACGCCAGTCCTGCCGTCAATACGAGCGAGAGCGGCATCGCGACCGACGCCGGTAAACGCATAATGACCAATAATACGAGCACTGCCACAATCGGCATGAGTGCTGTAATCCATTCAAAAATCGTCAATGTAGACCCACCTTTTCAGATTTTTCCCCTACCGTAAATGAATCTCCCGTTATGACTCTTGTTCAGCGAGTCGATCTAAAGCCCGATCAATCACCTCATATGGAAAACCTTTGCGTCGAAGCTGCATCTTCATCCGCTGTTTCCGCTCATATGGGGCATATCCACTGAACTTCCGATTTAATTTTTCCGCCTGTGTCAAACAAGCCGAAAGTTCAACGTCCTCATCCTCGTTCTCCCAAAACGTGAGAATCGCCTCTGAAATGATATCAAACGTAAATCCCCTTTGCATTAGGGTTTGTTGAATTCTTTGTTGCACTTCTGTGGCAGAACGGCGATTTGTTTCCATTTGTTTCCGATTTACGAATTTTCCGGCCTTTTCAAGCTGGTCTTCGTGTGAAATTGCGCCGATGACTTCTTCAATGATGTCAGCGTCGATTCGGAGCTGGGTGAGTTCTCGTTTGATTTTGATCGGTCCGCTCGGACTCGTATTGAACTTCGTCTGGGTGTAGGCTTTGGCAAATTCAGCATCGTTCAAGTAGCGCTGTTCGATTAATCGCTCGATGACGCGCTTGATGGCTGCCTCATCTATCTCTTTCTTCACGAGGTAGTCACGCACCTCTGAAACGGCACGCATCCGGTACGATAAATAATTGACGGCCGCTTTATATGCTTTTTGTTCTTCTTCGGCTTGAAGGACGTCACGGACGAAGTCGTCTCCGAGCTCCATCCCTTTCGTCAATTCATATTTGATGAAGACGTCGAGGTCGATGGCGAACGCAAACTCCTCACGCCCGTCCTTCTCGACGTACACGTTGAGCCGGTCTTTATTTTTCTTCTGGGTCGTAAACTTGGCAATTTTCACGAAATCCCTCCATTTCCTGCTTCTAACATATCACGTTCCCCTTTCTAGCAGGATTTTTGATAAGTTAGAAGAAAGGGTATTCACAATACGAACGGTCCGCTTTCTTTATGGAACCCATACCCGTTTTGAAATCGCTTCAATATACTGGAGGGAGACTTATGAAAATTGCAATCACCGGCGGAACCGGACTAATCGGTCGCCCGCTCGTCCGCGCGCTCGCCGAGGCCGGACATCAAGTCGTCGTATTGACGCGCCGCCCGCGCCCGCGACAAGGAGGGATCTCGTTCGTTGAATGGTTAACGCCTGACAGCCATCCTGAGTTCGAGTTGCAAGACGTCGACGCCTTCATCCATTTGGCTGGCGCCTCCATCAACGATGGACGCTGGACACATAAACAGAAACAAGCCATTCTTCAAAGCCGAATCGACGGGACGAAAGAAGTCGTCCGCATCATTAAAAATATGAAACGCAAGCCGAGCGTCGTCATCAGCGGGTCCGCCATCGGGATATACGGTGAAGATCGATCCATCACGTATTCGGAAGCGACACCGCTCCCCGACCGGACCAACTTTTTAGGCAACGTCTGCGTGTTGTGGGAGAAAGAGGCTGCCCCGATCAAAGACATGGGAATTCGCCTCGTCACGATGCGGACCGGTGTCGTCTTATCGAATGACGGCGGTGCCTTCCCGCTCATGAAACTGCCGTACACGCTCGGTGTCGGAGGACGGCTCGGCTCAGGACAGCAATGGGTACCGTGGATTCATTTGGACGACCTCGTTCGCCTGTTTGTCCATATCATCGAGACGACTTCCATCGAAGGCCCCGTCAACGGCACGGCACCGACGCCCGTCACGATGAATGAGTTTGGAAAAACGCTCGGACGCGTGATGCATCGCCCGCATTGGGCACCTGCCCCAGCACCGCTCCTCAAGCTCGCGCTCGGAGAGAAGAGTGTCATCGTCCTTGAAGGGGCGAAAGTCGTCCCGACGAAAGCACTCAATCACGGTTTCCGCTTCCGTTACGAAACGTTAGAGCCCGCTTTGAAACAACTACTTCATTTGATTTGAAAGGAGCTAGCACGTGAGTAATTTGTTAATTCGTAACGCCCACATTTATCCAATCACTGCCCCACACTTTTACGGAGATTTGCGCGTCAAGGACGGCAAAATCATTGAAATGGCGGACTTGTTGGACCCGCTCGACGGAGAGACGGTCATCGAAGCCGAAGGCAACTTCTTGTTCCCCGGCTTCATCGATGCCCACACCCATCTCGGACTGTATGACGAAGGGACGGGTTCAGTCGGGAACGATGCGAACGAGACCGTCGAGGCGATGACGCCGCACGCACGGGCCATCGATGGCGTCTATCCGCTCGATGAGGGCTTCCGGGAAGCGCTCATGGCCGGGGTGACGGCCGTCCAAGTCATGCCTGGCAGTATGAACGTCATCGGCGGCGTGACGAGTGTCATCAAAACCCATGGCCGCTTCATCGAGGACATGGTGCTCCGCCGCTATGCCGGCCTGAAACTCGCGCTCGGCGAGAACCCGAAGCGCGTCCACAGCATGGGGAAATCCGGCGAGTTGACCCGCATGGGAATCATGGGCTTGTTACGTGAAGCGTTCCGGACCGTTGATTCGACAAAGACGATCGGCACGTTCGGTAGCCAGATGATTCAACTGGCGCTCGATCGCAAGATGCCGATTCGTGTCCACGCCCACCGCGCCGACGATATTTTATCGGTTGTCCGCTTCGCACAAGAGTTTGACCTCGATTATCGGATCGAGCACTGTACGGAAGGACATCTCGTCGCCGAAAAGTTGCGCGAACTCGGTGTCAAACATGTCACCGTCGGACCAACGTTCACACGGAAGTCGAAAATCGAGCTCCAAAACAAGACGTGGGAGACGTACCGAATCTTACATGAGCACGATATGATCGTCTCCATCACGACGGACCATCCTTATACGCCGGTTCAATATTTGAATTTGTGCGCCGGTCTTGCTGCCCGCGAAGGACTTCCCGTCGACGTCGCGCTCCGCGCCATCACGATTCATCCGGCTGAATCGCTCGGAGTAGACGACCGCATCGGCTCGCTCGAAATCGGCAAAGATGCCGACCTTGTCCTTTGGAGTCACTTCCCGCTCGACTACATGTCAAAGCCGATTATGACCATCGTCGATGGCCACATCGTTTACTCGACGAACCGATCGAAAACACATCATGAGATGTGAGTGAGGCCAGTCGTGAAAGCGCTCTTATTATTTTTTTGTGAAGTTGCATTTTATTTACTTGCTTTTTCAAAAAAACTATATAAAATAATCTTGTAACTTCATAAAAGGGAGCAGCCAAGGCAAGTTCGAACAACGAAGCCAGAAGTATGCTTTCGTTACAACTATTCTTCAGCGGTCTGAAATAGGAGGAGGAATGTAAAGGTGCTCAAATTTCGTGAGCTTACCGACTGCGCGGAGTTGTTCGAACTGATGCAACACCCAGATGTCTTTCCGTATGTCCGTCAAAAGACGGTCCACTTTGACGAGTTTTTATTTAGCACGAAGCAAATCATCGAGCTAGAAGAGCAAGGAAACATCATCTCACGTACCATCACGAACGAGTTTGGTACCCCGATTGGGACAATCAGCTTGTTCGACGTGGAATCGGGCTATGGATTCCTCGGGACGTGGCTTGGCAAACCGTATCACGGCAAAGGTTACAATCAAGTCGCGAAAGAAGCGTTCTTCTCTGAACTTTTCTTCGAGCTTGACATAGAAAGTGTATTTTTAAAAATCCGTCAATCGAATGAGCGTTCGATCGCGGCGGCTGAGAAACTACCGTACGCTTTCTGCGCTAACGAGATCCGGTCTGAACTATTGACTGAAATCAACCAAGGGGACGTCGAATATGTCTTGTATGAAGTGTCGAAGTCGAGTTTCCAACTCTACTTGCACTCACTCCATGCGCCTGAATTCGACCATACCTATGAAGCACAGCTCGAAGCGTAAGCCAATTCTGACAAAGAATTGGCTTTTTTGTGGCATTTTTGTGTGGATTTCATGAGGACAACTTTACGGCAATGAATATTTCTGTTCTAATTCGGAGAGATAGGTATGATAGAGGTATGAGGGAATTATCACACAGCCTCGTTAACCGTTTTGTAAAGGAGAATGCCCAATGTCAGAACCAACGTTTCGCATCTTAGTGACCGATGATGAAGAACAAATGCGGGATTTACTCGTTTCGAATTTAGAGAAGGAAGGATATGAGACCGTCACAGCCACGAACGGCCTCGAGGCAATCGACTTATTGAAAGAACAGTCGTTCCACCTCGTCCTGCTCGACGTGATGATGCCTGAACTCGACGGCCTCACGGCGTGCATGCGCATCCGCGAGTTCTCGAACGTCCCGATTATCATGCTCACGGCCCGGTCAGAAGAACTCGATCGCATCCATGGCTTGAAGATCGGCGCGGATGACTATATCACGAAGCCGTTCAGTCCGCGCGAGCTGCTTGCCCGCATCGAAGCAACGCTTCGTCGGACGCATAACTTCTCGAAAGAACAAGAAGCGACGTTCGATACCGGAGTCTTGTCCATCGATATCGATGGCCGTGCGGTCAGCGTGAAAGGCAAAACGGTCAACTTGACCCGCAAAGAGTTCGATTTGCTCTACTTGTTCATCACGAATGAAGAGAAAGTATTCTCACGTGAACAGTTGCTCGATCAAATTTGGGGCACCGAGTACCACGGTAACCTTCGGACGGTCGACACGCATATCAAGACGCTTCGCCTCAAGCTCGGTGAAGCAGGTGGCTACATTCAAACCGTCTGGGGGATCGGCTACAAGTTCGAGGCGACCGTATGAAGCAATACACGATCCGGAAGCGGATTTGGATCACCATCTGGACCGCTAGCCTCTTCTCCGCGTTCGTGTTCATCATCATGACGTTTTACTTATACGACAAGTTCTATATTCAGACGCAGGAAGAACTGCTCATCAACCGCGGAGAGAAGCTCGTCACCATCTACAAGGCGGACGGCTTCTCTGACGCGTTTTCGGACAGTATGACGTACACGAACGAACTGACCGAGACGAAAGTGTTCCTCTCGTCGGTCAGGGAAGACAGTCTCGGCTCAGGCAAGACGTTTTTACGGGAACAAGACCTCGCCAAACTGCAAGACGGCTACGCGATCTCCGTCACCCGTAAACACCCGACCGAGGATGTGGATATCCTGATGTCCGCCTTCCCGCTCATCCGGGACGGCGAGCTCGATAATGCGCTCATCCTATATATGGAGTTAAGTAAAATCAGTGAGCCGTTCCAACCGATTCGGCTTATGATCACGTTCTTGCTCATCTTGATGATCGTGAACTTGCTCATCTTCGGGACGCAAATTATCGATACGATCATTCAGCCACTCATACAAATGAAGCGAGCCTCGCAAGTATATGCCAAAGGCGACTTCTCGCACCGTATCCCAATTTATTACGATGATGAAATTGGCGAGCTCGCCGAGACGCTGAACCGGATGGCCGAGTCACTCGGTCTCGTCGAAGAGCAACGGAAAGAATTTTTGGCGAACGTCAGTCATGAATTGCGGACACCGTTGTCATATATTCGGGGCTATACGGAAATGCTCCAAGACCCGTCGCTCGACGAGAAAACGAAAAACCAATATTACGAAATCATCGAGAATGAGACAGAGCGCTTGCAACGGCTCGTCAACGACTTGCTCGACTTGGCCCAACTCGAACGCGACTCATATCCGATGACGAAAGAACCGGTCGTCTATTCGCAAGTGCTCGAAGATGTGTTGTACCGTTTCGAGCCGATTGCCGGGGCGAAAGGCGTCACAATCGAGACGGACCTCGATTTCGACTTGATTATTCTTGGGGACCACGACCGGCTCGAGCAAGTCGTTGGAAACTTGCTCGATAACGCCCTTCGCTACACCGAAGCCGGGAAATCGATCCATGTGAAGACATATGCGACCGCCGACAATGCCGTCACCGAGATTCGGGACGAAGGTCGGGGGATCCCGAAAGAGGATCTCGATCAATTGACGAAGCGATTTTACCGTGTCAATAAGTCACGCACACGCGAAGATGGCGGGACCGGGCTCGGCCTCGCCATCGCCAAACACATCATGGAACGCCACGGCGGCTCGATGCACTTCACTTCAGAAGTTGGCAACGGAACGACCGTCACGCTCACATTGCCGCTCTTGCCGGACAAAGACATATAAAAAAGACAGCCGCGGCTGTCTTTTTTATATGTCTTTGCCTTTATAGGCGTCATCTGATTCATTCATGAGACGTTCCCGCTCGGCGTGCGTCTGTGGATAACCATTCGCTTGCCACTCGGCCCGATAGTTCGAATCGAGTTGAGTGAGGCCTTCCTCCGCCTCATCCTTATCCGAATCGACACTTTCCATCTTGTCCATCTTGCTCCATGTATCGTCATCTCGGTCCTGAGTCAAGAGTGCCGCCACTTTTGGTGCGACGAGCGCGGCCCCAGCTACCCCGAGTACGATTCCCATCAATACTTTCTTATCCATCCGAATACCCCTCCTTAGTCACTATGTACGGATAATTCCACTGTTCTGCGAAATCGAAACCCATCTTCTAAAGCGTTTACACCCATTCAGGAAGTGGAATAACAGTCAAGACAAGGAGGCGATGAAGATGAAACAGTCAAAAGATACGTCCAAGCGACCGTTTGATAATCCGGATGCCGTCGATACCGACAAGGAGAGCATTTTCGACCAGGAAGGCATGGAGACCGTTGACCCGATTCCCGTGGAAGAATTGAACGAAAAAGTGAAAGATGAGAAACAGAAACGCCACTCGAAGGACGATTCGGTCAGCGAGAAGAAATATGACGGCAACAAATAAAGATGCGGACGAGTGCGTCCGCATCTTTATGTTACGTTAAATCTTTTGGAGAGAAGCCGTATGGTAGCATCTCTTCTTTTGTCATCACTTTCGTCTCTCCCGCCATGTTCGCGAGAATCAATGTAAAGTCGTCACTGGCAAACTCGGCGATGACTTGACGGCAAGCGCCGCATGGCGAGATTGGCCCGTCCGTGTCGCCGACGACGACGACGGTCTCGATTACCTTGCTGCCTTCCGATACCGCTTTGAAGATGGCAGTCCGTTCTGCACACATCGACAAGCCGTACGAAGCGTTCTCGACGTTGCAACCTGAGATTTCTTTGCCGGTCTCGTCGATGACGACGGCCCCGACGTTGAACTTCGAATACGGTGTATAGGCACGCGACCGTGCATCAATCGCTTTATGGACGAGATCGTTCACTTTTTCTTGTGGGATCATCTGATGTTCCTCCGCTTCTTAACGTTTATCAAAGAAGTCTGACATCTGAACTATAACGTGAAAACGCCATTCTTGCAAGCGTTTTCACAACCCCGTCAATACTTTTTCTTTTTCTTCTTCTCGAAGACGACAATTGACTCGACATGCGCCGTCTGCGGGAACATATCATACGGCTGGATATAGTTAATTTTATAGTCGGCTTTCATGAGTTGATCCGCGTCACGCGCGAGCGTCTGCGGGTTACACGACACGTAGACGATGCGTTTCGCTTTCGATGAAATCATCGCATTCAACAGTTGATGATCGACCCCTGTGCGCGGCGGGTCGACGACGATGACGTCTGGAATCCATCCGTCTTTCACCCAGCGCGGAATCCAATGTTCGGCCCGGCCTTCGACATAAGTCGCATGGCTGAAGCCGTTCTCACGCATGTGCGCGTTCGCATCTTCGACCGCTTCTGGGACGACTTCCATCCCACGGATCTCTTTTGCGTGCGGCGCGAGCCATAGCCCGATCGAACCGACACCGGCGTACGCATCGATGACGCGCTCTTCGCCCGTGAGTTTAGCCGCCTCGACGACTTCACGATACATGATTTCTGTCTGAGCCGGGTTGAGCTGGAAGAACGCGCGCGGTGACAAGTGGTAATGGACGTCATCGAGTTGCTCGTCCATCTTGTCTTGACCGGCGATATGGACCGTGCGGTAACCGAAGATGACGCCCGAACGGTTCGAGTTGATATTAATGTGGAACGACACGACGTTCGGCAACGCCATGATGCGGTCACTCAGTTCGTCCAAACGCGGGACATCCTCGTTCCCGACGACGAGCACGACTTGAACGTCATCCGTCTTATAGCCCGAGCGGACGATGACGGTACGGGCGAAACCGACGTCACGGCGCGCATCGTATACCGGGATGTCGAGCTCGTTCAAAATACGGACGATGGCGTTGTTAATGTTCGTCGTGTCGCGCTGCTGTACCATGCAGTGTTCGATTGGCACGAGCTCATTCGTGTTCGGTTTGTAGAGACCCGACACGATCTCGCCGCGGCGCGTCGAGAGCGGGAATTGTGACTTGTTGCGGTAATACCAAGGGTTGTCCATCCCTTTCGTCGCACGGATATCCGACTTGTCGACGTTCAATTTCGTCTTTTGACGGAAGGCGTTGCGGACGATTTCTTCTTTATAGTCCATCTGCAGGCGCGGACTCATATGTTGAATCTGGCAACCGCCACACTCGTCATAAATCGGACACGGCGGTTTGACCCGGTCCGGTGAATCATTATCGCGCTTGATGACGCGCGCCTCGGCGTAGTTCCGCTCGACGCGCGTAATTTCGACTTTCGCCTTCTCGCCTGGTAATAAGTTCGGAATGAAGATGACCATGCGATCAATCGTCGCGATGCCCTCTCCGTTAATGCCTAGCCGCTCGGCTTGGGCGCTAGTGTATTCTCCTACGATCAGTTTCAATGTGTTTCATCCTTTCGAGATACTTGTTCTAAATCTTTGGCGTAACGTACGACTTTCGCACGTAAGGAATCAATATCAGCTAACAATCGATGCAAATCCTCTGGCGTCGTGAATTCGTCCAACGTATTGACTGATAAGCACAGTAATTCCGTTCTCGATTTTAACACGTTCATTTTTCCTGCCGTATCTGTTCGTGATTTACCCATCTCGTGATCGCTCCTTTGGTTCGTGACAAAGAGTTGTTATTATAGCATACTATTTCGTGTGACTTGATGAAAAGGTGGAATTGATATGCAAAACATCTCGACAACGTTTGATCCGTGGGAAGCCTACCTCGATCAAACCGAGTTCGGTCGCCTCGTCCTTTCGAACGTCGAAGTGACGACGACCAAGCTATGCAACATGCGCTGCGAACATTGCGCGGTCGGCTATATGCTCGACCAGACGGAAGAGCCTGAAGTACCGCTCGACTTATTGATTTCGCGCCTTGATGAGATCGAGCATTTACGCGCGTTCTCAATCACGGGCGGCGAACCGATGCTATCGATGAAATCGGTGCGCAACTACGTCGTCCCGCTGTTGCGTTACGCCAAAGAGCGCGGGGCAAGGACCCAAATCAACTCGAACTTGACGCTCCCGCTCTCTCGCTACCATCTTATTACCCCTTACCTCGACGTTTTGCACATTTCGCATAACTGGGGGACGGACGCCGACTTCTTAGAGGGCGGTTTCGCGATGATGGATCGCAAACCGAGTGCCGAGGCACGGTTGAAGATGCTTCAGACGATGAAAGACAATGCCCGGGCGCTCACCTCCGAAGGCATCATCGTATCCGCCGAGACGATGATCAACAAACGGACGATCCCGCACTTGAAAGAAATCCATGAAGAGATCGTCGCACTCGGCTGTCAGCGTCACGAAGTTCACCCGATGTACCCCGCAGACTTTGCTAGCGCGCTCGAGTCGGCATCGCTTGCCGACACCCGTCAGGCGATTCATGACCTGCTCGATGTCCGGAACGAGAACGTCTGGATGTTATTCGGGACGTTGCCGTTTTATGCCTGCTCCGACGCACCAGAGGACCGCGCCTTGTTGAGACGACTCCACGAGGCGAAGAACGTAACCGTTCGGAACGACCCAGATGGCCGCTCACGCCTCAACACGAATATCTTCGATGGCCAGATTATCGTCACCGACTTCGGAGACGAGCTCGGCACGCTCGGCACACTGTATGATACCTCGTTCCAAGACGCGTATGAAGCGTGGACGAACAGCAGTCTGAACGCCACACTGTCATGCCACTGCCCCGCCGTCAAGTGTCTCGGACCGAACGCGCTCGTCAAGCAAGCGTATTACCCGGACGTGAACTTTCAAGAACGTGTCGCCGAGCCGTTTTAATTGTTTTGTTTCGGGAAATGTTCAGTATATAACCTGAATCGAGGTGTTTAAAGATGACAGCCATCTATGTATTCATGATCACCGTCATGGCCATCATCATTTTCGGTGGTGTGCTCAGCATCTTATTGACAGCCGCATTCGTTTCAGACAAAGTAGACCGTGATGAAGTATTCAGTCAAGGCAGTTGGGATGATGAACTCTTACACTTGAATCATGTACCTCAACCAATTGACGAACCAAAAAGCTGAGACCCTTCTCAGCTTTTTACTATTTGAGTATGAGGTGAATTATGCAACGATTTCGGTTTTCGATTTTATTACTCGTCGTCTTTATTTCTGGTTTGATTCAAGGCGCGCTCATCCCGCTCTTGTCGACGCTCATCGAACGGGACGGCAACCCGGCCTGGTTGAACGGGTTGAATGCGACGATGCTCTACTTAGGCGTCATCGTCTCTGCGCCGCTACTCGAACGGTTCGTCCGCAAGTACGGGTTTCGGCCGACCATCGTCCTCGGCATCGTCTTGACGGCGCTTGCCACGTTCTTTTTGCCGCTCTGGCCGTCACTGCTCATGTGGGCACTCATGCGTTTCGTCATCGGGTTCGGGGATTCGGCGCTCCATTACGGATCCCAAGTGTGGGTCACGTCTGCGAGCGAGAAGCGAAGTCTTGGCCGGGCGATGGCGTATTACGGGATGGCGTTCAGCCTCGGATTCGCGGTCGGCCCGCTCATCGCCCCGCTCGTCGACCTCCACTTTTGGCTGCCGTTCCTCGTCTTGATCGTCTTCTGTCTCGCATCCTTGTTCTTGATCTTCAAGGTCGACAACGAGTACCCTGAGGCTGAGAAAGTGAAGACCGACTCGAAAGGGCGCATCCGCCTCGTCCTCATCGGCGGCGGATATACGCTCTTACCTGCTTTTACATACGGGTTCCTTGAGGCGAGCTTGAATGCCAACTTACCGATTTTCACGGTCCGCAACGACATCGGGCTGACACAGACGAGTACGCTCATCACGACGTTCATCGTCGCCTCGATCATCGTCCAGTTACCGCTCGGTCGCCTCGCCGATCACTTTGGGAAGAAACGCATCCTGCAAATCGTGTTGACGCTCGGAACGCTCGTCTTCGCCGTCGCCAACCTCGCCGTCGAGCATTACCCCTGGCTGCTCGTCTTGTTCGCTCTTGCCGGGGCCGGTCTCGGCTCCACGTATTCTCTCGGTTTGGCTCATATGACAGAAGTGTTGCCACGTTCGTTGTTACCGACCGGCAATATGCTCTATAGCATCTCGTTTAGCGTCGGTTCGATCAGCGGACCGATGATTGGCGCGTTTTGGATTGCGTTACCGAAAGAAGTGTATTTCTTGATGTACACACTTATTCTCGGCATCTTGGCTGTGAGTCTGTTCACAGCGAAAGCGAAGCCGATTGATGCATAAAAGGGTGAGTCTCAACGGAGACTCACCCTTTTTCGTATCACTCATTCCTTGATTGGACCGAGACGAACGTCGTTTCGTTCGAACGCGCGCATGAACACTTCATCGAGCGCGAACGGTTCTGTCTCTAGTGAGGCCAGCACGTCCGACTTGATTGTGACTTCAATGACGCGATCATTGATATGCCACTTCGTCTGGATGTCCTCCCCTTGCCTCGTTGCACGCGCGTCCACTTGGTCGTGATGCTCCTTCAATCCGCGACTTACGCACTTCATCACGTATTTGACGTACTCGTCCCGTGGTTGACGCGAGATGAGTATATTTCGGACAATCGGATTTCTTGCCATGGCACAATCCTCCCTTCTATCAGATTCGCACGCAAGTCTTTACAACGAAGACCGATTTTCAACCGAAAGAATTCAGAATTTTTAATATATTTTGCCATGGGAACAAGATTCCGTCAACCGTGCGTCAGCTTTGTTTGATCAACGGGCCGAACGGTTGACTCGCCCCTGGAAATAAGTCGAGAGATAGATGCCCGCGATGACGAACAATAATCCGACAAGCGCGTTCCACGGGATCGTTTCACCGAGTAAAACGCTCGATAAGACGACACCGAATAAGGGAACAAAAAACATATAAAGTGATACCCGGCTGACCGGATTATATTTCATGAGTGTGTTCCATAACGTGAACCCGATTGCAGACAAGAGCGCGAGATACAGCAAGAAAAAAAGCGTCGTGACCGTGTAAGGAAGGAACACATCCCCTGGCGCGAGCACATAGCCGACGACGAGAAGACCAAGCGAGCCGAATACCATCGCCCAAGCCGTCATCGGGGCGACATCATGTGCGCGTGAGTAGTCTTTCGCAATCAAGTTCCCGAACGCCCCTGAGATCATCGCCATAATGAGCAAGATCTCGCCAATCCCAAATCCTATCTCTGCGTGCGCTGTCGGCCAGTTGGCGATGACGATCCCAGAGAACCCGAGTGTGAGGGCAATCCCCTTCAATCGGTTGAGACGATCATCCTCATAACGGAAATGGGCAAGCGCCATTTGGAAGAATGAGGTCGATCCCGCGATAATCGAACCTTGCACCCCGGTCGAGATGGAAAGCCCGATATAAAAGAACAAATATTGTAAGAATGTCAAAAATGCCCCTAAATGTGCATACGCCTTCAACTTTTCCGCGTTTAATCGAATCGGCCGTTTGAAGACGAGGCGGCTAATCACGAGCAAGAGCAGTCCGGACAATAAAAAGCGTTCGCCGGCAAAAAACAACTGCTGGCCGTACTCGTGCTCTTGAATATCAAGCGCCTCGTAGCTCAGTTTGATGAACGGGAACGCGCTCCCCCATAAAAACGTGTTGAATAGCGCGAGGAACGTGACCGTCCAAGGGCGTTGAAATACATTTTGCATGACACAAAAACTCCTTAATCTTTTAGTTTGTGAGTTATTACGATTGGTGCTAAAATAGACTTACATGATAATCATTATAAATAAGGTTATGAGCTTAAATTAGTATTAAATCCAATCATATCAACAATAGATAATGATAATCATCCTCAATCATTATCATTTAACTGATATATATTCTCATTTAGAAAGAGGTGCTCACATGAACACATCAACCGTCACACAGAAAAAAAGCCACGTCTTCAAACGGGCCAGCTGGATGGAACATATCGAGCTCATCATGGCGCTCATCAGCGGTGTATTGATTGTACTCGCATATATCGCGGAAAGACAAGACGGAGCTCCTGCGCTCTACGTCACCCTCTATTTGACCGCCTTTTTAATCGGCGGATATGCCAAAGCGAAAGAAGGTCTAACCGATACGTGGGAAACCCGTTCGTTGAACGTCGAACTGCTCATGATCATCGCGGCCATCGGCGCCGCGGCCATCGGCTATTGGATGGAAGGTGCCATCCTCATCTTCATTTTCGCTTTGTCCGGTGCACTCGAGACGTACACGATGAACAAAAACGAACGCGCTCTTGAGTCATTAATGGAACTGCAACCTGAACAAGCGACGCGATTGAACGCTTCGGGCGGCCTCGAGGTCGTCCATATCGACGACCTTCGCGTCGGAGACCACATCTACGTAAGACCCGGCGAACGCATCCCGGTCGACGGTCGGATTTTGAAAGGCAGTGCCTCAATCGAGGAAGCCGCCATCACCGGTGAATCGATTCCAGTCGACCGAAACGTCGGCGACGAGGTATACGGCTCAAGCGTTAACTTGAACGGTGTCTTGACGTTAGAAGTAACAAAGCTCGCCACGGAAACGTTGTTCCAAAAAATCATTCAAATGGTACAGCAAGCGCAAGAAGAAAAATCACCGTCCGCCCAGTTCATCGACCGGTACGAGGGACGCTACGTTCAAGTCGTGCTTGCCTCCGTCACCGCAATCATCTTGCTCGGCCCGGTATTGACGCCGTGGTCGCTTGAGACGAGTATTTACCGCGGTATGATTTTACTCGTCGTCGCTTCGCCGTGCGCCCTCGTCGCAGCCATCACTCCGGCCGCACTCGCCGCCATCGCTTCGTCCGCCAAACATGGGATTTTGTTCAAAGGCGGCGTTCACATCGAGAATATGGGCCGTTTGAAAGCGATCGCCTTCGATAAGACAGGCACGCTTACAATCGGTAAACCAGAAGTCCAATCGGCATTGATCCATCCAACCGTTGAGAAAGAGCACGTCTATCGCATCGTCAGCTTGATTGAAGAACATTCGATGCACCCGCTCGCCGAAGCGCTCGTCCAATTCACAGGGAATTACACAGGAACGATGGAACACTTCAAAGACGTGACCGGGTCCGGGATTGAAGCGACGATCGATGGTGTCGCCTATCGGGTCGGCAAACAAAAATTCGCCGATCCGAGCGGAGATTTCTTCCGCGACGATGTCGAACGTTTAAAAGCTGCCGGCCATACGCTCGTGTTCGTCAGCGATGAAGCGAAGACGATTGGAGCGTTCGCGCTCCGGGACACACTGCGCCCTGAAGCCAAACAAGCGATCAAACGACTCAACCAGCTCGGTATCGCGACGATCATGATCACGGGCGATAACGAGGCGACAGCCCGCGCCATCGCCACTGAGGCCGGGTTGACCCGTTACATCGCCGAATGTCTCCCAGAAGAGAAGGTCGAGCAGATTAAACAATTAAAACAAGAATACGGTAGCATCGGCATGATTGGCGACGGCATCAACGACGCCCCTGCCCTCGCGACAGCCGATGTCGGGATCGCGATGGGTGAAGGGACAGACGCCGCCCTCGAGACGGCCGACGTCGTCTTAATGAAAAACGACCTCCGTCGGTTGAGCTCGGCCATCAAACAGTCCCGTAAATTGAATCGCGTCGTCCTCCAAAACGTCGTGTTTGCCCTAGGTGTCATCCTCGTGTTGATCGCGACGAACATCTTCGAACTGCTCGTCATGCCGTTCGCGGTCGTCGGCCATGAAGTATCGACCATCCTCGTCATCTTGAACGGGCTTCGTTTGCTCAGCACCTCGTGGGAATGACAAAATTCGACACTCATTCAAACCGTCGTTGAAAGCCGTTAGTAATTTCGCTATAATTGAAACAATGTGTCTAATGAGACCGGAACTGATAGGAAGATTGGCTAAAGGTGGTACAGTATATGAATACGATTGCAGTAATTGGCAAGGTGTTTGTCGATATTAAAGGAACCTCGTTCGCCCCGCTTCATAAAGATGCCAAGAACGTCGGTGACATCGCGTTCTCGAACGGTGGGACCGGCCGAAACGTCGCCCAAAACTTAGGTGTTCTCGGGAATGACGTCCGTTTCGTGTCGACCGTGACGAACGATCAAATCGGGATGGGTGTTCTCGAAGAACTCCGCGGTTTGAACGTCAACGTCGATCACGTCGATTTGCTCGATGACAATGGGATGGGCATGTGGCTTGCCGTCATGGATAACAACGGTGACCTGCAAACGTCAATCTCGAAGCAACCGGACGAAGCGATGATGGAAGAATGTATCCTCCGTCGCATCGATACGGTGTTCGCTGAAAGTGAGGCGGTCGCGATTGACCTCGACTTGTCGGTCAATGTATTGAACGAGACCATTGAACTGTGCCGCGAAATGAAGCTTCCGCTGTATGGCGTGTGCGGTCATCTGTCGGTGATTGAACGGAACCGTCATTTACTCCAAGGTTTCACCGGCTTCATCTGTAGCCGCGAAGAAGCGGAGATTTTGTCTGATATGTCCATCGTCACAGTGGACGATGCGTTACGCGTCGCCGAAGTGCTCGCGATGAAAGGAGCTCCGCTCACAATCGTCACGATGAGTGAGCTCGGCGCCGTCTATGTCGACTTACGCACGAATGAACAAGGTCACGTCCCGACGACGAAAGTGAAAGTTGCCGACTCGACCGGTGCGGGTGACTCATTCTTCTCCGCTGTCATCTCTGAGTTGATGAAACGTCACCCGATTGAAGATGCGCTCCGACTCGGGATGCGCGTCGCTGGGAAAGTCATCGCCTCGCACGATAACGGCCTGACACCTGACATGTACGCCTCACTTGAACAACCAGCAACAGATTAACCAAAACGCATCGGCCGCGAGTCGATGCGTTTTGTTCACGATACGAAATCGAAAGGAACGATTCCATTGGTCAGAACGAAATTACGCAGTGCCATCATCCTCGTGAATGAACATGACGAAGTCGCGCTCATTCGCCGAGAGAAAGAAAACCTTTTGTATTATGTATTTCCGGGCGGTGGTGTCGAATTCGGTCATACGGCTGAAGAGACGGCCGTCCGTGAAGCGTTCGAAGAGCTCGGCGTCCACGTCGAACTTGAAGGCGTAGCCGCACATGTCGCCTTCAATGGAGAGTTGAACCCATACTACTGGGCCCGGATGACCGGTGGTGAGTTCGGGACCGGGACAGGTGAAGAATTTCAAGCAGAGCAAACGAACGGATCGTATACGCCGATGTGGGTAAAGCGAAGCGCGCTCAGCCATTTACCGGTACGACCACCGTCACTCGCCGACTTGCTGTCGAACGAAGCCGAGCGATTTTTCAATAAAACGCTGGCCGAAGACTGATTTCATGTGTAGCCTCCTGACATTTCGGGAAAGAACGTTTCTAACGATAACGTTCAGGAGGCACATATATGGATACTACAGAAGTAAAAGAAAAAAAGAATTGGTTCGCCTTCGGGAAAGAGTTGCTTCGTCGCTTCAAAGAACATGATGTTCAAGATTACGGCGCGACACTCGCTTTTTTTTGGTTCTTATCGATTTTCCCGGGTATCATCTTCATTCTCGCATTGCTGTCGTTCTTTGACATTTCTCAGGCGTCGTTCCAAGAGCAGTTGAACAACTTGGCGCCCGGGGCGGCCGCGACTGAATTTTTGACCGGTATCTTCGACGCCATCGGCGAACCGCGCGGCGGACTCCTCTCAATCGGTGCGATTTTAGCCATTTGGTCGGCGGCTAAAGGGGTTGAACGCTTGATCAATATGGCGATTCACGCGTACGGGGAAGATAACGAACGTAATTTCTTCGTCAGCAAAGGCATCGCCCTCGGGTTGACGTTATTACTCGGCGTTGGCATGTTACTGCTCATCGTCTCGAACGTATTCGGTTCGCAAATCATCGATTTCGTGGCCCGTTTCATCCCGATTTCGGGGGCCGATGTCATCTTGATCAACGTGTTCCGCTACGTGTTGACGACCGTCATCTTGATTTTCACGCTGTCAATTTTCTATAAAATCGCCCCGCAGCAACACGTGTTCTGGAAAAGCACGATTCCAGGTGCGATCTTTGGCGTCATCGCCTGGCAGCTCGTCTCCCTCGGCTTCAGCCTGTACGTTTCGAACTTCGGCAATTACGATTCGACGTACGGCTCACTCGGAGGAATCATCGTCACGTTGCTTTGGCTCCAGCTGACCGGCATGATCATTTTGATCGGCTCAGAAATCAACGCTACTTGGCAACGTTTCTTCAAAACGCCGAGCGAACGTGAGTACGAGAAAAACTATAAGAAAAATAAAAAGTCCAAATCAAAAGATTCGGACGAAGACGACTATAAAGATATCCCCGTCAACACATACGGGTAACGAAAGAAAGGCGGTCTCTCCAGAAGAGACCGCCTTTTGCATTATGCTTCGACGACGTCAAGACGACCGGTCGCAGGGTCGATGACGAACCCATGGACGTTCGTGCCCGGCGGCAAGAGCGGGTGGTTTTTGACGAGGTTGACCGAGTTGACGACGTTCGCTTCGACCGAGTCGAACCCGTGCAACCACTTCTCCAAATCCATCCCTGACGACTTGAGTGTTTGAAGTGTCTGCGGTTCAATGCCGCGACGTTCCATTTCTGCGATGACCGCATTCGGATCGATCGCCGCCATGCCGCAATCATAATGACCGATGACGATGACCTCTTCGGCCCCGAGCGCATACAACGCGACGAGGATCGAACGCATAACCGATCCGAACGGATGTGACAATACGGCTCCCGCATTTTTTATGATTTTGGCATCCCCGTTTTTTAGTCCGAGGGCTTGAGGCAACAACGCCGTCAGACGCGTATCCATACACGTTAAAATGACGATTTTTTTATCGGGAAACTTATCCGAGACAAATTGCTCATATTGTTTCTCTGTTACGAATTTTTCATTGAACGCTAGCATTTCTTGAACGACTGACATGTGGTTCCCTCCTCTTAATTCACGCGATTAGCCGCGCGACCATTAACCCGATGACCATCCAAGCGCCAAACAACGTGTTCACTTTTGCGGTCATCGCCATCGCCGGCATGAGTTCAGCCGGTTCACGCTTGACCCAAAAACGCTTCACTGCCCGTACCATGATTGGAATTGTCAGCAATGACAACAGCACCCACGGCGTCACGCCAAACCCAAATACGGCGACGAGGATGCCGACCAATGCCGCGATAAAGAATCCGGCCAAGACGAGAACGGCACGACGATGTCCGACGAGACAGGCGATTGTTTTGCGCCCATTCACTTTATCATTATCCAAATCACGAATGTTGTTCGCGAGCAAGATCGCCCCAATCAAAAGCGCCATCGGAAACGATACGAGCAACAGTTCTGTCGTCACCGTCCCGATTTGGATATATCCCGAGATGCCGATGATGACATAACCCATGAATAGGCCAGCGACGATTTCCCCGAACGGCGTGTAGGCGATCGGGAGCGGACCTCCCGTGTACAGGAATCCGACAACCATCGACAGCACACCGATCCAAATTAAATGCCAACTCGTTGAAGCCGCAATATAGAGCCCGAGCACAGCCGCCACCCCATACATACCGAGCGCGATCCCGAGCACTTGTCCGGGTGTGAACCCATCACGTACGATCGAGCCACCGATTCCAATGGAACCTTCGTGGTCGAGTCCACGCTTGTAATCATAATATTCATTAAATAAATTCGTCGCGATTTGAATCAAGACCGAGGCGATGAGCATCGCTAATAACAATCCCCACTTCAACTCGACTTGCCCGAGGACGATGAACGTCCCTAACAGCACCGGTATGAAGCTCGCTGTCAACGTATGCGGGCGAACCATGCGCCAATACGCACCTTTCTCTCTCTTCTTCATGCACTTCCCTCCCTTCGTTAGTTTACGTCTCTTTGAAAAAACCTGTCAATGCCCGCCGCTCGGACGGCTCCCTTCACTTTCTCGAGCATTTGACGGCCAGTTCTGTTGTGAAGTCATGATACACTAAAGAATGAGAATTCCATTGGATTGAGGAGGCTTTTCTTTCATGCCAGATACTCAAACACACATTAAACAACGAATCGAACAAGCCCATAAACGGGCACGTGCTTGGCAACGACCGGTACTTGCCTCGTACACGTGGGAAATCCCTTCGTTCGACGCGTTCCATATTATTCAAAACACTGAAACGTCCCACTACTATTTTTCGACGCCAGACCGCTCCCTCGAGATGCTCGGATGTGCCGATGCGCTCGTGTTGACGGCTTCTGGTCCCGAACGTTTCCAACGTCTACAGTACGATTGGAGCCTGCATCGCCGGGACGTCGACGCGGTCATTTATGCGTTCTCAGGCTTTTCGTTCGACACGTTCGTGCGGCCCCAAAAAAATATGTGGGAAGCGTTCGGTGAAGCATCGTTGGTCGTGCCGAAATTTTTATATCGCCGCTCGGGCGACAAGCACACGTTGACCGTTTCGACGCTCGTCTCGGCCAAACGTTCGGTCGAACAATATTTGATTCAATTGGCCGATCAACTCGCCCAGTTCAACGCGCTACATGCGCCCGACGAACAAACACCGACTTACTCGCAAGTCAAAGACGGCGTCGACCATTTCAAGTCAAGTTTCCAACAAGCTAAACTGAACATCACTGAAGAACGAGTCGAAAAGATCGTCATCGCCCGGGAAGAAATCTATCAGACCTCGGAAGAGGCGTTCCCGTTCGCGACGACACTGCGCCACTTGTCAGAACATCAGACGGGCAGTTACGTGTTCTTGTATCAGCCGAAGCGGGAAATCGGATTTTTCGGAGCGACGCCGGAACGGCTCGTCAAGAAACAAGGACCGTACATTGAAACGGCCGCCATCGCCGGCACCATCAAGCGACCAGACACCGAGATCGAATCGGATGTAGCCAAACAGACGTTACTCCACGACGCCAAAAACCTCGAGGAACACCAAATCGTCGTGAAGGACATCAAGAACGCTCTCACACCATACGCGGCTACCATCAAGGCACCGGAGTCGCCGCGCATCTTGGAGAACCGGTCGGTGTTCCATCTGCACACACCGATTCAAGCAACGCTCGATACGAACGCATCCTTGCTGTCGATCATCGAGTCGCTCCACCCGACCCCGGCGCTCGGTGGATCTCCGAAACGGACATCTGTCCGCTTGTTGCGCGAGATTGAACGGTTCGACCGCGGCTGGTACGGGTCACCGTTCGGTTGGCTGAACACGGACGGTGAAGGAGAGTTCGTCGTCTCAATCCGGTCGGCTCTTGTCCACCATCAATTCGTGGCGCTATACGCAGGCTGTGGAATCGTCCAAGAGTCTGAACTCGAAGCGGAGCTCGCCGAGACAGAAATCAAGCTCAGTCCAATCAAGCAAGCTCTCGGATTGGACAAAGTACGCGCAGGAGGCAATGAAGCATGAATGAACCGTTAACGGAGTGGGTCGCCGGTATGATGAACCGGCTCGTCGAACAAGGAGTCGAGGACGTCGTCATCAGTCCCGGCTCTCGCTCGACACCGCTCGCCATGGCCGCCTATCTTCATCCGAGCGTCCGACATCATATCATCGTCGACGAACGGTCGGCCGCCTTTTTCGCACTCGGGTTGACTCGTTCGCAATCATCGTTGCGCCCGGTCGCGCTCATCTGCACGAGCGGCACTGCCGCCACCAACTACTTTTCGGCGGTGGCCGAGGCAAATATCTCACAACTGCCGCTCGTTGTGTTGACGACCGATCGGCCGCACGAACTTCGGAACGTCGGGGCGCCTCAAGCGATCGACCAAGTCCGACTGTACGGCGAACACGTGAAAGCGAGCGTCGATCTACCCGTTCCTGAAGCAGCGAGCCAGCGCTACATGGAACAGACAGTCGCCCGGCTCGTCCGGACGAGTATTCAAGCACCGTTCGGTCCGGTCCATGTGAACATCCCGTTCCGTGAACCGTTGTTGCCGGATATCGAGCGCTTGACGTCACTCCTGGGCGGTGAATCCGAATCCTCTGAGCCGACCTATCTTAAACCGACAAGTCTCGACTTGAAACGGTTCAAACAAGAGATTGACGTCAATCGTCTCGCCTTCATCGTCGGACCAGGTACTCCGACATCATGGCTTGAGCCTCTCTACACGTCGGCGCTGGCCCATCGTATTCCGGTCTTCGCCGACCCATTGAGCGGGATGCGCCGGTTTGACCATGTCTTGACGAACTATGACGCGTGGCTCGCGAGCGAGCATCGCACGGAATGGACACCTGACGCGGTCGTCCGGTTCGGGGCTGCCCCCGTCTCGAAACGGCTGAATCAGTGGCTTCACGACGTGCCATACGTCTTGATCGAGCAACCGGGATCGTTCCGCGACCCGTCGAACAGCGCCACGGTCGTGTACGGCGATGCGATTAATTATGTCGCCAACATCAACAAAGACTACGACGCCGACTTATTCGATCGTTTCGCATTGTTCGAACGCGTCGCCGAATCCGCAAAACCTGCTTTGAGCGGAGAAAGCGCATTGACGCGTCATTTGCTAGCGTCTCGTCTTGATCGCATCTTCGTCAGCAATAGCATGCCGATCCGTGATATCGATACAACACTTTCAGCCGGTCAGTCAATCGACGTCCTCGCCAATCGCGGGGCGAACGGGATTGACGGCATCATCTCGAGCGCGCTCGGTGCCTGTCACGATACGGACAAGGCCGCCCTGTTAATTGGCGACTTGGCGTTTTATCATGACAGCAACGCCCTGCAACTCGTCAAATCGCACCCAGGTACGTTCTCCATCGTCGTCGTCAACAATGATGGCGGCGGCATCTTCTCCTTCTTGCCACAAGCTTCGATCGCACCGCAAATGTTCGAGGACTTGTTCGGGACGCCGCTCCACTTGAACTTGCGCGGATTTGCCGAGACATACGGACTCAGCTATCGCTTGCTCGAGCAGCCTGAAGATGTCATGACGGCGATTGAAGCAGGTGTTCAGCTGATTGAATTTCCGTCTGATCGCGCTAGAAACGTGGCCGAGCATCGTCGTTGGACCGCTTCGCTCACGGACCGTTTGACGACGGAGAACGAGTCGTGATGCGTTCCGTGCGTGGCGTCTCCTATGAGGTGCTCGAACGTGGAAGCGGCCGTCCCGTTTTGCTTCTTCATGGGTTCACCGGGAGTGCGGCTTGGATCTCCCAGTTCCCTGAGCTTCCCGTCCGGCTCGTCGCCCCGTCGCTATTGCAACACGGCGGCACCGGACAGCAAGCGGTCGGGCGTGCCAAGATGAGTCAACAGATTAAAGACTTGTCGGCGCTACTCGATACGGACGAAGGTCCGTGGACGGTCGTCGGTTACTCGCTCGGCGGACGTATCGGGATGACACTCGCCGCCTATGATGATCGGGTCAACCACTTCATCGGCATTAGCACGACGCCCGGGCTCAACATAGCGGCTGAACGTCGACAACGCCGGCTTCAAGACGAAAAGCTCGCCGAATTCATCGAGCGAGCAGGACTTGAGGCGTTCGTTGACCGTTGGGAACGTCTTCCGCTCTGGCATCAAACCGATGAGATGCGCGCCGCCCTCCGTCCCGAGCGGTTGGCCCAACGTCCAGCCGCACTCGCGGACAGCCTCCGCGCCATCGGGACGGGTAGCATGCCGTCGCTCTGGCCGCTACTCGACCGTTTACCTCGCACCGATTTGATCGTCGGGGAACACGATGTGAAGTTTCAACAGATTGCTCGGAATATGCAGTTGATTCGTCCCGATATTGAAATTCATGAAATTTCGGACGCATCTCATGCTCCACATGTCGAGAATGCCCAACAATTTGGTACAATGATAGAGAAATTGATTATAGGGGGAATTTAAATGGAATCAGTAGCAAACTGGACATCGGTCCGCACGTACGAAGATATCAAGTACGAGAAGTGGAACGGCATCGCCAAAATTACCATCAACCGCCCGGAAGTACGGAACGCATTCCGTCCACTCACGGTCAACGAGCTCATCGACGCGTTCGCACGCGCCCGTGACGATAAAGAAGTCGGTGCCATCATCTTGACTGGTGAAGGCGATCAAGCCTTCTGCTCAGGCGGCGACCAAAAAGTCCGCGGCCACGGCGGCTACGTCGGTGACGACGAGATTCCACGCTTGAACGTCCTCGACCTTCAACGTTTGATTCGCGTCATCCCGAAACCAGTCATCGCCATGGTAGCCGGTTATGCGATCGGTGGCGGACACGTCTTGCACGTCGTCTGTGACTTGACGATTGCAGCCGACAACGCCCGTTTCGGTCAAACTGGACCAAAAGTGGGCTCGTTCGATGCCGGTTACGGTTCAGGTTACTTGGCCCGCATCATCGGCCACAAGAAAGCACGCGAAATCTGGTACCTCTGCCGTCAATACGACGCACAGCAAGCGCTTGACATGGGACTCGTCAACACGGTCGTTCCACTCGAGCAACTTGAAGCCGAGACGATCCAATGGTGCCAAGAGATCTTGCAACACTCTCCGACGGCACTTCGCTTCTTGAAAGCAGCGATGAACGCCGACACGGACGGACTCGCAGGACTTCAACAGCTTGCCGGCGACGCGACGCTTCTCTACTACACGACAGACGAAGCAAAAGAAGGCCGCGACGCCTTCAAAGAAAAACGCGATCCAGACTTCGGTCAGTTCCCGCGTTTCCCGTAAATCGACAAAGAGTAGCGACTTCGCTACTCTTTTTTGGAGGTTCTGATGATGAATCGTTATGTGACACAACATCGACGCGACGCCATGGCACTCGTCACCGCGTCCGTCAGTTTGACTTGGGCCGAGTTAAGCACGGAAAGCTCCCGTTTGGCCCACTTCCTGGAACGGGTCGCGCCCGAAGCCCGGCATATCGGATTACGCGCTGTGAACAGCGCTGATTATGTCATCGCTGTCCACGCCATCCAGTTACTCGGAAAAGTACTCGTTACGCTCAACACACGGTTGACGATGAGCGAACTGGCAGGACAAATCGAGACGGCCGATATCGATGTATTGCTCGTCGATGAACCGATTGAACTGTCGATCACCCAATTCGCGTTGACGTCACGAGATGAGGCGTCACTCGCCACACCGCACGAGTGGGCAGACGATGAAGTCATGTCGCTCATGTTCACCTCAGGCACGACTGGACGGGCCAAGGCCGTAAAGCAGACGTTCGGCAATCACGTCGCGAGCGCTGAGGCGGCCAAGACGCGCCTCGGTTACGGGACAAGTGACCGGATGCTCGTCGTGACGCCGCTCTTCCATATGAGCGGACTCGCGCAAGTGTATCGGAGCGCTCGTTTCGGTTCGCTACTATACGTCGAACCGAAGTTCGATGTCGCTCGTACACTCGAGTTGATTGAGACGGCGAGAATCACCCACATCTCGCTCGTTGCGGTCATGCTTAAGCGGCTCCTCGACGCAGGTCTCTCCTGCCATCAGTTGCAACTTCTGCTCGTCGGCGGCGGTCCCGTACCGCGTCCGTTGCTCGAAGAAGCCAAACGGCGGCAGTTACCGGTCGCCCAGACGTACGGGATGACGGAGACGTGTTCGCAAGTCGCGACGCTGTTGCCAGCCGAGGCACTCGCCCACATCGGTTCGAGCGGTCAAGCAATCGCGCCGACCCACCTCCGTATCAATGCGGATGGGGAGATTGAAGTGAACGGACCGACGGTGACCCCTGGTTACTATAAACAGCCAGAGGCCGATGCTTGGACGCCCGACGGCTATTGGCAAACGGGCGACCTCGGCACGATGAAAGACGGTTACTTGTACGTCCATGACCGCCGCAGCGATTTAATCATCTCCGGCGGTGAGAACATTTATCCGGCCGAAATCGAGAGCGTGTTATTGCGTTGCCCGGGCATTCAAGACGTCGGGGTCGTCGGTCGTCCCGACCCGACTTGGGGAGCGGTACCCGTCGCCTTCACGGTCGGTACGTTCGATTTCGATGAGGCGATTCAGCTGCTGCACGACCATCTGGCATCTTATAAACATCCGAAAGCATGGATTGCCGTCGACGAGCTGCCTCGTAACGCCAACGGTAAATTGATGCGTCATCGCTTAAAGGAGGCTGACCATGATTCGTCGCGCTGAACTGTATATTGTCCCCCTCACGTTCAAACATCCGATTGTCACCGCCCACGCCGTGTTGACGACGAGACGGACGGTCATTCTCCGGCTGGAGACGGTCGACGGTGTTGTCGGCTACGGGGAAGGTGTCGCGTTCGAGACGCCATGGTATACGGCTGAGACCGTCCGCTCCGTCATCGATACGTCGACTTTGATTGTCCAACTCCTGAAAGGGATGACGTTGTCTGCCGCCTCGTTCGGTACCCATGTCAGCTCGATCATCGGCCAACCGATGGCGAAAGCGATGTGGGAGAGCGCTCTATGGGAAGTGGAAGCGGCCCGCGCGAATCAGACATTAAAACAATACGTCCAAGCCGGCGACGCCGTGGCATGCGGCCGGACGATCGGCATCGGTCTGCTTAGTCAAACGCTGAACGCTATCGAGTCGGCACTTGCGTCCGGATTCGACCGCATCAAGTTAAAAGCATCTCCCCATGAACTGCTTCCGGCGCTCGGCGAGATTCGGAGCAATTTTCCGAACGCCCCGCTCATGATTGATTTGAACGGAAGTGGCTCCGGGCAACCGCTCGACTGGTTCGAGGCGTTAGACACTCACCGTCTCTTAATGATTGAGCAACCTTATCCGAGCACCCATTGGGTCGAGACAGCGAATTTACAGGCACGTCTCACCACACCGATTTGCCTCGATGAATCGATCAGTTCAGCACAAGACGTGGCGACGATGCATCGGCTCCAAGCCGGCCGCATCGTTAATATCAAACCGGCCCGCGTCGGCGGCTTGAGCGAGGCGCTGGCGATTCGCGATAGCGGTACCCCCTACTGGGTCGGTGGGATGTATGAGTCCTCCATCGGCCGTTATCACACGCTCTTATTCGCCTCATTGAGCGGAGCCGCCTACCCGGCCGATATGGCCGGGACGAGCGCTTACTTCGAGACCGATTTGCTCGATACCCCGCTCGAGGTCGAGAACGGACAATTGATGCTTCCCGATCAAGTCGCACCGGATTGGAAGATGATCGAGCAACTGAGCGAACAGACGATTCGACTCCTGTAAAAACTCCGCAAAAAAGGCGGCAGACTTCGCGTCTGCCGCCTTTTCATCGTTAACGGAATGTGCCCGTCAATACTTCATAGCCGTCTTTCGTGACGACGACCGTGTGCTCGAACTGGGAGACGAGGCTGTTGTTCGGGGTGAACAACGACCAACCGTCCTCTTCTGATTGATAGACGATTTCATCTTTCGTCGAGATGAACGTCTCGACGGCAATGACTTGTCCTTCTTTCAAGATGTCGTTCTCTTCACGGCTATAGTAGTTCGAAATCGTCTCCGGCTCACCGTGAAGCGTGCGACCGAGGCCATGGCCCGCCAAGTTACGGATGACCGTGAAGCCGTTCTTACGGGCATCGGCATAAATCGCTTTCCCGATTTGGTTGACCTTGACGCCGGCCTTCACTTTGCTGAGACCCGCTTCGAGCGATGTCAATGACACTTCGACCAAACGCTCGTGTTTAGCCGATTTCGGTGTGCCCGCGATGACCGTACGTCCTGTGTCCGCATAGTAGCCGTCCTTCACGGCGGATACGTCGACGTTGACCACGTCGCCATCTTGGATGACGAGGTCACCTGGAATCCCATGGGCTGCGACGTCATTGATGGAAATACACGTATAACCCGGGAACTCATACATCGTGATCGGGGCCGAGGCGGCCCCTTCCGCTTCCAAAATACGCTGCCCGATTTCATCCAACTGTTTCGTCGTCATGCCCGGTTTGACCGCTTTGGCCATCTCATCGCGTGCCAAGGCGACGATTCGCCCAATCTCACGCAATGCATCGTAATCATAATCTAACATCGTTTTCCCTCTCAATCTAATAATCGATTTTGATATAAGAACTCTTCTGATAAGTCCGCAAACAAGAACATGCCGTCCGGTAACGGATAACTGAACGTCCGCGTCACTTCGTTCGAGCTGAAGTCACGATAATCCTCAGACAAGTAGCCGCGTCCACGCACGTCCATTGCCGCCATCGTTCGAATGAAGTACGGTCGGAAACTCCAGTTATAACCGCGATACGTATTGTCGACCGCCCAATCCGACTGCGCCTGATACACGTTCGCGCTCGTCTGGAACCCGGTTTGGTCCGTCAAATAGTAGCGGACGAACGTGCCTTCGAGTTTCGGCGCGATATGGAGCAACCACTCATCTTTTTTATCACGCGACCACTTCCCGCTTTGGACGAGGTCGTGAATTTGTTTATGAAGTTCAAACTCGAGCTCATACAACCGTTTCAATCGCTCTTGGTCGTGCAAAAAGAACGACGGCACTTCCTGCGTCAAGACGCTCATACCTTTCGCTTCGCGCGGCGGCATCGCATCGCTTTGCCCGAGGAGACTTCCCATATAATAACGTCCGCCATGACGCCACGCATAACGCAACTGTCCGAGATGGTCGATCGATTTATAGAGGAGCGGAGCCCCGAGACGGGAAGCGATATATTCCATCGTCTGAAGCATTTGCGGATACGTGACCGATAACGTCTTCTTCTCGACCATCGTCGCCAAATCGACGAGCAACATCTCAGGCGCCACCGTCATGATGTCTTCGATGCTCGTTGATTCTGCGAAGTCGAGCGCGACTTTAACACCAGATGAACGATAATATTGGACGACTCGTGACAAGCGTGACACGTCAACGAGATCCGTCCCTTGAAGCGTCACATAAATGCGATGGAGCGGGAAGTTCAATTCTCGAAGCGGGGCCAAAAACGCCTCGCCTCCTTGTTCGAGAATCCACTCTGACCGACATCGGAACGTGACGAATTGCGTCGCATCCCTTAACTGTTCGGCCGCTAAACGCTCCATCCGTTTGGCGATATCGAGCTGATACTCGAGCGGAACGTCATCGTCGTAAAAGAATGGGGTGAGCGACTCGCCCCTGAACTGTCCATGGACCATATAACCTTCTACTTGGAAGGTGGCGGCTCCCAGGATTGGTTCAAATGTCACTTCGACTTCTTCTGGATTCATCATCACATCCACTGCGTCCAACTTGATCACCTCGTCTTTTTTCTAAACACGAAAGCGAGCTGGGTTCAGCTCGCTCGTGTATGCACATACATATAGGCACCGAAACAAGCAATGAAATATACGATACTCATCACACCGTAGCCGATTCCCATCTTCCCGCCGACGCCGATGGCCATCACAAGCCAAATCATCGCGCCGAACAGGAGCGTGGCGACCGGGATATATCGGAAATTCGGACGCTCGGTCCGCGTTATAATCGGTTTCAAAGCCAGGACGCACGCCACTAGTATGACGAGACCAAAACCTAGTTCAATCATCCGTTGACACCTCATTTTTCTGTCTCTACTCGTTTAGTGTAGCATGACACCAAAAAAAAAACCGCAAATCCACTTAAGGAGATGCGGTTTTAGTTATTGATTAGTCACGCGGACGGCGTGGGCCACGGTCGTCCGAACGACGACGGTCGTCTCCACCCGTACGTTTGCCACGGTATCCACCGCCGCCACCGCTGCGTCCACCACGATCGCCACCACGACGGTCTCCACCGCCACGGTTGCCACGGTATCCACCACGGTCGTTGCGTCCACCTTGACGTTTCACGCGAACTGGTTCTGCATATGAGATTTCAACAGGAGTTGAATCTGGCTCTTTCGTCAATCCACGAAGTGCCGCTGCAAGAATTTCAACTGCCTCGTACTCTTCAAGAAGTTCCGTCGCAAGTTGCGTGTAAGCTTTGAAGTCGCCCGCTTGAACGCGCTCAATCAATTCTTCAGCTGCTTGCTTTTGGTTGCCTTCAAGTACTTCAGCGATTGTCGGTACGTGACGACGGTTCATCTTCTTGTTCGTCACACGCTCGATTGCTTTGACTTGACCGAACTCACGTGGCGTGATAAACGTAAGGGCTGTACCTGTTTTACCAGCGCGGCCTGTACGTCCGATACGGTGCACATAGCTTTCCGGATCTTGTGGGACGTCAAAGTTGTAAACGTGTGTAACGCCTGAGATGTCAAGACCACGTGCCGCAACGTCTGTCGCGACCAAGATGTCGATTGTGCCGTTTTTGAAACGACGGATGACTTGGTCACGCTTTGATTGTGTCAAGTCACCATGAAGACCATCAGCTGTGTAACCACGTTTGATGAGTGCTTCCGTCACTTCGTCAACACGTTTCTTCGTACGAGCGAAGATGATGCTCAGTTCTGGTGAGTCGATGTCGATTAAACGGCAAAGCGTATCGAATTTTTGACCTTCGCGCAATTCGAGGAATTGTTGGTTGATGTTCTCAACTGTCATTTCCTTCGCTTTGACTTTGATAATTGTTGGCGACTTCATGAAGCGCTCAGCAATCTTCTTGATTTGTGGTGGCATCGTTGCAGAGAAGAGAAGCGTTTGACGTTCAGCCGGGAGGCCTTTCAAAATCATCTCAATATCTTCAACGAAGCCCATGTTGAGCATTTCATCTGCCTCGTCCAAAATCACTGTTTGGATTTCGTCGAGTTTGATTGTCTTACGCTTCATGTGGTCCATAAGACGTCCTGGTGTTGCGACGACGATTTGTGGGTTCTTTTTCAAACCACGAATTTGGCGGTCGATTTGTTGGCCACCGTATACTGGAAGTGCGTAAACGCGCTTCGTTTCACCAATTTTATTCAATTCTTCTGCAACTTGAATCGCAAGTTCACGTGTCGGTGCAAGAACAAGTGCTTGGACTTGACGTGCCTTTGTATCGATTCGCTCAATTGTCGGAATACCGAAAGCTGCTGTTTTCCCTGTACCTGTTTGTGCTTGACCTAATACGTCCACTCCTGTGAGTGCGACAGGAATTGTCTCAGCTTGGATCGGTGTCGCTTCTTCGAAGCCCATCTTGAGTACACCTTTTACTAATGCTTCGCTTAACTGTAAATCTTGGAATTTTGTCAAATTATATTCTCCTTTTTTCATACAAAAAACGTCTGAGGTTTTGTTCTACAGACGTTTTTCCAATGTTTCCTCGTAGTCAACTTTACTAACTATAACGTATTTGTTTCTAAAATGAAAGAAATACATTCTAAAACTTTTCATAGCCACCTGGACATGAGTTATCTTATTTCAATTTATAGCCGTTGTCGAGTTTTTCAACTTGCTTTTCTTTCAGCAGTTTCCCGAGTGCGCGTTTGAACGCCGCTTTACTCATCCCGAATTCACGATCGATCACGTCCGGCGCCGTCTTGTCGCCATAAGGCATTTGGCCGCCGCGTTCTTCTATATAAGCACGGATACTTTCCGCGTCCGGGTCGATCGCTTCATATGCCCGTGGTTTCATCGAGACGAGTACCGTCCCGTCTTGTTTCACTTGCGTCACACGCACGGTCAATTGCTCACCGAGATGTGGCCAACGTGTCATCTCTGCTTCATGTAAGAAACCGAGTGATTCATTTTCGACCCAGACGTTCACACCGACGTCGCGTCGATTGACGACGACCGCATGGACATCTTGATTGCCCCATTCTTCTTTAGCGGGACGCGCCAACAAGTTCAAGTACGCATAGTGGGCCGGTTCCCCTAGAAGACGGCTCTTTTGATCGTACTTGAGACGAATGCAAAGCTTGTCCCCTTCTTTTGGCCAATACGACCGGTTCTCAGGAAGATCATCTAATGAGACGAGTACATCCTTTTGAATCCCGATATTGACGAACACACCGGTGTTATACCGGACTCCAGTCACTTCATACCACTCATAGTCATCGAACGTGACGCTCGGAATCGTCATCGTCGAAGCGAGACGTCCTTCTGAGTCGTGATAAAGGAAGACCCGCACCGTCTGTCCGACTGTGACTTCTTCAGTTTGTTCTTTTCGATGAAGGAGTACCTCTTCGCGACCGTTTCCGATAAACACACCAAAATCAGCTGAACGTTCCGCGACCAAGTCTACTACTTCTCCTGCACGTAATGCCATACAATCCACATCCTTTTTCATCTGTTACTGTCAGTATACCTACCTACACACGTTCCTAATCATATCACGTTCGATTTTCTTACTCCGTTCAATTGTGTCTAAAATGTGAACAAGATTGCCCCCCCGTTTTGCTAAATGGGTCCGTATACTAGCTTCTATATTTCAAATTTTGTGACAATTTTGTGAACGTGCATTTTCCATCTAGTATCCACATTTTGAAAACGTTATTATTAAGGAAGTGTTGTTTAACGAATTAGGTTTCAGCCATGGCCGAACGGGGGATAATAAATGTTTGATGTTCAATCTCGATCATTTGCGAAGCGCTTTATGAAAGGCTTATTGATCGCTTTCTTCGCGCTACTCGCTTCACTTAGCTTCATTTTTTCAAACGGAGTCGATACGAACGTATCCTCATCCGTCACGATGGTCCAAGAGTAAACGCCCTCTCCTGACAGAAGGCGTTTTTTTGTTTTGTTCCGACAAAAAAAGGGATTTTTTATGCATCTGTCGAACGAACATAACGTTCGGCTTTTATTATTGAATCATCTGGGAAGGGAGAGTCACTCATGCTATTTTATTTTCTCACCACGATTCTTTCGGTCGTCGGTTTGTCCGTCTCGCTCCAAACCGGTTTTTTCAAAGACCCGATCGGTACATTCCTGTTCGCCGTATTGCTCGCCATGGGCTTATCTTCATTTAAACAGTTGGTCGCACAAACGAACGTCTTGCTCATCGAGCGCCGGAATCAAAAAAAGATCAAGCGCATCGTGGCGCGCATGCATTCAACTACGCGTAAACGTTCTACATAACGCTCGTCTTCCCCCTCCACTTTTGTTATTCTATTCTAGACAAGAAGAGCAAAACGGACTCAACCCGTAGGAGGCACAAACACGTATGAACGAAATCCCTTTATCGAACGAATGGCTATTGCGTTATTCACCTGTCATGGAGCTATGGCTAAAAGAAGACGGCATCTTGCTCGTCGACGATGACAATCGCATTCGACTCACGCTTGAAATCGGCAGTGACCAAGTCATGCAGTTCAAGAGCATCGAACAAGATGGGGCTTACTTTGCTGTGGACCCGGTGAATAAACGAATCACGTTCGAACTCGAGGAAGAAGAAGAGGAAAGCGATTCTCGCTTCTGGGAATAAAGATTCATGCCGAAGAGTCGGATTCTCGTCAAGAGAGGAAGACTCTTTCTTCGTGTCCAGACTCATTACTGAACGATCGAGAGGAGAAATATGTATGATCCGCACCGCCATCTGGTTTATCGCCTTTTTCGCCGTCTTACCGCTGACACTTCCGTTCTATCCGAAAGCGAAGCGACTGACGCCCCCGGAACGTTATGGATACGTCCAAACCGTCGCCTATAAGTGGGCAAGCTTTCTACTACGAATCGCCGGCGCTCGCGTCCGTGTTCACGGCCAAGAGAACATCCCGAATGAACCGGTCGTCTACGTCGCGAACCACCAAGGGAACTTTGATGTCCCAATTATGATCACAGCGACGAAACATCCAAAAGCGTTTATCTCAAAAATCGAAGTGCAAAAGTTCCCAATCATTCCGCGCTGGATGGAACTGATGGGTTGTATCTTCATCGACCGCAGCGACCGGCGCCAGTCCATTAAAGCAATCCGTTCCGGCGTCGAGACGATCCAATCGGGACAGTCGATTATCGTCTTCCCGGAAGGCACCCGCTCAAAAGGCGGACCGATCAAAGAGTTCAAAGCTGGTAGCCTGACGCTCGCCACATCAAGCGGTGCCAAAATCGTCCCTGTCGCCATTAAAGGAAGCCACCATTTGCTCGAGACGACAAACCGAATCACACCGGGTACGGTCGACGTCACGTTTTTACCGGTCATCGATCCGGCAGACGTCCCGAATAAAGAAATTGCGGCGCTGGCAGAGACGATGATTCGCCGCGTCGTTGAAGGAGAAGAATCATGAGTTTATTAGCCATCGAAGGCATTCATAAAGAATTTGCAGATAAAGTCTTGTTCGACGACGTCACGATGACGATTCACCCAGGTAATCGCATCGGGGTCATCGGGGTCAATGGCTCCGGAAAGTCGACGTTCTTAAAAATCATCGCCGGCGTCGAGACCGCAGACCGGGGTTCGATGCAACACCCGAACGATTACCGGATTCGCTATTTGACCCAAACGGTCGACTTCGCCCCCGGGCAAACGATTTTAGATGCGTTGTTCACGAGTGACACCCCGTCCGTCCAAGCGTTGAAACAGTATGAGCTCGCGCGTCAAGCACTCGAGGCGAACCCGACGAGCGAACAATGGTTGGAACGCTTTATGAAAGCCCAGCAAGCGGTCGATGCAGCCGACGCATGGGAGACTGAAGCGAAGTTGAAATCGATTTTAAATCGGCTCGGTCTTCCGGACGTGACGGCAGAGATTAGCTCGCTTTCCGGTGGACAACAGAAACGGGTCGCTTTGGCCGCAGCCCTACTCGATGAAGCTGACTTGTTATTACTCGATGAGCCGACGAACGAACTCGACGCCGATACGATTGCTTGGCTTGAGACGATTCTCGCTGATTACCGGGGGGCCATCCTGCTCATCACCCATGACCGTTATTTCTTGAACCGAGTCACGAATCATATCCTTGAAATCGCCGATGGTACGAGTTACTTCTATGACGGCAACTATGAGCTCTTCCTTGAGAAGCGTGCCGAACGAAAAGCCCGGTCGCATTCAATGGAGCAAAAGCGGCAAAACATCTTGCGTCGTGAGCTCGCTTGGCTGCGTCGTGGTGCCAAGGCGCGGACGACGAAACAGAAGGCACGTATCCAGCGCGTCGAGGACTTGAAGCATCAAGAGACGCTTGCCGAGGATGAGGCGCTCGAAGTATCCGTCGGTTCGCGCCGCCTCGGGAAAAAAGTAATCGAGGTGGAGAACTTGTCCTTCGGTTATGACGATCACTTGCTCATTGAAGATTTCACGTGGTTGTTCGGACGCCGGGAACGGTATGGCATCGTCGGACCGAACGGGAGTGGGAAAACGACACTCATGAACTTGCTTGCCCACCGCCTCGAACCGACGAACGGAACGGTCGTCCACGGGGAAACCGTCCATCTCGGATATTATGGGCAACAAGTCGAATTCGAAGACACAACGCGACGCGTTATCGACGAGATCGAGCGCATCGCCCAAGTCATCTATACGCCGGACGGCGAAACGATCACGGCCAGTCAGATGCTCGAACGCTTCCTATTCACCCCGGACGCGCAATACAAACCGATTGCCAAACTGTCGGGTGGAGAGAAACGCCGCCTCGTCTTGCTTCGGATTTTAATGGACGAGCCGAACGTGCTATTTTTAGATGAACCGACGAACGATCTCGATACGGAGACATTGTCCGTCCTCGAGGACTATTTGGAGTCGTTCCCAGGCACGGTCATCGCCGTCAGTCACGACCGCTATTTCTTAGATCGGATCGCCGAACAGCTGATTGCGTTCGAAGACGGGACGATCAACGTTTATCATGCGGAGTACAGTGACTATTTAGCCACACTCCAAGAACAGACGAAGCAACAAGTGAAAAAAGAATCGAAAGAGAAGAAAGAGCGTGTCAAAGTCGATGTCGTCAAATTCACTTTTAAAGAGCAGAAAGAATGGGAGACGATCGAGGATGATATCGCCTCTCTCGAATCTGAGATCGAAGCAGCCGAGGCACGGCTCGCCGCAGCGGGTAGCGACCTCGGTAAAGTGAATGAACTGTACGCCGACATTGCCGCGTTGAAAGAAGCGCTCGATGCGAAGATGGAGCGATGGGAATATTTATCGGAGATTGATGAACAAATTCAAGCACAGAAGAACTAAAAACAAGGATCACGCGTCGGCGTGATCCTTGTTTGTCGTGTAGCCATGTATGGACAATTCGAGTGCAGCGCTTGGAAGCACCCTGTTCATCCTTTACTGACGATATTATGTTGAAACGCATAAACGACGGCTTGCGTCCGGTCGTAGACGTCAAGCTTCGTCAGAATGTTGGAGACGTGTGTCTTCACCGTCTTCAACGAGATGTATAGTTCATCGGCGATGACTTGGTTCGATTTCCCTTCCGCCATCAATTGCAAAATCTCACGTTCCCTTGCCGTCAGACTCTCGTGCAACGTCTTTTCCGGATGTCGGAGCCGTTCGAGCATCTTGCCCGTCACTTGGGCGGCCATGACCGGATTGCCGGCTGCCGTTTGACGAATCGCATCGGCGATTTCGTTGGCGTTCGCCGTTTTCAAGACGTAACTCATAGCCCCGGCCTCGATGACCGGATACACTTTCTCGTCATCCAAGAAACTCGTCACGACCAAAATCTTGGCCTCTTTCCAACTCGCCTTGATCCGCTTCGTCGACTCGACCCCATCGACAGGCTCCATCACTAAATCCATCAAGACGACATCGGGCTTCTCGGCGATGGCAAGCTCGGCCCCTGTCGCGCCATCCGATGCTTCTCCGACGACTTCGATGTCAGGCTGCGTCGACAGAAACGCCGAGACGCCGGCCCGCACCATCTCATGGTCATCAATCAATACGACTCGAATCATTCTAACCCCTCCACTTGTTGTTTCACACGCACTTCAATCTGAGTACCGACGCCTGGCACACTGACGAGTCGTAACGTCCCGCCGACCTCAGCCGTCCTCTCTCTTATCGATTGTAAGCCATATGAGACGACTTGTGTATCATCGACATTAAAGCCGATTCCGTCGTCGTTTATTTTTAAGATGACCGTCTGTTGCACGGTCCGCATTTCGATTTCAAGTCGTTTCGCTTTCGCATGGCGAAGCGTGTTGCTGATCGCTTCTTGGACGATGCGGAACAGTTCATTCTCAGTATGTCGCGACAATTCGACTTCTTCGAGGCGCCATACGAGCTCGGTCGATTGTTTGCGTGACAGTTCTTCTAACAGGCGCTCGATTCCCGTCTTGAGCGTCATTCCTTCGAGCTCGACCGGACGGAGTTGCAACAGAAGCGAGCGCATTTCCGCCTGAGCAGTTTGTGCCATCACTTCGACCTGCTCGATTTGTTTGGCCGCCACGTCTGGTTTTGAAGTGATTGTCTGTTTGGCCGCCGTCGTCATCATCGAGATGGCGTACAGTTGCTGACTGACCGAGTCATGGAGTTCACGGGCGACACGGCGCCGTTCTTCGACGACTGCTTCGCTGCGCGCTTCCTCGACACTGACAGGTCGGTCCCCGACCCGTTTGGCCATCTCAATCATTTCCGTGCGTTGCTTAGAAATCCGGGCAATCCGTTCGAGTGTATCTCGATAAGGCGACAATGGACGGAATGTAATCTCTTTTTGATTCTCAAGCTTCCACAAGGCAATCGCTACTTCCCGGAAGTCGCGTCGCAAATAAAAATACGAACCGACCCCGAAGATGCTACCAATCAAGACGGCGATGACGAGGATAGACACACCGAAAGGCAACCCTTCTTCACGTGTGAACAAATCTCGGAGTGAAGTCGAGTCACCTATTAAAAATGCGATCGTGACGAACAGTGCCGTCAGTAGGCTGCTAAATAACTGATGCCAGACGACCGTCCTTGGATACGAATCTTTCTTCATACGGTCATCACCTCGACACTTCCGCTCATGAGCACGATATGGATGCGGACTTTCCGTGTTGCTGCTTGATAATCGTCCGAAGCCGTGTAAAAGCGACGGTTGAACACCGGTGAATAGTTCGACTCATCGACTTGAATCTTGCCGAATCCGATTGATGCATCAATCGAGTAATCGTAGCCGGCCGGAATGAGAATTCGGACGTCCCCGGCGAGTCCGTTCAATAGTAAGAACGTCTCTCCCTCCGGAATGATGGCGCGCGACAAGTCGAGTTCGACGTCACGCAACAAGAAGAATTCATTCGTGTCTTGAAGCACGTAGTGACCGCTCTCTTTCGTCCCGAACGAAAAGGCCTGTTCTTGCCGGATATGTGACTTGAACCGACTCGATTCGAGCGGACGATTCTTGTACAGCCGATAGCCGAACATGAGCAATAAACCTGACAATACAAAACCGAACGCCGCCGACGAGAAGATGAGCCCGACGAGCATGATACCGCCAATCCCGTAAAAGATATAGCTGACCGGCTGATTGCCTTTGCGGCTAAAACGACGCCCGATATACAGCAACAATAGCGGGACGACCATGCTGAAGAGGACGCTGTTACCACCCGTCGCGATATCGATAAATAGTCCAATGGCGAATAGAATGATCATAAAGCCGATGATTTGGCGTGTGTTCCAACGTTCCACATTGCTTCCCCCTCTCTAACAGTATGTAACATGAAGCAAAGAAGCGATGGCCCAACCATTCGCCGGACCATCGCTGAACCGTTGCGTCAGTCTTGTTTGAAACGACGCTCAAGTTCTTTTAGTTTTGCTTCGAAATCATCTTCGTCCGCTGGATCGATCTTCTCTTCAGCGGCCGGTTCTTGTTTCTTCTCTTCTGCTTTTTTCTCTTCTTCCGTAAATGGATGTGTCTTCGACGTCTCTGCCCCGAAGATTTGATCGAGCGCACCTTTCAATAAATCCAGGTTCTCACGCATTGCGAACTCATACCGTTTGTTTTGCATCTCATCGAGTTTCAGTCGCATCTCGAGAGCTCGGCGCTCGAGGGCATCGAGTTCACGTGCTCCTTCGTCGAGGAGACCTTCAAAATAACGATACTGCTCGCCGTAGTGCTTCGACTCGAGAGCTGCCCGTTCGGCGAGCTTGTCTTCGCCTGCTTGTTTGGCGAGTTCCGTCTGCTCGTAACGCTTATCGGCCATCTGCTTGGCATCATCGCGTTTTGTAGCAAGTTCCTCGAGCAATGACTTTTGACGCTCAACGAGACGTTCGACTGACAGCGCCTCTTTTTCAGCACCGCGGATATGGCGGTTCAATTCGGCTTCCCCACTTGAGCGTGGAGCCGAACGTGGCCCCTCTTTATCTTGAAACTTCTTCATCTCTTTCGATAGTTCTTTCGTCAACTCGTTAGCTAAATCACGAAACTGGTCAAATGGTGTTTTCATCTTGATGTCCTCCTTTTGAATCTTAGCGACGGTTTACAAACTTCTGCCACACTTGATCGAACGATTGAAAACTGCTGCGGCTCGCACGCGACCCGTCCGCATTGAAAATCTCGACGTCTTGTTTTTGGTTGGCATACATCATATACCCTTTAAACAATACCCATGCCACCACAATCCCGATCAACGCCCAAATATTCGATAAAATTGTGATGATCCCGATCACGGCAAGCGCGCCGTAACCGATTTTTGCGCCGACATGTGTCACGGCCATGAATCTGACTCCAGCCCACAGTGCTAAGAGCGCCCCCAAACCGAACATGATCATGTTCGGTAAAAAGCCGATTAGAACGAGAACTAAAGAGATCGCGGCCACAATGAACAATACTTGCTTCACCTGGCGATTCATCGATTATCCCTCCTCGTTAAGTACACTCTTATCATAATACGTTATTTTCAATAGTGCGACGAGCGGAAGGCTTGTTTTCCCTCGGTCTGTAGACTGAGATGATAGCGTTCTCAAATCGTGTGCTATACTAGATGCATCGAACAACAGAAAGGATGATGTTTTATGAGCACCGTACAATTCGCAGTACACACTTTGTCAGCCAACAGGAGGGAGACTGTCCTCCACAACTAAAAGGAGGATTCTATTTGAATCAAACAACGACAACGGGACGTGTCACGGCACAGTTCCAACATATGTATACCATCACGACTGAAAGTGCGAACTATACGTGCAGTGTCACCGGGAAATTCCGACATGAGGCCGAAAGTGAGCGCGACTATCCGGTCATCGGCGACTTCGTCGAGTTCACCGTTCGTGAGCATGGTCAAGGCGTGATTCGACGTCTCCTTGAGCGGCGCACTGTCCTGTCACGGGCAGCTGCCGGCAACGAGACGCGCGAACAATTGATCTGCGCGAACGTCGATTTTATCTTGATCACGATGGCGTGCGGGCATGATTTCAACCTGCGCCGGCTCGAGCGCTATTCGCTCGCCGCGTGGGAAACCGGAGCCACACCGCTCATCATCTTGACGAAATCGGACCAAGTCGACAACGCCGAGGCGCTCGTCGATGAGCTCGCTTTGACGGTTCCGGGGGTCGATGTCTTCCCTGTCAGTTCACTCACAGGCGACGGCGTCGAGGCGTTGCGAGCCGCACTGCCAAGCGAAAGCACGATCGTACTCGTCGGTTCGTCCGGCGTCGGGAAATCGTCACTGACGAACGCGCTTGCCGGTGAGACCGTCGCCGAGACACAAGCCGTACGCGAGAGCGATGAACGCGGCAAGCACACGACGACACATCGTGAACTGTTCCGGATTGACAATTTGTTCGTCATCGACACCCCGGGCATGCGTGAGTTCGGACTTTGGGACGGGGCCGATCACCTCGACGACACGTTTCGGGATATCGAGGCACTCGCCGAGACGTGTCGGTTCCGGGACTGTTCGCACAGCACCGAACCGGGCTGTGCCGTCCGATCCGCCATCAAAAACGGTATACTCGATGCGAAACGCTGTCAGAGCTTCGTCAAGCTCGAGCGCGAGCTCCGCTACGCGGAAAAACGGCAAACAGAGGCGGCACGTCTCGCTGAGAAGAAGAAACGAAAAACGAAAGCTTAATCTAAGAGAGGAGTCACAGAAAAACTGTGGCTCCTTTTTCGACCTTCCTGCCCTAGCACCAAGTCTTATCACCAATCCGACATTTGTGAACAATCGTTCAGAAATAGTTCGCATAAATGCAGGCAAAACCCTCGAAAGAAAGCGGTTTCTCCGCTACAATGGATTCGTATTCGCACAGATGAAAATCGCTAGCACACAGGGAGAGACTTATGAAAACATTGAACGAACGCGCACTTGAGATGCACGCCATGCACCACGGGAAATTGGAAACGACACCGAAAGTCGACGTCGACACGAAAGAAGCGCTCAGCCTCGCCTACTCACCGGGTGTCGCCGAACCGTCCCGTCGCATCGCTGAAGATAAAGAATTGTCTTACGATTATACCCTCCGTGCCAACACGGTCGCCGTCGTCTCGGACGGAAGTGCCGTCCTCGGCCTCGGCAATATCGGTCCAGAGGCCGCGCTCCCGGTCATGGAAGGGAAAGCCGTCTTGTTCAAAAGCTTTGCCGGGGTCGATGCGTTCCCCATCTGTCTCGACACGCATAACGTCGACGAGATCGTCCGGACGGTCGAATTACTTGCGCCGACATTCGGTGCCGTTAACTTAGAAGACATCAAGGCGCCCGAATGTTTCGAGATCGAGGCGCGCCTGAAACAGACGCTCCCGATTCCCGTCTTCCATGACGACCAACACGGGACGGCCATCGTTGTCCTAGCAGGTCTCGTCAACGCACTGCGACTCGTCGACAAGACGATGCCTGAACTTCGGGTCGTCATGAACGGTGCCGGGGCTGCCGGCATCGCCATCGCGAAACTGTTGAAGCGTTTCGGCGTCGAAGACCTCGTCATCTGTGACACGAAAGGCGCAATTTACGAAGGACGCGTCGAAGGGATGAACCCGTTCAAAGATCAAATCGCCAAAGCGACAAACCGGAAGCAACATGAAGGGACGCTCGCCGATGTGCTTCAAGGTGCCGATGTCTTCATCGGCGTCTCGGCGGCCGGTGCCGTCACCGAAGAGATGGTTCGTTCGATGGCTGTCGACCCGGTCATCTTCGCACTCGCGAACCCGATTCCGGAGATCATGCCGGACCTCGCGACAAAAGCCGGGGCGCGTGTCGTCGCGACCGGTCGTTCCGACTTCGCCAACCAAGTGAACAACGTCCTCGCCTTCCCTGGTATTTTCCGCGGGGCGCTTGACGTTCGCGCCACCGAGATCAACGAAGAGATGAAGGAAGCGGCGGTCCACGCGATTGCCGATTTATTGACCGAAGAAGATTTGGCGAACGGTGTCGTCATCCCAAGCCCATTCGATGAACGAATCGCACCGGCCGTGGCGGTCGCGGTTGCCAAAGCCGCCGTCGAGACCGGCGTCGCCAAGCGCCCACTCGATGAGGCCGCCATCCGTCAGCACGTCAGTCAAAAACATTTGTAATCTAAAAACTGCGCAGACCATGACGGTCTGCGCAGTTTTTTAAACGGTTCCTTGTAAGATCCCTTCCGCCCATTCGACTTCTTCCGTCGTCGGGGGTTTAATCCCTTTGAGCGGATAGTCGAGACCGAGTGCCTCCCATTTATAGACACCCATCTCATGGTACGGCAAAATTTCGACTTTCTCGACGTGGTCGAGCTTTTGAATGAACGCGGCCGTGCGGCGGAGCGCTCCTTCATCAAGTGTCCATTCTGGGACGAGGACGTGGCGAATCCACATTTTCGTTCCGCGCTCGGATAAATGTTCAGCAAGCGCGAGCGTGTTGACGTTGCTCCGTCCCGTCAGTTTCTTACACATGTCATCGTCGATATGTTTGATATCGAGTAAGACGAGATCCGTATGATCTAAGATGGCGTCCAGGTTAGGGGGACGAAGTGCACCCGACGTGTCGAGTGTCGTGTGGAGCCCGTGTTTCTTCGCTTCACGCAAGAGCGCTTCTAAAAACTCTGGCTGCGCGAGCGGGTCGCCCCCTGAAATCGTGATACCGCCTTTTGATGCTTCCATGAACGGACGATAGCTGAGCGCTTCTTGAATGACGTCCTCGGCCGAACGATGGTTATTCTTTTTGAAATCCCACGTGTCAGCGTTGTGGCAATACAAGCAACGAAGCGCACAACCTTGTAAAAAGACGATAAAACGAATTCCCGGGCCGTCAACGGTTCCAAACGATTCGACCGAGTGTACATATCCCATTGTCATCGAAATGACCTCCTAACGAATGAGCGGCCTTCAGAAGAAGGCCGCCAAGCCTTGATTACTTACAATGAACCGTGGAACGTCCGGTTGATGACGTCGATTTGTTGCTCGCGTGTCAACTTGATGAAGTTGACGGCGTATCCAGAGACACGGATCGTGAGCTGTGGATATTCTTCCGGATGCTCCATCGCATCGAGCAACGTCTCACGGTTGAAGACGTTGACGTTCAAGTGATGTCCTTTATGCTCGCCACCCATGTAACCGTCAAGGAGTGCCGCCAAGTTGAGTTCGCGGGCCACTTCTTCTTTGCCGAGCGCTTTCGGTACGATTGAGAACGTGTATGAGATTCCGTCTTGCGCGTGCTCGAACGGGAGCTTCGCGACAGATGAGAGCGAAGCGGCAGCACCTTTCGTATCGCGACCATGCATTGGGTTCGCACCTGGGGCGAACGGTTCGCCGGCACGGCGTCCGTCCGGTGTGTTCCCTGTTTTCTTGCCGTAGACGACGTTTGATGTGATCGTCAAGACCGATTGCGTATGGAGCGCGTCGCGGTATGTTTTATGCTTACGCACTTTTTCCATGAACGACTCAACGAGTTCGACGGCGATTGAATCGACACGTTCATCGTTGTTTCCGAATTTAGGGAAGTCGCCTTCTGTCTCGAAGTCGACAGCAATGCCTTGCTCGTTTCGGACCGGTTTCACGGTCGCATATTTGATGGCTGACAGACTATCTGCTGTGACCGAGAGACCGGCGATTCCGCATGCCATCGTCCGTAGGATTTCTGGGTCATGAAGTGCCATCTCGATCCGTTCGTACGCATATTTATCGTGCATGAAGTGGATGACGTTGAGCGTGTTGACGTAGAGCTCGGCGAGCCAATCGAGCGTCCGATCGAAGTCGGCATACACTTTGTCGTACGTGAGCACGTCTTCGGTGTTCATCTCCCAAACCGGTGCGATTTGGTCGCCGCTCTTCTCATCGCGGCCTCCGTTCATGCTGTAAAGGAGTGCTTTTGCCATGTTGGCGCGGGCACCGAAGAACTGCATCTGTTTCCCGATCTTCATCGGTGACACACAGCAGGCGATGCCGTAGTCGTCGCCAAACTCTGGAAGCATGAGGTCGTCGTTCTCATATTGGATGGCGGACGTCTCAATCGACATCTTCGCGCAATATTGTTTAAATCCTTCTGGCAATTTCGTCGACCAAAGCACCGTCAAGTTCGGTTCTGGTGCTGGCCCGAGGTTTGAGAGTGAATGCAAGAAGCGGAATGAGCTCTTCGTCACGTTCGAGCGACCATCCTCACTCATCCCACCGATTGACTCGGTCACCCACGTTGGGTCACCCGAGAACAATTCGTTGTAGTCAGGCGTGCGCAAGAATTTGACGATCCGGAGCTTCATGATGAAGTGGTCGACGATTTCTTGAACGTCTGACTCGGTCAAACGACCTGCTTCGATATCACGTTCTGCGTAAACATCGAGGAATGTCGAGACACGTCCAAGTGACATCGCGGCGCCGTTCTGTTCTTTGACGGCTGCGAGATATGCAAGGTATACCCATTGGTACGCCTCTTGTGTATTTTCCGCCGGACGGCCGAGGTCAAACCCGTACGCCGCACCGAGTTGTTTCAACTCTTGGAGGGCCCGGAGCTGCTCAGACATTTCTTCCCGTGTCCGAATATCTGACTCTGATAAGAAACCGCCACGGTTCGCCAAGTCTTTTTTACGTTCTGCAATCAAGAAATCTAACCCGTACAAGGCAACACGACGGTAGTCGCCGATAATCCGTCCTCGGCCGTAAGCGTCAGGAAGACCTGTGATGATCCCTGACTTCCGCGCCGCCCGCATCTCAGGTGTATACGCATCGAAGACACCTTGGTTATGCGTTTTGCGAATTTCCGAATAAATCTTTGTGATTTCAGGGTTCGGCTCGAAACCGTATGACTCAAGGGCAGCGTCGACCATCCGGATCCCGCCGTTTGGATGAATCGAACGTTTGAACGGCTCGTCCGTTTGAACGCCGACCACTTTCTCGAGCTCTTTGTTTAAGTATCCCGGTCCGTGCGAGACGATGGTCGATGGGTTGTTTTGATCGACCGCCCAAACACCACCGCGTTCCCGCTCTTCTTTCGTCAATTCCATCACTTGTGCCCAAAGACGGTTCGTCGCATCGGTCGGTCCGACGAGGAAACGATCGTCCCCTGTGTATTCGTGTCGGTTCAAACGGATAAACTCACCGACGTTCACTTCGTTCGTCCACTGCCCAGGTACAAATCCTGACCAGGCTGATTTAATTTCGGTTGCCATTGTGGGTCACTCCTCATAGTTGAGATAACTGCGTGCTTTCTATAAGTTGAGTGTACGTGAAAACGTGAACATTTTGTTTTACATTCTTGTGAAAGTTGTAACAATCTCATGAACGTTGGCATAAAGCCGTTTTTGTAAGCGCTTTAAATACTGTTATAATGCAAACACCCTTCTTTCTGAAACAGATAAGTCTTGTTACGGCACGATTCAACTCATTTCTGTATCATTTCAGATGGGATGTGACGATTTATACAGTTTTCGTAGTGATGTACCTCACACCTCGGGGATAGAACTTGAATTTTTGCCTTATATCGGACACAATGAAGGCAGAACATTGTAGAAGAGGAAGGGGTTCTTCCCATGACGTACGAATTATTGACAGCCGCTCACGATTTAAAGACCGGTGACCGCATCTCTCTTAAAGTAGAGGAAAACGGTGAACAACGTGACGGATTCATCACAGAATTTGAAGACGCAGGTTTTTGGATTCGGTTTGACGACGACATCGAAAACGAGGATTTCATCGACTACCGCGATAACTTGCTCGTTGCTCTCATCTCGCGCCCGATTGACGTGGCAGCGACGTATCCAGAGCTCGCTTCATACGAACGGTTGACGAAAGAATTGCAGTATCGTGTGTATCAAGGCTTCACCGTCGAAGGCGTCGAGGCGGCGGCTGACCAAATCGATGTTCACATCAAACTCATCGAGGACGGACAGACGTTCACACAGACACTCCGTTCTTCATTCGACCAAGATACTGAACATGTTCGCTATATCTAAGACAGGGAGCGCTTAAGCTTCCTTTGTTTTTGCCCCACGATAAGGAGAATTGATATGAACTTTACAAAACCATTTATTAACGAAGCCTGGGATCGCCTTGGCTTTACTGAACCAATGCCGGTCCAAGCCGAAGCCTTCCCGCTTCTTCTTGACGGAAAAGACGTCACGATCGAAGCGCCGACAGGTACCGGGAAGACGCTTGCTTACTTATTACCCGCCATCGAAAAAATCGATGCGTCGAACGACCGTATCCAAGTCGTCATCGTCGCGCCGACGCGTGAACTCGTCATGCAGATTCAAACGGTCGCGCAACGCTTCACCGAGAAAGGTGACGTCCGCATCGCTTCGTTCATCGGTGGCGTCGAGTTGAAACGTCAAATCGACCGGTTGAAGAAAAAACCACATTTGATCGTCGGGACACCGGGCCGACTCGTCGAACTCATTGAGAAGAAAAAATTGAAACTTCACGAGACGCATACAATCGTCCTCGACGAAGCCGATCAAATCATCGATAGCGGTTTGACAGAATCTGCCGAACGGATCATCAAACATACGGCGCATGAACATCAAATCGCCCTCGTCTCGGCGACACTCACAGACACGCTTCAAGCTTGGGCTGCCCCATTCTTGAACGAACCGGCCCACGTGAAAATCGAGCGGGCGGTAAGCGCACAAGTCACCTATGGCTTCATGTTGACGACGCGCCGGTATAAACCAGAGTTGCTCCGCCGCCTGTCTCACGTCGACAACGTCAAAGCGCTCGCGTTCATCAACAACCGGTCGTTCTTGCCACCGTTGAAAGGTGAGCTCGACAAGATGAAAGTGAACTATCGCATGCTCGACAGCTTGAAAGGAAAGCGCGAACGTGTCGAAACACTTCGTGAGTTCCGGAAGGGTGACTACCCGCTCCTCATCACGACTGGCCTCGCAGCCCGTGGTCTCGATATCGAGGAAGTGACGCACGTCGTCCACTTCGACTTGCCAGAATCAATCGATGACTTTATTCACCGCTCAGGCCGGACGGCACGCGGGAATGCGGCCGGGACCGTGCTCTCGCTCGTGACAGATGAGGATTTGACACATTTGAAATCGTTCGCCCGTCAACTCGGCGTTGAATTGAAAGAACTCGAGATTTACCGTGGCGACGTCATCGAGAAGCGAATCGAGGATAAACCGCCGGTCGTCAAGCGTCCTGTGAATAAACGAGGACCACGCCGATGAAAAAAGACCGGAAAGTAATTCCATTCCCTTTGCTCGTAGAAGAGTCCGAATTGCTGGCCGAGCTGAAAAAAATGTATGAGCAGGCCGCGCTCGCGCGCAGCACGCAATGGACGAACTATATACAAGAGATCGCCTCGGAAGGCACGTGGCACTTGAAAGACGCGGAGTTGTTCCGCGACTTGTTCATCGATTGGGCCGTCTTCTTCGAGACGGACGAAGACGGGATGACGCCGCATGGTCGGTACTTGGCGGATCACAAAACCGAGATGTCCCCCGCCCTCTATCACGCGCTTCGGGGCTTGGCGGTCCCGCGCTGCTCGGTCTTCGAAGTGACCGAGGACGGTTTACGCGATTGGGAGACGAAAGAAATCTACAAAGTGACGCTTCCGGAGGCTCGTGAACCGGGCGATGTGATGCTCGGCAAACTGCTCGATATCCGCGGCAACTGGCGGTTCGGATCGGCGTTCCTCGCCCTCCCGGCGAAGATGGCCGGTAACGTATCGGACCTGTATATCGATTTCACCGACGAGGTCGGTCCAGGTGCGTTCCTCGACCAGTTCCCGGAGTTCTGTGCGGAACTGATCGACATGTTGCTTGATTTAGAAGAAGGGATTATCATCCCGAAACCATCAAAATAAGCGAGAGGCGGGCGCCTCTCGCTTATTTTTTATTCCACGTAATATTCTGTGTTGGTCACCAATGCTTTCGCCTCGTCGTTCGTCGCTTTCACCGTGGCGCTCGAGACGGCTTTTCCATCTCGATAGACGTCGATGACGGCCCCGTCTTTCGTCGGGCGCGCGTGATACAGGTGGTCACCGACGTATGACGTCGTGCCGACCGAACCATCGATGACTTGACGCGTCGATTGCTTCCCGGTCTTCAAATCGACGACCAGTTCGGTCCCGTCTTCCTGCAAGGCGATCAATCGATCCTCATAGACGGTCGCATTCCACATGTCTCCGTCCGGCGTCAATTCAATCACTTGCTTCGTATCCACATCGTATGCGTAAACCCCAATTTTGTCCTGCTCGCTAACATATGATTCTCCTCCTTCGGTGACGGTCGTCTGTTCGGTCATGCCAACCGGGATGAATCGATTGTCAGCGGCAATCGTCGCCATATAAGGACGAAATGCCCAGGAAGTTCCTCTTACAGTCGAAATCGCCTCGTCTCCTAGCTCCAAGCTTTCCATCGTGATCTGTTTCGCATCTTCATCGAACCTGGCGATTTTCGTTTCTGATTTTGTCCCGTATCCGTTGCGATAGATGACGTGTATGTCACCTTCATGGACAAACAGACCCGCCCAAAGGCCATTCATGATTTCCGTCGAACCGTTGACGTCTTTCCCGAAAACGTGTTTGGTCACGTCCTGTCCGTCAAAACGGAACACTGCAATCTCTTTGTTGCCATTCTGTCCGACCCCGATATAGCCGTCAGGCGTCCGGATCGACTGCACGAACGTCAGACCAGAGAGCTGTCGATAAAATCCGCGCACGGACGCATCGACCTCGTCGTCATACGCCAACGCCTGTTCGATGTAACTCGAATTGGTCGTCACACGACTTCCATCGGTCGTCAACTCGAAACGTTCATTGCCGCCTTCCTCTGTCTGGTAATAGACGCTCACCGTCTGCTCTTCCCAAATCTCCGGATTCGACGTGACGGCCAACTCCCACTCGGCTTTCGTCTCCCGCATATCGACAGCAAACGTCCCGAGGCCAATGACGACAACCGCGCCGAGCGCGGCCACATTCCACATTCGTTTCATACGTTCCACCTCACACACTTAGTTTCTTCGTCAAATAGCGACGACCAATCCATATCGTCGCTATCATCCATGCCACTAACCCGATGCCGATCACAAGCATCAACTCGTCCATGAACAACCGGTTTTCTAGAAAATAGAATGCCAACATAGGAACGAGAAGCAGCGTCCCGAGCATGACGAGCGCAAGGATCGGCGCCCATAACGTCCGTTGCCATAGACTCCGTTCTATCAACACGAACGCAAAGATGAACAAGATGACGAGCACAATCAGCACTTGATGAATTAGAAAATTGACGAATGAGGCGGGATACATGACGGAGAGCGCCCCATCGAAGCGAATCGCCTGTTCGAACGTACCGCTCACGGGAACCATCTGGGAATCGAACCAGCCGGTGAACGCTATGTATTGAAGTTTGAGCGCAATCCATTGGACCGATAAGAGGCCGAGCACCATCAACATCATCGTCGCGAGCTTCGCTCCGAAGACGAGCATCCGTTGTTGCGGCATGAGCAACAGCCGCATCATGAACGTCCCGCGGCCTTGGAAGTCACGATACCAAATCCAAAAACTGAAGAATACCATCGCCGTGACAGCAACCCCAATCGACAAGATGAACGGTGTCCCTCCGAGATAATTGGCGAACGTCAAGATATAATCCGGTGTCCCGGTGCGACGCATCTCTTCATACATGTTCGTCTCGCTCCATAAGAAGATACCGAGCCATGCGAACTGCGTGACGACGAGCAATGTGATTAAGATGAGATACGGTTTCGTCATCCGCTCGACTTCCCATCCGAGTAGTTTCAATAGATTCATGCGCCATACTCCTCTCTCATGACGTCGACGATCGACTTCCCATGAATGAAGCGGACGTCCTCGACGTCGAACTCACGGACGATTCGACCGTTGTTCAACATGACGGCCTTATCGACCAAATATTCGATGTCTTCAATCTCATGCGTCGTAATCAAGACGCCGCGGTCTTCCATGATGTCACTCGAGAACAACTCGACGATTTGTTCTTTCGAGAATACGTCGATGCCCGAGAACGGTTCGTCGAGCAATAAATAGTCCGGGTCTTGGGCGATGCCGAGCGCCAAATTCACTTTCGCGAGCGTCCCTTTTGAGAGTTCATTCAACTTGTCCTCGGGGAACAGCTTGAACTCATCGACAAGACGGGCAAACAATTTCGGGTCGAACTTTGGATAAAAGTCGCGCATGAACGCCTCGCACTGTTCAATGGTGAAATGGATGGGGAACGTCGAATGATCCGGTACGAACGCGACACGATTCAAGTCGAGCGGTTTGCCGTCGACGAGCACCGTACCTTGGTCGAACGGCGTCAGTCCCATGATCCCTTTGAGAATGGTCGACTTCCCGGTCCCATTCAAGCCGATCAGGCACGTGATTTCTCCTTTTTGGGCCGTGAACGACACGTCTTCGATAACTTGTTTTCTCCGGTAACGTTTTTTAACTCCCAATACTTCGATCATCGAGATTCCCCTCCCCGTATTGCCGTTTGATTTTATCGACGAGCTCATCCATCGTGACGTCGAGTTCTTGAATCGATTCGACGAAGACGGCGACCGCCTCATCGACGAGTTCCGTCCGGATGCGTTTCAATACATGGTCATCGGTCGTCACGCGGCTCGGACGGTTCCGTTCGGTCGTAATCAATTGTTGTTCCTCCATTTCCTTGAACGCCTTTTGGACGGTGTTCGGATTGATTTTCAGTTCGGTCGCGAGCTCGCGTCGCGACGGCATCTCTTCGCCCGCCTGCAGTTCACCAAGCGCCATCTTCTTTTTGAAGTAATCGACGACTTGAATGTAGACCGGGGCTCTCGTGTTGAATTGTATGATCATGTTGTCACCTCTCTAAGTGTATGATGCGACTAATACACTATCTAACTGTATTATCACCATAGTACACTAACGGAGTCAACAGTTTTTTCCAAAACAAAAACGCATCCCCTATAAATGGATGCGTCAACTGGATTGAACGATGTGATTGGCTTTGGCTTTCGGGTTGACCGTCTTCAAATAATGCACTTCTCCGGGCCAGTACCGGCGCTCGTACTTGGCAATCCGCTCCGACAACTCGCCGATATACGTATCCCGATTCAAGACCCGTTCATACCGGACCTCCCGCGGACAGTCGAGATAGACGACGTAGTCAAAATAAGGGCGCCACTCGTCCCGCAATAAGAAAATTCCTTCGATCAAGACAAGTGCGTTCGGAGCAATCTCGATCGTTCGCATGACGATTTCGTCCCGGTCGCGCGCATAGTATGGTAACGTCAGCGTTGTCTCCCCTTGCCGCAACGGTTCGAACAACGTCTGGACAAGTAAGTCGACGTCCCATTGGAGCGCATAATATTCCATCGCTTCCGATTGTCCCGTCCCGTAACGCCGATGCCGCTCGACGATAAAATCATCGATATGTAGCATCATTTCCTTCGGTGAGGTCCCGCGCAGTTGATCAACAAGCGTCGTCTTCCCAGCTCCGCTCAATCCGTCGATGGCGACGATGAACGGCCGGCCTTGCGGATACTTGGCGTGTTCTCGACGAATGATTTCCCGTAAAGTGTCCATCCCCTCATCCCCTTCCTACAAAAAAAGTCAGCCCTAAACTACAGGGCTGACTTCAGTTTACCAGAGCACCCAGCCTTTCGCTCCCGGTGGCGCACTCTCAATCAAGTGCCAAATCGGGACCGTATAAGCGAACGCAATCAAGACGAACGTGACGGTGATCCATAGTTTCCAGTTTTCAAAGAAACGAGGCGTCTCCATCGCTGCCTCTTCCGTCTCAGCGAGCGGGAATTCTTCCTCCCCTTTCGGCGCGAGGAACGACAAGTTGAACATTGAGTAAACGAAGATGAGGACCGAGATCAAGAGGATCGTCCCGCCAATCGCCATGGCGATGTGGTATGGAATCCATTCGCGCGTAAGCGCATCCGAGAAGTACGTTGCCGGTCCGGTCCGACGCGGGTTGCCTTGGAGTCCTGAGATATGCATTGCGTAAGACATGATTGACATCCCAAACGCCCACGTTCCCGTTTGAATCAATCCGAGTCGGTTCATCTTTTTCGTGAGTGTACGACCGCGCAATACCGGTACGAGCCAATATGCCGTTCCGAAGAACGTCAAGGCGACGGCCGTCCCGACTGTGATATGGAAGTGACCTGTGACCCAAAGTGTGTTGTGGACCATCGCGTTCAATTGGTGCGATGCGTTGATGATCCCGCCGGCTCCGGCTGGAATGAAGAACAACATGCCGACGAACGGCGCGAGGAAACGGACATCCCCATATGGCATTTTCTTGACCCAACCGAATAACCCGCGGGCACCGAGTGCGCGACCACGCAGCTCGAACGTCGCAAACAGCGAGAACGCCGTCATAAACGACGGGATAACGACGAGGAACGTCAAGATGACTTGAACGAACTTCCAGAACGGCTCAATCCCCGGCTCTGTCAACTGGTGGTGGAAACCGACCGGGAACGAGAACAAGAGGAACAATAGGAACGCCATCCGGGCGAGCGCATCCGAGAAGATTTTCCCGCCGATGACTTTCGGCACGACCGTATACCAGACGATATAGGCCGGCATGAGCCAGAAATAGACGAGGGGGTGACCGAAGTACCAGAACAACGTCCGTGATAACTCAATCCCGACCGTATCTTTCCATCCGAGCGAGAGCGGTAGCAGCTGGAACAGAATCGTTCCGGCCACACCGAGCGTCGCGATGACCCACAATAGCATCGTCATGACACTCATATACGCCGGAAGCGGCGGGTGAATACCTGGGTTCTCCCGTTTGTAGTCCGCATACATCCGGAACATGGCGAACGCAGACAACCATGTGCCGACGACGAACAAGACGAGGCCGATATAGAAGATCGGGTCGGCCATGAGTGGCGCGTAAAACGTATACAACACAGTCGCTTTATTGGCGAGCACCATGATCGTGACGAGCACGGCACCGGCGATGATCATCCAAAATCCGAGCCACGCGACCCGGGTCGGGAACGACTCAAAACGTCCGAACGACTTAGCGAGGAGCGCGTAAAGAAGACCGATGATGAACATTGTCGTGAAGACGAGACCGAGCATGATGCCGTGCGCGGTCAAGAGTTGATAATAACCGAACACTTCCGGGATGACGCCCGTTCGGATGAGCGTCTGCATGAGTCCTGCCAAACCGCCGATTAAGACGGCGAGGACCGAAATGACGACATGGGCATAGGCGAGGCGCGCTTCTTTAACACCGATACTTGGTACCGGTACGCCGCGTTCCATTTCCCACTGTTTTAATTTTGAGGCTACGTCATTCATTTAGTCCACCACCTTAATTTTTGTCGACATCATGTGATGTCCGGTTCCACAGTATTCGTTACATAGAATCAAGAATTCGCCTGCTTCTTCGAACGTATACGTGAGCGAGTTGATGTGACCTGGCACGACCATCATATTGACCGGTGTCCCTGTCAATTGGAACCCGTGGACGACGTCCGGTGACGTGACGAGAAACGTGACTTTCGCCCCTTTTGGGATTTCCACATTGCCCGGTGTGAATGTGAACGCTTGGGCGACCATGACGAGCTCATACTCGTTGTCACCGATTTTATGAAGCCCTGGTTTGTCGAACGGTGCAGTTTGATGCACTTTTGCCGGGTCGATCAAATCGGCGTCCGAAGCCGGCTGATTCCCTGCCGCAAACGCAGAGATACCGAGCACTGTCAAAAAGACGCCTAATAGAATAATGCCGAATACTAACCAATACTTCTCAAGTTTATGAATATGCATCGTGCTTCCCTCCTCTTGCTCGTTATCGTGTCACAAATAAGTAAAAGACCGACGACCACATGGCAATGATGACACCAGCGACAATCATGACCGATGTGAACGTGCCTTTTAAGTTCGGTTCTTGTCCATCGTTTTTCTCCACGTGAAGGACCCCTTTCCCTTTGATTTCCACTTTCATTGTATGAAAAGGGGCACTGATTAATATGTGACATTTGTCACTTCAAAAGTGACAATCACATCAAATTTGCGTAGTTTCCACACATAAAGTTCACATTTGAAAAAAAGGCATACAAAAAGGCGATTGCTCCGACATCAGTCGGTCCAATCACCTGTTCATGTTCTCATGTCGTGACGCCGCACGTTTTTCAATGCTTATGAACGGCAAGTCAAAGCCGACAAATACCGGCGGGACAGCCTTCGCAGTAACATAGCTCTTTTAGGAAATCGATGTCATGCAACACCATCGATGTCGGAGTCGTCGTTAACACGCCTTCTTTCCGCCACTGGTTCATCATTCGATTGACCGTTTCGCGAGGTGCACCGATCAATTGTCCGAGTTCGCCGTCAGACGGATGTCTCGGAACTGTGACCCCCTCTGTCTCCTCTACGCCGTGCATTGCCGCCATGCGAAGCAACGTCGAGGCGAGCGCCCCTGGCTTCCCATACAGCAACAAGTCACGCAACTTCATCTCGGACTGTTTACGCATCATCGAAGTCCAACGCAACACCTCCGTAGCCAGCTGCGCGTCTTGACGCACGAGCTCGTCCATCTCTTGTTTTGAAATCCAGCCGATGACACTGTCCTCGGTCGTCTCGATACTGTAGGAGCTCGGGAATACATCGTCGATGTCGAACTCTCCAAAGAAGTCGTCAGCGCCGTATATGAACATGATGAGCGAACTCCCTTTTTTCGTCAGTTTCGTAAATTTGACGGCACCGCTCTTCAAATAAAAGAACTTACTGCATTTTTCTCCTTCCCAACAAACGATACTCGCTTTTGAATATTCTTGAAACGTCATCATCTCGAATAAGAGCTGTTTCGTCTCTTCTGAGAAGACGAAGCTGTTCGGTTGGGTCGTCCCACATTTCATAGTCATGTTGTCTGCTCCCTCCACTGGTCTCATGCCTAATCTGGCCTCGTGCGTGATATATGGTTTTATTATACAGGAGGGCAATGGGCATTTTCATAAAAGTATGTGACATTTCAAACAATCTTCTTATTTTTTCGTTCACAAAAAAAAAGACTGCAGGCTCTCTGCAGTCTAATCCAATCATCGGTAGACGAGTCGAATCAACTTCTCGGCTCCTTTGAAGTTCGGATAACGAACCGGCAAATCAAATTTCGTCGTATTGCGTAAAATCGATTTGGCATGGCTGAACGTCTCAAAGCTGTAGCGACCATGATACGAGCCCATTCCGCTCTCACCGACGCCACCGAACGGCAGGTTCGGGTTCGTCAAATGCATAAGGACATCATTGACACAACCTCCGCCAAACGTGAGATGCTTCATCACCTTCTGCTCCACCTCTTTCGTCTCAGTGAACAAATAGAGCGCGAGCGGGTGTGGGCGCGCTGCAACGAAATCAATCACTTCATCGAGTTGACGATACGTGAGTACCGGTAGAATCGGCCCAAAAATCTCATCCTTCATAACGTTTGCGTCTTCTTCGATGTCCGTCAATACAGTCGGAGCGATCTTCAATTGATCTCGGTCGGTCTGACCTCCGAAAAATACGTCGCCTTCCGTCAAATATCCGGTCAAACGGTCGAAATGTGTCTCATTGACGATTCGTGTGAACCGCTTCGTCCCGACGCCATTCCCGAACATCGTGAACGCTTCACGTTTAATGGCTTCGAGGAATACCTCTCGTTTCGATTCATGGACGAGGACATAGTCTGGAGCGACGCACGTTTGCCCGGCGTTCATCCATTTGCCCCAAGCGATCCGTTTCGCCGCAATCTCGATATTGGCATCGTCATGGACGATGGCCGGCGATTTCCCGCCGAGCTCAAGCGTGACCGGCGTCAAATGTTTCGCCGCCGCCTCCATGACAATTTTTCCGACCGGTGTCGACCCAGTGAAGAAGATATGGTCCCACTTCTTTGCGAGCAGTTCCGTCGCCACGTCTTTATCTCCTTCGACGCTGACGACGTAGCGGTCAGTGAACGCCCGTTCGAGCACTTTTGTGATTATTTGGGCGACGTTCGGTGTCAATTCCGAAGGCTTCACGACGGCCGTGTTCCCTGCGGCAATCGCTCCGATGAGCGGTGCCATTGCCAATTGAAACGGGTAGTTCCATGGAGCGATAATCAGTACCGTGCCATAAGGTTCATACATGACCTCACTTTTCGTCCCGAGATGAATCGAAGCACCGCGGACTCGCTTCGGGCGCATCCAACGTTTCAACTCACGAGTCGTCCGTGTAATCTCATCGTAGACGAAACCAATTTCCGTCGTGAACGCGTCGAGTTCCGATTTGTTCAAATCCTGCTCCAACGCTTGGAGAATTTCGGCCTCATGATGTTTGATCGATTCTTTTAAAAACGTCAGCATACTGAGACGGAATGCGAGCGATTTGGTCGCTTGTGTCCGATAGAAGCGACGTTGTTTACGGATGAGCTCTTCGATGGTCAACTGTTCGATTGGTGCGCGCATAAATCTGCCTCCCTTAGATGATAGCGCTAGCTTCATCTTATCATTTTCTCTTGGCCATCGACCATTTTGAACCTTCGCTCCGCACACTCTCGGTCTGCCTTATCTCACGGGCACGTTCCGCTTTTTCGCTTGTTGCATCATGACGAGAACCAACCCGGCGGCGAGCAAGATGCCTCCGGTCACCGTGAATTTTTGCGTCACCGTGATGGAAAGCCAGCCTAAAAAAGCCGATCCCGTTACCGTCCCGAGCGAGAAGAAGGCATAAAAATATCCGTAGGATTTGCCACGGTTGGCATGGTTGGTGGCTTTGATCAACATCGTGTTGATGGCTGGGAACAAGATCGCGAAACCGACACCGTACAAGGCGAGCACCCCGTATAAGAGACTAGATGTCTCGGCACGGCCGATCAACAGTTGGCTCACACCAAGAATGCCGACACCGAGTGCCGCAAGTTTCGCTGGTTCGATTTGATCGAACAAACGGTTCGTCGGTAACACAAATACGAGCACCGCCATGATTCCGAACGTACTAAGCAGTGTCCCGCTCAAGCGGGAGTCATAGCCGAGCGACTGTACATAAAGTGGTAGCAAGAACGCGATCGCACCTTGCGAGAACATTAAAAGGAAGGCACCGATATACGCCTTCACGACGTCACGTTCAAGCCGTGATTTCCCTTCCTCTTGACGGCTCGATGTTCCGAGCGACAGTTTCGACGGACGTAAAAAGATGAGTGCGAGTAATGCGACCATCGCCCCATAAAACGCGACGTATGTGAAAACGACGGGGACGGTCGTTCGACTCGCCATGATCCCACTGAACGCCGGCCCGATGATGGCCGCCAACCCGACAAAACTGCCGGTCAATGCCACTTTCTTCCCTTGACGGTTCGCTGCGGTCAAATTGGCAGACAACGTGAACGCGGCCGGTACGATCAAGCCGGCGACGAACCCGTGCACGACGCGGACGATGAGAAGCGTCGTCGATGTGTCGACGAGATGGTATGACAATAGACTGAGGCTCGATAGCCCGAGACCGACGAATAAGATGACGATCGGACCGATCCGGTCAGTCCAGATTCCCGATAAAATGTTGCCGAACGTGTTCGACAATGAATAAATGGCAATGACGAGTCCGGCGATGAACGGTGTCGCACCGACCGATGTCGCGAACGTGCTCATGACTGGAAGCTGGGCAAAAAGATCAAAGAAAGCAAAAAAGACGATACTATAAATGACAAAGGCAGATGCTTTGTTCATAGTCACAACTCCTTGGTACAGCCCGATTTTCGAACTGTTCGTTTCAGCTTCAGTCTAGCTTGCCGGTTTCACTTTGTATACACGGGAAGGCGCACGGACGCAAAAATGCCCTACAAACCAGTGGCTTGTAGGGCATTTGCATCAGTTCGTGACTTCGACCGCTGTATCGAGTGCGACACGGATCATCTCGTCAAACGTCGTTTGACGTTCTTCGGATGTCGTCTCTTCTCCTGTCAACAAGTGGTCTGAGATCGTAAGAATCGTCAACGCGTTCACTTTATGTTTCGCAGCGAGTGTGTAGAGTCCTGCCGCCTCCATCTCGATGGCGAGGCAACCGAAGTCGGCCCACTTCTTGAAATGGTGGAAATCATCTTGATAGAATTGGTCGGCTGTGAAGATTTGACCGACTTTGACCGGGATGCCGGCCTTTTCAGCGTTCATATAAGCGCGATGTAGGAGGTCGAACGTCGCTGTCGGTGCATAGTCCATCCCGTTGAAGCGCACACGGTTTTGACCCATCTCACTCGATGCGCTCATCGCGATGACGACGTCACGTACTTTAACGTCTTCTTGAATCCCACCGGCCGTACCGACACGGATCAAGTTTTTCGCGCCGTATGACATGATCAATTCGTTCACGTAAATCGACATCGATGGAACGCCCATTCCTGTCCCTTGAACCGAAATGCGTTTCCCTTTATATGTTCCTGTGAAGCCATACATCCCGCGGACCTCGTTATATAACTCGACGTCCTCAAGGAACGTTTCCGCGATATATTTCGCGCGAAGCGGATCTCCCGGTAACAATACCGTTTCTGCGATTTGTCCTGGTTCTGCCCCAATGTGTACACTCATGATTAAATTCCTCCTTCAAGATAGTCGGTGACACTGCTCCCGATATTTATTCGGGGTGATGCCAACCTGTTTTTTAAAGACTTTCCGGAAATATTTATCATCCGAAAAGCCGACCGCTTGGGCGACTTCATAAATACGTTGTCTACTCGTCTCAAGGAGACGTTTCGCCTCGAGCATCCGGATCGACAGCAAGTATTCGGATAAGTTGACGCCGTACTGCTGTTTGAAGCGACGCGATATGTATTCGCGGCTCAAGTAAAAGCGCTCGCTCATCCCTTGTAAGCTGAGTTCTTCCGCATAATGGCGTTCGATGAACGCGCCAATCTGTAGAATCGGATCGTCTTCGTCAGGAATGACGTCGGCGAGGGCACGTGCGAGCGTCTCGTTCAAGACATCCGGGTCGATCGGCTTCAACAAGTAATCAAAACTACCGAGCTGAATCGCACGCCGCATGTACGAATATTCGTCATAACCGGTCAATACGATTAGCTTGGTCGCCTCAGCTTCCTTATGAACCCATTCCATCAGCTCGATGCCGTTACAACGAGGCATCTGCAGGTCCGATATAATCAGTGCCGGCCGTTCCTTGGCGATGATTCGTTTCGCTTCTTCCCCGTCCTGCGCCTCGATCACTTTCGTGACGCCGAGCTGTTCCCACTCCCCGAGCAGTTTCACCGCTTCCCGTACCGGCGACTCATCATCGACGATCAATACTTTCGTCATGACGCATCCGCCTCCTTTACGGCCGGGAAACGCATGACAATACGAAATCCGCCTGTCTCTGGTGTAGCCAACATAAACTGAGCCTCCCGATTATAGTTTAACATGAGTCGATCCCGAATGTTCTTTAAACCGGTGCCTTCTGCACCATTCAAAGGTTGGGTCGACTTCTCAATCCGTTCTTTTAACAGCGCTAGCTCTTCGTCCGAGATATCGCGTCCGCTATTCTCACATCGAATCACGAGATCTGGCCCTGCTTGGTGAATCCGGACCGAGAAGCGGTTCGCTTCTGTCGCACCGTCCCGCTCAAATCCATGCTTAAAGAAGTTCTCGGCGAGCGGCTGCAAAATCATCTTCGGTACGGTCAAGTCGAGGAGCGTCTCCGGCACGTCGACCTCGATCTCAAATTGATTCGGGAACCGGACTTGCTGCAGCCGAATGTAAGACGTGAGGTGGTCGACTTCTCGCCTAAGCGTCACCATCGATTCGTCCGGATGCATCGTGTAACGCATCATCGACGAGAGTTGGGTAATCAGACGGTACACCGTCTTACCGTCCCCTTTCAACGCGAGCGTCCCAATCGACTGCAAGGCGTTGAATAAAAAATGTGGGTTCGTCTGGGCTTGGAGCGCTCTCAGTTCATTCGTCCGATTTTCGAGCGCTAGACGATATTCTCGTTGAATCAAATCGTCAATGCGTTCGATCATCCGTTTGAATTGCCGTCCGAGCACACCGAACTCATCATTTCCGAGGGAATCGAACGAGACCGTCATATCCCCTTGTTCGATTCGCCAAATGTTCGAGGTGAGCGTCTTGATTGGCGTCGTCAAGCGCATCGAAGCGTAGGTCGCACCGATCAACGCCAATACGAGCGACACCATCCCAACAACGAAGATGATGAACGACGTCCGTGACGCCGGTTCGGTCAACAGTCGATCCGGTATCGATTTCCCGACGTAGAACGTCTGGTTCTCAAATTCGAACGATTTGACGATGCGATGATGCTTCCCATCGCTCGACAGCGAGTTCGTCGACACGTTTTGCGGGATTTCACCATCACCGAGTTGTGCGAACACCTGATTACCGCCCCCTACGAACCAGAGGCTCTCGCTCGGATTGTTCTGTAGCGAGGCGAGTTGCCCGATGAAGATGTCCTCTGGAATATCAATCGACAAAATCGCGAGCGGCTGATCCGTCTCAATCTTATCGAGTCGGAAATGAAGCGTGACGACCTGCTCTTCCGAGACGAGCGGACCGAAATCATGATAGGGCACGAGCGGATGCGAGGCCTCGAGCAGGACGCGGCTCTCTTCATACTTTAATAACTGTTGCTGAATCTCACTCGGCTGCCGTTTCGAACGCGGGGACACTTTCATTTTATAGGCGGCGAACGAATCCATATCTTCGAGCATGAGCAGTTGGATTTGGGCCACATCTTCACGGGATAGGTACATCCCGAGGAGCGCCCGTCGTACCTCGAGTTCAGTCTGTTCAAGCGACAGTCCCGGCCCGTACTCGAGAATATCGAGCACATCCCGATTCGCATACAGACTTGTCGGCAAGCGGCTCAAGTCTGAGACATATCGCTCCATTTGTAGGGTCCCACGTTCAAGCGACCATTCGGTGAGCTGAAGCCCCCGTTCCCGCTCCCGGTCTTTGACGTACCAAAAGGAAATGACCGTCGCCAAAATGACGGGAACGATAATCGTCAAGGCGATCATTCCCGTCAGCTTCGTCCGAATGCTCATCCGCGCATCGCCTCCTCGCTATCATTATATCACGGTCCATGCAAGCGTTTGCAACAGCTGTTATTAAAAAGGTTTATGGCCACACGCATGGCCATAAACCTCTCTGTTCACTCGTACGATTGAATCAATTCGATGATTCCTGTTGGTTGACCGGAGTCGGCAGCGAGTTCAGCCGGGGTCATCCCGTCCTCGTTCTCAAGGGACACGTCGGCACCGCTCTCGAGCAACAGCTCGACCGTGTCGATGTCCGCGCCTTCCCCGTATAACAAGTTATGGAGCGGCGTATCGCCATACAGGTCTTGCGTGTTGACGTCAGCACCGTCCGCCAGCAATGCCGCGAACTCTTCGTACGATGCATCGTTATAGGCAAGTTCTTGAATCGGCTCTTCTGCCATGGCATCAAGCGAGCCGAACCCTTCTGAGAAGCCAGTCAATCCGTCGCTCGTGAACAACCAGGCGACAATGGCCACATTGACAATGACGCTCAATACAATCGTCCCGATAATCGACCCTTTGACATACCCTGCCGTCTTGAAGACCGGAACGTTCGTCTCACCGGCGTTCGTCGCGATGGCCGCAATCCGTTTCGGGAGCGGCGGATGCGTCGATAACAGCTCGCTCAACTTGGCGATAAATCCGTTCTCACGGCTCGCTTCGTACAAGTAGTCAAACTCGCTCACTTCTTTTGCCAACTTCCCACCGATCGCAAGAATCGTGAGGGCACGTTTCGATGCGGCTTGGTCTTGAATGTAGTGGGCGGCCATGCGGTCACACGTAAATTCACAGGCGCGCGAATAGGCAGACCCTAAAAACGGGATCCAGCCGCCGAGCATCATGGCCCACTGTTTTTGAACGTGATTACGGCGAATGTGTGCCAGTTCATGCGCAATGACAAACTCGACTTCTTTCGTGTACCCATCACGTGACAACTCGACGATATCCGAATACAAGATGACCATGTTCTTTTGGAAGAAACGTGTCGCGAAAGCGTTCAAGACGCCCCCGGCTTGAAGAATGTAGACGTCCGGGAGTAGGCGAATCCCCATCTCTTGCCCGACACGCTGATACGTATGATGCAAGTCGGCGAATTGACGCTCTGTCACTTTGACGCCGTTCGTGCGAATATATCCGATTTGAAGCCAGTGCGTGAATAGAGACAGTGCTAAAATCGTTCCGATTATCCATAAGAAAATGCCGAGAGAGGCGATTGTGAAGACGATTCCTAACACCACCGTCAACACGCTGGCCGCGACGAGCAGTCCAAAATACAGCTTTTCGTTCTTATGTACCAATTGTGATTGTTTCATGTAAAATTCCCCTTCATTTTCCATATGAAGTCCATTATACCTGATAATTGGATATCGACAACAAAAAAATAGAAACTGACACGGGTGTCAGTTTCTATTCGAGGGTCAAGCGATACAGCTGATCATCCTCATTGCTCGGATTTCCGCGTCCATCCGTATTGTTCGTGATGAAGTAGAGCTCTCCGTCTCCTAACCAGACATCACGGATACGCCCTTTGTCCTCGACGAGCGGGGTGACCTCTTTTGTCTCTCGGTCGATGGCAACAAGGCGATTCCCCCGAAGCGTCGCCATGTATACGTAACGGTCGTCCGCCGCGATTCCCGAAGGTGCCCACGATGTCTCCCCGACTTCGAACCATGGTGTCTCGAGACCATCTTGTTCCTTGTCTGCCTCGATGAGCGGCCAGCCATAGTTGTTTCCCCGCTCGAGAATGTTCACTTCATCGTGACCGGACGCCCCATGTTCACTCGCATAGAGCGTGTCGCCAACTTTCGTCAAACCTTGGGGATTGCGGTGGCCCGACGAATAAATCCAATCGGTCGGCTCGCCTGTTCCGGATAAGGACACCCGTAACACTTTTCCGGCAATCGACGTCTCATCTTGAGCGAGATCCGGAACGAGGGCGTCTCCCGTGGTGACCCAAAGTGCGTCGCCATCGAGCAATAAGCGGCCGCCGTTGTGGAACTGGGCGCCTGGGATCTCATCGAGCACGACAGCCGTCTCTTCAAAGCGCTCCCCGTCCCACGTCAATTCGACGACCCGGTTTCGTACGTCCCCAGGTGTCCCGTACGTATGATAGGCGTACACTTGTCGGGATGTCGTGAAATCTGTCGTCAAGGCCAGGCCGAGTAAACCACCCTCGCCGATTTCGAGCACATCTTCTTCGAGGACGACCGGTTGTCGATCGAGATTCCCGTCCGCATCGATGACGGCGATTGTGCCACCTCGTTCCGAGATAAGCCATCCTTCGTCGGTCCTTACCATCGACCACGGTACGTCCAATTGCTTAACGACAGACTCGCTCGCACCGAATGTCAGCGAATCGTCTGCTTCCGATGTTGGTGCATCGCCTGGTGTATCTTCCGCAGGTGTTTCTTCGGTCGACTCTTTGCCCGGAGTCTCTTTTGGCGCCGGTGCGTCAGCAGGTTCCGATGCACAACCTGCTAATACGGCAAGAGATAACACAAGGATCCATCGTTTCAACATGATCGCCTCCTTTTCACCATCATACCGTGTCTTTAGTTGTCGCGTGAAGGTTCAGGTGGATTAGCTGGTAAGCGAAGCGCGATCAACAACGCGATGAACGCCGCGAGTGCCGCTCCGATGAAGACGGTATTCAATCCGGTGGCGATGAGTTGCTCGCCTTGGAGCCGGACCGTCGTGTTTAACGTCTCGGTGACGCTTCGATTAAAGAACGATTCGAGTGATACGTCGCTCAAGCCCGCCTCGTCACGGAAACCGCTGAGGACGATAAAGTTGAATACTGCACCAAACACGGCAACACCGAGCGTCTGACCGACTGTACTCAAAAATGAGTTCGCGGCCGTCGCGGTCCCGCGTTGCCGGTAAGATACGACGGTCTGCAAGACAACGATGAACATCGGCTGTGACAAGCCGAACCCGACGCCAATAATGGCGACAGCGAGGTAGACGAACAGATCTGGGCTTGATTGCGTGAGCAGCGTCAAGATGATTGTCCCGATCAACAAGAGACTCATTCCTGTCACGGCCCGACGCCGTGGCGAGGCCGCTCCAAGTGTACGGCCGCCGATAATCGACGTGAATGTCCAAGCGACCGAGAGTGGCATGAGCATGAATCCGGCTTCGGTCGCTGATTTCCCAAGGACGGCCTGTGCCCAAATCGGGATATAGGCCGACATTGACACGAGGACCCACGCCGCGAAGAAGACGGCCCCATTGATCGACGCGATGATTGGTTGTTTCAATAATTCGAGTGGCAACAACGGTGTCTTCGCCCGTCGTTCCGATACGAAGAAACTGGTGAGCAAGATGACGCTGAAAACGGCACTGGCGACGACCGAGGCCGTCCAGACGTTCGTCTCGCTGAACGTGATCAGCCCATACAAGAACGCCGTCGTACCGAACGCAAACAACAGCGCTCCTTTGACGTCAATCCGTTCCGTCGTCTCGGTCACGGTCTCTTTATAGAACGTGACGATCATGATGAACGATAAAAGTGCGAACGGTACGTTCAATAAGAAGACGTAACGCCAAGACAACGTCTCGACCAAGAACCCGCCGATGACCGGACCGAGCACGCCCGATACGCCCCACACCGCGCTCAAAATCCCTTGAATCTTGCCGCGCTCTTCGTATTTATACAAATCGCCGATAATCGTCATCGAGATCGGTAATACCGCACCGGCGCCGAGCCCTTGAAGCGCCCGGAAGACAATCAGTTGTTCCATCGATGTGGCAAGTCCGCAAAGAAGTGAGGCGAGCGTGAACAGCCCGATTCCAAATAACAGGACACGCTTTCGGCCGAACAAATCGGCCACCTTCCCATAGATTGGTGTCGATACCGCCGTGAACAGCAAGAAGGCGGCAAACACCCAGCTTACGAGGGCAGCCCCATTCAATTCGCTCGCGATGACCGGCGTTGCGACGGAGACGACCGTCCCTTCAATCGCCGCTAAAAAAGTCGCCAACAACAGCGCGACCGTAACATTCTTTCTCATTTGTTTCATCTCCCCAATAAAATAGCGGTGCCGGAAGGTTCCGAGCACCACTTCAACTGTCTATTATTTTGTGCGAGCCGCGCCGGTTTGACAAGCCTCAACTTCCGATTCGAAAAAGAAACGTTTGATTTCAGCATAAGCCGCCGCTTCGTCCGTGACGAGGACGCGACCTGCGAGCCGACCGTCCTTGAGCATCCATACTTCATCAGCGAGCATCGCTGCCACATCAAGCTGGTGTGTCGAGCAGACGATCGTCGCACCACGCTCAGCTTCTTCCCGCAACAAGCCACCGAGCAGACACATCCAAGTCGGATCGAGTCCGTTCGTCGGTTCATCGAGGAGCAAGATGTCAGGTTTCGTCACGAGCGCCTGCGCCAGTAGGAGACGTTGACGCATCCCTTTCGACAACTTCCCGACGGCTCGGTTTCTCAATCCATCGAGACCGACGCGCTCCAACAGCGCTAAATCTGGTTTCACGCCTTGCCATAATGTGTAATAGGCGTACGTCTCACCGACGGTCCAAGACGGATCGAACGCAAAGTCGTCTGGCATGTATCCAAACGTCCGATGGTACGTCTTCCCGCCATCGATCGTTCGACCCTTAAGGATACGCTCCCGACGCTTGGGGGAATCGTGCCGTTCATAAGATTCAACAGCGTCGACTTCCCAGCCCCGTTACTGCCGCATAAAGCGACGACCTGGCCTGAGTCAATCCCACCGTCAAGCGGATGGAGCGCCCATGACTCGCCGTATCGTGAGTTCGTGACGAGCGGCCGGGTCAACTCGTGTCCGGTCCCGTTTTCAATATAAATGCCGTCACGGACGTCGTCGACGATGGCTCCTTTGATGACGGTCGCCTCGCTATCCTCGATGGAGATTCCTTCCTCCTCACCCTTCCCTGTCACGTTCGGTCGAATCAACCTGACCCCGTAACTGTTCTCGACGGCGATCCCGGTCCCGGTCGCCTCAATCGTAACGTCGATGACTTGATGACCGAGTCCCACGACGAGCACCGCGGATACGGTCGTCCGTTCGCACTGTTCGATCTCGACGTTCTCGAGCACGGCCCCGGTCCCTTCGAGTTGAAACGCAGGATGTTCACAACTACTGAACCGCTTTCCTTCACCGTTAAACGTTTCGTTCGATTGAATCACAATCGGTTCTTTGAGCGACACCGGTTCCTCGTTCGCTTGAACAGTGATCGGTGAGAAGAACCATAACGCGAGTAACCCGCATAGTCGTTTCATAACCCCTCCTCTTGATGAATCGCTTACAGAACATATTGTACGAAAACCCTAGGGGGGTATGTGTCATTTTTATAGGATTCATGTGACAGTTTCTTCATAAAAAAACACAAGTGGCGAAGGGGTCATTTCGCCGCTTGTGTTGCTATCATTTCGCCGCTTGTGTTGCTATCATTTCGCCGCTTGTGTTGCTATCATTTCGCCGCTTGTGTTGCTATCATTTCGCCTTATCGGCCCATACTTTCGTGAAGTCTTGAAGCATCTCGTCGCCTGTCTTTTGACCGCCCACGTATGCTTGCATCAGTGCGCCATACTCGTTGACCGCACCATCCGGATACTTGAACCAGTTCCACGAGATCGTCTTGCCTTCGTTTGAATAGGCCAAGATATCGTCCGCAAGTGGTCCAAGGTCGTTCGCTTCAATCGATTTGAACGCCGGGATAAATTTGAACTTGTTGACCATGTAGTCTTTACCCGTATCGGACGTCGCCATCCATTCGAGGAAATCCTTCGCTTCTTCCTTATACTCGGAGTTTTTGTTGACGACCCAGTTGTTCGGGACACCGACCGGGAGGCGGTCCATCTTCTCTTTGTCATCATTGATCGGAATTGGCACAAAGCCCATCTCGATGTCCGGGTTCACGTCAAGAATCATCTGTTGCGCCCAGTTCCCTTGTTGAAGCATCGCCGTCTCACCTTGAGCGAACTGAGTGACTTGCGTGTTATAGTCCGTCGTAAGTGGATTTTTATTTCCATATTTGATCGTGAGGTCGAACAGTTTCAAGAACTGTTGGAATTGCTCGTTGTCCTCGAATTTTCCTTTATTCTCGTTCAGCGCCTGGATAAACGCATCCGGATCGTCTTGCTGCGCCATCGGAATGTTGAGCAAATGGATACCGAGAATCCAGAATTCGGCATAACCGACCGAGAACGGCGTGATGCCTGCTTTATCCAACTTCTCAGCCGCATCCGTCAACTCAGACAACGTCTTCGGCAGTTCGCTGACGCCCGCCTTATCGAACAGCTCTTTATTATAGATGAAACCATAGCCTTCCAAGTTCATCGGCATCCCGTACAGTTTGTCGTCCATCGTCATCGGTTCTTTGGCCACTTCGGTCAAGTCACCGACCCATTTCTCGTCCGACAAGTCTTCCAACTTGTCTTTCCACGTTTGTGCTTCGGTGAAGCCACCGTTATTGAAGATGTCCGGTTCATTGCCTGACGCGAACTGGGACTTGAGCGCTGCCCCATAGTCGGCTCCGCCTCCGACCGTTTGGACGGTCACTTTGACGCCCGTCTCTTCTTCGTATTCTTTCGCCATCGCCTCGAGGTCTTTGGCGATTTCCGCCTTGAACTGGAAGACGTTCAACGTGACGTCTTGTTTGTCCCCGCTATCCGCGTTCGCATCGTTCGATCCTTCATCTTCCGTAAGCGACCCGCCGCCACAGGCCGCAAGAGTCAATACCATCCCAGCCGTCATCACGGCGGTCGATAATCTCCATTTACGTTTCATTTCGCTTCCTCCCTAAGTATAGAGTCGACAATCATGATTCCAATCGGTACACCCTAACTTTAGATGAAAACGCTTCCATTATGTAGGTGTCAAAATTGACGTGTAGGGTGGAAAATGTTGCACAGAAAACCAGGACTTTCTTATTGAAAAAGAAAGTCCTGGTTTTAGTTTCTTCTATATAATTACAACAGGCTGATTCCGGCTTCTTCACACGCGGTGATCATCTCACTCGGCCAAACCGAAGATTGGACTTCGCCGATATGGCGGGCACGAAGCAAGTACATGGCGACACGGGATTGCCCGATGCCCCCTCCGATGGTAAGCGGGAGGCGTCCTTCGAGGACGGCTTGGTGGAACGGGTACTTCCGTTTCTCTTCGGCACCGGCAGTAGCCAACTGCTCAGCGAGTACCGTCTCGTCGACACGGATCCCCATCGACGACAATTCGAACGCCGATTCGAGTTCCGGGTGCCAGACGAGGATGTCGCCGTTGAGTGACCAGTCATCGTAGTCGGCCGCACGACCGTCATGCTTATCGCCTGAGGCGAGTGCACCACCGATTTGCGAGAGGAAGACCGCACCGTACGCTTTACAAATCGCGTGCTCACGTTCTTTTGGTGTGAGCGTCGGGTAAAGGTCTTCGAGTTCTTGGCTCGTCAAGAAATGAATCGTCTCTGGCAAAATCGCCTCAATCCCGTACATCGATTCGACCGTCTGTTCCGTCTCGCGGAGTGCCGCGTAAATCGATTCGACCGTCGCCTTCAAGTACTCCGTCGTCCGGTGTTCCCGGGCGATGACGCGTTCCCAATCCCATTGGTCGACGTGAAGCGAGTGCGTCGCGTCGAGCTCTTCATCACGACGGATGGCGCGCATCTGGGTGTACAAGCCTTCCCCGACCTCGAATCCGTAACGGCCGAGCGCTTCTCGTTTCCATTTCGCGAGCGACTGAACGATTTCAAGTTCGTGTCCCGGATACTGCGTGTCGAACTGAATAATGCGTTCGACGCCGTTCAAGTGGTCGTTGACACCGCTCGCCGATGTGACGAACAGCGGGGCCTGCACTTGTGTCAACCCAAGCGCCGTGCTGAACTTGTCTTCGAATGTCGCCTTCACTACTGTAATCGCCTGTTGTTTCGCTTTCATCTTGCTTGTTGCTGTCGTTGTCATGTTTTCTTCCTCCAATTGTGGGATTTTGGGACGGAGCAATAGAAAAAAGCCCTCCAATCCCATGGACTATGGGACGGAAGGCTTCAAGCTCCGCGGTGCCACCCAAATTAGTAGACGAATCTACTCACTTTTTCGAGACGAACATCTCGTAGTTCCGATAACGGGGAACATTCCGGCTACGTCTACTTGCAAAGCGTTCGGGTAGCGACTCCAGGAGGTTCTTCGACAGAGATTTCAGTCCGGGCTCTCACCTTCCCCGGCTCGCTTTGCTTACGTCTTCTGTGTACTCGTCCTTTCAATGTCGTTCACAATTGAATTGACCCAATTATTATAAATATTCCGACAAATGTCAACAGCTTTTTTCAAAAAAAATTCTCCCCCGTGTAGCGGACGGGGGAGATCCCTTGGGAAGGGTTATTTGATCGAGCCGCTCGTAATCCCTTTGATAATATGCTTTTGCATACCGAAGAAAAAGACGAGGAGCGGAACGATCCCAAGGACTAAACCTGCGAGTGCCAAATCCCATTGTTTTGTATATTGTCCGAAGAAATAGAACGTCGCGAGCGGAATCGTCCGCAGTTCGATGTCTCGGAGGACAAGTGAAGGTAACAGAAAGTCGTTCCAAATCCAAAGGCTGTTCAAGATGATGATTGTCACCGTGATCGGTTTTAAAAGCGGGAACACGATGCGCCAAAAGACGCCCCACGTCGAGCAACCGTCAATGATGGCTGCTTCTTCGATTTCTTCCGGAATCGACTTCATAAACCCGTGATATAAGAACACGGAGATGCCTGACCCAAACCCGAGATACATGACCATCAGTCCCCAATGGCTGTTTAACAACCCGAGTACGCTCGATACTTTCACGAGCGGAATCATGATTGACTGGAACGGGATGACCATCGCCGCGACGAACAAGAAGAAGATGACCGTCGAAATCCAATGTTTCGTCCGGACGAGCTTCCAAGCCGCCATCGATGTGAACAACACGATCAGTAGGTTCGCGCCGGCCGTGATGAGGAGCGAGTTCAAGAAGACGCGTCCGTAGTTCATCGCCTCCCATGCCTCTGAATAGTTCGAGGCGAGCCAAACGTTCGGCAAGGCAGACGTATTCGTGTAAATCTCGGCGATCGATTTGAACGAGTTGACGATGACGTAATAGAACGGGACGAGGTACAAGAGCCCGAGTAAAATCGCCACCAACTCGACGAGACCGAGCCCCGCCGTATATCCGCCCGTCCGCAACGGCTTTTGCGGCAACAATTGTCGTGGTGCCTGATCGATATTCGCTTCGATGCGTTCAATTTTTTCCGTCGTCATGCCTCCACCTCCCGCTTTTTCGTCAAGTACACTTGCGTGACGGTAATCGCCGCGACGACGAGGAAGAAGATGACTGCTTTCGCCGAGCCGAGTCCGTAGTTATTATTCACAAACGATTCGGTATAGATGTTCAAAGCGAGCATCTCCGTCGATTTGAACGGCCCGCCGTTCGTCAGTGATAAGTTCGTATCGAATACTTTGAACGACCATGAGATGGTCAAGAACAGACAAATCGTGATCGACGGCATGATCATGGGGAGGGTGATATGACGAAGCATCTTCAACCGGTTTGCCCCGTCGATTTTAGCCGCTTCAAGTAAATCTGTCGGCACATTTTGGAGCGCCGCAATGTAAATGACCATGACATAGCCCCCACCTTGCCAAATGGCGACGATGACGATGCCCCAGAACGCCGTCTGAGCGTCACCTAGCCACGGCAGTTCGAACAGACTCCACCCCGTCAATGCACCGATTGATTCAAAGCCCTTCACATAGATAAACTGCCAAATGAACCCGAGAATAAGCCCGCCAATCAAGTTTGGCATGAAAAAGACGGTGCGCAGAATATTGCGCGTCTTAATATTCATCGTCAATAGTAAAGCCAATAGGAAGCCGACGATATTCGTCAGCACCACGGCCACGAGCGTATATTTCGTTGTGATCCAGAACGAAGCGCGGAACTGTTCATCTTCAAATAAAATCCGATGGTAGTTGTCCAGTCCGACCATATTCAATTGCCCCGTCACACCGTTCCAATCTGTGAAACTGTAATAAATCCCGTTGAAAAATGGAATAAGCACGATTGCCACAAATGCCAAAAAGGCCGGACCAACGAATGCGATAAAACTCGCCGGCTTCTTCCAATTTCGTCTCCGTTTGATTCGTTTCGGTGTTTCTGTCATGTTCATCGCCTCCACTATCAACTTACCTTCCTGGACCAAAAATGAAAACGGATACATTTGACGGAAAGGGTGGAATATATTGCACTCAATGGGTGAATTCTACGAAGCGATGGGTTATGATAAACTCAATGACAACACGAACGAGTCTTCCCTAACGAAAGATTAAACCTTGATTCCGGGTCGATTCACGAATGAAATGTACTAAATAGGTTATAATGTTCGAAAGTGGAGGGATTTTATACATGACGACGATTAAACCGTTATCCGACCTAACAATTGCCCAACAAGCCGAGATGCTACCTGTCAAAGAGATTGCGGAAAAACTCGGTTTACAAGAAGATGACCTCGATCTATACGGGAAATATAAAGCCAAGTTATCATTCGATGTCATCGATCGGATGGCGACTCGAGAAGACGGGAAACTCATCCTCGTCACGGCGATCAATCCGACTCCAGCCGGCGAAGGAAAGTCGACCGTGACCGTCGGACTTGGACAAGCGTTGAATCAACTCGATAAACAAGCAATCGTTTGTCTACGTGAACCATCACTCGGTCCGACGATGGGCTTAAAAGGCGGTGCGGCCGGCGGCGGTTTCAGCCAAGTGTTGCCGATGGAAGACATCAACCTTCACTTCACAGGTGACATGCATGCGATCACCGCAGCTCATAACACGATCAGCGCCATGCTCGATAATCACCTTCATCAAGGGAACGACCTCGGGATCGACGTCCGTAAAATCGTTTGGAAACGTGTCCTCGACTTGAATGACCGTGCACTTCGTCACGTGACGATCGGCCTCGGCGGCAGTGCCCACGGGGTACCGCGTGAAGACGGATTTGACATTACCGTGGCGTCTGAAATCATGGCCATCCTCTGCCTCGCCGATTCGTTGACCGACCTCGAGGCACGCATCAAGCGCATCGTCGTCGCCTACGATCAAGACAACGAACCGATCACGGCCGAACAAATCGGGGCGGCTGGTGCCGCGACACTGTTGTTGAAAGAAGCGTTCAAGCCGAACCTGGTGCAAACACTCGAACAGACGCCCGCGCTTGTTCATGGTGGTCCGTTCGCCAACATCGCTCACGGCTGCAACTCGTTGATTGCGACAAAAACTGCGCTCAAGCTCGGTGAATACGTCGTCACCGAAGCGGGATTCGGAGCCGACCTCGGTGCCGAGAAGTTCTGTCACATCAAGTCACGCATCGGTAAATTAAATCCGGACGCCGTCGTCCTCGTGGCGACAGTCCGTGCCTTGAAAATGCATGGCGGCGTCGCCAAAGACCAACTCCACGTCGAGAACGTCGGAGCCGTCGGGAACGGATTAAAACTTCTCGCCAAACATGTCGAGACGATGGGGAAACTTGGCTTGCCGACCGTCGTCGCCCTCAACCGATTCAATTCAGACACGACCGAAGAGTTGGCGGCCGTCCTCGACTGGTGTGAAGCGAACCACATTCGATTGGCGCTCAGTGAAGTGTGGTCAAACGGAGGCCAAGGCGGACGCGCGCTCGCCGAGGCCGTCATCGAGACGATTGAGTCGAATGAGAGTGCATTCACCCCGCTCTATGCGTTGACCGATTCGATCGAACAAAAAATCTTGACGATCGCCCGTGAAGTGTATGGGGCGGCCGACGTCACGTTCACCGCGACCGCAAAAAAACAAATGGCTCAAATCGAAGCGAACGGCTGGCAACACTTGCCGATTTGTATGGCGAAGACGCCGTTCTCGCTGTCAGACGACCCGACGAAACTCGGTTACCAGCACGGGTTCACTGTGACCGTAAGAGAGTTGAAACCGTCGGTCGGCGCTGGCTTTCTCGTCGCCTTGACCGGAAACGTCTTGACGATGCCGGGTCTGCCGAAGCAACCGGCCGCCTTGAATATGGGAATCGACGAGACCGGTAAAGCGATCGGATTATTTTAAACGACTCGGAGGGATACAGATGGATGTCACGGAACATACGTATGCGGACGGGTATCGGACGCATGTGCTACACATTCCCATCTTACAACCAATTGGAAATTGCTTCATCTTTCACGGTATGCTCGAGCATCACCGACGATATGTCGAATTCGCTGATTTTTTGTCAGAAATTGGTTTTAACGTATTCCTATGCGATCTCCGCGGTGCCGGTTCTTTGGCACGGGATCAGTCCACTTACGCCCACTTGTCTCCACATGAAGGATTTGATCAAATGGTTGATGACGCTATCTCACTCCTCGATCACTATCAAGACGAGTTGCCGACTGTCGTCCTCGGCCATAGTTTCGGCTCACTGCTCGCCCGTCGCCTCGGGCAACGGTTAGGTCATCGCCTGGCTGGCGTCATCGCCGTGTCTCCGCCTCCACATTCGGGATGGATCGGGCGGATCGGACTGTATGCGATCGATTTGGCCATCCGGTTCAAAAAGAGCCAATATGAATCTCGCTTTTTCGAACGCTTGCTGTTCGGACGATACAACTTAAAGTTCTTACCCGCCACGACCGAGAGCGATTGGATTTCAAGCGTTCCAGAAGAAGTATCCGCCTATGTAAACGACCCGGATTGCGGTGGCATTCCGACGCTCGGCTACTTGCATGAGGTCGCCCGCGCCTCACTCGATGTGACGTCCACTGCCCGGATTCACGAGCATCCGAAAACGTTACCCATCTTGTTCGTTGTCGGGGCTGACGATCCGGTCGTCCATGACGGTGAAGGACTCACGGGAATCGTTCATAAACACCAAGTTGCCGATATCGAGTTGACCGTTCTCACCTATGACAATGCCAGACATGAGATTTTGCGTGAACGACAACGACAAGACGTGTGGACCGATATCGGCGATTGGATGCATCAAACCGTACAATTCGAAAAAAGAACCTCCATTTCCTAGGAGGTTCTTTTTTCTTTCCATAATAATACATCACTTTTCTAATTCATTTACCTTTTTTGTAATTTACATTCTTCTTTCCAATTTTTAAGTACGCTATACTTAGACCGCACACTACATGAATACATACATGTTGATCTGTATTCACCGAAAGGGGTAACACATTGAAGCCAACAATCACACGATTGAGCACGGCCGTCCTCATCTCTAGCACAATGTTGAGTACGCTTGTTCCCGCTCATTCATATGCAGCAACATACGAAGGAACCGTGAATACATCTATTTTAAACGTACGTTCCGCCACTTCGACCACTTCGGACATTGTCGGGAAATTGACGCAAGGCGAGACCGTTCAAGTGTACACAACGAACGATAACTGGGCCCAAATCGAATTCGAGGGCGAAAAACGCTACGTGTCGGCGACGTATTTGACATTGAAATCAACCGTTGAAAAGACAGCGACGACAACGGCATCGGCCTACACAGCGGACGCGAACGTCAACTTGCGTTCGTCGACGTCGACTTCTGCCGTCATCCTCACGACGATCCCGAAAAACGCGACCGTGACCTATATCTCTTCGCACGGCGCGACCGGCTCGTGGATGAAAGTGACTTACGGGAAATATACAGGTTACGTTGCAGCCCGCTACTTCACACCGACGACGCCTGTCGAAACGCCTTACTATACTGTCAAGACAGCCGTGCTGTATGACTCGACAGGTTCAGGGGCGACGAAAATTGGAACGATTCCGGCAGGTGCCAAAGTGACGCACCTCGCCTCACTCGGCGCGACCGGTTCGTGGTTTAAAATCGAGTACGGCTCGACCGTCGGATACGCCCCGGCCCGGAACTTCTCGACTTCGCTCTTGACGCCGGAAGCGACGACCCCTTACTTCGCGGTCAAGAACGTCGCTCTCTATAACAGTTCCGCCTCGGGCGCGACGAAAATCGCGACGATCCCACTCGGTGCCCAAGTCGAACAACTCGCGATGCCAGGGCTGAGCTCATCTTGGTTCAAAATCCGCTACAATGGCGTGACCGGCTATGCGGCAGCACGTAATTTCTCAAAGACAAAACCAGAAACCGTCGTGCGGACGCCTTACTATGCCGCTCGTGACCTCGTCTTGTATAAATCATCAGCTTCAGGGGCGGAACGTCTACGGACAATCCGGGCCGGTAGCAAAGTGACACAAGTGTCAGAGGCCGGACTCGCAAGTTCGTGGTTCAAGATTGAATATGATGGCGTGACCGGCTATGCCGCGGCTCGAAACTTCTCGACGACTCCGCCAGAAGTGATTGTGATCAAACCTTATTACGCGATTCGCAACGTGGCGATGTATAATTCATCGGCTTCGGGTGCGACGAAAATTGACACGATTCCATTCGGCGCGAAAATCGAGCAGATTTCGCAGAGCGGATTGTCGAGCTCATGGTTTAAAGTACGTTACGACGGGAAAACGGGCTATGCAGCTTCACGCCATTTCTCAGTCGACAAACCGGAGGTGATCGTCGTGACCGATTATTATACGACGCAACGAGTCGTCCTCTATGACCGGTCTGTTTCACCGAAAACAAAAATCGCCGTCATTCCGACGGGAACGAAAGTTCAGCAAATTTCTGAGGCTGGCTTGACGAGTTCGATGTACAAAATCAAGTACGGCTCGCTCACGGGCTATGCGACCGCCGCTTATTTCGCCGACAAGCCACCGGCTCCGGAAGAACAGTTAGAAGCTGAACGGGAAGTCGAGGTCGTCGTCGCTAACAATGGCACGTTGAACGTTCGGACGAAGCCGGTGGACGGAAACGTTATCGGCACGCTCGCGAACGGCACGGTCGTCAAAGTGAAACCGATTGTCGGTAGCGACTGGGGCGTCATCTCGTATCTCGTCAACGGTTCGCTCGTGAAAGGGTACATCTCCCTCACGTATACGAAACCGTACACGCCGCCTGTTGCCGGCAGTAAAGAGATGGTGATCACAGAGACGGCTTATCCGTATACGCTCGCGACGATGGTGGCTACCCAGCGAAACGTCATTTCTCAATCAGACGCTTTCCGGGCCGCGAACGCGTATGTGCCGAAGTCGCTGATTTCCAAGAGCACGACAGGTGAACTATTCACGACGAAGTTTCAATATCTAAAATCTACCGCTTCGTCTTCTGCAACGACTCTCGCTACGTTACCGAATCACACTAAACTTGCTTACCTCGGCTCTCAGCAAGTCGGGACCGCAATTTGGTATAAAGTGAAATATGGTTCCTTTACGGGCTATGTCATGGCAACAGCGACCGCACCGGCCGGAAAAGTCATAGCAACCGAACTGTACTCAACTCGATTCCAGTATTTGAAGGCGACCGCATCGTCAGCATCAACGAACGTGACCAGCGTATCGACCAATACGAAACTCGACTACCTTGGTACACATAAAGTCGGCTCGACGACGTGGTACAAAGTGAAGTACGGATTATTCACCGGATACGTGAGTGCCGCTAACGTCGCTGGGAACGTCAATGTATTAAAAGATGCAGCGATGACGTCCCACTCGTTTGGGGTAATCAATCCCGGTGAAGATGTCGCCATTACAGGGGAAACGGATCAATACTATACAATCGCTTATTATCGTCCGAGCGGATACCATATCCGTGTCTTCGACCAATCATGGCGACGGGCGACGGATGAAGAAATCACGCGCCAAGTCTCCCCATCATCGTTTGCTAAAACTTCGCGTGAGTACTTCCAATTCCTAGATTTGTCGAAGGGCGCTGACTTGACTGCCAGCGTCTTGAACAAGTCGCTCATTGGAAAAGGTATTTTAGCAGGCCGTGGCCAGGCGTTCATCGACGCCTCACGCACGCATAACGTCAATGAGATTTATCTATTGTCACATGCATTGATTGAAACAGGTCACGGCACATCTGGCCTCGCTACCGGAACGCTCGTCTCGAGCGTCGACGGCAAGGCCGTCACGCCGAAGACCGTCTACAACATGTATGGCATTGGTGCGATCGATGGGAACGCCCATGTCAAAGGTGCCGAACGCGCTTATAAAGAAGGCTGGTTCACACCGGAAGCTGCCATCATCGGCGGTGCCAAGTTCATCGGCGACTCGTATATCAACAATCCGAGCCGGAAACAGAACACACTCTATAAGATGCGGTTCAATCCAAGTAACACCGGCACAGACCAATACGCTTCAGACATCGCATGGGCGACGAAACAAACAACCAGTATGTATAACATGTACCAACAGCTTGACGCCTACACGCTTTACTTCGATGTACCGAAATTCCAGTAAGACACAAAGAGACACGCAACCGTTATAGGTGCGTGTCTCTTGTTATGTCCATTCGATCGAGTCGATAATCGATTCGATTTCCAACTTTTCATTCGTCACTTCATCGGCGACATACGTCAAAAACAAAAGTCGCTTCCCGTCTGTCAACGACCATACGTCGAGATGCATGCCGTCTTCAATTCCGCTCGCGTAGGCCGTCGTCATGCCGCCGGCCTCCGACGTGACGCTTGGGGCGACTTTGACGTCGATTGGGAACTCGCCTAAGAACGTGTTCAACTCTTGAAGCGCGGCGTCACTCGGGGCTTGCGCTTCCTCCGCTTCATAGATGGACATTTGAAGCGTCCCTTGTGCGTCTGCCTCGACCGAGTAAAAACTGACGTGGTCTTCTTCTTCGTTATATTCAAAGTGTTCTGGGTAGGATAGACGGATCCATCCGTCAATCTCGTATTCCTTCATGCTGTTTGCTCCTTCGTCTTCTTGAATGCTAGTCCAGTCACCATTTTCGCTTGAAGCGCATATTTGAGACGCTCCGTCACGTAAAGGCGTTGGCTGTTTCGATCTTGGGCAATCATATGCCCGAATAAATTCAATCTCACGGTTTGTCGTGATAAAAAGTAGAGCCGGTCCGGGTCTAGTGGACGATACTCACCAGAGTCCTCGAGATGTTCAATCTCAAAGCGGCGTAACACATTGAGTGCACAGTATTGATCCGTTTTCCCGGTGCTCGTGTGCAACTCGACGCGAACGAGTTGAATATCGTATGGGCATAAGTTCATAAAAATCGGGCCAATCCGTTCGTGGATGAGCAAAACGCCCATATCCGTCTCAATCAAATCGGGAAGCGCCTGCTTGTCTTGAGAGATACTCAAGACGACATAAGGACGTTCAGTCGGTGCGAGCAATTCCCCTTTAAAAAAGCGGAATCGTTGGATGCCGGTCAATACACGGGCTCGCCAGGCACTGCCCCGAGCTTCCGCTTCAATCCGATATAGCCTTTCTCGACTCACGACTACTCCCCCTTCAATTGTTTGAGCGACGCGACGAATCGTTCCCACTCCTGGTCGTCACAGACGACCTTACTTTCAATTCCCCATTCTTCATCGATAGTCAAACGTACTTCGTTCGTTTCGAGATGACGCGTGAGCTGTAACGTCCCGATTTGGACGAATAACGGTTCAATGATGAACTGATCGGTCGCCGGACTGACCCATTTCAAGCGCTCTGTCCGGAGAATCACATGCCAATTCGCCTCACGGCTGATTGAGAATGTCCATTGGCGCAGCTTCGTCTCATGATTAATTTGTTTGCCTTCTTTCATCATCCGAAAGCCCTCGCTCATCATCTGTAAATAGGATTTACGCTCACTCATGCCCCATCCACTCCTCTCTCCTATTATCTTAGCAAGACGACCTAGCCGCAACAACCAATGTTTTTTCAAAAAAGGGTTTGCAAAGCTAAAATCTTGTGCTATTATATTACCGTAACGTTAAGCGTTTCGCGGGTGTAGTTTAATGGTAAAACCTCAGCCTTCCAAGCTGATGACGAGAGTTCGATTCTCTTCACCCGCTCCATTTTAAAATTTCATATGCGGGTGTAGTTTAATGGTAAAACCTCAGCCTTCCAAGCTGATGACGAGAGTTCGATTCTCTTCACCCGCTCCAATTACCGACATATACGCGAGAATTTGCTCGCACACATAACCGCACGGTACACCGTGCATGAAGCAGGACGTCATTCGACGTTCTGCTTTTTTTGTTTTTCACGATAATAGCAGTCATACCGGCGACGCTTAAATGATGACGATTCGGGAAAAGGATGGAAGACAAGAAGGAGGGATTCCCGTGATTCAAGTACGTCTTCAACCGTTCACTGTTTACGAAAGTGCACTCATGCGAACGACTTCGACGTTGATTGAGACGAATGAGAGCTTAATCGTCATCGATCCGAACTGGCTGCCTGAAGAGATTGCCACCATCCGCCGAGACGTCGAACTGCGTCGACAAGGCAAAAAGCTGTATGTCATCTATACGCACCAGCATTACGACCATATTATCGGTGCCTATGCGTTTCCCGATGCGACCGTCATCGCATCTCAGGCGTTCGTCGAGACGGATGCGCGCTCGCAGTTAGACGAGATCCAGTCGTTTTATGAGCAGTACTATATCGATCGCCCCATCGTCAAACCGGCCGTCGACATCATGATCTCCGAGGACGGGACGCTCGCACTCGGCTCTACCCCCATCACGTTTTTATTGACGCCAGGACACGAGTCGACTCATATGTCTTTAATCGTCGAACCGCTGCGGCTCCTGATTTGTGGTGACTACGGGTCCAATATCGAGCCTCCGTTCATCGAGCATGATGCCGAGGCGTATTTGAATTCCTTGCAAAAACTCCAAGCCGCCATTTATGAGTATGAGATTCGGTGGCTCGTCCCGGGCCACGGCGATTTATGCGACGATCGCAGCAAAATGATGGAGCGACTGAGCGCCGCCGAAGAATATATCCTCGCCTTGCCAGAAGAACGCGTTTGGTCTCCCCATTGGCCCGAGCACGCCTTTTTCCAACGCGTCCATGAACGGAACCGTAAGCACGTCGAACAAAAAGCGAAAGATCGCGAGTCACGGCAGCAAGATTATTGACACAAAAAAATCGCAACGTCTCCCCAAGACGTTGCGATCCCCCCTATTATGTAGACCTATTTCTTTGTGATGCGCTCTGAACGGACCGTGAACATACGGTCAATCCCATAAATGGTCACGCCGGTTAAGGCGAGCAATCCAATCATAGCTGATGAAAACATTGACCATACCCCCATTGTTCACAAATTCGTCAAAATCACCCCGTGCCTTCATTATAGAAGAAAACAAACAAAAAAGAAAGCGTTTTCTCCTAACTTTCTTCACAATTTCGTCACCTCTTTGAGTTCCCATTTGCTTGTCCAGCCTTGCGCAAATATGTGTAGCTTTTGTGGAATGTGGGAATACACTCTATAAGAATAAAGAGACAGAAAGCTGTTCGTTGAGGAGGAAGAGGCATGATTAAGTACGGCACATTAGTGCGGGTCGAAGGGAAGTATGCCGTGTTACGTTGGAACAACGGCTCGAGTTTCATCCCAAGACGATTCTTGCCATCAGAAGCACGTGTTGGCGATACAATCATTCGAGACAATCATCACTATTATCTCGAGGAAGACATGACACCGAATTTTGATGCGCTCATCAAACAACATTATAAAAAGTAGACAAAGACAGACCGGTTCACTCCCAGTCTGTCTTTGTCCGTTCGTTTACTTTGTTTTGTCTCGCAACCAATCGAAATCGACCGGTCCGACTTGTTTGGCGGTGATCACACCGTCTGATCCGATGACATAGGTCGTCGGCATGGCCACAATGCGATACGTTTTTACAGCCTCGCCGTCTTCGTCTAACAGGACCGGGAAACTGAGCGGCACTTCTTCTAAAAATGCATCGACATCTCGTCGGCCGCGACGTTCGTTATTCGTGATGTTCACGCCTAGCACAGGGACGCCCGTCTCATCGCTAAATTTAATCAGTTCAGGTAGTTCTTCACGGCACGGAGGACACCACGTCGCCCAGAAGTTCACTACAACCGGCTGTCCATTGTAATCGGCGAGCGATAGGCGTTCCCCTTCGACCGTCTCCAGTTCAAGGGCCGGCGCGCGTTGACCGACCTCGAGACCGCCAAGTACGCTATCGTCCGTGGCGATGCTGACCGCCGGTTCCTTCGCCTGACTATTAAACTCGTCATATCCTTTATAGCCTAAACCGGCCACGAGGCCAGCCATGATCAATCCAATCGCTAGTTTATGAAATCGCATGATTTACCCCTTGTCCTGTGTACTGTTCACTCCTAAACTTAACTTATCATATCATTCAAAGGAGAGTAACTATCTTGCAACTTTACAACGAGAAAGTTAGCGTCACACTAAAAGCACACGGTGCCGAAATGACCAGTTGGAACGTCGACGGGACGGAGCTCCTCTGGCAAGGTGACCCAACGTATTGGGGCCGGCAAGCCCCAATCCTTTTTCCGTTCGTCGGACGCCTGCTCGACGACCGTTACTTATATGACGGAATGACGTACACGATGAGCCAACACGGATTTGCGCGCGACGAACTGTTCGAGGTCGCCGAGGCAACAGACACACACGTCCGCTTTGTCCTGCGCGATTCTGTCGAGACGCGTAAACACTATCCATTTTCATTCGAACTGAATGTCATCTATCGCCTCATCGGCGAAGAGTTGAGCGTGACGTATCGTGTCGTCAACCGAGATGATACCGTCCTCCCGTTCAGCATCGGCGGGCACCCGGCCTTTAATATCCCATTTGCCGGGGGGACGTTTGAAGACTATACGATTGACTTTGGGGAGACGCGAACACTCGACCGTCTATTGCTCGAAGGACCTTACTTGACGGGTGCCTATCAACCTCTCGGGGAACGCCGTTACATCCCGCTGACGCATCATTTGTTCGACCAAGATGCCCTCATCTTTGAACAAATCGAGTACGCAGCGCTTCGACATCAACCGAGCGGTCGGGCCATCGTCATGGAATCCCCTCACTTCACCCATTTCGGCATCTGGTCGCCTCCACACTCCGACGCCCCGTTCGCTTGTCTCGAACCTTGGTTCGGACACGCTGACTACAAAGGTCATCGGAAGGACATCCACCATAAAGAAGATATGCAATTGCTCGACCCTGGTGAGTCGTTCGAGGCGACTTACACGCTCTATACCGAATAAAAAACGAGCTGACCGATGCGGTCAGCTCGTTTTGTTAAAAGCGATTTTCTTGCTCCGCCTCATACTCTGACGGCGGTTTTTTCATGACGATGGCCAGGACGATATAAATCAATAGACCAGGACCCCCGAACAAAGCGAGGACGACGAAGATGATGCGCATTAACGTGACATCGACCCCGAGGTATTTCCCTAGTCCCGAACAGACACCGGCAATCATTTGATCAGACGGATCTTTATACAATTTTCGTTCCATCAGGACACCTTCTCCTCCAGATTTTCGTTAGCGTTGTGGTCGACGAAGCGTTGTTCTGCCTCCAGTCGCCACTTCCCCACGACTGTCAAAATCGAGTGCTTCATTGATTGGGGTACTGCCGGATTTCACTTCGATCCGACGGCCATACAATCCACGATTATCGAGCGAAGCGGTGATGATCGTCGCGACGTCCGTTTCAGAAATCGTCGCACCATTCGCATCACTCAAGTCTTCCGATGCCTCAATCGAGCCTTTCCCTGGCCCATCTACAATTGTCACTGGGCAAATGATCGTGTAGTTTAAACCGCTATGTTCGATATACTCATCGGCCGCGTTATTGGCAGACAAGAAGTTGAAATGTTCTTTCGGTGCCGCGTCCGGTTGATCCGCGCCGTATGCACTGAGCAAGACGACGTGACGGACACGTTCTTTTTTAGCAGCGTCAATCGCTTTCATCGCGACGTTGCGGTCCAGCAGTTCGATTTCCTTGCTTGATCCATCTGCCCCTGCCGTTGCCGCGATGATGACGGCATCTTGTCCCGAGGTCGCCTCGTGAATCCCTTTATCCAATTCTTTCTCGACGTCGACGGTGAGCACGCGCGCACCCATCTTTTCATACTCTGCCTGTAGTTCAGGATAACGAATTAAAGCGGTCACTTGATGCGATTTCGCTAAACTTTTCAATACACGTCTACCGATTTTTCCTGTTGCTCCAATGACTAAAACTTTCATTCAAATTTCCCTCCTCAAAAGAGTAGTTCATTTGATTAAATTTCCTCTTTCGGAACGGAATCAAACCCTTTTCGCGAAATTATCTCACCGTTCCCCACATCGTCAAGTCGAGGGCGTCACGAATGGCTTGAACACTCGCTTCGGTCGGTTGATAGTAATAGACGTTATCGATGTAGGCGTCTTCTCCTTCGATTTGAAGTTTATCCACCTGCGGCTGTAATACCATCGTCATTCCGATCGATGCCATCTGCAACGGATTCATTTCGAGTCCCATTTCGTCTTTCATGAAACGATACGTCGCCGGGATTTTCGTCCACCCCGTCGGACTGGCCAATTTATCGGCGACGGCCGACATGACTTCGGTTTGGCGGTTAGAGCGGGCACCGTCCGTGTCTGTCTTCCGGTGACGGGCGTAGGCGAGCGCCATGTCCCCGTCCATGGCGTAAGACACTCCTTCTGTGTACTCATACGTTTGATTGAAGCCTTTCTCGCTGAACGAGTGGGTCGCTGTGACGTTGACGCCGCCGACGAGGTCAATCAATTCCATAAACGTTTCAAACGTGATCACGACTTGACCGTCGACCGAGGTTTCCGTCAGTCCTTCTACCGCCCCGACCGTACAATCCGCACCGCCATAGGCGAACGCATGGGTGATTTTATCGCCTTCTCGTTCTGGTTCGCAAGGAATCGCTGTATACGTGTCCCGCGGAATCGAGACGTTTTGAACAGTGCGTGAACGTGGTACAAATTCCATCAACTGTAAAGAGTCCGTCCGTGATCCAGATAATGATTCTCCGACGCGGGCGTCACTTCCCATCACTAAAAACGTGACAGGACGCGTTGCCATATAGCCGACTCCGATGAGGAGGAGCAACATGACAAGCAATAGCTTCCCTTTCCACTTCCGGCGGCGCGGTTTGTCTTTCGGTGCGGTCGCCTCATGTTTGACGTGAGTTCGTTCCGGTTCACGTGTTTGGCGTCTCGGTTCCCGTCGTTCTTCTCGAAGTGGCTTTGATTTACGTTTCGTGCCGAACGGAAGAGTTAACTTCGCTTTCGGTTTCCGGACGTCGCGCGCTTTCTTTTTTGGTTCAGACGACTGTTCATTCGCTCGGTTTAGAAACGGATGCTCGCCTTGTGTCGCCTCTGCTTGCCGGCCCGTCTCCCATCTTTCCGGGTTCTCTTCGTTTGTTTGATGATTTATCGTTTCGTGTCGAGCTTGTTCGTTTAGCTGAGCCTCTTCACTCAACCGTTCCCGTTCGAGCTCACGCTTTCTGCGTTCGACACGTGATAAGTGTTGATCGTCATTCATATGCAATACCTCAATTATGGTTAGATTTTTCTACATTATCATCGACAAACGTTTTTCTGACAACGGTTAACGTAAAAATCCGTCTCAAGCATGAGACGGAAGGGTTGTTTTGAATCGAAAGCGGGAAAGGAATAATAATTGGTGTCTGCCCATCTGCGGACAGTTACTTTGTTCGACGTCCTCTTGAAAGGAGGGAGAGCTAATGCGTATCGGGAAGTTACGGATGTTGCTAGAACAGTACGGCGAAGCCACGCTTCGCGATGTGATTGTCGAGATGTATCGAAACATCCCTAAAACCGTGATTGAAGAGAAAGACATCGACTTTATGGTCAGCCAGTTCACACGATATAAAGAACAAAAATCGTCAGACGAACGTCATTCGCTCTCACAAACCATCGTCCTCGCTGAACGTTTTGTCGAATTGGCTTATGATCACTTATATGTAGTACCGAACCAAGTGATGAGTGAACGTGACCAAAAAAATTGGTACATTCATGCGAAAAAAATCATTCGCGATTTAGTCTATTACGCGGATGACGAGCCCGAGGCCCGGACGATGTACGAAGAAATGTTTTTGTTGCTGTCGTCTTCAGCGGGAGAAGAACCGCTCTTCACAACGAGCGATCCTTTCCGGTTGTTAAAATTGTCTCAAACCACGATGTTATCCCAACTGATTCAGTATTATCAACTTGATGCCCCCACGACCGCCGTTTGGATCGATCGTTCCTTATACACCGCACTCCATGTCCCAAAAGATGTTGACTCGACTCGGGTCGACCTGCTCTCGACACTCCTCGATCAATCTTATAATTCGTCCGAATGGAATTTGCTCCGTGAACGTTTGACCACGTTGTGCGACCGCACATTAGCCAAAGCCCACACAGACGAGAACGCCCTTGCCGATTATCAAGCCTTAAAGATGCTTGAGCTGGAATTACTCGTGGAGCGCGGCCATTTATCAGAAGCCGAACAAAAGTTGTTCGCCGAATATATCCCTTTCTTCTCCCATCGTTCAGAACCGTTCAAAGTATATGTGAATATGCTCGAAAGTCGTGGCCACGCGAATGAAACGAAACGACTGCGACGACTCGCCAAAGAAAAACGAATCCAATTTTAATCATACAAAAAAGGGAGTCAATCGACAGCGTCGGTTGACTCCAAAACATGATATGAACGAGGGGTGTTCATCTGAAAAGGAGGGGAAGTTGGTGCAGAACTTCCTTCCTACACGTTTAGTATAAATTAGATTTGAAACCGCTTCCGATTCAGATATTGCATTTTTGTGAACGTTTTCACGTTATTCAATCGCATTGATAATCCCTAGCCCAATCACGGATAATAATACAATCAATACAAAAATGAACACCATCTCGTTCGGGGAGCGAAACCCTTCATATAGTTCTACCGCTTCGTCAACGATGACGTTCTCATGGACAACGATCGGATTCGTTTCCGCCTGCGTCGTATGCGGTATACCCATCAACACTACTGCTAATAACCAAAAACTTATTACGTATCGCATAGTCGTCTCCTTGACTCGTTTCTTACCCATCAGTATAGCATGTCTTTTTCATTTAACCTGAATTGGATTGTTCTACGTTTTAACAAATATCACACCCTGTTTCATCCTCCGCCATCAAACCTCTTTATGTATGTCTTAGCCAGATAGAGTCTCGTCCTTGCGCCATTTCCACGTCAAATCGGAAAAATTTTTGGGTGTTTTTTGAAACAAATACGCTCTTGATTTCCCAATAAATGTTCATCAATTTAATACGAGCATTTAAATGTGGTAACGCTTACAATTTAAGGGTATCTCATTTTATATAGAAAGTAGGACCGCTCGGATGAAGCAGACCTTTACAATCAAAGAAAGTCGTGAACTTCCACCCCATCTTCGACCATTGCTCCACAATCTTTATCCCCCTCAGCACGTCCCGAATCTGTTCAGCTTTCCACCACAGTGCTCGTTGTATACCGGTTGGCTAGGAAATGAGCTCATGGCCGCCATCACCGTGGATTATCGTGACCTCCCCACCACCCAACAGATTCGCATGACTGATGCAGCCTATACAAATTTCGCGGCATTGCGTGGGTTGATCGATCGCGTCTTGTATCAATTCCATCCGCATATCGGACAAAAAACGATGGTCTCTTTAAATGTCCAAAACGCAAAGGCACTTCAACGACTCGATTCGTTCACCGCCATCGGGTTCACACCTCATCTTGAGTCGACCGTTTATGATTTACCTGTACTACCGTTCCAAAAAGAGACATACGTGCAATGGCAACTCTGCCTTGAGCATCCCGAAACGTATGCGTCATGGTCATCGACCCGCAATCAGTACGCCCGTCTTTTGCCAGGCGCCTTACCGGTTTCGGCTAGAACCATCGACGAATGTCATCGAAATCAAGGTGCGTTCCATTCATTGAGACGGAACGGTGCTGTCGTGGGCACGATGTATAGCCGAATCGAGTTCTCGCGCTTGCATATTCATGAGCTCCACATGACGTGCGACTCATTCACGACCCGAGAAGGTCTCTCGTTCCTCCAACAATCATCTTTCATAAAGTTGAAAAAGATTCAAGACGTCAAGGTCACCGTGACATCGCTCCAACCAAGCTTGCGAGACGCCCTACTAAAACAAAAAGCCACCCAAACATCTGTCAGCACTCATACATTTTTAAAAGAATTGGTCCCTTATCCTTCTGTACAGTAAACAGTAAAAAAACACGAAACGTTCTGGGTCCTTCATCGGACTCGTTCGTTTCGTGTTTTCATTCGGCAGCGTTTGTCGATTCCATCGCGAGCGGTGGCATCTGTTCAAAAAGATCGGTTCTAAGTCCTGTATCGCGCCGATCCAACGATTCGATTCGATCGAATTGGATCTCGCGGTCCGCCACGCTGAACCAATAGGTGATATGTGGCTCGTCTGTAAAACGCAGGGCATAATTGGAACCGTTCAAATGAAAGTCCACTTCCGTCGACAAGATTTCAGCAGGACCAATTTTTTTATGTGTCGTCAATCGTTCCAGGACGACTTGTTCTTCATTGATCCGATAATCGACAAACGTCGCAAGTGAGAGTCCAAACACAAATGACACCAGCGCGAACGCGCTGATCAATCCAAGAGTGATCTTTCCGTTCATTTCGCCGTCCCTCCCTCTTTCAGTATATCGGATTCCGACAAAACGTTGTGAAGTGACATTTTGTTCAAGTTTCGTCAAACTAGAGTGTGAGGAGGGATCAAGATGCACATTGACCATACCGGAATCGCTGTCCGTGATTTAGACGAAGCGATTTCATTTTACACGACCGTCCTACAAGGGAAGCTCGTCGATCGCTACACAAACACAGCGGTCGGCGTCGAGACGGAAATCGCCGTCATCCACGTCGGTGACGATGTGATTGAACTGTTGTTGCCGACGAGCCCGACGAGTCCAATCGCCCGCTTCATGAAAGCACGAGGCAAAGGCGTCCACCATATCGCCTACCGGGTTGATGACTTAACCCAATCGATCGAGTCGCTCAAACGAGACGGCATTTCCTTTTTAGAGGACACGTTGCGGACGACGGCAAAAGGCCGACGTCTCATCTATATGGACCCACGTCATTCGGGCGGCGTCATCGTCGAACTGTGCGACTATCCGACAACAAACAAGCAGTGAGGGAGCCCCTCACTGCTTTTGTAATGCCTGCTCGATGATATCACGGTTTTTTGTCTTCAACCGTTCGTTGTGCGAGGACACCATCGCCGCTTTCGTGGCGTCCGGATCGATGAACGTCTTTGCACGGTTGACGGCATTGGCCGCATCTTGGAAAGCGCCCGCGATGAGGTGGACTTTCCCTTCATGCGTTAAGATATCGCCCGCTGCATATAAACCTGGCACCGACGACTCGCTGCTCGCATTGCCTTTCACGTAAAAACCATCCACCATCTCGACTTGTAACTCGCAATCACCGAGCAGCGCCGTATCCTGCTCGTACCCATGGTTGATGACGACTTCGTCGACTTCTACGAGATCACGTTCCCCCGTCCCGCAATCGACGAGCGAAACCGCATGAATCGTCGTCCCATCCCGAGAGATGAGGTCTTCGATTTGCGTATGCAACCGACAGTCGACACGGCCACAAAGCAACTTATCGACTTGTGACTCATGTCCCTTGAGCGCTTCTTTCCGGTACGTTAAAATGACGCGCTCAGCAATCGGTTCGAGCTCATTGGCCCAGTCGATGGCACTGTTGCCGCCCCCTGAGATCAACACTGTCTTTCCTTTGAACGCCATGAGCGATTTGACCGTATAGTGTAAATTCGAGACCTCGAAGCGCTCTGCCCCGCTGATGTCGATTTTCTGTGGTTGTAGGATGCCGCTTCCTGTCGCGACGATGACCGTCTTGGAAACATGCTGTCCATGTGTCGTATCGAGTACGAAATGGCCTTGGTTGTCCTTCGTCATCGATTCGACTTTCTCTCCGAGCACGACGGTCGGATCAAACGTCAAGCCTTGTTCCACCAATTGTTCGATAAGGCGAGCACCGGTCGTCGGTGTGACCCCGCCGACGTCCCAAATCATCTTCTCTGGATAGACATGGATTTTGCCGCCGAGATGTGGTTGAAACTCAATCAATTTCGTCTTCATCCCACGAAGCCCACTATAAAACGTCGCATATAGTCCGGCTGGTCCGCCTCCAATAATCGTTACATCATATACATCTTGTTCGCTCATCGCCCTCACCCTTCCTTGAAACTCCAGCGCCATTGATTCTCATTCTCATTCACTATACCTTGAAACACGCCTGTCGACAATCTATTTTGACATCAAACAAACATTGACACGATGTGTGGCACTTGCTATAGTAGATTCGATATTGAGAATCATTATCACGGGCGTCATCTACGGAAAGGGGAATCCATCATGTCACGGATACATACGACAGATATCGAGGTCGGATATGGCGACAAGACGATTGTAAAACAATTGAGCTTGTCGATTCCCGACCATAAAATCACGACGATCATCGGACCGAACGGCTGTGGAAAATCGACGCTCTTGAAGGCGATGACCCGGATTCTTTCTCCGTCTAACGGTTCAGTCCATTTGGACGGAGCCGACATCGCCAAATGTAACACGAAAGAGATCGCCCGAAAAATGGCGATCCTGCCGCAAACGCCAGAAGGTGCCGGCGGATTGACGGTTGGAGAACTCGTCTCCTACGGCCGGTTCCCTTATCAATCCGGATTTGGCCGCCTTTCGAAACATGATCATGAAGTGATTGATTGGGCGCTTGACGTGACCGGGACGCTCGCCTATAAAGACCGCAGCGTCGATGCCCTCTCAGGCGGACAACGTCAGCGTGTATGGATTGCGATGGCGCTCGCCCAAGAGACCGATTTGATTTTCTTGGACGAACCGACGACGTATCTCGACTTGGCCCATCAGCTCGAAGTACTCGAACTGCTCGAGACGCTCAATCGAGACCAAGGACGAACCATCGTCATGGTCCTCCACGACTTGAATCAGGCCGCTCGCTTTGCCGATCACATCGTCGCGATGAAAGACGGCGAAGTACTCGCGACAGGAACGGCCGAAGAAGTCATCTGTCCGCTCGTCCTCAGACAAGTATTCCACATCGATGCCATCATCGGTCGCGACCCGCGGACCGAGAAGCCGATGTGTCTCACGTATCACTTGATCAAAGAAGAGACAAACGAAGTGAAACACGACAAACAGGTCGCCGCAGCACTGCTTACCAACGCGTATTAATCGGCTGAGCACTACTTAACGTCCCGCACATTGCGAGACGTTTTTTCATTCAGCGTGCGTTTTTGGGGAGGAAGACGCGGGTATTGAGTGGAAGATACTGAGAAAGGAGGCACGCTATGGATTGGTTAGACGGGTTCTTCATTCTCATCTCAGTCGCTTGGCTATATGAAATTTGGCGTTACCGAAATCGGTCCGAGCCGACCGACGGCGCCAGTGAGCACGCCAGTTTTTACATCGTTTCATTGATCATGGTCATCGTGTTCGCGGTTTCCATCGGATTATCCGTCTGGACAGATGTACGTCAACCGCTTCCCCAACGTCTGCTCGGACTCGGTTGCTACGTAGCCGGAGTGTCGCTCCGCTATTGGGGCATCGGGCAGTTGCGCCATCAGTTCACCCGTCACGTCGTCGTCCGTCCCGAGGATGAACTCGTCAGTTCGGGGCCGTATCGCTATTTACGTCACCCGCTCTACACAGGGCTCTTGTTTATCACACTCGGGTTTTCACTTTACTTCACGCATTGGGGCATCGCCTTATTCGGCGCATTCTCGATTGGTTTAGCGCTGTTATGGCGAATTCATATCGAAGAGAAGATGCTGACCTCTCATTTCGGGAGCGCGTATCGAACGTGGGCCAAATCGCGTAAACGATTGATCCCGTTCATCTATTGAGCAACAATCGCTGAATAAACCAAAAACATGCACGCCGTCAATCGATGACGGTCGTGCATGTTTTTTTATACAGAGAAGCGTCCGAGCAGACGGACGATCATAAAGCCTGCTCCAAATGAGAGGATACTGAGCACCCACATGAGCGTCGTGTCCGGGAGACCCGGGAATACGACCGCGAGCGAGCCGATGACGAGGCCTAAAATGACAGAAAACGTCATGCCTGGAAAATGGCCGAGCAAATAGCGGATTACTTTACTGCTGACGATGAAACCGACCGCCACCCCAAGACCGACGATACCGATGATGAGAATATTCAAGTTCGATAACGCACTGATGACGGTTGGATAGACCCCGATGAGAAGCAAGACGAACGAGCCGCTGATCCCTGGTAACAACATGGCCATACTTCCGAGCCATCCTGAGAAGAACAACAGGATCGCCGTGCTTGTGGAAAGTTCTGTAATGATGGCCGTATCCGCCGGTTTAATGATAGCCATGCTCGCCACAAGAATGGCCCCGATCGCCATGGCGACGATATGTACCGGACGCATGACCGCACGCGATCGAAATTCAAACAGGAGCAACGGGATTATCCCGAGAATCAACCCGATGAAAAAGAACTGGGTCGGCTCGTAATATTCAAGCAGCAAAAATTCGATTACGCGGCTAAGACCTAAAATCGCACCCGCCATCCCGATCCCGAGCGGAATCAAGAACAAGATATGCTGTTTCCAATGTCGACTGAAAATCCCACTGATCGCTTCAATCAACCGGTCATAAATTCCTAAAATAACTGCAATCGTCCCACCACTGACACCGGGAATCAAGTCACTCGTCCCCATCGCGATGCCGCGCAGGATATTTTTCCATTCCATACATGATCTCCTTTTTCGCTACTGATTCATTTCAAGCATTTAGTATAGCCGAGTCGCAATCATTTTGCATCGGTTTTAAGACTGATAATTGACCGATTGACGGTTCATTCAAAGCGCGAGCGCCATATAATCAAACCGTCCTCCGGAGATATCGATTTCTTTCACTTTTTTGAAACCGAGCCGCTCATATAACCGCCCGGCTGCCGGATTCGTCTGGTCAACGTTGAGCGTGACTTGTGGGATGCCTATCTCACGGGCATGGTCGATCGCTTGTTGAATCAGTTTCGTCCCAATCCCACGGCCGCCGAACGACGAGTCGACAGCGACCGAATCGATATAGAGCACATCCCCTGAGGTTTCGACGTCTAACGTGTCCGGTTGCCCTTGGGTCCGGAGCCACGTCTTGATCGGTTCATCCAACTGCGATGCCCGTTCCCCGTGGTAGGCAATCAGAATGCCCGCCATCACTGTCTCGTTTTCCGCCACCCAAACGTTTTCGTAGCTCAAGCGGTTTCCGGGCTGACCAATCCACATCGAGAGTCGTTCGAGTACTTGTTGTTGGTCTGACGTACCGGTCAACGAATACGCAATTTCGTGAATCGCCGCGTAAACGAGCGGTGCGATTTGCGTGCTATCATCCGGTGTCGCTTTTCGAATATTCATCTTTATCGCCTCCACCCATCAGTCTAGCACAAAGCTTCTTTCAAAGGGTTTGTCGGACAGTGAAGTGTGGGATGATACAAACAGAAGGGAGGAATAAGTAATGAAAGCAATTTTGACAGGCATGAACGGGACGGTCGCCCCTGTCGTCGCCCGTACATTAAAGCGGCACGGCATCGAGCCGGTCGCGTGGGACCGCACGAAAGTGTCCACATCTGACGAGGCTGAGATGCGAGCCTTTATCGAATCGGTCCGCCCGACTTATTTTCTTCATATTGGCATGGGCGCCGTCGAATGGGCCGATACGCTCGCACGTCTATGCGGGGAATACAAAATCCCCTTCCTCTTCACGAGCACCGTCTCCGTCTTCTCCGACGATGTGACGGGACCAATCACCCCGGACACACCGCCCGATGCAACAGATGAATATGGTGCCTATAAACGGGCGTGTGAAGAAACCATCGCCCGGACTAATCCCGGTGCCCAAATCGTCCGCCTCGGTTGGCAAATCGGGGACGGTCCCGGTTCGAACAATATGATGGATTATTTCGAGACCGAGCTGAAGCGAAACGGTATAATCGTCGCGAGCGCACACTGGTACCCGTCCTGCTCGTTTTTAGAAGATACGGCGGACGCCTTGTTCGAGATTTTGACGAAACGTGGGCCGGGACTGTATCAATTGAACGGCAACCCGAGCCATTCCCTCTATGACATCGCACTCGGCTTGAAAGAGTTGCATGACACATCATGGCAAATCGAACGAACCGACGAACCGAAACGGGATAACCGTATGGTCGACACGAACATCACAATCCAACCGATCACGAAACGGTTAGCCTTGCACACAAAATGAGTCGCCTCTCGGCGACTCATTTGCGTTCAACCTGTTTCAATACGAGCCCGCTTTTCGGCAAACTCGGTAAGTCCACAAAACTATAACTAAGGTCTTGAGACGGTACCTCATAGCGATAGCGGTTCAAGAACACGTCGATCGTTTCACGCATGATGGCGATCGTCACATGTTCCCCGGCGCAGCGATGCCCAAAATCCACATCCCCGCCACCTTGAGGGATGAACGTGAACGGGCTCTCGGTCCAACCTTTGAACCGGTCTGGATTGAACTGTTCGGGTTCCGTCCAAAGCGAGGGGTCGTGGTTCGTCCCATACAAGTCGAGCAAGACGAGCGTCCCTTGCTCGAACACAAACCCATCCCATTCGAAGTCCTGCTTGACGCGCGCGGCCGTCACCGGGAAGAACGGATAAAAGCGCCGGACTTCTTGGACGAACCATGTCGAATCCGTCTCGCCGTAGGCCAACCGGGCACGAGCCTCAGGAAACTGATGCAACGCGAGCACAGTGAACAAGACGTAAATCGACACCGCCACGGTCGGTCGTATAATATTGATCACCTCGACCGCCACGACATCGGCCGGAAGCAGTTCCCCTGCCTCATCACGATGCCATGAAAATTCATACAGCGCTGTCTGTTCGTTCGGAAGCAACCGGTTCGTCCGCACTTCCTCGACCATCTTCCGAACCCAAGACTCGGCCGACGACCGGGCCGCCCGTCCACGTATGTGCTTTGGTCCAAGGGCCGTCCCCGATTCGAACAACAACCGCATCTCATCCGTCCGCTGTTTCACTTCATGCTCGTCGAGCGGGACCCCGGCCCATTCACAAACGGCCCGCATGAGGACTTCTTGAGCCATACCATAGAGCATTGTTTCGTCTTCGGCCGCATCGAGCGCTCGTTCCCATTCACGGCTGACAAGTCTCGTCAGGCGCTCGATATTTCCTGGGAACATGAGCGACATGAACATCTTTTTTCGATGTGCATGCGCCGCACCGTCCAGCGTCTGCACCCCGTCCTCCCCGAACAACGTCTTCAGCAACCGCTTCGGTGCCGCGTCTTGCCGAACGAATTTGTCCGCGTCATAAAATAAAGCGGCTGCCTCGGAACCACCGAGACAGATTGCTCGCTCCCCAAGCAAACGCGTTTCGAATAGGTTTGACTGAAAGCTTTTTCTGCGGTTCGGGACATACAAGTAGCCCTCCCGGAGGAACGCCAAGCTATGGTCGAGCCCTTGTTCTTTCGGAATCGGTCGTGTCATGATGTATCATCCTTTCCAACTTTTCTATAGAGGATGTTCCCCTGTTATTAGCGAACAAACCTATAAAGAAAGGAGGCGGGCGAATGCTCTCATTTATTTTGACATTTCGTCGCATGTTTCGCGGAATCTGGCGCGGTCTGAAAGACGCTGAGTTTCAAGTGTTGTTCAGTCTCGCCCTTCTGACCATCATCTCGGGGACACTATTTTATTCACGGTTCGAGGACATGCGTTGGCTTGACGCCTTGTATTTCAGCGTCGTCACGCTCCCGACGATCGGCTATGGGGATTTCGTCCCGACGACCGATCTCGGTAAAGTGTTCACGATCGGCTACGTCATTACTGGTGTCGGCATCATGGTCGGCTTCATCACCAAAGTCTTTGACCACCTCCAGCAAGCGCGACTCGAAGAGGTCCGCAAACGAAACACGCCACCGTCTCCTTGAAGACGGTGGCGTGTTTCGTTAAGATGCTTTTCGATTTCGATTTTCGAGCTCGAGTTGCTGATTGAACCGTTTCGTCTCGGCGATCACAACACCCGACAAGAACAGCAGACCAATCAAGTTCGGGATGGCCATCAAACCGTTAAACACATCGGAAAGGGCCCAGACCAAGTTAAGGTTCGTCGTCATCGCGCCGAGTCCGGCCACGAGGACGAAGGCGATGCGATACGGAATAATCGATTTCTGGCCGAACAAGTAGTGAATCGAACGTTCTCCATAATACGACCATCCGAGCACCGTCGAATAGGCGAACATGACGAGGCCGATTGTCACGATATATCCGCCAGCCGGCCCTAAAAATTGCTCAAACGTCGCCGTCGTCAACGCGACCCCTTCGAGCCCCGACCCGATTTGTCCGCCCATGACGAGCGTAATCCCTGTGACCGAACAGACGATGAGCGTATCGAGGAACACTTGCGTCATCGAGACGAGTGCCTGACGCCCTGGCATATCCGTCTTGGCCGCCGCCGCCGCGATTGGGGCCGATCCAAGACCGGCCTCGTTCGAGAAGACGCCGCGGGCCACCCCGTAACGAATCGCCGCCCCGATCGCTCCTCCACCAATTGCCTCGGCGCTTAACGTGCTGCTGAAGATGAGTGAAATCGCATCTGGAATGAGCGTATAGTTCATAATCATAATCAATAATCCACTGCCGAGATAAAAGACGATCATGACCGGTACGAAGTAACTGACGACGCGACCGATTGATTTGACACCGCCCAAGATGACCGCACCTGTGAAAATCATAATCAAGATACCGGAGACATACAACGGCACGTCAAACGTCGTCTTGAGCGCCATCGCCACCGAATTCGTCTGTACCCCGTTTCCAATCCCGAACGCCGCGAGGGAAGCGAACCCCGCGAAGGCGACAGCGAGCCAGCGCTGTTTCAAGCCGCGCTCCAAGTAATACATTGGTCCCCCAGCCATTTGTCCCCGCTCATCAGTGACCCGATATTTGACCGCGAGCACGGCTTCCGCGTATTTGGTCGCCATTCCGAAGAAACCGGATACCCACATCCAGACGATCGCGCCTGGCCCACCGAGCACGACGGCCGTCGCGACCCCAACGATATTCCCCGTACCGACCGTAGCCGCGAGCGCGGTCATGAGTGCTTGGAAGTGACTGATGTCCCCTTTCGATGACTTGTCCTGATTTTTAGAGAATGCGAGCTTCAGTGCGTAAGGCAACTTCGTGATTTGAATTCCCCCGAGACGTACCGTCAAATAAATGCCTGTCCCCACAAGCAAAATCAATAACGGTGGTCCCCACACAAAGTTTGAGATCGTACCGATGAGTTCACTGAACGATTGACCCATGTTGTATTCCCCTTTCCCCGTATGTAATGAGTACATCTCTATTTTTTCAGAATACTTAGAAGATTGTCAAAAGTATTGTGATAAAACAAGTCAGAGAAAGAGGGGCTGTATCTAAAACAGCGAGCCGTCGATTAGACGTCTCGCTGAGATGGGGGTTTTTCACGTTGTAACGGCGCCTTCCAATCGAACTCGTCCGGCACGTAGTCGAGCCCGCCCGAATGGAACGGTTGGCAACGCATGAGCCGGCGCGTCGTCAAATAACCACCTTTGAGTGCACCATGTTTCTCGATCGCCTCGATCCCATAATGCGAACAACTCGGATAAAACCGACACGTCGGTGGTTTCCACGGAGAAATGAAGCGTTGATACCCTTGAATCCCCCGGACTAACACTCGTTTCACGTTTCATCGCCTCCTGATTGATTACTGCCATGATAGCTCGACCGGTTCGACTTGTCATCCGTGACGTCTGCGACAATCCAGTGACAAGACGGTGTCACGTTTTTCCTTTGTTTTACAATTTGAGCACGAGAGGCGCTATTTGACGTATCATTTGTTATGATAGGCAACATGTACACGACCGAATCTATATGAAGAGGTGACGATTATGAATATTTTAATGGTAGGAGCAGGATCGATGAGCGAGTCACTCGTCCGCGGATGGTTAGCCTCAGGCCTGTCTCCTGAACAAATCACGATGACGAACCGGAGTGACCGGACACGTCTTACAGAACTTCACACTGAGCTGGGCGTGCAAATCGTCGACGAAGAGGATGTCAACGCGTATGACATCGTCGTCCTTGCGATGCAACCGGACGGAGTGCTTCCATATGTAAGCTCGAAGACGTGGACCACACCGCTCCTCGTTTCCGTAGCGGCTCATATCGAACCGAGCGAAATTGAAGAGGCGTCAGGTCTCCCTGCCGTCTGCGCGATGCCGAATACGCCAGTGGCTTATCAAAACGGGATGACCGGGCTCTGGTTCGGACCCGAGACCGATGATACGGTCCGTGAAAAGGCGACGGCTTTGTTTGAGCGTGTTGGTCGTACAGCTGTGACTGATGCGAAGACGATGTCGGCCTTTATGGCCGCCGCCGGTTGCAGCCCCGCTTTCTTTTACGAGATTGTCGGGTCGATGACACCGGTCTTGACGGAAGCAGGATTTGACGAAACGACGGCCCGTCAAATCGTCGCCCAAGCGATGAAAGGATCAGCTGAGCTTCTCCTCCATGAGACACGGCCGACGAACGACTTGATCGCAGATGTGGCCGCGCCGGACGGTCCGACCGATCGGGGTGTCGGTGTGCTTCGCTCGCGCGATTTAGCAGACGTCATGGCTTCTGCCCTTCGCGAAAGTGCGAGAGAAGAAGTCGAACAACCGAAGAATTGAAAAAATCCGAGAAACGCATCGCGTCTCTCGGATTTTTTATTGGACGATATGTAAAATCGAGACGATGACCGCGACCATCAAAATCCCCGGCAATAGATTCGCGACGCGAATCCGAGTGATGCCGACCAAATTTAAACCGATCGCGACGATCATGACGCCGCCGGTCGCTGTCATTTCTAAAATAAAGTCATCCATGAGCGATTCCGGGATAAACTTCATGATTTGGATGGCGAGCAAGGCGATTGCTCCTTGGTATAAGAGAACCGGGACGGCCGAGAACATGACCCCAATCCCTAGCGTCGAGCTAAGGACGAGTGCCGTGAAGCCGTCAATCAATCCTTTTGTATAGAGGACATCATGGTCCCCGCGCAATCCACTGTCGAGTGCGCCGATGACGGCCATCGCCCCGATGACGAAGATGAGCGTCGCCGTGATGAAGCCTTCGGCGATACTCGACTTGCTCTTACCGCCGAGTCGGCGTTCCAATTGATAGCCGACCTCGTTCAACTTCTCATCAAGCTTCCACCATTCACCGAGCGCCGCCCCGATGACGAGACTGCCGATGACGATTAAAAAGTTCTCACTCTTCATCCCCATTTGAATCCCCAGCAAGACGACGGCGAGACCGATGGCTGCGGTGACCGTCTCTTTCATTCGTTCGGGGATGCGGTGAAATAAAAGTCCAAGTAATGTGCCAATCACGATCAACGTCGCGTTGACGATTGTTCCGGTTAAGACCATTGTAATATTCCCCGTTTCTGTATGTAATGAGAGGAATATACCAACTGTTTATGTAGACTGTCAATTGAAAGAAAAACAAAAAAAAAGCCACTTCTCGCAAGAAGTGGCGTCGCGGAAACCCACGTTCCTATGGGTTTCGCATCGGGTTTGGCACCCAAGTGATTCTGACTGGGCTCGAACCAGCGACCTCTACCCTGTCAAGGTAGCGCTCTCCCAGCTGAGCTACAGAATCAGGTCGTGTCCTCTCTTAAGGACACTATTAATATATCAAGAAACTAATGCCTTGGCAACTGTTTTTTAAAACTTTTTTACTTTTTTTCAACGCGTTATTTCTTCCCGTTTCATATGGCGGCATAACCGCTCTAAATCACCGGCATATACTGAGACGAGCATGCCTTGATATTCAGTGTCACGGTCCCAATGCAGTCCGTTCGCTTTCGCGACTCGTTGCGATGGGACGTTATCCGGATGAATCAAGGAAATGATCTCTTTCTCACCTTCTTCGAACGCATGACGCATGAGACGAGCCGCTGCCTCGCGTCCGTAGCCCATATGCCAATGCTTCGGCGCCAACCAATATCCGACTTCAAGTTCAATCGTGCCGTCGAGTTCATGGAGCAACGTGCCGGCATGACCAATCGGCTCGTCATTTTCATGCGACATCAATTTGAGCAACCCGGTTTGACGACCCGTCTGATAGCGGGCCAACTGGCGCTCGAACCACTCGATCGTCTGTTCATCCGTATATGGCTTTCCGTCCGGGCTAATAAAACGCATCACGCGCGGATCTTGGAGTAGCGATTTCACGAAATAAAAATCAGCAATCGTGTAAGGTTCGAGTCGTAGACGCTCGGATTGCAGTTTGATATGACTCATCGTCCCCGCCCCTTTCGTTCACAGTCTGAACTATTCAATTCCCGTTTTTATTCGAAGCTAATCCTGATCACGCGACAACTTTCAATCCGATGACGCTTCCGATAATAAGCAATAAGAAGAAGATACGCCACCGGTCCCGGGATTCGTTCAAGTACAGCATGCCGAGCACGACCCCGCCGGCCGCCCCAATCCCGACCCAAATCGAATACGCCAATCCGAGCGGGAGCGTCTCGAGCGAACGCGACAACAAATAAAAGCTTAAGGCAAACGTTCCAACCGACAAGATCGACCATTTAACAATCTGATAGCCTTTTGATTTACCCATCCAAAAGACGGCCATCATCTCAGCAAGACCCGCACCAATCAAAAATACCCAACTCATGCCGACTCACCTCCCGTCACTTGTTTCAGTCCGACCACACCGATCAGAAGTGTGATGATAAAGACGAGCTTCATCCCGGTGAGCGCCTCGTCGAACAAGAGCGCCCCGACGATGACCGTTCCGACGGCTCCGATGCCGGTAAAGACGGCGTACCCCGTCCCGGCCGGTAAGGTGCGGAACGACATCGCCAACAATCCAAAACTCACAATCAATAATAGAATCGTCATCACGCTCGGACCGAGCACCGTGAACCCGTTCGACAGCTTCATCGTCGTCGCCCAAACAATTTCGAGCAGACCGGCGAGCACGAGCCAAACCCAGGCTAGTTGATCTTGTTTCATGTCCAACCGACTCCCTTCTTGAAAATCGTGAATGCGGCCCGTTGCCGTTTGACGCGATTCGTCTCAAGCGTGAAGAGCGAAAGAAGCGCCCCGTCTAGAAAACAATAGTACGCGTCATACACGTTCTCGAGTGACTGTTCGGGTAAGGCCCCTTGCTCCATCGCCAATCGAAACTGTTCTTTCTCGAACGCTTGCAGTTCCGTCTCGACCGAACCGAGCGTCGTCTCGATGAATGATCGCAACTCGGGCGGTGGGACGAGCAACATCCGCTTCGTCAGCATCCATGTCTCCTCTTCTTCAAAGAAGCGAATCAACGCCTCGACGATCGCCTCGATCCGCTCGAGCGGCGCAGCGTCAACGGAAGCGTCCCGTGCCTCCTGCCAGATGTGTGCATAACGGTTCCCCATGTCCTCGACGACTTGCTTGAACAGTTGTTCTTTCCCTTCGATATGGGCGTATAGCGACGCCTTTTTGATGCCGACATCCTCAGCGAGAGAGGCGAGCGACAAGCCTTCATATCCTTCAAGCGCAAACCGGCGCCGCGCCGCCAGTTCGATTCGTTGTTTCGTATTCATCACAGATCGTCCCCTTTCTCTCTCACCACCTTACCTAACGAACGGTAGGTAGTCAAGTGCGCGGATTGCATTCCCCGGTTCCACCCGGCAAAATGGAGACAGTTGATGGGAAAGGAGCGCTTTATATGCTTGAGCAATTCAGCTTTACGTTACCGACCGAGACGACACGCGGACGGAAACGAATCGTCCGTGTCTATCGTCCCGACTTCGTGTCGGCTGACGAGCGGATCCCGGTCCTCTATATGCACGACGGTCAAAACGTGTTCGACGGCAAGACCGCCACGATCGGCGAAGGTTGGTCAATCGACCGCCACATCGAGGACTTGCAATTGCCGCTCATGGTCGTCGCCATCGCGAGTGCCCCGGACTGGCTCGACCGCTACGATGAGTATTCGTTTTATGAGGATGAGATGCTATACCGGCGGATTGGACCGGAACTCGCCAAGACACGGCCTACGCTCGGGGGTAAAGGGCGTGCTTACGCCGACTGGCTCATGCAAGAGTTGAAGCCGTGGATTGATGAACGCTACGCGACCGACCCGGACGACGTCGGCGTGATGGGCAGCTCGATGGGCGGGGTCATCTCGCTCCATATGATGACGGCCTATCCGTCCATCCGGCGCGTCGGCTCGCTCTCGACAGCCGCTTGGGCCAATCTCGACTCCCTCATTCGGGATGTGAAGCAGGCCGATGTGACGGCGCGTCTCTATATGGACATCGGGACGAACGAGACGAGCGGACCGATCACGCCCGAGGATTACCTCTATACGAACGCGAAACTCGTCGAGACGGTCGCGCGAACAGGGATCGCCTTCCGCTATGAAGTCGAGCCCGGTGCCGTCCACAATGAAATCGCGTGGCGGCGTCGGCTACCGAACGCCCTCGCCTTCCTCTATGAATTGACATAAAAAAGAGACGAATTCCACAAAGGGATTCGTCTCTTGCTTGATTAAATGACCCAGTTGCCGTCACGCATGATGGCTTCGCGTGAACCGTCTTCGAGTTCGCCGTCGATGTTCATCTCGGCCGAGCCGATCATGAAGTCGACATGTGTCATCGAGTCGTTCGCACCGTTCTCGGCGAGCTCTTCGGCTGACATTTGCGGTCCGCCTTCGAGACATGTCGAGTACGCGCGTCCGAGCGCCAAGTGACACGATGCGTTTTCGTCGAACAACGTGTTATAGAAAAGGAGACCCGAGTTCGAGATTGGTGAGTCGTCCGGCACGAGCGCGACTTCTCCGATACGACGCGCCCCTTCATCGAGGTTCAACAACTCATCGAGTGCCTGTTGGCCTTGTTTCGCTTCCGCCTTCACGACTTTCCCGCCTTCGAACCAGAGCGTGAATCCATCGATCAAGTTGCCGCTATAGCTGAGCGGTTTCGTGCTCGACACGTGTCCTTCGACCGAATCTTTATCGGCGAGCGTGAACACTTCTTCGGTCGGCATGTTGGCGATGAAATCGACACCGTCGATGTTCGGACCGCCGCCGCCAAGGAAGACGTGCTTCTTCGGCAAGCCGATCGTCAATTCCGTGCCCGGTGCTTTGTAATGGAGCTTCGTGTACTTCTTGTTCGTGAGTAACGTCGCGCGTTCACGGAGCGATGCGTCATGCGTATCCCACGCTGCGACGACATCCGGTTGGTCCATGCGCGTCGCTTCGAAAATCGCTTTCCAAAGGGCTGGTACGGCGTCTTCACGGTCTGGGAAGACTTTCTTCGCCCATGCTTCCGAAGCGCCAGCAACGATTGACCAGCTGACATTGTCGCTCATGACATATTTGCGCCATTTCGCGAGCGCCACGCCGGCAGCACGGTTCGAGTCCGCGATGCGTGACGACTCAACGCCGTTCAGTGCGTCCGGGTCGTCGCTGACGATCGATAGGAACGCCGTCTTCTCTTCGGCCAATTGCTCAAAGCGGGCCTTGAGCCATTCCGGGTATTCTTTGAAAGCATCCGCCGGGGCGTTGAAGTAACGGACTTTCGTCGTCTCTTCGTCGCTCCAGTTGACATATACTTGTTTCGCGCCAGCTGCGTAAGCTGCTTTCACGATTTGACGGACGAGCGGTGCTTGGCTAATATCAGCTCGGACTTCGAGCTGTTGGCCCGGCTGAATGTTGACGCCTTTTTTGACGGCAAGCTCAGCGTAGCGGGCAAATTCTGCCTCAGTCGGCATGGTTACAGTAGACATATGTACAGTTCCTCCTTTTTCACTTATTTCTATTTTCTTAAATTTTCGGAAAAGTTGCAACCAAATCGCAAAAACGGGCATATTAGTAGATGAAGACAGAAGGAGGAATATACATGTCAGATTGGAAAACAACGTACACACACTTTTTAACGAGCGCGACCGAGGACTATACCGACAATGAAACATTAGGTGACCTTTTGGTCCAAGGCGAACTCGCTCTCGCTAAAGTGACGGTCGACGTCGCTTCAAACGAGATTAGCAATATCGAGCGAGAAGAAGAACTGACGCTCTACTTCCAAATGAAACAGTTACTCAACATGTTGCGTGCCGTCTATAATCACCAGTTCGAGATGCAGCCGGACAAACAACATGCCCTCGTTGCGGCCGTCTTATACTTCGTATCCCCATTCGATGCGATTCCGGACGACGCCCCACTCGGCTTATTCGATGACGCTCAAGTCATCGATTACGTGCATGAACAGCTCGCAAGCGATATCGACCGCTTCCACAACGAATTGTAATCGTTCGGCGCTTGAAATTCCTCCACCATCGGAGTACGCTTGAGTGAGTTTATTTCAAAGGGGGCGTATGGCGCCTAGCCATCATCTATGTACGCAAAATCAAGAAAACGAATCGCCGTCGAGACGACTTTGTTCATCATCGCCGGAACGATTCTACAATCGATCTTTGTCGGCTTATTGCTCAAACCAAACGAGATCGGGACCGGGGGCATCGTCGGGATCACCTTGATCATCAACGAGCTGTTCGGCACACCGATCGGATTCACGCAACTCGTGTTGAATATCCCACTCTTTATCGTCGGGATTAAATATCTGGGGAAACGGTTCATTCTCATGACCGGGCTCGTCGTCGTCTTATCATCTATCTTGATCGATACGTTGCCCGTGCTCATCCCGCCGACCCCGCTCGATGACCCGCTCGTCGCCTCGGTGTTCAGTGGGATCGTTTCCGGCCTCGGGCTCGCCCTGCTGTTATTCGCAGGCGCTTCGACCGGAGGACTCGACATTCTCGGGAAAGTCATTTATACGAACAACCGGAACTTATCACTCCCGAAAATCTTTTTGACACAAGATATCATCGTCTATATCCTCGTGTTCATCACGTTCGACATTAAAGCGGTCATGTATGCGCTCGTCCTCAGTTTCGTCCGGTCGCGGACGTTGTTGACGATTCACCGGTTCTTCTCGGCGCAAAAGCAGTGTTTCATCATCTGTAAGAAAGCCGATGAAATCAACCTCGTCATCAAGCAGAACTTGAAACGCGGCGTCACGATTATGGACGCGACCGGCGGTTACTCGAACGACTCGAAGAAGATGTTGTATGTCGTCATCCAAAACAACGAAATACCAAAACTGCGTCAAATCGTCTCAGAGATTGATTCAGAAGCGTTCGTCACCGTCTCCGAAATCGATTCGGTCGTCGGTAACTTCAAAGAGCATTCGTATACACTTTAATCGACAGCAACTTGCTGTCGATTTTTTGTGTAACAAACGCATGAACAATCCGATAATAATGGTGGGCCTCTTAGACATATACAGAAGGAGGTGCATGAGTTGACCAACCACTCGTTGCGCCAAACAGTCCCCGCTTTGCTCGTCGGGACCTTTTTTCTCGGACTTTTATTGATTCTGTTCACCCCTTACGCCTTGAGGGAGACGAGTTTGTTCGTCTATTTCACGGCGGTCACTCTCATCGCGACCGTCTTTAGCGCGACGGCCGTGTTTCAAAATCGCGGGATGCGACGCTACATCCATTTACTGATTAGCGCCGGCAATGTCTGCTTCATCGCTTATTTGGTCGGACACCATTTTGGCGCATCGACAACAATCAACCATATGCCGTTCATTCAGAACTTTTTTTATTTGATTATGTCGCTGATTGTCATCACGCAATCGATTGAAATTCGGACATTGAAACTGCGAACGTTCGACATTTTCGCCTTGTTCAGCTTCCTGTTGATTGGGGCGTTGCATCTGTTCGTTTATTCGAACGACGGAGCACGTTATGCGGCTCATTTGAACGGGTTTGAAGAACAGATGGTGTTGATTAGTCTCTACATGATGCTCGGCTTCCTGTACTTGAATCGCATCACCTCGGTCGGCCAAACGTTCCGTGTGCTCTTGTTGATCGGCATTCTCGGCTTCACGACTGCCTCGATTTTGAACCAATTGCTCATCTTCAACGGCATCGGCCATGAGTTGGTGCACCTGCTTCAAGTGAGTAGCATCTTTATCATTTCAATCAGCTACGTGTTCGATGAATCGAGAGAAGATGCCCTCGTCTATGACTCCGTGTTCGACTACGTCGTCTATAGCGCAATCGTCATGCTGTTCATGCTCGCCTCGGATCGTTTGCTCGGCACATCTGTGCTCGACTCGATGACGGCGAACGCCGTCTTGTTGCTGCTCATCCGTCAGTTCGTCGTCGCCAAACAAAACGCATTGATCAGTCACCGTTTACATACCGTCAATACCGACCTCGAAGTCGCAGTGACGACGAAAGCACATGAACTTGAAATTCGGGAGCAACAGTATCGGTCCCTGTTCGCCTATCATGCCGAACCGATTTTCTTGTTCGACCTTCACGGTGAAGTGTTGTCCGTAAACGAGGCCGGCAGCTCGGTGCTCGGTCATGACACAGAGACACTCATCGGTTCCAACATATTAGATATCATCGAACAAAAAGACCGGTCCGCCTATGCGACCGTATTGCATGATTTGAAGAACGGTCGCCCGCGTACGCTCGACGTCGATGTCGTCACCGAGGACGGGGCGAAGCGAGTTTGGCAGCTGATGAACATCCCGATGATTATCGACGGGGAAGTCGAAGGCATTTATGCCATCGTCAAAGACATCACCCAAATGATCGTGCAACAAGAACAAATCTACTATCAAGCAAATCATGACAGTTTGACGGGACTACACAACCGTTACGCGTTGCAAGAACAAATCGAACGGCTCATCGCCGAAGGACGACGATTCTCGCTCATGTTCTCCGACCTGGACGGCTTCAAAGAGATCAACGACCAGTTCGGCCATCATATGGGCGATGAATTGCTGCAACACATCGGCAAACGACTAAGAGGTGCCTTATTGCCGAACGAGTACGCGGGACGGCTCGGCGGTGACGAGTTCATCGTCGTCGCCGAACATGATGATGATGAGATGTTAGTCGAACGGTTGCGACGCTTCGTCTATCGCCCGCCTTACTTTATGGGCGGAACGCTCGTCGAGATCCATGCGTCGATTGGCATCGTCCGCTATCCCGACCACGGATCGACGCTCAAGCACTTGCTCTCAAACGCAGACCTCGCGATGTACAAGGCAAAGGACAAGGGACGTAATGAGACCGTCCTGTTCGCGCCAGAGCTGCGTGCGGATAAAGAAGAACGCAAGCTGTTGATGGAAGGGCTCGACACCGCCCTTGAAAAAGGCGAGATCTCGCTTTACCTTCAGCCTCAAGTCGACGCCTCGACGAAAGCCATCATCGGGGCCGAGGCGCTCATGCGCTGGCAACGCGATGGGGTCTTCATCCCGCCGAGCCAATTCATCCCGATCGCCGAGGAGACGGGCCACATCCATGATCTCGGTCGCTGGATGATCCATGAGACGTTCCAATTGATGTACGCCTTCGAGCAAGGAGAAATCAATTTGCCGAAATTGTCGGTCAACCTCTCCGTCCGTCAATTGTTCGATGAACATTTAATCGAGTATTTGACGACTTTGTTTGAGCGGTTTCCAATCGAACCGAGCCGACTCAACTTCGAATTGACCGAGACCGTCGCCGCCCACCATTCCGACCGGGTGTTGACACGGATCCTCGAACTCAAGGCGCTCGGCATCAAACTGTCGATCGATGACTTCGGGACCGGCTACAGCTCACTCGCCTACCTCGTCCGCTATCCGATTGACGAGTTAAAGATTCCGCGCGAGTTCACGATGCAACTCGAAGAGAACCGGGAGTATCAAACCGTTACCGCGACGATCGTCGCCATGGCCCGACAACTTGGGATGGCACTCGTCGCCGAAGGGGTCGAGACAGAATATCAAGAGAATTTCTTACGAAAGATCGGCTGTGATTCGATGCAAGGGTATCGCTATGCGAAGCCGATGCCGCTCGATGAGTTTGTCATCTACTACATGAAGCAGACGATGTGACAAAAAATGCCCCGAACCGGTAAACCGATTCGGGGCATTTGCTTATTTCATCTCATAAATTTTGACTTCGCCCGGCTTCAAATCGACCCACAGGTCCCAATTCTCATCGAACGAGTGCTCGGCATACGGCCATGACGTCGGTGAGTAGACCATCTCGGCGAAACGGCTTGCGTTCCAGTTACGGCGGCGCACCCCGTCGAGCGGGACTTTCCCCTGCAGCGGATGATGCATGCTCGTGTTGGCAACGACAAGGAGCGTCTCGTTCGTATCCGGACGCAGCCAAGCGAGGCCGATGAACGGCGCATCCATGTGCGTCATCGCGAGCGGTTCGAAATGACTCGGGTTGACGAGGACGTCCAACCAACGACGACGCACTTCGGCAACTTGATGCATGAGTTCGATCATCTCGTCTCGTTCCGGGTGATCCCAATGGAACTGATACGCGTCGAAGAAGGCGAGCTTACCAAAGTACGGATCGGTCGGGAAGAGTTGGTACGCTTCTTCCGGGCGGCAGTCGAGCCCGGTGTTCATCGGTTGCGTCTCATACAGTTCGAGCCCCGAGTTCGTCATCGGGACCCCGTTCGGCACGAAGCCGTTCAACACAGTGAGCAAGCGACTCGCTTGCCGTCCCCCGTCCCGTGTCGCCACGCGGCGCGTGTCCGCTGTCTCTCCGGCCGCGAACACCGGCAACGGTAAGAAACGTGAGTCATAAATGAACTGGTGTGTCTCATGCGTATCGAATCGAGGTTCTTTATAGAACCCGTAGCCGATAATCATGTTATAGCCCGCTTCTTTCGCTGCCCACGCTCCGATTTCGATCAATTCTTCAGCGATGAAACTGAAGTTGGCGTCGAGTGCGCGTGGCTGTTGAAGGATCCGTTGTGCCAAATCGACCGGCAAGGCGTGACCCATATCGATGCGGGCCCCATCGATTCCAAATTCGCGCTGGTAGTGCGGGATGATATCGGCGAGCATCGCCCATAGCGGCTCATTGATTTGATCGCCCCGGAATTGATTCGACTTGATCGAATCGAACAGAATGTACGGAGCCAAGTTCGCCTCGCTGACGTAAGGCGCTGCCGCTGTCGGATGATCGAGGAACAGACGGAAGTATGTGACGTCCGACCATGGCGGTTGCGGGTCATTGATACAATCCGAAAAAGCTGGAGCGGTCGTCAAACCGAACTCACGCTCGATGACCGCGAGCAAGTTCTCTTCCGGGTGCTCGAGCAAGTACGTCTTCACCGTCTCCCACTTGTCCGCGTCAACGAGGTTCGGCGCCATCGAGAAGCGACGCAAATGCGCCCAGACGTCTTCCGACCCGTAAATCATTGGCAAGAAAGCGTGCTCTGGTTTTACGTTCTCTCCGATACCGGGCACGTGCGGCGGGTGATAGTAGTCAAGTTCCGTCACCGGGATCCAATAAAACCATTCCGGGTTTTCTAGAATGAGACGGTTGTCACGGGCGCATGTGCGTGGGATGACATCGATGACGACACGAATTCCGACCATATGGCATGCCTCGACGAACGCGGCGAACTCTTCTTCGACCGTCAAGCCGTCTCCCGTCAACGTCTCTTTCAGTTCTTCATCGATTCCAAAGAAGTCTTGCACGGCATAAGGAGAACCAAATTCGCCTTTTTTATTTTTGTGGCTATGTTGCGAGATCGGCAATAGGAACAACGTGTCAATTCCCATATAAAGCAAGTGCGGGATTAGCGCGAGCGTTTTGACGAACGTTCCCGTGTCCTTCATCCCGACCGAGTTTTCCATCTCGACATAACCTGAACCGTCATGATCCCATGACGTCGAGGTCCGGACTTGCATCGAATAGACGGAGGCACGCTTGATCCAATCGCCGCCCGTTTGAAGATATCCATCCGCTTGGGCGACCGATTGATGATAATCCCGTCCGTCGACCGCATGCGGGAGAATCGCTTTTTCAATCGTCTCGATTAAAAAATCGTAAGGATTGACCCGTTCGACGCCATCTCGGACAGGCTCTGAAGGGAATTGCAGGCGGTTCCACAAGGCCGGAATGTCGTATTCCATGTTCGTTCGTTTTTCTTTCAAGACCTGGTGTAACTTGCGTAACGATGAGTTCTCTGGCATGTGTATTCTCCTTATAAATGAAATCGTTCCTCATTTCATTGTAAACGATAACAAGAAACGCTTTACTATGTTTTTATACCTTTACCCGAAATTTTCCTTTTCCAAAAAAATATTTTGCGACGAAATCGGTAAATATTGTACGATTGTATGGAAGGAGGGATGACCGTGTCCCAACAGAAATGGCTGACCTTACTCATCTTGTTGTCACTTTTATCCGTGCTGATCCTTGCGGGTTTTGGGTTTCAACTTCGAGACACGAGACATCAACTCGAGTCGATTCATAGTCAACGCCTCGATTCCTATGATGCCATCGAAGAGATCATGTATTTTAACATTGAACGAGCCAACGCCATTCGCGGGTTGCTCGCCTACGAAGACCGGCGTTTTTTAGAATCGTATTACAGTATGTCCCAGCAAGCTGAAGAGTTGAAGACGTCGATCACGAACGACCCGCACACACCGAGCTCGCTGATTGATTTGCTTTACCGTGACGGAATATGGGAGCAAGGCGCCGCCGAAGTGCTTGTCTTTTATGAGCGCGGCGATCTCGAGGCCGCGACCGAGCTAGCCGAGACGATGACCGATCAGCGCCAAACGATCCTCGAAGATTTGCGCGCATTGAAGAAACTACAGTATGAAGACATCCGCAAACAACTCGTCGCGACCGAGAATCAAATCGATGTGTTGATTCAAGCCCTCACGTCGATTGCCATCTTGCTCATCGCCGCACTGCTCGTTTTGCTGTTTCTCCTCTTCAAAACACGAAAAAAAGACCGTCTCCAATGAGACGATCCCTCGACCTCAATTTCCATTGTGAGGTCTTTTTATTTGGAATGAATGAGACGTGCGGCGTTCCCGATGGCGAGCAAGGCAACCCCGACGTCAGCAAACACGGCTTCCCACATCGAGGCTAGTCCGAAGAGACCGAGCAAGAGGAAGAGCGCCTTCATACCGAACGCGAACGTGATGTTTTGCCAAACAATCCGCCGTGTCCGCTTACTTAATTCAATCGCTGCCACGACGTCTCGCGGAGCGTCGTTCATCAGCACGAGGTCGGCTGCCGTGACCGCTGCATCACTCCCGACGCCGCCCATCACGAGTCCGACATCGGCTCGTGCGAGCGCCGCCGCATCGTTCAATCCGTCACCGACAAAAGCGACCTTGCCAGTTGCCGCCAACCGTTCGACTTCTGCGACTTTTTGATGCGGAAGCAATTCGCTTCTCACTTCATCGATTCCAATTGCCGAACCGACGGCGGCTGCGACTTCTTGCCGGTCCCCGGTCAACATGACCGTCTGATAACCATAGCGCTTCAAAGCTTGAATCGTTTCTTGCGCATCTGGCTTCACTTGGTCTCTCAACTCGATTCGGCCGAGCCAACGGTCATTTTTGACGATATGGACGATCGTCCCCGATGTCTCCGCCGGGGTTGGATAACCCAATTTTTGAACATAGCGGGCGCTGCCGACGTAAATGCGGTTTTCACCGTCGATCGCCATCAACCCGTATCCCGGTTCTTCTTGAATCATCGAGAACGGTGCGACTGGACCCGCATGCTCGACGATTGCTTTTGCGAGCGGATGCGTGGAGGCCATCTCAACACGGGCGGCAAGCTGAAGCAACTCGTCTGTCGTCAGCTCCCCGTTTGTCACGACATCGGTCACTTCAAAGCGGCCGGTCGTGAGCGTACCGGTCTTATCGAATACGACCGTATCGACTTCGGCGAGCACATCTAAATATTCGCCGCCTTTCACTAGGATGCCCCGCCGTGAACCTGCTCCAATCCCACCGAAATAGCCGAGTGGAATCGAGATCACCAAGGCGCATGGACAACTGATGACGAGGAAAATCAAGGCCCGGTATACCCATTCCTCGAGATTTCCGACAAACAGTGGTGGAACAAATGCGACGACCGCCGCGAGCACGACGACGACCGGCGTGTATACTTTCGCCAACCGCGTGATCATCTGTTCCGTTCTCGCCTTGTTCATGCTCGCTTGTTCGACGAGGGCAATCATTTTTTGCAGGCTCGATTCAGTCGCCGGGCGTTCGACTCGTATTTCGAGCCGCCCGTCAAGGTTGACCATTCCCGCAAGGACGTCTTCCTCGGGACCGATTGGGCGTGGTAACGACTCACCTGTCAGCGACGCCGTATCCAATGAGCTCGAGCCTCGCAGCACACGACCGTCCATCGGGATCTGTTCGCCTGCTCGAACGATGATGATGCTACCGGTTGCGACCTCTTCAGGACGTTTTTCTACTTCTCGTCCATCTTCGAACACGCGCGCAATCGTCGGTTTCATGTTCAACAGCGATTGAATCGACCGTCGCGAGGCGTGGACGGCCCGCGCTTGGAAGTATTCACCGAGCTGGTAGAACAGCATGACGGCGACCGCTTCCGGATACTCCGCAATCGCAATCGCACCGATCGTCGCAATCGACATTAAAAATTTTTCATCAAACCATTCCCGATGCCATACGTTGCGAATTGCGGCATAGACGACGTCATAGCCTGCGACCACATAGGCAATCGCGTACACAAAGAGCAAATCGGTGTACAGACCGACGAGCAGCAGGGCGAACGCGACGCCAAACCGCCACAATAAGCGACCCGACATCGGCACTTCCGCCTCGTCTTTGACAAAATGTGCTCCCGGTTCAATTCGCCCCATCGTCGCTTCGATGGCGCGGAGCGTCTTCGTGTGATCCTTCGAATCATCCCATTCGATAATCATTCGACTTGTCGCAAAATCGATTTGACAAGCGGCGACACCGTCCTCTCCCGTCACGCTTTTCTCGATTTTGGCGGCACAGTTCGTACATGTGATCCCTTCGACAGGTAATACATCCCGTTTCATAATTATCTCGCCCCTTTACATTCAAATGTTCATTTGAATATATCGTAACGCTGTTCCATCACAATTACAACCGAAAAAAGAGCCGACTGGAATCCCAGCTGGCTCTTTGTCACGCATCAATTTGTTCGGCACTGTGGGCCATCGCGATCTCGACGAGTAGCCGGACGTGATCATCGTCGAGTGAGTAGTAGACGACTTTTCCTTCTTTTCGATATTTGACAAGCCCTTGCTCGAGCAACGTCCGTAAATGATGCGACGCCGTCGCGTTTGAATGTCCGATCACGGCCGCCACGTCACAGACGCACAGTTCCCGTTCTAACGTCAGGACGTACAACACTTTGAGCCGGGTCGGATCGGCGAACGCCTTGAACAATCGGCTGACTCGAACCGCATCTAGGTCTGTCAGTGCCCGTTGTAACACCGTCACATCTTCACTTTGAATGGCGATTGTTTCACACTGGGGTGCTTTCATCCGTCTCACCTCGTTTTCTGTACTCTCATTCTAACAAAATCCGATTTATAAATCTGTTATATATTATTATTGACTTATACACCACTGTTATAATACAATCAAAACAACATAACAGCTACGTTACTTAAATAAAGGGGGCAGTTACAATGAATGAATGGGCAAGCCGACTTGAATCTTCCGTCGAATTTTATCGGAAGTTACCGGACAAGACATGTCAAGAATGCGGGAAACAGATGGATGAGCAGTGCGAGTCTTACGAGAACACGTGCCCATCCTGTGCTGAAAAACTGCAACTTAGCGAATAAAGCAAATCCCTCGGAACAAGTTTCCGAGGGATTTTTCATGGCAGATGATAACCGAGATAGGCAGCAAACAGACCAAGTACATAGGTCGCAAGCAAATACATCCCGAAACGAAGCCAGTCTTTGGCGACGAACCGCATCACTTCGAGCTTGAACGTCGAGAACGTCGTGAACGAACCGAGAAAGCCGACACCGATACCGAGCATGAGCGTTTGGTGAACACTCGCCCCGTATAAATACCCAAGTCCAAACGAACCAGTCACATTGACGATGAGCGTTGCCCACGGAAACGCCGATGTCGTCCGGGTTTTGACGAACTGACCGACCCCGAATCGCGCCATCGCCCCGAAGAACGCGCCGATCATGATGACGAGAAGCGTCATCGTACTCCCCCCTCTCGCATGACAGCCCGATCGAACCGTCGCCGCCCAAACCAAAATCCGAGCCATGAACTGAACAGCCCAAGTCCGAGACTGAGCGTCACATAAAGCAGAGCTGAACCGAATGCGTCAGCCTCTAACAATTCAATCGTCTCCACACTGAATGTCGAGAACGTCGTAAACGAGCCGATGAACCCTGTCCCGACCGCGGTGACGACACTCGGGGAGAGACGTCCGGACCGAAACAGAAAGTGTGTCAGCCAACCGAGCGCGAAACTTCCTGATAAATTGATGAGCAGCGTCCCGAGCGGAAACAGACCGATCCAAAACGTCTCGATGCCTGTCCCGATCCCATAACGTGCCAAGGCACCGAGCGCTCCCGCCAAGCCGACGTATACATAGAGCATGGCCCCGTCTCCCTTCAAAAAAACACCTGCCGCGAGCACGTCGCGAGACAGGTGTTTAAGTCTGTATTCATTATAACAAGCGATGCGCAATCACGAAATAGCGGCTGGTGCGAACACGGCTGAAATCGCCTCGAACGCCTCATCGAGCTCTTCTTTCGTGATGACGAGTGGTGGCGCCAAACGAATCACCGTCTCATGCGTCTCTTTGCAGAGCAGACCGCGCTCTTTGAGCGCTTCACAATAAGGACGTGCCGCTTCTGTCAATTCGATTCCGATGAACAGACCGCGTCCACGTACATCTTTGATGAGCGGATTGTCGATCAATTTCAATCGGTCCATGAAGTACGTCCCGAGTTCAAGTGAACGTTGTGGCAGTTGTTCTTCCTCTAACACTTCAAGCGACGCGATCGACACGGCTGCCGCGAGCGGGTTCCCGCCGAACGTCGACCCGTGCGACCCTGGATTGAATACGCTCAAGACGCTCTCATTGGCTGCGACACATGATACCGGGAATACGCCGCCCCCGAGCGCTTTTCCGAGAATATACATATCCGGCTCCACATCTTCCCATTCGATGGCGAACCATTTGCCTGAGCGACCGAGCCCCGATTGAATCTCATCGGCCACGAACAAGACATTATGCTGCTGGCAGAGCTCACTGGCACGTTTCAAGTAACCAGCCGGTGGGATGATGATCCCGGCTTCGCCTTGAATCGGTTCGACAATGAACGCCGCCGTATTTTCAGTGATAGCCGCCTCGAACGCATCGATGTCACCGTACGGCACGACTTTAAACCCTGGCAATAGCGGCCCGAATCCGCGTTGATATTCCGCTTCTGTCGACATCGACACCGCCGCCATCGTCCGGCCGTGGAAGTTGCCCGAGCAGACGATGATTTCCGCTTGGCCTGGGATTTGTTTCACTTCATACGCCCAGCGACGTGATGCTTTGACAGCCGTTTCGACTGCTTCCGCACCCGTGTTCATCGGCAACACCATCTGTTTGTTTGTAAGCGCTGCCACTTTTTTGTAAAAACGACCGAGTTGATCATTGTAAAATGCCCGTGACGTCAGCGTAATTTTATCCGCTTGATCCTTGAGCGCTTGAATGATTTTTGGATGACAATGACCTTGGTTGACGGCCGAATAGGCACTCAACATATCCATGTAGCGGTTCCCCTCTGGATCCGTCACCCAGATCCCTTTCGCTTCCGAGATGACGATTGGAAGTGGATGATAGTTGTGCGCCCCGAACTTCTCTGTCAATTCAATCACTTCTTGTGTCTTTGACATTTGATTTCCCCCTTATCAAAAAAACTATCTTACTCCTTCAGTATATGATGACCGTCTTTCTTTTGACAACGACCAACTTGCCCATTCCTCGGGTTGGGAAAATAAGGTACACTGAACGTAGAGTACGATTCATTTGATGTAGATTGGAGGAAATGCTGTGGCTTCATTGCGCGATTTGCCGATTGACGAGTTCATCGATGCTTTATCTGTCCCATGCTGTTACATCAATCTCGATGGCAACGTCCTGCTGTGGAACGAATATGCGGAAACGCTGTTCGGATGGGGACGAGACGAGGTGCTTCACCATCCGCTCCCTGTTGTCCAACACTTACAGGATGCGCTTGAATCCTGGTCACCGATGCTCCTTCAATATCCGTTCTCGACGACGGCGATGACGCCGTTCAAACATAAAAACGGATCAGTCGTCTATGCGACTGCTTATTTACAATCTTTTTCCATCAACAACTATACGGGCTACTTCCTTGCGTTTCTGCCGAAAGGATTTAGTCCGCTCATCAGCACGGAACAGTTCAACTTACTCCATCATTTTCAGGCGATGATTGAGCAGTCGACTTATTATCTGGCTGCGAACGCGTATGGGGAAATCACCGAGGTCAACCCGTTGTTATGCGGATTGATCGGGGCCCCCGACCACCAATTTATCGGTCGTAATTGGTTCGAGCTCATCCATCCGTCATTCGAGAATGACCCGATCGCCGAGGACGTGCTTCAAGCGCTTACGACCGACCGTATTTGGAACGGCGAGATGCCCATCCGCTCGGAACGTCATACGGCGAACACGTGCTGGCTCAATTTGACGGTCGTCCCAATCTTGAGCGAAGAAGGCGAAGTCGTGCAATATACCGCCTTCGGATTTGACGTCTCGGATAAAAAACGGCTCGAGCAAGAGGTCAACTACCTCGCCTATCATAACGATTTGACCGGTCTATTAAATAAAAAAGGGTGGCTTCGCCAATATGCCCACGTCTTGAAAACTGTCGATCAAAGGGATGGTTTGGTCCATGTCGCCTTGTTCGACATCGATCGCTTTAAAATCATCAACGAATCGTTCGGCTCCCGTGTCGGCAACGAACTACTCGTCCAAATCAAAGACCGGGCCACTCAGTTCATGCCTGAGACGAGCGTCATGTTCCATCCGTCGGGCGGCTTGTTTGGACTTCTGTTCTTTGAAGAGTCGAAAGAGGAAGTGTTCCAGTTGTTGCGTCAATTGCAACATGAACTGCAACGACCGTTCCGGATTTATCATCACTCGATCATGGTGTCGATTTCCATCGGTTGTGTCTTCTATCCATCGGCCACATCTTCATTAGAAGAACTTTATACGCGTGCCGAGAGCGCCTTGTTCAAAGGGAAACGGATTGGCGTCGGCACGATTCAGTTCGTCACGAAAGACATGGACGACGCGTTCTCACGTCAAATCCATATCGAAAAAGCGCTCTATCAAGCGCTCGAGGAAAAACACTTTTATTTGGAATATCAACCAAAGTTCGAGTTGAAGACCGACCGGCTCATCGGGTTCGAGGCACTTCTCCGTTGGCATCACGATGAGCTCGGTCAAATCCCGCCGTCGGAGTTCATCCCGCTCGCCGAGGAGATGGCGCTGATCGTCCCGATTAATAACTGGGTCATCCTTGAGGCCGCCAAACAGTTGAAAGCATGGCAACGACTCGTCGATTATCCGTTGTCGATGGCTGTCAACATTTCACCGAACCAATTCCGGAGCGACAGCTTCATCAATACGCTCCGAAATATCAAGCAACAGCTCAATTTAAACCCGTCCGACATCATTCTCGAAATCACGGAAAGTCTCGTCATGCAACAAACGGATGAAATCATCGCCCGGATGAATCAAATCAAGCGGCTCGACTATCGCCTGTCGATTGACGACTTTGGAACTGGATTCTCTTCACTCCAATACTTGAAGTCGTTCCCGGTCGACGAGCTGAAAATCGATAAAGTCTTTTTAGACGATTGGCTCGCCTCGAAGTCGCACTTGCTCGATGTCATCGTCCATCTCGGCAAGAGCCTACATCTGCACGTCGTCGCCGAAGGCGTCGAGGACCAAGAGATGCTCGATCATTTGAAGCAAACTGCCTGCGATTCGTTCCAAGGCTTCTTGTACGCCAAGCCGATGCCTCCGATTGAAGTCGTTCGCCTGTTAACGGGCGGAAAGCAATAAAAAAGTCATCGGACGTCTTCACGACGTTCGATGACTTTTTTTATAGGCTGATCGTGGCCGTCCATAGTCCATAGACGCCGTACGTGGCCGCCAACAGGATGACGACCGCAATCATATATTGCAGACGGCTCAGGAACGGACGGCCCTGTTCACGTTCGGCTAGCATGAAGACGAACACGCCCGGCGCGTAAAGAATCATCGCGATGAGCATATATTCGACACCCGACGCATAGAGGAGCCATGCCGCGTAAACGGTCGCGATGCCCGACATGACAAGCATCGAGCGCGTCCCTGTGCGTCGTGCCTCTTTCCAACCGAACAAGGCGGAAAACAAGTACGGGACGAGGGCCGCGATCCCGGCAATGCTCGAGAGCACCAAATAGGTCTGTTCGGAGAAGAGTGCAATGATAGTGACGAGTTGTGTGAAGACTTGCGTGATGAACAAGGCACTCACCGGCGTCTCATTCCGATTGAGCCGATTGAACAATTTCGGGAACACCCCGTCGCGACTTGCCACATAAGAAATCTCTGTCGCGAGAATCGTCCACCCGAGCAACGCACCTGAGAGCGAGACGAGGAGGCCGATATTGATGAGTGTCGCACCGACGGGACCGACGACCGCCTCAAGCACATACGCCATCGACGGTTCCGCCAGTGACGCGAGTTGCTCTTGGGTCATCACCCCGAACGATAGGATTGAGATCATCATATAAATGACGAGTGTCCCAACCAGTCCGATCACCGTCGCTCGTCCGACATCTCGTTTATGACGGGCCCGTGATGATAAGACGACCGCTCCTTCGATGCCGACGAACGCCCATAACGTTACGAGCATCGTCGATTTCACTTGCGGGAACACCTGTGACCAGCTGAAGCCCGACTGACCCCAAAAGTCGATTTGGAACGTGTCGATCCGGAAAGCGAACAAGATAAGGATGATAAATAAAAAGATTGGGACGAGCTTCGCGATTGTCGTGACGATATTGAGGAGTGCCGCTTCTCTCATCCCTCGCGAGATGATCCAGAACAGCCCCCAAATCACGATCACGCTCATAATCAATCGAAACGCCCGATGCTCTACCGAAAAGATCGGGAAGAAATAACTGAGCGTGCTAAAGATCAACGTGATGTTCGCCACCGTCCCGATCCACGCGGACATCCAATAACCCCACCCGCTGTTGAAACCGACGAACTTGCCGAACCCTTCCTTTGCATAGGCATAAATCCCGCCTTCAAGCTCAGGACGCGTATTCGCTAAAAATTGAAACACGAACGCGAGCATGACCATGCCGATGCCCGTGATCGTCCAACCGATCAATACCGAACCGACCCCGGCACCTTGCGCCATCGCTCCCGGTAAATTAAATGCCCCTCCGCCAATCATCGTTCCGATGACCATGGCAGCGAGTCCAAAAAAGCCGATTCCGGCTGACTGTGACTTCATTCAAAAACCCTCCAAAGCAAGTTGACGTCTGACGAATAACTATTCATCAATAATGTATAATCATTCGATGATTTCCTTATTCTACTGAAACCAAAGGCGTTTAGATAGGTGTTTCACTAATGTTTATATTTTCGAATAATTAAAAAAATTTTATTGCCTATTCATCTTGTTTGTAGTTTAATTGCAATATATTCGAAACAATCAGAATTTTCGGGAGGTAACACAATGCGCAACAAAAAATGGTTAGCTTTATCGGGTGTCGCCTTGCTTGCGACAGCAGCATGTGGCGGCGGAGAAGAATCATCGTCGAGCTCGTCGGACGGATCATCATCGGGTGATGCGAAGAAGGAAATCACGCTCGTCTCGGCGACAGATTTACCACAGCTCGATCCGACGCTCACAACGGACTCGACATCGGTCATCGTGACGAACAACGTCTTCGAGGGACTGTATCGTCTGGATGAAAATAACCAACCGGTACCGGGAATTGCTGAAGACGTAGAAATTTCAGAAGATGGACTTACATACACCTTCAAATTGCGTGACGCGAATTGGTCAGACGGTTCACCGGTCACAGCTGAAGATTTCGTCTACTCATGGAAACGTGCCCTCAATCCTGAGACAGGTGCCGAGTACGCGTATATCCTTCAAGATTTGAAAAACGCCAATAAGATTCTCGCAGGCGAAGAAGAACTCGATACGCTTGGCGCGAAAGCGGTCGACGAGAAGACGCTCGAAGTTCAATTGGAAGCACCAGCCCCTTACTTCCTCGGGTTGACAGGGTTCCCGACGTACATGCCACAAAAGCAAGAATTCGTCGAAGAGCAAGGCGAGTCGTTCGCGAGCGCGGTCGATAAGACGCTCTACAACGGGCCTTACGTCTTAGACAGCTGGCAAGACAACGAAGGTTGGGTGTACAAAAAGAACCCGGACTATTGGGATGCTGAAAACGTCAAGATGGAGACGATCAACGTCAAAGTCGTCAAAGAAGTCGCGACGGGTGTCAACTTGTTCGAATCGGGCGAAGTCGACTACACGCTCTTGTCGTCTGAATTCGTACCACAATTCCAAGACAGCGAAGAGTTCAAGACTCGTGCCGACGCACGCATCAACTTCCTTCGCTTCAACCAGAAAAACGAAGCACTCCAAAACGTCAACATTCGTGAGGCGCTCGCGAAAGGCTTCGATAAGCAAGGTGTCACAGACGTCATCTTGACAGACGGCTCACAGCCGGCCAACTATATCGTCGCGAAAGACTTCACGTTCACAGAAGACGGAGCCGACTTCCGCGAGAAGTATCCAGACCTTCAAAGCTACAACGTCGACGAAGCGAAAGCGGCATGGGATAAAGGTCTTGCCGAGCTTGGCGTCGAAACGATCGAACTTGAATTCCTCTCACGTGATGAAGAAGCGTTCAAGAAAGTCAACGAGTACATCAAAGGTGAGCTCGAGAAGAACCTCCCTGGCCTCACGCTCAACATCAAGCAACAGCCGTTCAAAAACTTCCTTGACCTTGAAGGTAAAGGTGAGTACGACGTCTCAGCTGCTGGCTGGGGCCCTGACTACCAGGATCCAATGACGTACCTCGACATGTGGGTAACGGACGGTCCGTTCAACCGGATGGCCTACTCGAACGACGAGTACGATAAATTGATCCAAAGCGCGAAACAAGAAGCTGATCAAATGAAACGTTGGGAAACGATGCAAGAAGCAGAACGCATCTTGCTCGAAGATGACTTCGCGATCGCACCGATCTATCAAAAAGGTGAAGCGTACCTCGAACGCTCAAACATTCAAAACATGCACCGCCATCCGTTCGGAGCTGACGCTAGCTTCAAGTGGTTGGACGTCAACTAATCAGCAAGCCCTGTCACTCCTGTGGCAGGGCTTGTTTGTGCATCGACACCTATGCCAATACAAAAAAGAGGCGTGCCACGAGCGGTGGCACGCCTTTAATCTAGATGAATTACGCTTCGCGTTCAGCGCGCATATCAGCTGGCACGCGTCCGCGTTTAGAAATGATTTGCGCGATGACAAGGACCACGACAAACGTCGCGAATGCCGCGAAGAAGCCGATCCACATCGAGCCTGTGATCCCGAGGACCAAATACCCGACCGCTGACACACCAGCCGCAATCAACGCGTATGGAAGTTGTGTCAACACGTGGTCGATATGGTGCGATCCGGCACCCGTCGAACTGAGGATCGTCGTATCCGAAATCGGTGAGCAGTGGTCACCGAACACCGCACCAGCGAGCACCGCCGCGAGTGTCGGGAGCAACAGTTCCGGATCGACGGCCATAATCAAGTCTGCCCCGATTGGAAGCATGAGACCGAACGTCCCCCAGCTCGTCCCTGTCGAGAACGCCATCAGACCAGCGATCGCGAACAAGATGAGCGGCAAGTAAGACGCTGCAATCGAATCTGTGACAAAACTTGCCAAGTAGTCACCTGTCTTCATGTCACCGATGACGGCGATAATCGTCCAAGCAAACAACAAGATGAGCACGGCTGGCCACATGGCGCGAATTCCGCCCCATGTCGCTTGTCCATAGTCTTTCGCCGGAATCTTGCGGCCAATCAACAATAAGAGGGCGACAATCAAGCTGATGACAGCACCCGTTACGAGGGAACGTGTCACGTCTGTTGATTCGAACGCTCCGATCAACGAGAAGCTCTGACCGTCAGCGGCAAGCGCCTGTCCACCTGTGTACAACATGGCTGAAACAGTGGCAATGATCAACACGATGATTGGGACAATCAAGTCGCGGACTTTCCCGCCATCGTGTTCTTTAATATCTTCACTCATCCCCATCGGTGCGCCTTTCGATGAATCGTAGAGCTCTCCTTGAAGGGCACGTAGCTCATGTGTACGCATCGGTCCGATCGCGAGTCCCGTGTAAGCGACATACGCCGTCAACATAAGTGCGAAGATGGCATAGAAGTTCATCGGGATGATTTGGATGAACGCTGAGAACGATGAGTAGCTATCAATCGAATACTTCGCCAGGATACCTGCGATGATGGCGATGATATAAGCTCCCCAACTCGAGAGCGGGCTGATGACGCAGACCGGTGCGGCAGTCGAGTCAATCATGTAGGCGAGTTTTGCACGTGATACTTTTTTACGGTCTGTGAGCGGTCGGCTGATGTTCCCGACGGCTAAACTGTTAAAGTAATCGTCGATGAAAATCAAAATCCCAAGTCCGAACGAGACGAGACGAGCACCGCGGGCTGTCTTGACGTTTGAAGCGGCCCATTCTCCGAACGCACGGGCTCCGCCCGACGTTTGAATGATGGATGACAAGATACCAAGCAAGAGCAAGAACGCGATCAACAGCACGTTCCATTCATTGATGGCCCCATCCGCCCAAAATAGCGCGATGATGTTTGACCATAAATACTGAATCGATTCGAGCGGGTTGAAATTGTGAAGCAGTAGCACCCCTGCGATAATCCCGACACCGAGTGACGGAATGACTTTCCGTGTTGTGATGGCCATAATAATGGCGAGTAAAGCTGGTACGAGTGATAGTACCGAAGTTGAATAATCTACCATGCTGATTTCCTCCTCTTCTGTTTGAGATGAGGCCCCCCTATGCTTAAAAAAACGCAAAGCGAGGGCATCGGCAACAAAGCCGACACCCTCGCTGGATGTTCCGTCTTTCTTAGCCGACTTGGAGCGCTCCATACATAAATATGTATGGCAGTCTGACGGGTATTTCCCGTCAGCCCAGCACAAAGTCAGAGACATGACTTTACACTTCGGCGATCTTGCCTTTCTGTAGTCTTCACCGTTGTCATCCTCGGACTACTTACTCATCAGCATCGCACCTCTACCTCATCGATAGCACGAATATTCATTTAAAGTTACGTCTAAATTATCATAGGTCATAGTGACTAATCAATAGTTTTTTTCATCTCGGATGATTTGTTTTAACACAGCGAGTGCGGCTTGATCGTCAGACTCGACCGCTTTGAAGAAATCACTAAAGAAATGATACAAGACGAATCGTTCGGCGTGTGACGATGTATGGTCTTTAATCGTCAGTAAGACGAGTTGACGCAACCGCCGTTTCGTCCGCGTCTCGTCAGGCAATTCTTCACATCGATCCTGGAAGGCACGATACACAGAATTGATCAAATCCTCATGTTCATCATACGACCTGTTGTAAGCAACTTGTTCCATCTGTTATATCCCCCCTTTCCATTTGTACCGATGAAACTTGTCGTAACTATACCAACTTAACCAAGAGCGTTCAATCGTTTCGGGTCGTTCTTAACAAAAATCATACGTTAGACTGACTTACGACTCGATGAATGAGAACGTCGTCACATCGAATAGTCCCATATCGGTCAACTTCAAATCCGGGATGACCGGGAGCGCAAGGAATGACATCGTCAAATAGGGATTGAAATGACGATGGGCGCCGACGACGTCGAGCGCATCGTTCAACTGTTCGAGCACGTCCGCCACTTCCGCATACGGACGTTTCGTCATGAGTCCTCCAATTTCGAGCGGCAAGACCGCCAGCACCTTCCCTTCTGACACCGCGACGACACCACCGCCCACTTTTTCAAGTGTTTCGGCAGCGAGCAACATGTCGTCTGGGCTCACCCCGGCGATGACGAGGTTGTGGCTATCATGGGCGACCGTCGCCGCGAGCGCACCCCGCTTCAAGCCGAACCCTGTCACCGGTGCCAGGGCCATGTGACCCGTCCCGTGATGGCGTTCGATGACGGCGAGCGTGGCAATGTCTTGGGCGAGGTCGGCTCCGGACGCGTCAGGTGTGAAGACAAGACGCTGTCGCTTCGTCAAGAGACTGTTCGGCAATACTTGAATCACATCGACCGCTTCTTCTTTCACGGCTAGACGGAACGAGTCCGCCGTCAAATCGGGTAGTTTGAGCTCACCTTTCATCGGTTTCGGCACTTCAATCCCGTCGGCTTCGAACGTCGCCTTGCCATCTTTGGCGACGACTTCCCCGTTCACGTAGACGGTTTCGATTTTTACCGATTGGACGTCTGACAAGATCACAAAGTTTGCTCGTTTGCCCGGAGCGACGGCACCCACATCTTTGAGTCCGTATGCCTCGGCCGCGTGCAGACTAGCGATGGCATAGGCCGTTTCTGGTTTGACACCTTGTTTGATCGCCATGCGAATGTTGTAGTCGATCCCGCCTTCGGCGACGAGATCGTCCAAATGCTTATCGTCCGTACAGAATAAGAACCGGTGGGCGTTGCTCTCCGTGATGGCCCGGCTGACTTTTTCCACGTTCCGGGCAACCGACCCTTCACGAATTTGAACGTAAAAGCCGCGCCGCACCCGTTCGAGCGCCTCCTCAGCCGTCGTACATTCATGATCGGTCATGATGCCGGCCGTGCGATACACGTTCAACTGATCCGGGCCAAGACCTGAGGCATGACCGTCGACGACTTTCCCGACGTGTTCGGTTTGTGCGATCTTTTGAAGCATATCCGCACTCCCCGACTCGACGGACGGATAGTCCATCACCTCGCCGAGACCGTGGACGCCCGGGTCCCCTAAAAACGGGGCCAAGTCCTCGGCGTATAGCTTCGCCCCGGCGTGCTCGAACGGCGTCGCCGGCACACAGCTCGGGAGCATCATCCGCACGTCGAGCGGCAACCCTTTAGCGTCGGCGAGCATATACTCGATGCCGAGTGCCCCGTTCACGTTCGCAATCTCGTGCGGATCGGCGATGACCGTCGTCACCCCGAGCGGAAGCACCGCTTTGGCGAACTCGTGAGGAGGTACCATCGACGACTCGATGTGGACATGCGCATCGATGAATGACGGTGCGAGCGTCCAAGACGGGTCATGGTATTCGGTCTCCCCTTCGTAGCCGTCCCCAATGGCCACAATATAGCCGGCGTCGACGACGACGTCGGTGCGAATCGTCTCACGGCTGTAGACGTCGATGACCGCCACATCTTTAAAGACGACCGCTGCTTTCTTTTTTTTCGCCGCGACGTCGATCAAATGTTGTTTCTCCATCTGTGTGTCTCCTTTTTTCTACGTATTTTTACTATCTTAACAAGAATAATCTTTCCGGTGCAATTTCTTTTTCAACTTATGCGACAATGAAAGCATATCCGTTTGAAAGGGGTTACACATATGCAATACAAATTAGGAGAATTGATTCCACATGTTGATAAGACGGTGTTCATCGCACCAGGGGCGCACGTCATCGGCGATGTCACTATTGGCGCCCATTCCGGCGTCTGGTTCAACACGGTCATTCGAGGCGATGAGGGACCGATTCGCATCGGTTCTTACGTGAATATCCAAGACGGATCGATGGTCCACCAATATGAAGGTTCCCCGACAGTCATTCATGACCGCGTCTCCATCGGACATATGGCGATGATTCACGGCTGTGAGATTGAAGAAGGTTGTCTCATCGGGATGCATGCCACCGTTCTCGACGGGGCAAAAATCGGGAAGGGCTCGTTCATCGCCGCTGGTGCTCTCGTCACACCGAACATGCAAATCCCGGAGGGCGTCATGGTCATGGGCGTGCCCGCCAAAGTCGTCCGTCCGCTCAATGACGAGGATCGCTTCATCATGGAACGGACCGTCAACAAATACGCGAAACGGGCTGAGCAGTACTTGACGACATGCGAGCCACTCACATCGACACAAAGATTGTGAAAGCGTTTACAAGATTCATAAATTGTTAACGATTATCCCGATTTTTCTTCATGTTTCCTTTGTATACTGAGGATGTAGTCAAGCCGACGTGTCGAAAGGGGCCAATTGTAATGTATCCAAACCATGCCGAACTCATGTTAGACTTGTACGCCTCGTCCATTAACCCAAGCTATTGTCTGCATATCGAGGATTCGTTCGACGATACGCTGCAAGGAACACATCGAGAGGTTTGGGAACGATTGCAATCGGATAATACTAAAGAGGAAGAAACTAAAGTTAAGGGAACGTGAACACAATGATTCCAACGAATGTCATTCAAGACTGGCTCGCAACCAAGTTAAAAAAATAAACTGAGCGCTCACATGAACGGCTCAGTCGCATTGACCTATAAATACTGGTCCGATCGTAGTCACCTACGCTCGGACCTTTTCGTTCACTCAAAAATCGTCAAGCAAGCGTCAATCGATTGACGTTGCTTCGTAGGCGGTACGTCTTCGTAACGACCGAGCTGGAGCAGTCCGACAAACGTCTCACCCTCAGCCCCAATCATCTCTTGAAGCCTGACATCCTCAAAAATACCGCCCGTCCGCCAGACGAGGCCGATCTGTTGCTCACTACATAATAAATGAAAGTTTTGAATCATCGTCGCCGTCGCGAGCAGCGCATCTTTCTTCCCTTTGTCCGTCTCGAAATGCTTCGTCGTCACGTAGACGCAAGCTGCCGCGTTCCGGATGCGTCCCGCGATTTTCTCGCGCTTCGCCTCTGGTCCATCTTGAAACGCCGGTTCGAGCGCCTGAAGCAAGACGTCTTTTCCATCCCCGTTGAACAAATAGAGATTCCACGGTTCGACTTTGTTATGAAACGGTGCCTGATGCGCCGATGCCAACAACTCATAGAGTACTTTCGTCGCAATCGGTTCTTCCGTGAACATCCGAATCGTCCGCCGCGACTCGATCAACTGTTGTCCTGCTGTCTTTTCCATTGAAGTCACTTCCCCCTCTGTTATCTATTCCATCATAATTGAAAACATTTCTCATTTGAAGGAGAATGACTTCGACAAAAAGAACGCATCCCTGAGTCAGGAATGCGTTCGTTCTATCATGTCGATTGCCCGACGACCTCACAGGCGACCAAGTCCTCGAGCGTCTGTCTGCGGACGACGAGACGATGGTTGCCATCTTTCACGAACACGACGGCCGGACGGAGCATCTGGTTATAGTTGCTCGCCATCGAGAAATTGTACGCTCCCGTCGCTTTGACGAGGAGGAGATCGCCAGCTTCGACCGGCGGGATGAGCGAACGGTTCGAGATGATGTCTCCCGACTCGCAACACGCCCCGACGATTTTTGCTTCAATCGTCTTCGGCTCATCCATCCGTGTCGCCACAATCACATCATACTCGGCATCATAGAGGGCGGGACGAATGTTATCCGTCATGCCTCCGTCGACCGAGACGTACGTGCGGACACCGCTCACTTCTTTCACCGTCCCGACTTCATAGAGCGTCGCGCCGGCGTTGGCGACGAGCCAACGGCCTGGTTCGATCCCAATTTTCGGGAGCGGAAAGCCGAAGCGTTCTACTTCCGCGACGAGCGTGTCCATCACTTGTGTCATCGTGTCGGCGAAGTCGAGCGGGTCGTCCGACTCGAGATAGGCGACACCGAAGCCGCCACCGATATTCAAGACGTCGGCCGTGTATCCTGTCTCTTGACGGATCGTCTCGATGAAGTTGACCATCGTCTTGACGGTATTGATGAACAACGTCGGTTCTTGAATCTGCGAGCCGACGTGACAGTGGATGCCTTGCAAATGCAGACGTTCCGCCTGCAGCGTCGCCTTGATCGCTTCGAGATACGTGTCGTCGTGGGTCGGGAAGCCGAACTTCGTGTCGACCCCACCCGTCTGAATCGCCTCATGGGCGCCTCCGACGACTTGTGGGACGATGCGGAGCAGGACGTCGACGTCGACATCGTGTTCGACCGCGAGGCCCGACAACAGTCCGATTTCGCGCATATTGTCAATCGTGAAATGGGTGATGCCGTTCTCGAGTGCGAACGTGATGTCCTGCACCGTCTTGTTCGACCCGTGGACGTGAATCCGGTCAGCCGGGACACCTGCGTGGAGCGCGACGAACATCTCACCGCGTGAGACGACGTCGATGCTTAAGCCCGCTGCCATCACTTTGTCGTACACGGCCGCGATCGACATCGCTTTTGATGCGTAGAGCGCATATGTGTTCGGATACTTGTCGAGGAACGCGTTACGGACGAGGCCGAGGCGACGCTCGAGTTCAGGCTCGCTCATGATATAGAGCGGTGTCCCGTACGTCGCTTGAAGTTCACGGACGGACACGCATTCGATCATACAAACTGATTGGTTGGTGGTGTACATACATTGCCTCCTTCAAAGCGATGCGGGACACGCCATGAGCGTGCGCATAATTGTTCTGAGTTATTGGCGTGCCCGGTGCGGGTCACGTCATCGATTTTCGTGAGATGGCCGTACAGCTCCACACGGTCTCCGACTTGAATCGTGTCATCGACGCGCAAGAAACTGTGGCTCATGAAGATGTTGCTGATGAACGGATAGGCCCGTCCTTCGATGTGGGCCGGTAAGAAGCGCCGGGCTCGCATGAGTCCGTCGCCATAACCGACCGAGAGCACAGCGATGCGTTCATTCGTCTCGGCCGTGTAGCCCGTACCGTAACCGACGTGGGCACCGGCCTCGATGTCATGGACGGCGACGACTTCTGTTTCCCAGTGAAACGCCGGGATGAGCCAATCGACCGGTTCGACCGAAGAGTAGCCATAAAGGAAGATTCCCACGCGCACATGGGTACAATGCCCGAGGCGCGGATCCGCTTGTAGTGTCGCGGCGCTATTGGCCGCATGCACGATGTCGAACGAATGCCGTTCGATGAGACGATTCGACCAGTCGGCGAACCGTTCCACGTGCACACTGTGTTCGATTTCTGCGTTGTCGGCGTCAGCGAGCGGGAAATGAGTACATAACCCGACGAGGTCGAGCCCCTCGTCTTGGCAAAACGCGACGATGGCCAGCGCTTCTTTGAACGTCTTGGCACCGAATCGGTTCATCCCGACGTCAAGCTTTAAATGAAGGCGGACACCGTCCAACTGATCCCGTTGCGAGACGAGCCAGTCATAGGAACCGATGGCGACGTCAAGATGGTCACGATGGACGGTTGCCCAGTCGTAGACCGGGTTCATGACGAGAACGCGCGCTTCCGGAGCTGATGCCCTGACCTCGCTCGCCTCGTCCAGCGTCGTCACCATGAAGTGACGCACCCCTTCTTCATACAGTGTCGTCACAACTGGCTCCATCCCTAAGTTATAGGCGTTGTTTTTCACGACGGCGAACACCGGTCGGCCAAGCGCTTCAATCCGACGTTTGTTTTCGCGAATCGCATTCAAGTCAATTGTGACTCCCATACAAAAAACTCCTTTATTCTTTGACTCCAGCTTTGACGAACGTGATCCAATCGCGGTGTGTCGGAATTTGACCCGTCACAGCCTCACGGTAACGCGCGAGCATATTCGTCGCGACCGTCTGGACGCCGCCGCCGATTGAGATGTTGTCGATTTCGATGACGCTCGTCACTTCAGCCGCCGTCCCCGTTAAGAAGATTTCATCTGCGACATATAGTTCGTCACGTCCGATGTGGCGTTCGATGACCTCGAACCCTTCCTCACGGGCGAGTTCGATCACCGTTTGACGCGTGATGCCGTCGAGCACCGAGCAATCGAGTGACGGTGTGACGATTTTGTTTCCTTTGACGAGGAAGATGTTGGCGACGCTCGCCTCGCTGACGTTTCCGTTCATGTCGAGGGCGATCGCTTCATCATATCCATCGCGCACCGCTTCTCCTTTAAGGAGTTGCGAGTTCATATAGTTCGCCGCCGCTTTCGCTTGCATCGGCATCATCGTCGAAGACACGCGACGATACGAGGCGACTTTCGCGCGAATCCCGACCGTCTTGCTGAAATATTCGCCGAGCGGCCAGCACGAGATCGCGACGTGTACTTTCGTTTCCTGCGTCGGCATGAGTGCCTGCCAAGGTGTGCCGAGGAAAACGAATGGGCGGATGTAACAAGCCTCGAAGCCGTTGCGTTCAATCAATTCGATTGTCGCTTGTTCGAGCTCATCGACCGTGTACGGCAAGTCGACGTGATAGTGTGCACACGAACGAACGAGTCGCTCCAAGTGTTCACGGAGTCGGAAGATGGCCGGGCCTTCCTCTGTATGGTATGCCCGAATCCCTTCGAAGAACCCGCTACCGTAGTGAATCGCGTGTGTCATGATACTCGTGTTCGCGTCACTCGGCTCGATCCAAGCCCCGTCTTGCCACATCCATTGTCCATACTGTTCCATTGTTCAACTCTCCCATTCATTGTTTATATTTTCTGTCTATTATACGTTACAGGGAGCGTAAGTCATCAACAAGTTGTGTTTTTTCTGCGGTTTTTTCATCTTTTTGCTTAATGACACGGGCTGGTGTTCCGGCGACGACGCTTCCTGCTGGGACGTCTTGCGTGACGACACTCCCTGCTGCGACGACTGCGTTTTCACCGACACGGACGCCTTCCAAGATGACGGCGTTCGCACCGACCATGACGCCGTCTTCGATGATGACCGGGTCTTTTGAAGGTGGCTCAAGGACACCGGCGACAACCGCGCCGGCTCCAAGATGGACGTTCTTCCCGAGCGTTCCACGGGCACCGATGACCGCGTTCATGTCGACCATCGATCCGTCACCGATGACGGCACCGATATTGATGACGGCACCCATCATGACGACGACGTTATTGCCGATTTGAACGTGGTCCCGGATGAACGAACCTGGTTCGATGCGCGCGTTCAATTTCGTCGTGTCGAGCATCGGCACGGCGCTGTTCCGGCGGTCGTATTCGAGATGCGTATCTGTGATGACCGCTGCGTTCGCTTCAACGAAAGCGGCTGCGCGTTCGGCCGTCGTGAGGAATAATTTCGATTCGTCGGTCCCGAATGCTTTCGCCCCTTCGATGTCTAGACCGGCCAACTGACCGTTGACGTATAGTTTGACAGGCGTTTCTTTCTTGGCATCTTTAATGTATTGCGCGATTTCATAAGCGTTTGTGAGTAACATGAGTGGCCTCCTCGTATAGGTTCGTTAAATTGTATAATCCGGCCGGGCGGTCGAGAATCGTTGCCGCCGCGGCGAGTGCCCCGTTCGCGAAGACGCGTTTGGACAGGGCCGTATGTTTCAATTCGAGCATTTCGTCGTCTCCGGCAAAGAGGACGGTATGTTCTCCAAAAATCGTCCCCCCGCGTACCGAATGCATGCCGAGCTCATCGGCTGCACGCGCTTCGCGGCGCGGTGTCCGGTCATATACCGGTGTCACGTCGCGTTTCGCCTCGATGGCACGGGCGAGCAGTTCTGCCGTCCCGCTCGGGGCATCCACTTTCTTGCGGTGGTGCGCCTCAATCACTTCGATGTCATAACCGAGCGTGAGCGGGACGAGTTGGTCGAGCAACTGTTTCAGGAGCGCGATCCCATAAGACGTATTATACGACTGGAAAATCGGGATCTCCTGAGACGCCGCTTCAATTTTGGCAAGTTCCGCTTCCGAGAAACCCGTCGTCGCGATGACGAGCGGGATTTGCTTGGCTTTCCCGAAAGCGAGCACATCATCTAACAGTGCCGGGTTCGAGAAGTCGATGACGACATCGACGTCGGCCTCGACGTCTTGCAACGAGACGGGATGCTCCCCTCCGGCCGGTGAGACGATGGCCGCAACGTTCAAGTTTTGTGTCCGGGCGACTTCTTCGACGATCTGTCCCATCGCTCCGTAGCCATGAATGAGTAAGTTCACTGTCTCACCTCATTGAACTGCTCCATTGCCGACAACAAGCGGGCCTCGGCCGTCGCGCTCATCGGGACGAGCGGGAGACGTGGTGCACCGAACTCGAAGCCGCGTGCATTTAATGCCGCTTTGACTGGAATCGGGTTCACTTCCGCGAACAATTCGTCGATGACCGGGAGCAGTCGGAGCTGCCATGTGCGGGCCGTCTCTAAATCTCCGGCGAGGAGCGCTTCGGCTAAAGCGACCGTCGCGCCTGGATAGACGTTCGAGAGGACCGATACGACACCTTGCGCGCCCCAAGCCATATAAGGAAGGATTTGATCATCGTTCCCGCAATAGACTGGGAAGCCTTCCGGCACGTGCGCCATCATTTGAGCCATCACCGAGATATCCCCGCTCGCTTCCTTGAGCGCAGCGATGCGTGGGTGATCGGCGAGTTCCCCAACCGTTGCCGGATCAAGGGCGACGCCCGTCCGCGATGGTACGTTGTAGAGCATGAGTGGAATCGGTGACGCGTCGGCGATCGCTGTGAAGTGGGCGATCAGACCTGCTTGCGTCGACTTGTTGTAATACGGCGTGACGACCATCGCCATCTCGGCTCCGAGCTCGGCGGCCCGTTTCGTCTTTTGAATGCTGAGCGCCGTGTTGTTCGACCCGGTACCGGCAATGATGACGGCACGGCCGGCAGCGACTTCAATCGCTTTGACGAGAAGCGTCTCGAACTCGTCGTCCGTGATGGTCATGCCTTCACCAGTCGTTCCGCCGATGACGAGGCCGCTGACACCTTCTTTAATTTGGTCTTCAATCAACGCTTCCCACGCTGTGAGATGTAACTGACCGTCTGCTTGAAACGGTGTGGCGAGTGCGGTTGCGACTCCTGTGAACATATAATCTCCCCCTTATTTCGTAGCAGTCTGCCCAATCATGCATTGGGCGATTTGGACGGCGTTCGCTGCCGCGCCTTTTCGAACGTTATCAGCGACACACCAGAGATGGAACGTGTTCGGCTGTGACTCGTCGACACGGACACGACCGACGTACACGTCGTCTGTCCCGTTCGCATCGAGCGGTGTCGGATAGACGAGTTCGCCCGGGTTGTCCATGAGGACGACACCTGGCGCGTCCGCGAGCACGGCTTTCACTTCGGCTAGCGTCGCCTCGCGGTCGAGCGTGACCGTGATGGAGACGGCGTGGCTGTTACGGACCGGGACACGGACGCATGTCGCCGTCACCCCGAGGTTCGGCGCGTTCAAAATTTTACGTGTTTCCTCGATCATCTTCTGTTCTTCTTTCGTATAACCGTTCTCTAAGAACACATCGATGTGCGGCAAGACGTTATCGTAAATCGGATACGGATAGTTTTTCGGTTCCTCGCCGCGCGCTCCGCGTTCCAAGTCTTCAATCCCTTTTTGACCCGACCCGGAGACGGCTTGATACGATGTGTAAGCGACGCGCGTCAACCCGTATACTTCCGCAAGCGGCGCGAGTGCGACGACCGATTGAATCGTCGAGCAGTTCGGATTGGCGATGAGTGTCTTGTCCGGGCTCAGTTCGACTCGGTTCACTTCCGGGACGATGAGCGGGATGTCCGCCTGCATCCGGAACGCGCTCGAGTTATCGATGACGATGACCCCTTGTTCACTCAGACGAGGCGCATATTGTTCACTGAGGCTCCCCCCGGCTGAGAAGAGCGCGATATCGATCGGGTCGGCGTAAATCGCGTCCGACAGTTCCCGGATGACGACATCTTTTCCGTTCACGTTCACGGTCTTTCCGGCTGAACGGGCTGAAGCGTAAAGCAATAATTCGTTGATTGGAAACTCGTATTCGGTCAAGACTTCAATCATTTTTTGACCGACGGCTCCGGTCGCGCCGACGACGGCTACGTTATACATGGTGACTCCCCCTTATAAATGGAAACGTTCGGCGATAGCTGCGACCGCCGTTTCAACGTCTTGATCGTTAATCGTGTACGAGATGCTGATCTCGGATGTCGTGACTTGATAGAATGGGATCCCGCTTTCACGGAACGTGGCGAACAATTCGGACGCGACTCCGGTCGCGTCACGCATCCCGATGCCGACGACCGAGATTTTCGCATGTTCGGTATGACGGTCGATTTTGATTTGCGGGAACGTCTCGGTCAATTCCGCGAGCGCTTCTTCGAGGAACGCCTCTTCATCGAGCGGACACGTGAACGATAAGAACACTTCTCCATCGAACGCCGTCTGACTGATCATATCGATATTGACATGACGCTGTGACAACTTCTCGAAAATGTCGGCAACTCCTGCCACCGAATGTGGAATGTGTTTGATTGAGACACTGAGCACGTTTTTCACGACGCTCACGCTCGTCACCGCTTTTTGTTCCATCGCCTGTGTCATATCCATGATCCATGTTCCTCCTTCGCTTGCAAGCGTCTTCCCTACAAAAATGTTCACATCAAATTTTTTCGCGAGCTCTACACTCCTCATCTCCATCACTTTCGACCCGAGCGCGCTCATCTCCATCATCTCGTCATACGAGACCGTGTCTAGTCGGCGTGCCGTTTTGTGGATACGTGGGTCAGCCGTGTAGACCCCGGCGACGTCTGTATAGATTTCACAACGTTTGCTGAGCACGGCGGCCAAGGCGACGGCCGTCGTGTCCGACCCACCCCGTCCGAGCGTCGTCACATCACCGAACTCGTTGACACCTTGGAAACCGGCGACGATGACGACGTCATACGTCCGAAGTTTTTCTTCTAACACTTCTTTTCGAATCGCTTTGATTTTACTTTTCGTGTGAATGCCCATCGTGTCGATGCCGGCTTGTTGTCCGGTGAGCGAGATGGCGGCCACGCCCCGAGAGTTCAAAGCGATGCTGAGCAGGCTGATCGTCTGCTCCTCACCGACCGCGAGCAAGCGGTCAAGTTCACGAATCATCGGACGTTCCGTGATTTGTTTGGCGAGTGACAAGAGTGAGTCCGTCGTTTTCCCCATCGCGGAAACGACGACGACGAGCTTTTCACCGGCGGCGGCCCGAGTCTGTAAATATTCAGCAATGGCCTGGATTTGTTCAATCGTGGCAACGGAGCTGCCTCCGAATTTCAATACGGTTGTCATCAGGTTCCCCACTTTCAAGATGTCCACCAACAGAAAAAGCGGCAGACCGGTAGGAAGCACTCTCCCTACGGTCTGCCGCTTGTACGCGCAGTTGAAAAACGATTAAAGAATCGTTCCGTAGATAGCGCTCCATGGCATTTCATCCATGGCAGTGTAGGCGTTATTCACGACTACCCCAGCCTTCGTTCGTACGCATGCGAACGTCGACTTCGGCGAATTTCCCCTTTCGGCTCGATCCGGAATGCGTCCGTGTCGATCAAGCTTACTCATGTCATTCGCAACCTCTATCTGTCAGTTGTTAGTTTTAGTTATAACAAATGCTTCCCGGCTTGCCAACCTTTTTTTAGAAAAAAGGAAAATTTCAAACAATGGTCACCACGCCTTGTGCATCATCCGATGTGGAATGTCAGCATCTAAAAATTCATCGCCGTACGCCTCGTACCCGAGTCGTTCATAGAACGGGAGTGCCGTCAGTTGCGCCCCTAGTTTGAGCTCGTGTAACTCCCTCGCCCGCGCGACAAATTCGATGGCGAGCATGATCTCCTTGGCATACCCGTTACCGCGTTTCGCGGCAAGTGTGGCGACCCGTTCGACTTTCCCGACCCCGTCACCGATTGGGCGCAGACGTGCCGTCGTGACAGGCTCAGCGTCCACCATTCCGACAAAATGGATACAGTCCGGGTCGAGTTCATCATACTCAAGTTCCGGCGCGATCCCTTGTTCGCCAATAAACACCGTTTGCCGCACAGACCGGGCCAGTTCAATCAGTTTCGAGTCGTTCCCGTGTTCAATCTTCAACATGATACCATTCCTTCCTGTAGCCGCTTCACAATCTCCGCTGTCGCTCGTTCTAACTCGAGGACAGACTCGAAGCGGGCTTGCGCTTGTTTGTGACTGCCGCCCCCTCGACCGATGCCGAGGTCGTCGAGCGTCCGTTTCAAAAACTTACCGATGGCGATGTCGTGTGTCCCGTCATGCATGAGCCACAGCTTTTGACCCGTATGATTGGCTCCGACGGCAATCCGTCCGGTCGCGGCGATCCGTTCGACGATCGTCGTCGTGAGCGTCTCTGCTTCCGTCTTGCCGATGTGGGTGATGACATAATTGTCTTCTTGCAAGAAGGCAGCGACTTTCGCTTTCGCGACGCGGGCCTCGAGCGCCTTCACTTCTTTGTCCCGCTCGAGCCGAAGATTCCGTTCTTCGATGACACGGGCGGCGACCGTCTCGTTCGTCGTCGACAACGTTTGATGAATCGTCCGTAGCGCGGTCCGGGACGAATGGACCTCGGCCAAGGCCCGAAGACCGGCGACGTACGTCAAACGGACATTACCGCGAACTTTCTTCATCGAGGTCACATGGACGATTCCGAGTTGACCCGTTGAATCCGCATGGGTCCCGCCACAGGCGTTGTAATCGAGGCCGTCGATGGCGACGATGCGGACGGTTCCGGTGCGGTCGGTCGCTTTTCGTAAACGGTCTTGTTCGACTTCTTCGGCTGGGAATTCACGCACATGGACCGGACGGTTTTCAAAGATGATGCGTTGCACGTCCCGTTCTAGCGACTCGATTTGATCCCAATCGAATGTATCCGTATCGATTTCAAGCGAAGACTCGGCTGGCCCAATCCCGAAACTGAGCGTCTGAATACCGTACTCATCCTCTAGCAAAGCCGTCAACACGTGCTGGGCCGTATGTTGAATCGAATGGTCGCGTCGGACAGCGTCGTTGACGATGCCGGTCACAAGCGTTCCAGGTTCAAGCGCACGTTCGATCAAGTGCCAGACGATCTCGTCGACCCGTTGCACATCGAGCACGGGCTCTCCGTTAAGTGTCCCGGCATCCGGTGGTTGTCCCCCGCCTTCTGCATAAAATAATGTGGATTCAAGCGCGATCCATGTCCCGCGCGCATCGGTGCGAGTCTCGGTCACCGTCGTTTCAAATTGCCATGAATTCATTACTGTCGCCGCCTTTTCTGTAGGATATGTTCAGACAACTAGTCTAATTTGGTCTATAATAAGAAACACTTACTTTCGAAGTCAGGAGCGATATGCATGTTACAGATTGATAAACAATCACCGCTACCTATTTATTATCAAATCGAAGCCTATTTAAAGCAACAAATAGATGCCGGCGAGCTTCAACCCGGAGAATCGATCCCATCCGAACGGGAGTTTTCCGAGCGCTATAACGTCAGTCGGATGACGGTTCGACAAGCGATCACGAACTTGGTCAACGCCGGTTACTTAAGCCGGCAAAAAGGCCGGGGAACGTTCGTCGCCAACAAGAAAATCACGATGGCACTGTCTGGATTGACGAGTTTCTCAGAAGAAATCAAACATCGAGGCATGCGACCGTTCAGCCGCCTGTTATCGTTCCAGACGATTCCAGCCCCGGCGAAAATCGCTCAAAAGTTGAGCGTGTCCCTCGATACCCCCGTCTATGAGATGCGACGGTTGCGTCTCGCCGATGAGAACGTGCTCGCCCTCGAGACCGCGTATATCCCGGTCGCCTTGTTGCCAGAACTGACCGAGACGGTTGCCGTCGGTTCAATCTATGAGTTTGCCGAGCAATCCGGCCTTCGATTAAAGAACGCGACCCAAACGCTCGAGGCACGGAGCGCAGGGCCGGAAGAAGCGAAGCTGTTGACGATTTCCCCGAACGCCCCTGTCCTTTTGATCGACCAACGAACGTATCTCGAAAACGGAGACATGTTCGAATATAGCCGTTCCTTGTTCCGTGGTGACGCCTACTCGTTCACCGTCTCCATGGATCGGACGTAAAAAAATGGTTTGCCGCGGACGGCAAACCATTTTTTATTGTGCTTCGTACGTGATGCCGGCAGGGTCATACATATACGTTTCGAGCTCTGTATCGGTCATCGGCTCCACTTCATTGCCCGCATCGGCCTGTTGGACACGATAGCGGACTTCTTCGAGTAACGGCTCGTTCAAGAAGTAATAGAAATGGCCGTCGTTGCCGCGGGCCCCTTCACCGGTCAACTGATACTGGACCGTGTTGTTGAGGGCACCGACGTCTTCGATCAGGCGCATATAGTCGTTTGGACCGAGCGTCGTCTGCATGTTGTCACCGACCGCCTTCAACACCTTGTCATAGTTGTTGATGAGTGAGGTGCCGAGCGCTTGGTCAAGGACCGCGTTAATGACTTCCATCTGGCGCTGTCCGCGTCCGATGTCACCGCGTGGGTCGTCATAGCGGTTCCGGACGTAAGCGAGTGCCTCTTCACCTGACAACTGTTGCAATCCTTCTTCGACTTGGACGACTTCACGGGAAGCGTCATAACTCTTCTGTTCCGACGAGAACGGGACATCGATTTCGACGCCGCCGACGGCATCGATGAAGTCGACGAACCCTTGGAAGTTGAGCGAGACGACGTGATCGATATCGATGCCGACCAAGTCTTCGATCGTGTTCGTCGCTACTCGCATCCCGTTGTTCGGGTTCGATTCATCCATCGATCCGAAATAGTACGCATGCGTAATCTTATCTTGATCGAGACCGGTCTTGCCGTACGGGATGTTGAAGCCCGTGTAGTCGATATTGACGTACGAGTCACGCGGGATGCTGAGCATCGTCGTCTGCTTGTTCTTCTTGTTCAAAATGACGACGATCATGACGTCTGAACGACCGTACTCCCCGCGTGCTTTCTTTTGCGGGGACAAGTCCGTCCCGAGTACGAGGAAGCTCTCGGTATCCTCTTTATCGAATCGCGTCGGTTCGAGGGTCGGATCATCCTCAAGTATCACTTGCGTACCGGACAACATGTTATGTGCTTTATAAAACGCTGTCCCATACATGCTCGAGCCAACGATGACGGCGATCAATACGAGGGCGCTGAACAGCTTATAAAACGCAGACGGGCCTTTGCGCCGTCTACGAGCCTGAGTTCTTGAATTCATGAGTTTCTCCTTCACGGTCGAATGATATGAGCTTCACCTATTATAGAGGAATCCTCGACTTTTGTCGAAAACGTTTTGATTACAAATCCATTTCCATACAATTTCCCACAGTTGGCCATAAAAAAACCTGGAGACACTTGTCTCCAGGTCGTTAAGCTCGGATGGAAAAGAATCGATCAGCCGCTTCGCTGCCACGTGCCTGTAATACGTCACTGCATCCTGAAGCCGCTTCGGCGTCGAGCACGATGGTGACGCTTGGATGCGCCTGTAAGATGGAAGCCGGCCACTCGATCGTCGGTACGCTCTCAATCATGTGGTGCACGGCTTCCGCTTTACGAGCACCTGTTGCGACGAGTACAATTTCTCGCGCGTTCATGATCGTATCGAGCCCCATCGTGATGGCATGTGTCGGCACTTCTTCAATCGTGTCAAAGAAACGACGGTTCGCTTCCCGCGTCGACTCGGTCAGTTCGGTCACGTGCGTCTTCGCATCGAGCGCGGTACCCGGCTCATTGAAGGCGATATGTCCGTTCTCTCCGATGCCGAGCAATTGAAGATCGACCCCAATCGATCGGACGAGCTGTTCGTATCGTGCCGCTTCCGCTTCCGGATTTTCCGCGTCCCCACGAGGCAGATGGCTCTCTTTGAACGGGACGTCATTGAACAGGCGTTCTTCCATGAAGTGATGATAACTTTGCGGATGACTCGGTGCGAGTCCGATGTACTCATCTAAATTGACGCTTGTCACATGACTGCAGTCAAGCTTGTCACGTTTGAACATCTGATACATGCCGACCGGCGTGCTCCCCGTCGCCAGCCCGAGCACGAACTCTCGTTTCCCGGCCAATCGTTCAGTGATGAGTGTATAAGCGATCGTTTCTGCATCTGTCGGTGTTTTCGCAACTAGTATGTTCATTCCATATCCTCCTTCGAATAAGCGATACGTCCTTGAAGAATCGTTGTCGTGACCGACAGCGCATCGTCCCAAATGACGAGGTCCGCATCAAAGCCGGCCGCAATCGATCCTTTTTTCGTCAATCCGAATTCACGCGCTTGGTTCGTCGACGTCATCTTCACCGCTTCAGGTAATGTGCATCCTGTGAACGTGACCACGTTTCGGAACGCCGCGTCCATCGTCAAGACGCTACCGGCCAAGTTTCCGGCTTCAAGGCGGGCTGCCCCGTCCGCAACGATGACCGGTTGGCCTCCGAGTTCATAGCGACCGTCCGGAAGCCCTTTCGCCCGCATTGCGTCTGTAATGACGACGAGCCCGTCCGCCCCTTTCATGCGATAGGCGAAGTCGACCATCTCGTGACGGCTGTGAATCCCGTCTGGAATGATTTCGACCATGACGTCCCGCTCCAATAAACAATAGCCGACCGTTCCCGGCTCCCGATGGTGAAGTCCGCGCATCTGATTGTATAAGTGCGTCGCATGTTTGACGTTCGCTTCCTTGTTCTCGGCGAACGTGGCGTTCGTGTGCCCGGTCGACCCGACCGCCCCGGTCTCAAGCATCGCTCGTTCGAGTTCACGTGCCCCTGGACGTTCCGGCGCATACGTGACGAGACGGATGTGCCCGCCGGCCTTTTGTTGCCATGTCCGGAACCGCTCCGCGTCGGGGTCGATAATATATTCTGCAGGTTGCGCCCCCGCGTTATCGACGTTGACGAACGGTCCTTCTAGATGGATGCCGACGAGCGACGTGTCTCCCGCCTCGATGACAGTCCGGGCTGATTGTAGCGCCTTCGTGATGGCAGTCGGTGACTGCGTGATCGTCGTCGCAAAGAATGATGTCACTCCTTCAGCGAGCATCGACTTGGCGAGATGACGCAATCGGTCTTCATCCGCATCCATCGTGTCGACGTCATACCCGCCGTGGATATGAACGTCGATCATGCCCGGCGTCACAAGCGCCCCGTCCACATCGAGCTCCGTCTCACCTTCTGCTCTATACTCATCCATCGAACCGACGCTCTCAATCGTCGCTCCGTCGAACCGGATATATCCTCGTTCCCATGTCTTGTCCCCCGAAACGATCTGTGCGTTGATGATCACCATGATTGGTCATCCACCTTTCCTCAAGTAGCTTCATCGTCATCATAACAAAAATTAGTATAGTTGTATAGACCAATTTTGCTTTATAAAAAGGATTGATTCCCTCAATCCTTTGCCCGACTTATTCATGCCTAAAACAACAAAAGTTGACGTCAGTGACGTCAACTTTTGCAGGTTATGAGATTTCGTTCGTGAGCGGTTTCCCCTCATACCGTTTGACGATATGAATGAGACGCATGAACAACAAGACGGCGCCTGCCGCAAGACCTGCGATCAACCCGATCCAGTAACCATCCGGTCCGAAGCCGAACTGTTCGGCGAGTGTATAGCCGAGCGGGAGACCGATCACCCAATAGGCGATAAGCGACAAGACGAGCGTCACGTTCACGTCTTTGAAGCCACGCAAAATCCCTTGAATCGGTGCGGCGACCGCATCCGACAGTTGGAAAAAGACCGCGAAGATCATGAAGTGGGCCGCGAGTTCCACGACGGCCGCGTCGTTCGTATAAATCGCGGCTACCCGTTCATTTTGCCAGAACAAAAGACCACCCGAGAAGAGCGAGACGGCCAGACAGAGTACAATCCCGATTTTAGCATAGCGCACCGCATCCTTGAGTCGCCCGGCCCCGAGTTCGTACCCGACGACGATCGTGAGCGCGCTCGATGCCGACAACGGCAACATATAGACGAACGAGGCGAAGTTGATGGCCGCTTGGTGGGCCGCGACGATATTGTCACCATAGGCGCTAAGGAGCAATGTCACTGCCGCGAAGATGCTGACTTCGGCAAAAATGGCGAGACCGATCGGCGTGCCGAGCTTGAGCAACTCTTTTTGTCTCGGCCACATGAGACGTTCCACCGAGCGCAGGAAGCGATATTCGAGGAACGGTTTTCCGTTCCGGACGAACGCGAACGCCATAAAGAACAGCAACCAGTAGGTGATCGCTGAGGCAATTCCGGCCCCGACGCCGCCATATGCCGGCACACCAAGTTTTCCAAAGATGAAGATGTAGTTTAACCCGACATTAATGGGTAACCCTAATAATATAAGCAGCATCGAGATCCGTGTCTTGCCGAGCGAGTCCATGAGTGTGCGCAACACGTTGAACAGGAACATCGGCAACACTCCGAATCCGAGTGCGAGCAAATACCCTTTGGCAATTCGTTTACCTTCTTCGCTCAGCCCCATGCCGTCAACGGCCGTCGGGACGAGCCAGAACCCGAGGATGAGCGTCGCGACGCTCAGGCCGATCGCTAAGTATACACCTTGATACAGTGTTCGTTGAATCTGTTGGATGTTACGGGCCCCGAGCGCCTGCGCGACGATCGGTGCGACAGCGAGCAAAATCCCGCTTAACCCCGTATAGACGGGCATCCATAGACTCGACCCGACGCCGACACCTGCCAAATCGACGGCACCGGCACGGCCTGACATGACCGTGTCAAAAAAGCTGATTAAGTAAAAGGACACTTGTGTCACCAAAATCGGGAAGAAGATGGTGAAGAACAGTTTAATTTTTTCATTAAGTGAATGTGTTTGATACATGGACAACATCATCTCATTTCAGAAAGGAAAAATTAGAATGAATCAACGGAATGCGGAGAAATTAAAATACGAGCTTTTGGAGACGTGGAACACATTCAATCATTATATGACCGAGGCGCTCACGTTCCAAAACAGCGAAGACATCCACCAAGCGCGGGTCCATCTGCGGAAACTATTGACGTTCATGCAACTGTACGACACGAAACCTTCCACGTATCGTCAGTTGAAACAGTTGATGGAGGCGCTCGGTGCAGTGCGTGACGGGGACGTTCTTCTCGAAGGGCTCGCTGTCGAGACCGAGCTCGAGCAGGCTTTCGCCGATCACGTCGAAGCGAGCCGCGCCAAAGACCGCACGATTTTATATACGCGCGTCACGGAGAAGATGACCCCATCGCTCGACCAACAAGTTCGCCGCTTTATCGGCGGACAGTTGTTCCGTGCCTTCAAAAAGCAGGACGCCTCGTCATTTATCGATAAAGCGAGGAGCGACCGCAAACGACGGATCGACGCCCATCACGACGCGACGGAGATGTCCGACCGGCTCGAGACGCTCCACAAGGTCAGGCTCGCCGTGAAACGCGAGCGCTATTTGAACGAGTACTTATTGAACTATGAGACGAAAGCCTCAAAAGATCAAATTCAAAAACTGAAGCGGCTCCAGACCGAGCTTGGCGACATGAACGATCGCCATCAACTGTTACTGCGTTGGAGCGATTTCACACCACCCGCCGCCTTGGCCGACGATTACGAACAAGTCGTGCACGAGCTGCAATCTCGGCTCGACGAATCGGTCGACGCCATCCAGCTTTAGCGGGACGTGTAGCGTTCGACGAGCAGTTCGAGCAGTTTCATCCCGGCAATTGAGTTCCCTTTCGAGTCGAGCGCCGGTCCGAAAATCCCGAAGCCGACATCGCTCAGTCCGAGCTCGTGTTTCCCGGTCGCAAGGATGGCCCCGGACACCCCGCTCTTTCCCGGGAGACCGACACGGACGGCAAATTCCCCAGACGCATCGTACATGCCGCACGTCGTCATGATCGCTTTGACGATTCGGACGACGCGACGCGGGATCAGCTCTTCGCCCGTGACCGGGTCTTCCCCGTTGCCCGACAAAATTCGGCCAATGCGGGCCAAGTCAAAGCAGTCGATTTCAATCGCACACTGCTTTGTGTACACGTCGATGATTTCATCGACATCACCCTCGACAATCCCGTGATGGCGCATGAAATAGAGCAAGGCCCGGTTCAAGTCGGTCGTCTCGTATTCCGAGCGGGCGACTTTTTCGTTATACGTGATTTCCTCCACCGGCACGTCGAGCAACGTCGCCAAAAACTGGCGGAACTGATAGATTTTCAGTTCCGCCGTGTCCCCTAAAATCATGCTCGTGACAGCGAGCGCCCCTGCATTGATCATCGGATTGAGCGGCTTTGACGGCACCGTCTCTTCAAGCTTGGCAATCGAGTTGAACGCGTCGCCGGTCGGCTCCATCCCGACTTTCGAGAACACGTAATCTTCTCCAAACTCCATCAAGACGTAACAGAGCGTCAACGCCTTCGAGACGCTTTGGATTGTGAACTTGTGGTGGACGTCCCCCGCATGAATATATGAACCATCAGGCAAACAAATCGCCACGCCGAGCAAATCATCCTGTACATGCGCGAGCTCAGGAATATAGTCGGCGACTTTCCCTTGTGCTGTGTACGGACGACACTCATCGACCAAATGCGCCAACTGTTGCTCCAATACTTTCATCCAATCACCCCATGTCCGATAGTTTTCAACCGGGTCATCTTATCATATTCGAAGACGGTTAACCATCAAGTGGTCCGTCTTTCTTTTCTGGCTTATACCATTCCTCATCAGCCCAAAGGACCGACGGGCTGTCTTCATCTCCGTCGAGCTTCTCCCTGTACCGATTCATCGATGCAATGAAGGCAATAATGCCGACCACGACGACTGTCGCCGTTATGCCGAACCAAACCATATGGAGCCTCTCCTTCCCAATCGTGACGAATTTGTCTAGAACCATGTGAGACTTATCCTATGTCTACGTCAATATTCTCGGTACCGTTAGGAAGAACACTACATAGAAATGGGTGAATGGATTGAACAAAATTGCAATTATCGGTGGAGGAATTACAGGCATGGCCGCCGCCTATTACGCGAAACAAGCCGGGGCGCACGTCACCATGTACGAAGCGAGCGATCGAATCGGCGGAAAAATCAAGACCGTCTATCAAGACGGCTTCGTCTTAGAATGTGGGCCGGACGGATACATGGCCCGAAAACCGACATTGACCGAACTGATCACCGAGCTCGGACTCGACGATCATCTCGTCCGGTCGATGACCGGGACATCGTACATTTATGTCCGCCAACAGCTTCGACAAATGCCAGACGGATCGGTCATGGGCATCCCGACCAAGTTTTGGCCGATGGTCAAGACCGATTTGTTCACGTGGCGCGGTAAACTTCGGGCCGGGATGGACCTCGTGCTGCCACGCGTCTATACGGGGACAGACATCTCGCTCGACAAATTCTTCCGGACCCGGCTCGGATCAGAAGTCGTCGATGCGATGATTGAACCGCTTCTCTCGGGAATCTACAACGGGACGCTCGACGATATGAGCATCGAGTCTACTTTCCCTCAGTTTATCACGATTGAACAAAAAACACGCAGCCTGATTCTCGGTATGAAAGCATTGACACCACCTGTTCAAGCCGGCGTCAAGCCACGTGAAGCCGGGAAGTTTCTATCCCTTCAGCAAGGTCTCGGTGTCCTCATCGAGGCGCTTCGCCCGTCGATTGACCGCCTCTATACAGAGACGAAGGTCGCGGCGGTCCGGCCCCATGAAGTCACCCTCGCCGACGGGACGTCCGAGTCGTTCGACGGCATCATTTTGGCCACTTCGCCGAATGCACTCGGTCCGATTCTCGGTCTCCCGGAAGCAGAAAATTTGTCCGATTTGAAACGGACGTCTTCCATCACCGTGCTCGCGGCGTTCGATGAAAAAGAGGTCGCGGCACTCGACGGGACCGGTTACGTCATCGCCAAAGCGGAAGGGAACGCCTTGACGGCCTGCAGTTGGATGCATAAGAAGTGGCCCCACATGGCACCAAAACATAAGGCGCTCTTACGCGTCTACATCGGATCTGAGTTCGTTCCCGACTTGTTGACGGAATCCGACGAGGCCATCGCCGACTTCGCGCTGCGTGAACTGCGGAAGATTCAACACGTCGGTACCCCGATTTTCACAAAAGTCGAACGGCACATCGATACGATGCCGCAATATGAGGTCGGTCACAAACAATACGTGCGCGCTTTCGAAGAGCAGCTGTCCACACTCGACGGGATCGAGGCATGTGGTGCCATCTTGCATGGCGTCGGTCTCCCCGACTGCGTCGACTCGGCCAAACAGGCCGTCTCCCGGGTGATGGCGAGACAGGCGGTGTCCGTATGAAACGAGTCGACTACAACGAAAATCCATTCATCGTCATCTGGGAAGTAACACGTGCCTGTGCGCTATCGTGCGTCCATTGCCGAGCCGAGGCCCAGTTCCATCGGTATCCGGGTGAACTCGATACCGAGCAAGGCAAGGCACTCATCCGAGACATCCAGGCGATGGATAATCCGATTCTCGTCTTCACCGGGGGCGACCCGCTCATGCGTGAGGACTTGTTCGAACTGACCGAATATGCCGCCTCGCTCGGCATGCGTGTGTCGATGACCCCGTCGGCGACACCTCGCGTGACCCATGACGCCGTCAAACGGGCGAAAGACGCCGGCTTGACGCGCTGGGCGTTCTCACTCGACGGTCCGGACGCCAAATCACACGACTACTTCCGGGGTACGCGTGGCAGTTTCGAACGGACGCTGCGTGGCATCTCTTACTTCCGAGAAGAAGGGATGTCATTCCAAATCAATACGACGGTCACGGAGTATAACGTCGACCAACTCCCGGAAATCGCCAAACTCGTCGGTGAACTCGGCGTCTCGGTATGGACGTTGTTCTTCCTCGTGCCGACCGGTCGCGGGTCACTCCTCCAGCCAATCTCGCCAGAACGGCATGAAGATGTACTCCGTTGGGCGTTCGCGTTGCAAGAGCACGTCCCGTTCATCATCTCGACGACCGAAGCCCAGTTTTATCGGCGCATCGCCCGGCAAGAGAATTTGAAGCGAAAACAAGTTGGATTGCCGCCCATCGGCCATCCGCATGACGACCTCGCCAAGGCGCCCCGCGGCACGAATGACGGGAACGGCTTCGTGTTCATCTCGCATACGGGCGACGTCCAGCCGTCCGGCTTTTTGCCGATCACGTGCGGCAACGTAAAAGAGACACCGCTCGCTGAGATTTATCGACACCACCCGGTCTTCCAATCGCTGCGTGACCCTGATACACACCACGGGAAATGCGGCTACTGTGAATATCGATACGTCTGCGGAGGGTCTCGGGCCCGCGCTTATGCCGTCACCGGCGACTATAAGGCCGAGGAACCGTACTGCGTCTATCAACCTGAACCGATTGCATAAACAAAGAGCGCCGGCGTCAGCCAGCGCTCTTTTGTGATTCAGTGAGTGACCGTCGCGGGACGAAGCGTCAACTCGTCGTTCTCGACGTCGATGACGACCGTCTGGCCGTCCTCGATGTCTCCGGCGAGAATGCTACGGGCGAGTTTCGTCTCAATCGTCCGTTGTACGTACCGGTTGATTGGACGGGCCCCGAACTGTGGCTCATACGCCTCATCGGCGATGAATACCTTCGCGGCATCCGTGATCTCGATTTGAATCGAGCGCGCCGTCAAGCGACTGCCCATGCGTGCGACCGCTTTTTCGACGATTTGGCCGATTTGAGCCCGCGTGAGCGGATGGAACAAAATCGTCTCATCAACCCGGTTTAAAAACTCGGGACGGAAGTGGCGGCGGAGCCGCTCGATGACTTGGCGTTCTTCCGCCTCATCGATGACGCCATCTTTCGCCGCTTCGAGCAAGATGTCGGCCCCGATATTCGACGTCATGATGACGATCGTGTTTTTGAAGTCGACGACACGCCCGTGTGAGTCGGTCAAGCGACCATCGTCGAGCAGTTGCAGCAAGATGTTGAACACATCGGCGTGCGCTTTCTCGACCTCGTCGAGCAGGAGAACCGAGTACGGGTTGCGGCGGACCGCTTCCGTCAACTGGCCGCCTTCTTCATAGCCGATATAACCCGGAGGTGCCCCGACGAGACGCGACACAGCGTGTTTCTCCATATACTCGCTCATGTCGAGGCGAACGATATGGTCCTCCGAGTCGAACATCGCTTCGGCGAGCGCTTTCCCGAGCTCGGTCTTCCCGACACCGGTCGGTCCGAGGAACAAGAACGAGCCGATCGGACGGTTCGGATCTTTGATGCCGGCCCGAGCCCGAATGACGGCGTCGCTGACGAGCCGAATCGCATCGTCTTGTCCGAAGACGCGTTGATGAAGTACCGTCTCGAGGTTGAGCAACTTATCTCGTTCTCCTTCGGTCAATTTCGTCACAGGGATGCCCGTCCATTTCGAGACGACCTCGGCAATCTCTTCCTCGGTCACTTCTTCCCGGACGAGTTCACGTGTCACCGAACCAGCGAGCCGCTCTGCTTCTGCAAGCTCGCGCTCGAGTTCCGGGATGCGGCCATATTTGAGCTCGGAGGCCCGGTTCAAATCGTAACGGCTCTCGGCTTCTTGCAGTTCAAGTTTCACTTTTTCTAAATCCCCACGGATATGTTGGACACGATGGGTCGACTCTTTCTCGTTTTCCCAGCGGAGTCGGAGCGCGTCCGACTGTTCACGGATCGAGGCGAGTTCTTGCTGCAACGCATCGAGTCGTTTCTTCGAGGCATCATCGCTCTCTTTCTTCAGGGCCGCCTCTTCGATTTCGAGTTGCATGACGCGGCGCACGAGTTCATCGAGCTCGGCCGGCATCGATTCCATCTCCGTCCGAATCATCGCACACGATTCGTCGACGAGGTCGATCGCCTTGTCCGGCATGAACCGGTCGGTGATATAGCGGTTCGATAACACGGCCGCTGCGACGAGCGCGTTGTCGTGAATGCGGACACCGTGGTGAATCTCGAAGCGCTCTTTTAATCCACGCAAGATCGACACCGTGTCTTCGACGTCCGGTTCGTCGACGAGCACTTGTTGGAAGCGGCGCTCGAGCGCTGGATCCTTCTCAATATATTGCCGATATTCATCGAGTGTCGTCGCACCGATACAGTGGAGTTCCCCGCGGGCGAGCATCGGTTTGAGCATGTTCCCGGCGTCCATCGCGCCTTCGGACTTACCAGCCCCGACGATCGTGTGCAGTTCATCGATGAAGAGGATGATTTTCCCTTCCTCTTCTTTCACTTCGTTCAAGACGGCTTGGAGCCGCTCTTCGAACTCGCCGCGATATTTGGCCCCGGCGACGAGCGAACTCATATCGAGACTGAAAATCGTCTTGTCTTTCAGGCTCTCCGGCACGTCGCCGCGGACGATGCGTTGGGCGAGCCCTTCGACGATCGCCGTTTTCCCGACGCCTGGTTCCCCAATCAAGACCGGGTTGTTTTTCGTCTTCCGGCTCAAGATGCGGATGACACGCCGAATCTCGCTATCGCGCCCGATGACGGGATCGATTTTTCCGGTCTTCACTTCTTGGATCAAGTCGCGTCCATACTTCGTCAAGACGTCATACGTCGCTTCCGGTGATTTCGACGTAATCCGTCGATTGCCCCGGACGGCGACGAGTGCCTCACGCAATCTCTCCTCGGTCACACCTTTGCGTTCGAGCATGTTCTGTGCTTGACTCTTGTTCATGATGATTCCAAGCAGAATATGCTCGACCGAGACGTATTCATCGCTCATCCCTGTCGCTTCACGTTCCGCCGTCGTCAACACGTTCAACAGCGAGGCCGAGATCATCGGCGTCGTCGGCGTTTGAAGTTTCGGTGCGTTCTTGAGCGCCATCGCGACCTCGGCCTCGATATCGGCGACGCTCAGTTCCATTTTTTGCAGTAGGAGCGGCGCGATGCCGTCCGTTTGTGAGATCATCGACGCCAAGACGTGCCATTCGTTCATCTCGCTATGGTGGTACTGTTTCGCAAGTGCCTGCGAGCTGACGATGCCTTCATGTGCTTTATCGGTAAATCGATTGAAATCCATTCTGCTTCCTCCTTAGGCTCAGCGTTCGAGTTGTTCGTAAACAGATCGGTGGGCGGCGTCTAGCGGCAAATCGACTTCAAGTTGGACGAATAGATCCGTTCGGACTTTCGAAGCGGTCATGAATCCACGTCCCGGGATGCGCATCCGTTGACCAGGCCGCGACCCCGGTTTGACTTTCAGCTTGACCCGACCACCATCGAGTGTCGCCACGACGACTTCCGCGCCGTCGAGGAAAGCGAGCGGACGCAACCGTTTGACGGTGATGACGTTCGCCCCTTCGCGCCGGTACGTGTCGTCATCGGTGAAGTGGAGCTCGACGTACACATCGCCTCGATCGCCCGACTGTCCGACTTTACTGCTCTTGCCTTTGAGACGCAGCTTTTGTCCTTCATGGGCGCCTTGCGGGATTTTGACGTTGACCGTCCCCGTCTGTAGGCGCAGGCTCACTTTGGCCTCACTCGTCAATTGACTGAGCGGGACATTGACTCGGACCGTCTCATCGAGGTCTTCTTCGACCGCCTGGTCAAAGAAGCTGCCGAACATATCCTCAAAACCGAATGTGCGCGACGTCGTTCGTGACCCACCGCCGAATTGACGGAACAAGTCCTCGAATTGGGCCGATCCTTCCCCGTGCCCATCACCGCTGTACCCTCCGCCGAACGTCGGCCCTTCCGGACTTCCGTAACGGTCATAGTTCGCTTTTTTGTCAGGATCGCTCAACACGTCAAAAGCCTCTTGGATTGCTTTGAACTTGTCTTGGGCACCCGAGTCTTTATTCACGTCCGGATGGTATTGTTTTGCCAACTTTCGATACGCTCGTTTTATGTCTTGGTCGGATGCCTGCTTCGGCACGCCAAGGACATCATAATAGTTTTTTGCCATCTCGTTTCACCTCACCTATCCCTTTCCCGATTCTGTTAAGTCTATTCTACCTATTTGGTCAAAGAAGGTCAAAGAATTTCCTCGTTACTAGTCATACGAAAAAAAGAAGGCATTCGTTTCATCACGATGCCTTCTTATCGGTTAGAAATATACTTTCGGACTATCCATGCCCTCTTCAAACACGATCGTCACTTCTTGTTCGCCACCGAGCGAGGTGACGTTGATTCGGACGGGTACGTTCCGGTTGTATTCCCAGCGGTTCTCGAGCAGGCCGACGACGTGCTGCGTGAAGCCGACGAGTTCGGCCCGGCTATAGAACTGGATCGGAATATCGATCTCAATCCGTGACAATTCCCCGTTCTGATAAAAACCTTTCCCGATCATCCCGCTGAAATCTGGGAACACATCAGCGATTCGGTCGCTGAAGAGGGAGAATTTTTGAGCGTCATCGCGCACTTCCGTCGTCGCTTTGGCGGACGGGAAGTAATAATACGTCTCGTCGACATCTTTCCAATCACTCGCCGTCACCTCGCCAGCCGTGCCAACGAATGCCGATTTGACATAGTTCCCCGGCGTCGGTGACCCTTGCGACGCTTTCATATACAATGCGACGTTGATATCGAGATCTTTGAAGTCCTCGCGCTTGCGCAGTTGGGCGACGAGTTCATTCGCCATACGCTCTCCTTCAGCGATGACTTTCTTCTCGTCCAACTTTTCCGTATACGTCGGACCGAAATTCGGCGCTTGGAACACGTACTCCCGGTTCAAAATCAAAGCGAACGAAACACCGCCGAGTTGATAGCCGTTATCCGTTTTCGTCATATAGTTCTGTTCGACGAGCGACGCCAAATAGAGTGGCGACTTTTTATTCTCCTCGACGAATTGGTCTTCAGCCACTTCGGCCGTGCCGTTCGCATACGCCGGGTTGAGCGGGACGAGCCCTTCTGCCGTCTTGTCTTTACGGCCAAGCAGACGCGAGACATCTTCGCTCGTCAACAGCTGTCCTTCTTGATACGCATAGTTTTCCGGTTTGAACGCGCCGGTCGAGTGACGCATGAGGCCGAGCTCCACTTCTTCAAGTTCGAGCGATGAGCTCACTTGGCGCTGGGCCAAACCTCGGGCTGCCGCCGGTTTAAATGGAATGACCATCTGGTAATATGAATCACGCGCTTGAATCGCTTCTGTGACGCCTTCGGCTGCCGTCTCTTCACCCGTCGGTGTGACATCCTCTTCCCCCATCGGGATTTTCATCGAGCACCCGCCGAGGAAAACCGTCGCGGCGAGAGCTGGGATAATCAATTGTTTCCATTTCATCTATGTCTGAACTCCTTTGATGATTCGATTCGTTACACTTCGTCCATTATAACAAAATCGTCCGTCGAAAAAAGTGTCGAAGCGGAATCAGTCCCGATTCAAAGAAAAGCACCCCCCGACTCGTGTCGGAGGGCGCCTGCAATCATGCTTTTGTGGATGGACGGCGCTGATACGTCACGAACAAGAGCCCGAGCACGATCAAGACGAGTCCGAGTACCGTTCCCCACGTTTTTGTCGTGCCGGTCATCGGAAGGGTCGCTTGGTCTGGCGTCACCGGAGTCGTTGGTTCCGGCACATAAACCGATTCATCTTGGTCATCACGGTTATCGTTGCCCGGTTTTGGAAGGCTTTGCTTCACGTGCACCGTCGCCTCGGCCGTTCGGGACACACGCGCTTCACGATTGACCTCGAACGTGAACGTCGTCCGGTTCGTCAATACTGCGCCCGCTCGCACATCATAGGATGGCAAGAGTACTTTTTCCATCTCGAGCACGACTTCCTCACCTGGGATGAGTCCGTTCTCGACTTCAGCGAGAGCCTGCATGCCGTCTCGAAGCGTCTCGGTCGTCTCGCGCTGTTCTTTGGTCGTCAACGCCCCGCTCGTCCATTCATCGATGACATCGACAAAGTACAAGGTGACATTCGACGTGTTTGTGATTGTATACGTATAGCGAATCGCCTCGCCCGGGTGCACCGCCCTTGGGCTCGCCACTTTCGTGACCGTGAAATCAGCTTGGTTCAATAAGACGATCTGTTGACTCTCGGCATCGACGACCCGTCCATAGGAATCGGTCGCGCCGACCCGGAACACGTTCCCGATCTCAGGAGCGTTCGTCCGGTCATAGTCGCTCGGGATTGTTAAGTTGACCGTCGCCTCGACGCGTTCACCTGCCGCGAGGCCGTTCTCCCCGATGAGCGCCATCAACTGCTCACGCACGTCGGCATTGAATGCTTCGACCTTATCAGCATCGATGTCGCCGCTAAAGAACTCATCTTCGATGGAGGTGATCGTGAGCGCTGTCTCGCCTGTGTTCTCGATGACGAACGTATACGGAATCACTCCGCCGACGACGGCTTGATCAATATTTGCCTCTTTACCGACCTCGAGGCCAATCGTCTCATTCGGTATGACCGTGACGGTCGCCTCGGCACATTCGGCCGGAATCAATTCATCTGCTCCTTCAACACCGATACAAAACGTATTCGTCACCACCGTCTCATCTGTCACGTCTGGTGCGAACACATCGAACTGGATTGTCGTCGTCCCGACCGGTATCGTCGGAAACGTCCAATCGAAGGCGGGTGGTCCACTCACGGTCGTCGGGGGTACCGAACCTTCCGGACCGAGAACTTCAACCGAGTCCGCGACGACGGTCAACGCTTCCGGGACCGTGTTGGATACGGAAAAATTCTCGACAGGGGCGCCCGTCACATCGATGACGAGCCGATACGTCACTAAATCTCCGCCTAACACACGCTCGATTGGCCCGTCGGCACCGAGCACCAATTGATCGATGGCAACTACTGGGGTGGCGGAGGGTGCAGTCACTTCTTCTGTGACAGGTTCTTCTGGCGATGGCTCTGATTCAACGAGCGGAGGCTCGACCGGTGTTTCAACGTCTGGAACTGTCTCTGTCCCGTCATCACCCGGCTCAGTCGACTCGCCCGCAAGTTCCTCAACATGAAATGCATAGACCGCGTCCGGGAACGAATAAGGAACGCCCTCACCATTATATAACGTGACTTGATCGATGGTCGTAACGTCAACGTCGGCCGCATCCACCATGAACCGCCAAATCGTTGACGATTCACGCGCCCCGTAGTACGTCACGTCGTCGTAAATCAGGCTTGCGTCGTCGTACGCTTCGATTTCTTCAGGGCTCAAATCAATTTGTGCATAAATTGGCGTTGGTGTCATTGTCGTGTTCGCGTAAACGCCATTCGGTGCCCACATGCCAATGAATACGAGGACGAATGTGATGAGTGCAAAGATGCGTCGGTTAGTGTTTCGCATAATGGTCCCCCTCCTCTAAGGTGTCTGCCAAACTGTGACGAATGTCTGCGATGACACGCTCCGGCACGGGAGAGGGATAGAGGATGATTGTGCGCGAGTCGTGGTGTTAGTTCTTGGTGTCAAAAAGTATTTGTAGATACTATTCATTACCCTTCGCACGTTCCCACGAATCCGCCGTCATCCTAAAACAGTTGAAAATTAGGTCAATGAAAAAAGGCCTTCCACACGGAAGACCTTTCCTTCAAGATTGTTCTGCCAAGAAGGCGAGCAACGCCGCCTCATCCCACACTTCGATGCCGAGCGACTCGGCTTTCGTCAATTTCGACCCGGCTTTCTCGCCGGCGACGAGGAGATCGGTGTTCTTGCTGACGCTGCCCGTGACGCTCGCACCAAGCAATTCGAGTTGCTTCCCGGCTTCGCCACGTGTCATCTCATGCAGTTTCCCGGTCAAAACGACTGTCTTTCCGGCGAGCGGCGCATCGGCGTCGACCGGTCGTTTCGCACCTTTGAACGTCAGGTTGACACCTGCCGCGCCGAGGTCACGGACGAGGTCACGCGCTTCCGGCTTCTCGAAGTATAAGACGATCGATTCAGCCATCTTCGTACCGATGCCATCGATTGACGTCAAGTCGTCGATCGAGGCCTCCATGACCGCTTCCATCGTCTCGAACCGTTCCGCAATCAACGCGGCCGCTTTTTGTCCGACAAGGCGGATACCGAGCGCGAACAAGACGCGCTCGAGCGAGTTCTGTTTCGACTGCTCAATCGCCGCGAGCAAGTTCGTCACCGACGTTTCGCCCATCCGGTCGAGCTCGAGGAGCGCGTCCCGGTCGAGACGGTACAGGTCGGCCACGTTATGAACGAGCCCGGACGCGTGGAGTTGTGTGATTACTTTCTCGCCGAGCCCATCGATGTTCATCGCCGGGCGTGACACGAAATGAATCAGCCCTTCGAGCAGTTGGGCCGGGCATTCGGGATTGACGCAGCGGTGGTCCGCCTCTCCTTCTAAACGCACGAGTTCAGATTCACAGGCCGGGCAATGCGTCGGGAAGACGATTTCTGTCTCCTCCCCGGTACGCTCACTGACGAGCGCCGAGACGACGGCCGGGATGACGTCCCCGGCTTTCTTGATGACGACACGGTCTCCGATGTGGAGGTCCTTCTCTACAATGAAGTCCTCGTTGTGGAGCGTCGCATACGTCACGGTCGATCCCGCGACCGAGACCGGTGCGAACCGTGCGCGTGGCGTGACTTTCCCGGTCCGCCCGACACTGAAGTCGACGTCTTCAATCGTCGTCACGACTTCCTCGGCTGGGAACTTATAGGCGACGGCCCAACGCGGACTCTTCGCCGTGAAGCCGAGCTGTTCTTGTTCTTCGTAGGCTGCGACTTTGATGACGATACCGTCAATCTCATACGGCAGTTCGGACCGCTTCGTCACATACGTTTCAATATAGTCCCATAACTCATCAGCCGTATGACACGTCGTGTACTCTTGGCTGACGGCGATGCCGAGACGGCGCAAATATTCGAGCGACTCGTCATGCGAGGCGACGCGGTCGTCCGTCGAGACGAGCCCGTAGGCGAAGAACGCCAAGTTCCGCGACGCCGCGATTTTCGAGTCGAGCTGTCGGAGCGAACCTGCCGCCGCATTGCGCGGGTTGGCGAATAAAGGTTCCCCAAGACGTTCTCGCTCGTCGTTCAAATGTTCGAATGACCGTTTCGGCATGTACGCCTCACCGCGCACCTCGAACGTGACGTCCTCGTTCAACCGAAGCGGAATCGAGCGGATCGTCCGCAAGTTTTGTGTGATGTCTTCCCCGGTCGTCCCGTCACCGCGCGTCGCACCGCGGACGAACCGTCCGTCCTCGTATTTAAGCGACACGGCGAGACCGTCGAACTTGAGCTCGGCGACGAACAGCGGACTGTAGCCGAGGTCTTTCTCGATCCGTTCGACCCATTCGACGAGCTCTTCTTTAGAGAAGACGTTGCCGAGTGATAGCATCGGCGTGTCATGCGTCACTTTGACGAACGCATCGAGCGGGGCGCCGCCGACACGTTGCGTCGGCGAATCCGGACTCCGGAGTTCCGGATAGTCCGTCTCGATTTCAATCAATTCGTTCATGAGACGGTCGTATTCCGCATCCGGGACGCTCGGTCGGTCGAGCACATAATATTCATACCCGTATTGATTTAACTTTTGACGAATCGCTTCAACGCGTTCTGCCATCTCCATATAATCACCTCACGCTTTTTCGATTGGGGCAAACTTGGCGAGTAGGCGCTTGATGCCAACGGCCGGGAAGGCGATATCGAGTTCGAGCTGGTCGCCTTCGCCACGAGTCTGTACGACCGTGCCTTGTCCCCATTTTTTATGATTGGCCTTATCCCCGACGTTCCAACCGATTGATTCGGCGCCGGACGACTGGGCGAGTTTTGGTTTCGGTTTCGAACTGAAGCCGTTCACCGGAAGTTTCCCTGGTGACTCGACCGGATTCCATGGCATCGGCTTCTTCGCTTTGCCCGAACGCTCCAAGAGCGTCTCTGGCAACTCGTGCAAGAAGCGCGACTCCGGGTTGTTTTGGAAACGCCCGTACAACATGCGGGACTGGGCCCGCGTCAAATAGAGACGTTTCTCAGCCCGTGTGATCCCGACGTAGGCGAGGCGACGTTCTTCTTCCATCTCTTCCGGATCGTTCAAGGCACGGCTGTGTGGGAACAGCCCTTCTTCCATCCCAATCAAGAAGACGACTGGGAACTCGAGCCCTTTGGCCGAGTGGAGCGTCATGAGCGTGACTTGGTGCAACTCGTCGACTTCTTCGAGCGTGTCGAGGTCCGAGACGAGCGTCAAGTCGGTCAGGAAAGCGACGAGCGTTTGTTCATCGCTCTCTTTCTCGAAGTTTTGCGCGACCGAGAGGAACTCTTGCAAGTTCTCGAGGCGGCTCTCGGCTTCAAGCGTCTTCTCGATTTTGAGCATCTCTTCGTAGCCTGACTTCTTCAGCACTTCTTCAATCAATTCGGAAATCGACAAGTAGTCGGCCATTTGACGCAAATCGACCATCAATTGACGGAACTCGGCAAGCTTCGTCGCTGTGCGTGGGGCAATGCCCGACAGCTCGATGTCACGAATCGCTTCCATGAGCGACACACCCTGCATCCCGGCGAAGTCGCCGAGCTTATCGACCGTCGCGGCGCCGATGCCGCGCTTCGGTTCGTTGACGACACGGACGAAGGAGATGTCCTCGTCCGGGTTGGCGATTAAGCGCAAATACGCCAAGATGTCTTTGATTTCTTTTCGTTCATAGAACTTTGTCCCGCCGACCATCTTATACGGGATGTTCGACTTGAGCAGCATCTCTTCAAGTCCACGCGATTGAGCGTTCGTCCGATACAGAACGGCCATTTCGCCGTAATCGACACCCTCTTGGCGGAGTTCTTTCATCTGATTGATGATAAAGAACGCTTCATCCCGGTCATCTGAGGCGACGTGAAGGAGCAGTTTCTCCCCTTCGACGTTCTCGGTCCATAGCTTCTTATCTTTTCGGCTCGAGTTGTTTTGAATGACACCGTTCGCCGCTTCCAAAATCCGTTTCGTCGACCGATAGTTTTGTTCGAGCAAGATGACGTGCGCACTCGGGTAATCTTTCTCAAACGTCAAGATATTGGCGATATCGGCCCCGCGCCAGCGATAGATCGACTGGTCCGAGTCACCGACGACACACAAGTTCTCATGCGCTTGCGCGAGCAGTTTAACGAGCGTATATTGGGCCCGGTTCGTATCTTGATACTCGTCGACGTGGATGTATTGGAACTTCTTCTGATAAAACGCGAGCACGTCCGGCGCTTCTTGGAACAACTGAATCGCCTTCATGATCAAGTCATCAAAGTCGAGCACGTTGTTTTGCTTCAACTTTTTCTCATACGCCGTATAGACGTCCGAGATGACTTTCTCGTATGGGTTGTTACCGACGAGTCCAGCCGCGTCTTGCGGCGTACGGAGTTCGTTCTTATGGTTCGAGATCATGCCGAGGAGCGTCCGCGGCTCATATTTTTTCGGGTCAAGGTTCAGCTCTTTGAGCACTTGCTTGATTGCCGTCAACTGATCGGATGAATCGAGAATCGAGAAGTTCCGGTCATAGCGGATGCGATCGATGTCGCGGCGCAAAATCCGGACGCACATCGAGTGGAACGTCGAAATCCAAATATCGTCCGCGACACCGCCGACGAGGCGGGCGATCCGGTCTTTCATCTCACGGGCCGCTTTATTCGTGAACGTAATCGCGAGAATGTTCCACGGCGCGATCTGTTTCGACGCCATCAAGTACGCGACGCGATGCGTCAAGACACGTGTTTTCCCAGACCCCGCCCCTGCCATGATGAGCAACGGGCCGTCCGTATATTTGACCGCCTCCGCTTGCGGAGGGTTCATGCCTTTGACTAGTTCTTCACTCAAGTTATACATAATCGTTTCCTTTCTCTATCCAAACATTTGTTCTTATTTTATCGGAGTGCTGCGACAGTCGCAAGCGCTCCTTCGAAATTGTCATAAATCACATTGCCGACGACGATCGTATCCACATGTTCTGCCATCATTCGGGCCGACTCATATCCGGTGATACCGCCCCCATAAAACAGATGGGCGTCCGGCACGGCCAGCCGTAATTCTTGGACGAGTTCGACCGACCCGAACGTGCCGCTATACTCCACGTAAAGCGAAGGCAAGCGGAACAAGCGATGACCGGCTTCCGCATAGGCAACCGTCGCCTCGATGGACAGATCGGTCTTCGCCTCGGTCACCTGGGCCACTTTCGCGTCCGGATTCAAGACGATATAGCCTTGCCCGGTCACATCCGCATGAAACAAGTGTCCGTATCGTTCGAACGCCTTTGTTTGATGACCGATGATCCAATCCACAGTGCCCGCGTTCAATACGGTCGGGATGAAATAATGGTCGAAGCCGCGAATCACTTGCTCGGGATGGCTCATCTCGAGTGCGAGCGGGATGCCGCACCCTTCGAGACGAGTGTAGAGCGCGAACGTGTTCTCGGCGTCGACCCCGTCCGTCCCGCCGATGAGGAAAGCGTCCGTGCCCGAACGGATGAGCGCCACGAGCGCCGAATCATCGAGCGGTTTATTCGGATCAAGTTTAAACACGTGGCGCCACGATTGAAAATCCATTCGGCTTCCCTCCCATTTGATACCTTCTCTAGTGTAGCGATTTTTCCCGTCGCTTGCATCTGTTGAACAAAAAAAGACTTGCCGAGGCAAGTCTCAAGCACGTCTGGCGTGCGTCTTTTGTTCGCGTCCCGTCATCCATTTGGCGACGACGAGTGCGAACAATCCGTACACCGGGATGAACCAGAGCGGGTTGGCCAAAAAGAAGCCGAGCACTGGAATCTCAAGTAACGGTGAATCGGGCGAACAGAGCGCCGTTCCGTTCACGACCGCGATGAACGGCAAGACCGGGACGGCGAACACGTAACCAAAATTGATCCAAAAAGCCTTCATGATCTGAGCTCCTTAGCCTAAGATGATTGATTCTTTCGGATAGTTGTACATCCGTTTCGGCTGTCTCCGCTGCAAAATCAAGATGAAGGCGATGACACCGATTCGACCGATGAACATTAAAATCGTGAGTACCCATTTTCCAACGTTACTGAACTCTGCCGACAGACCGACCGACAAACCGGTCGTCCCGAACGCCGAGCACGCCTCGAACAAGATGCGGGTGAGCGATGCGTGTTCAAAGAAAGTGAGCACCATGACCCCGGTGAGCAGGACGGCGAGTGATACCGTGATGATGACGAACGCTTTCCAAATATCCTCGAGCACGATCTCGCGTCCGAAGATTTTGATGGACGAGTCCCCGCGAATGAATGCGATGACCCCGAGCACGGCGACGGCGAACGTCGTCGTCCGAATCCCTCCACCGACCGAGGACGGGGACGCCCCAATGAACATCAGAATCGACAAGAGCAACATACTGCCTTCTGAGAACAAGTTGACGTCGACCGTCGACAAGCCGCCGTTTCGCGTCGTCACGGACTGGAACAAGGAATCCGAGAGCGCGAGCCAGAGCGGTAATTCTTTGAAGGCGTTATTGTATTCAAATAGAAACAAGCCGACGGTCCCGACCGCAATCAAGATGAAAAACGTCGATACCGTCAATTTCGTAAACAACGAGAAGCGGCGCGGGAAATTCTCGCGTTTTCGCATAATGCGGTTCGTCAAATATGTGCGAATCTCGACGAGGACCGGGAAACCGATGGCACCACCGGTCATGAGCGCGATTTGCGTAAAGATAACGAACGGGTCTTCCCGGAACGGTGCGAGCGAACTGCCGGTGATATCGAACCCGGCGTTCGTCGTCGCACTGATTGAGCCGAACAGGCCTTGCAGGAACGCTTCGTTGGCCGTATCAAAGTAATTTAAGTAATGGACCCCAAGCAACACCGCACCGACCGCTTCAATCGTGATAACGGTGATGACAATCTCAGTGATATATTTGATAATCCCTGCCATCGACGTCTGGTTCTGGTCCCGTAAAATCAGCTGCCGCTCGCGAAAGCCAATCCGCTTCCCGAGCAAGATCCACATGATGACGTGCAAACTGATCAGACCGACCCCGCTCACTTGAACGATGAACAGGATGATGAACAGCCCGAACGTCGAAAACGTATCCGTCACGACGATTGGCGTCAAGCCGGTGACACTGACACAGCTGACCGCGAAAAAGACGAGATCGGTGAACGTGATGGTGACGCCCGGTTGTCGCGCAATCGGTAAAGCGAGCAAAATGACGGCCAACACGACCGCCGCGCTATAAATCAACACGAGTGTCTGGACCGGTGTCAACTTCCGAAAGAACAGCTGTAAATTTCGCTTCATAAAATTGTCTTGCATCTCGCCCCTCCTCTCCCATCAAAAACAAGATGACTCTTACGAGTCACCTTCTGATTGTTGTAGACGTTCAAGGGCAAGATCATAGCCGCCTGACCCGTAGTTCAAGCAACGCTTGACGCGGGAAATCGTGGCCGTCGAAGCTCCTGTCGCTTCTTCAATTTTATGGTACGTGCTACCTTCACGAATTTGGCGGGCCACTTCTAGCCGTTGGGCGAGCGCCTGCACTTCGTTCACGGTCGCTAAATCTTCAAATAGTTGATAACAATCTTCGAGTGTATCGAGCTTCAAAATCGCCTCAAACAGCTGATCGAGCTCTCGTCCTCGTAATTTATCGAGTTGCATCCGCAAGCATCCTCTCTCATCGTACTTCTTTATCATTCTAAAGCACGACCGGCTCGGACTCAACTGTTCATCGCAAAATTGCCGGAAATAGTATTTGTTTCTTCATCACTTCGTAAATTCCGAGCGGTGTGGCCCGCACATATGGCAAGTGCGTCGACGCCAAGAACAAGAGCGTATAGATTGGGTCTTCAAACTTGTAACCACGCGTGAGCAGCTCGGACCGCAACCCTTCTTCCTGGACAATCAACTGTTCAATCGGCTCCTTCGACGTCATGCCACAGAGCGGGAGCGGAATTTCCGCGATAATCTCACCACGGTCGACGAGGACGATACCGCCGCCGAGCTGTTTCATCCGCTCGAACGCCGTCAGCATGTCTTGTTTACATTTCCCTAAGATTAAGTAGTCGCCACTAATCGAATACGAGCTGACGAGCCCGCCAAAGTCGTGGGCGAATCCTTTCAGCACCGTATTGAGTCGCCATTTTCCTTCTTTATCGAGCAGCATGAGGAACGACTCGTCCCCGTCACGTGGCAATTCGTCTTGACCGGTGTCGTGCGAGATTTTGAACAGTTTCATGATGACCGAGTTGACCATATCGAGCCCGACAGGCATGCTGAACGACAGATCGTTCGGCGTCAGTTCGATGTCGACGTCCGTCGACGGCATGAGCGCGAGCGCCGCATCGACGAGCTCGTTCGGGAACAACGATGCCCCGTCCCGGTAAATCCATTGTCCTTTGGCGATGACGGCGGACGGGCGCGGCTCGTCGATCGCATCAAGAATATTGAGATGGGCGATGCGTCCCGGCGCAATCGAACCGAGGACGTGATCGAGCCCAAAGTGTCGCGCCACGTTCAATGACACGATGCGGTACGCCTCAATCGGCGGCAATCCGGCCTCAATCATGATCTTGATAAGCGCGTCTTGCAGCCCGTCTTGATAAAATCCTGGCGTCGACCCGTCTGTCGTGACCATCACATGATCGAACGCCTCGAGTCCGGCGTCGAGCAGACCACGGATGAGTCCCGGAAGGTCAGGACGAATCGAAGAATGACGGAGTGTCGTCGTATAGCCGTGTTCGAGCCGGCAGAGCGCTTCTTCGGCTGCCATCGCTTCATGGTCGCTGTGAACACCCATCAGCGCCATCTTCGTCAACGTCTTCGCCGAGGCACCCGGGAAATGTCCTTCGACCGGGAGCCCGCACGTCTCCGCGTCGAGCATCCACTGCAACATCTCGTCATCGCCTTTCAACGTGCGCGGCCATGCCGTCAATTCACCGGCCATGATGACGTCCGGATGATTGAACCAGTCGTGAATCCGCTCGGAATCGACAAGGACACTGTCCCGGTCGAGCTCGGTCTGTGTATCGAGACGCGCCCACCAATATGTGCTCGTCGGAAGCTGTTGGATCGCATCGAGTTGCGCAAACGCTTGCTCCTTATTTTGTAAAAAAAGAAGCATGTTGTCATTCACGAGCGTCGTCGTCCCACGCTCGCCTGCATACTTCGACAGCGTCGCCGGATTATAAAGTTGGAATGGATGCGCATGTGGCTCGATATAGCCAGGCACGATATATTTTCCGGATACGTCCACCGTCTCGACGGCCGCTTTCGGTACATCTGGCCCGACATAGACGATCCGGTCATGCTCGATCCAAATATTTGCTTGTTTCCACTGCTTCACGTACATGTTCAAGTACGTGGCATTCGTCAATACGAGCGAAGGTGGCCTGACTTGGCTCACGACTTCTAGTTGTGACCGAATCATCGCTTTAGACCACGGTGCCCGCGCCGATCGTTTTGTTGGCATCGAACCCAATCCTCCCTTAATCGCCTCGCCATTATTATCAGACAATAATTTTGTAAGCGTTTTCTTTCATCTGTTTCAAGTTTACATTTTCTATGAAAGGGTCGCAAGTTATGTTGCTAATTGTAACGGAATTCACATGAAATTCACACAAATAAAGACACCTCCCGCAGGAAGTGTCTTCACCAGTCATACATCGTGACCGTTTTCTTCAAGTAATGCTCAAGTTGTGCCAGCGGAACCGGTTTGCTGTAATGGTAACCTTGGATGAGCGAACTGCTATGTTCGAGCACGAACGCGAGCTGCTCCGGACGCTCCACACCTTCCGTGACGATATCGAGACCGAGTGTATGGAACGTTTGATATAACCCTTCAAGCAAGGCCCGGTCGAACGTGTTCTCGGGAATCCCTTTGACAAAGTTTTGATCGATTTTAATAATATCGAGTTGAAGCGACTGCAAGAACGAGAGCGACGATGTCCCGACACCAAAGTCATCGAGCGAGATTTTGACGCCGATCGCTTTGAGCGCGTGAATGAACTGCTGAAGCTCATACAGATTCCCGCCGACCTCACTCTCGGTGATTTCGACATGAAGGCGATGAGGGTCAAATCCCGTTTCGGTCAGCACGTGTTCCAATGAAGCTAAAAACGACCCGTCGGCGATTTGGCGTTTCGATACGTTGATCGAGAGGAACAAGTGATGTCGTTCCACATGATCCTTCATCTCCGTGACCGCCTGTACGAGCACCCAGCGTCCCAAGTCCGAGATAAGGCCGAGCTGCTCGGCGACTGGGATGAACAGGCCAGGGGAAATCTGACCTTTGCCCGGATGATTCCAGCGAATGAGCGCCTCGACTCCCCGTACTGCAAACGGCCGTGGCGATACGATCGGCTGATAATACAGTTCAAACTCATCATGTTCGAGGGCATGGCGCAAATCGCGTTCCATCTCGAGCGTCTGCAAATAATGGCTCCCGTCCTCGATTTCTTGGAACGTCAAGACACGGTTCTTCCCTGACAGTTTCGCTTCGTGAATGACCACGTCGAGCCGCCCCATCATGACCTCATACGTGTGTTGCGGCTCGGCATAGGTGAACACATCGATGCCGATTGTCGCCGCCATCCCTTTCACACCGTTGACATGGGCCCAGTCCTTCAAGTCTTTCGTCAAGTGCCGGGCGACCGGTTGGAGCTGGTCAAGTGTCCAGCCCGGATGGACGAGCATGAACTCATCGGCACCGATGCGAGCGACGAACCCGTCTTCTTTATAGAAGTTGAGCCGTGAGGCGAGATAGATGAGAACAGAATCACCCGTCCGATGTCCGTATTGGTCGTTGATCCGGCGGAAGTCATCCAAATCCAATCCGAGCACTCCGATCCGTTCCTGCTTTCCACGCACGGTCGAGAAATAATCTTCTAGCGCGAGCCGGTTCGGAAGAAGCGTCAATGCGTCTCGGAACGCCCGGTCGATCACTTCGGCGCGCGTATCTTCGAGTGCCGCGAGCACCTCGTTCATACTCGTCGCCATCTGTTCGATTTCGTCGTGGCTGTGCGCGTCCCGACTGAGGCGGAGTCGGCTGTCCCGCTCTAGTGTGATGATCTTCAACTCACTCACGATCTCCATCAGCCGCCGAATCACGACCCGGTGAATCGTCCATAACAAAGAGAAGAACAGACCGAACCCGAGGATGACGAGCGCGAGCATGCCGAGCCGCAACATCGTGACCGTATTTTCGTAGTGCGTTTGCGCGACGGTGAAACCAACTTCATAATCCGCTTGCTGAAACACCGTGTCGAGTGGGATCACCACATCGGTCCCATCCGTCCCGCTCTTGATGATTGTCTCTTCTAGACGAGCCGGCTGAATTGTCAATGGTATCTTCGTCTGGGCACTTATATCTGCCATGACCGTCGAATCGACGAATTCGAGCATGATGAGCGTTCCTTGTCGTGGTCCACTACTGTCACTTCGTAGAATCGGATGGCTGATATATAACATCGGGCCAAAATCACTCGCGTATATGCCGTTCTGTGCATCGCTCCGATTGGTCAAGCGAGAGGTAACCTCCCGGATGATCGCTTGTTGGTCGGCTTTCGACAAAGACATGTCTGTCGAACGAAACGCCGAGTAGAAAGCTTCCCCCTCGCTGTCCAAATAGACGATAGCGTTGACGCTCAAGTTCTCGAGCGACTCTTCACTGATGTTACTTTGGATATAAGCGGCATTTCGTCGCTGCACGAACGTGTACGTATCATTCCAGACAGCCCAGTCGATGAGTGTGCGTTCGAGTGTGCTCTTCCGATTGGCGAGCGTCTCAGATACGCTCGCGATTTGACTCTCGACCGTTTGACGATCTTGCTCCATGCTTTTCTCGATGAAATATGGTCGTACCCCAAAAAAGATGACACCGACAAATACAATTATATTCACGGCCACCGCAATCATGAGCTTCGTCCGAATGCGCACGTCGACCACCTTCTTCCTTCAATCTACTCCATTATTGTAGAGCAGGAAGTACGGATTCCCTTCTTTTCGCATGAAAAAAAGGACGGGTTGACCCATCCTTTAAAAAATCTGAGCCAACGCCCGCCCTCCGATATCACGCCGGTAAAACGTCTGTGGCAAATCAAGTTGTTCGAGTGCCGTATAGACGGCCGTCTTCGCTTCAAGCAACGTCGGTTTCGTCGACGTGAGGACGAACAATCGCCCTCCGTTACCGATGATGTGGGTCCCGTCCCGGGTCGTCCCCGCATGAAACACGAGCACATCGTCTGGCAAGTCGCCGAAGCCTGACAGTACCTGGCCGGTCGTCGCTCGATCAGGATAGCCTTCTGCCGCGACGACGACTCCAATCGTATAGCCTTCTACCCATTCAATCGGATACGGTTTTTGGTCCACGACCGCCTCAATGACGCCGAGGAGAGGAGATGCCAAGTTCGGGAGAATGACCTCGGTCTCGGGATCGCCAAATCGAGCGTTGAACTCGATCACTTTCGGACCATCCGCCGTCAAGATGAGGCCCGCATACAAGAACCCTTCGAACGGTGTGCCCCGCTCGACCATCGTCCGCGCCAGCGGGAAGAGGACGCGTTCGACGGCTTCCTTATACACAACATCATCCAAGTGAGGCATCGGACTGTAGGCGCCCATGCCGCCCGTGTTCGGTCCTGCGTCTCCGTCATAGGCACGCTTATGATCTTGTGACGTGATCATCGGGATAACGTGCTCCCCAGAGACGAACGCCATGAGCGAAAACTCTTCTCCATCCAAAAACTCTTCGATGACGACACGTGATTGGTCCCCGAACTTATCGGTATCGAAAATGTCATGGATGGCTGCTCTCGCCTCTTCAAGTGTGAACGCGACGGTCACCCCTTTACCGGCGGCAAGTCCGTCCGCTTTGACGACGAGCGGTGCTTCGAGTTGATCGATATGTCGGAGCGCTGACTCGGCGTCGGTGAACGTGTCGTACCCTGCGGTCGGGATATTGGCTTCGCGCATCACTTCTTTCGCGAACGCTTTACTGCCTTCAAGCAACGCCGCCGCCTTCGTCGGTCCGAAGATTTTTTGTCCTTGAGCTTGAAACACATCGACGACACCGGCCATGAGGGCCGACTCTGGACCAACGATCGTCCAGTCAACCGCCTCGCGTTTCGCAAACTCGACGAGGTCAGAGACATCTGTCTCTTCGATTGGTACACACGTCACGTCGCCCATATTAAGATTACCCGGAGCGACGAACACCTCATGTCCGTCTTGTCTCAACTTCCAAGCGAGCGCGTGCTCACGCCCGCCGCGTCCAATGACGAGTACGTTCATCTTATCGCTCCTCTCAATGTTTGAAGTGTCGAACTGACGTGAACACCATCGTGATGCCGTGACGGTTCGCCGCTTCAATCGACTCCTCGTCACGAATTGATCCGCCTGGTTGAATGATGGCCGTGATCCCGGCTGCGGCTGCGGCTTCGACCGTGTCCCCCATCGGGAAGAATGCATCGCTACCGAGCGCGGCACCCGTAGCACGTTCACCTGCTTGTTCGAAAGCGATTTTCGCCGCGCCGACGCGGTTCATCTGTCCCGCTCCGATGCCGATTGTCGTCTCGTCTTTGGCGACGACGATGGCGTTTGATTTCACGTGTTTAACGACACGCCACGCAAGTTTCAAGTCTTCCCATTCAGACGCCGTCGGGCGACGGTCGGTCACAATTTGGCATGACGCATCATCGAGTGTGACGTCGTCCCCATCTTGTACGAGGAGACCGCCCGCGACGGCTGTCAAGCGCATCCCTGTCATCTGGCCCATATCAAGCGTCAATAACCGAAGATTCTTTTTCTCTTTCAATCGGTCAAGTGCTGCCTCACTAAAGGATGGCGCGATGATGATTTCTAGGAAGATGTTACGGAGGGCCTCTGCCGTCTCCACATCGACTTCACGGTTCAAGGCGACGATGCCACCGAAAATCGAGACCGGATCGGCCGCATGGGCTCTTGAGAACGCTTGGCTGATTGTCTGTCCGACAGCGACACCACATGGGTTCATATGTTTGACGACGACCGCTGCCGGCTCCGTCAATTCGCTGAGCGCCTCGAGCGCCGCATTCGTATCTTGGATATTGTTATATGAGAGTTCTTTGCCATGGAGCTGCTCCGCGTTCGCGAGTGTCATCCCGTGATAGAGCGGCGTCTTATAAAACGCTGCCTGCTGGTGCGGGTTTTCCCCGTAACGGAGGTCTTGTACTTTCTCATACGTGACCGTGAGCTGTTCCGGGAACGTCTCGCCGATCTGCTGCCCTAAATAGTCGGCAATCAAGGCGTCATACGCCGCCGTGTGACGGAACGCTTTTGTGGCAAGACGTTGACGTGTTTCGAACGTCGTCCCGCCGGCACGAACCGCTTCGGCCACATGACCGTAGTCGGCCGGGTCGACGACGACCGTCACGCTGGCATGGTTTTTCGCGGCCGAACGGAGCATGCTTGGTCCGCCGATATCGATATTCTCAATCGCTTCATCATACGTCGCGTTCTCTTTCGCAATCGTTTCTTTGAACGGGTACAAGTTGACGACGACATAGTCGATTGGCTCGATGTCGTGGTCTTTCATCTGTTCGACGTGCGAATCTAAATCGCGGCGTCCGAGAAGTCCGCCATGTACGAGCGGATGGAGCGTCTTCACGCGACCGTCGAGCATCTCTGGGAACGATGTCACTTCCGAGATATTTTTTACGGGAAGACCGGCCGCGATGAGCGCCGCTTCCGTCCCGCCTGTCGAAATGAGTTCGATGCCTGCTTCATGCAACGCCTGCGCGAGCTCGACGATTCCTGTTTTATCTGACACACTCAGTAATGCTCTCACTTGAAAACCTCCTGTTGGATAAACACTTGTTGTAGTACGTGCGGATAGAGCTGATGCTCGACCGCTTGGATGCGTCTTGCCGCTTCGGCCGCATCACAGCCTGCGATGGCGACGTCTTGTTGGGCGATGATTGGTCCCGTATCCATCCCGGCATCGACGTAATGAACGGTGACACCGCTCGTCGGCACGTTCGCCGCGAGCGCCTGACCGATGGCGTCTTTTCCAGGGAACGCCGGTAAGAGCGACGGATGGATGTTGATAATACGGTTCGGATATGCTGACAGCAATACGTCCCCAATCAACCGCATATACCCGGCCAAGACGATATAGTCGGCGCCGAGCGTCTGTAACAAGACGAGAATCTCTTGTTCGAATTCCGCTTTTGACGCATATGCCTTCGGTTCGAACGAGAAGCTCGCGATGTTGAACCGATCCGCCCGCTCGAGTACTTTCGCTTCTGGTTTGTCCGTGACGAGCAGGACACATTCCCCTGACAAGTCGCCTCGGTCGATGGCTTGCCAAATCGCTTCGGCGTTGCTACCGGACCCGGAGGCGAAGATGGCAAACTTTTTCACTGGTCGACCCCCATGATGCGGACGCCCGGTTTGGCATCAACTTTCCCGATACGGTGCGACGTCTCTCCGGCGCGTTCGAGTGCGGCTTCGACGATTTCGACATCTTCAGGCCGGACCGTGATCATGAAGCCGATGCCCATATTAAATACGTTGAACATCTCTTGTTTCGAGACGTGCCCGACTTGCTCGAGCCAGTCGAACACCGGCAGGCTCGGCCAATTCGAGGCATCGAATGTGACACCGAGGCCTTCCGGCAGCATGCGTGGCACGTTCTCGTAAAAACCGCCGCCCGTGATGTGGGCCATGCCTTGGACACGCCCCGTCGCGATGGCCGCTTTCGCAGCCTCGGAATAGATGCGTGTCGGCAACAAAAGGGCGTTCCCGAGCGTCGTATCGAGCATGGCGATCTCATCAGTGTAGGCGAGCCCTTGCGACTCGACGATATGGCGGACGAGCGAGAATCCGTTCGAATGGACACCTGATGATGCTAAACCTAGGACGATGTCCCCCGCTTCGATTGTCCGTCCATCGATCAGTGCTTCCTTCTCGACGACACCGACGGCGAATCCAGCGATATCGTACTCGCCGTCCGGATACATACCCGGCATCTCGGCCGTCTCGCCTCCGACGAGGGCACAGCCCGCTTGGACGCAACCTTCGGCGACCCCTGCGACGATGCGCTCAAGTTTGGCCGGTTCTGCCTTGCCGGTCGCGATATAGTCTAAGAAATAAAGCGGTTCGGCCCCGTGGACGAGACAGTCGTTGACACACATCGCCACACAGTCAATTCCAATCGTATCATGTTGGTCGAGCGCGAACGCGAGTTTGAGTTTCGTGCCGACCCCATCCGTTCCGCTGACGAGAATCGGATGTTTCAACTGCATCGAGCCGAGGTCGATCATCGCCCCGAAACTGCCGAGCCCGGTCATCACTTCTGGACGCATCGTCCGTGCAACGTGACGCTTCATGCGTGATACTGCTTCATAGCCTGCTTCTAAATTCACACCCGCTTGTTCATATCTTAAACTCATCGTCAGTCCCCCTCAAGCTTTTGTCTCTGTTACAAGTTCCGCCAGTTCAGTTGGATAAAGTCCGGTGAAGCAAGCGGCACACTGCCCGCGCAAGTTCCCTTCGAACGGTCGGTCGATCGCTTCGACCGTTCCGTCCAATGTGAGGAACGCCAGTGAATCGGCCCCAATCTCTTCTTTAATCTCTTCGATGGATTTGGTGGCCGCAATCAACTCTTCCTTTGATGATGTATCGATGCCGTAATAGCACGGATGCTTGATTGGTGGTGACGTGATGCGAACATGCACCTCGGTCGCCCCGGCTTCACGGAGCAACTTGACGATGCGTCTGCTCGTCGTACCGCGGACGATCGAATCGTCGACCATGATGACCCGTTTTCCGTTCACGACGCCTCGAAGCGCCGACAGCTTCATCTTGACACCGCGCTCCCGTAGTTCTTGCGACGGCTGAATGAACGTCCGGCCAACATAGCGGTTTTTAATGAGTCCCATCTCGTACGGAATCCCGCTCGCCTCAGCGTAACCGATGGCCGCCGAAATGCTCGAGTCCGGGACGCCGGTGACGACGTCCGCTTCGACCGGTGCCTCGTCGAACATCTTCTTCCCCATCGCCTTACGGGCCGTATGCACGTTGACGCCATCGATGATCGAGTCCGGCCGCGAGAAGTAGATGTATTCCATTGAACACATCGCGCGGACCGATGCCTCGCTGTACCGCTCCGACACGATCCCGTCTTGCGTGATCATGAGGAGTTCCCCTGGCTCGACATCGCGTACGTACGTCGCCCCCACGACGTCAAACGCACATGTCTCTGAGGCGAATACGTAGGCTCCGTCCTCGGTCTGGCCGAGCGAGAGCGGGCGCAAGCCGTGAACGTCGACGCCGACGTAGAGCGCGTCTTCCGTCAAGAAGAGGAAGGCGAACGCGCCGACGAGACGGGCCAAGCTATCTGCAATCCGCTCTTTCATCGAGTTGCCGCGGCTTCGTTTAATCAAGTGGGCGACGACTTCCGTATCGGACGTCGTCTGAAAAATCGCACCTTCCGCTTCGAGCATATGTTTCAACTCGTTGGCGTTGACGAGGTTACCGTTATGCGCCATCGCCAAGTCGCCCGTAAGCGACTTGAAGTGGAGCGGTTGGACGTTCTCGAGCGTGTTGCCGCCTGCCGTCGAATAACGGACATGACCGATGGCGTGATGCCCGGTCAATGCGTCGAGCGACGGTTCGTCGAACACTTCAGCGACGAGGCCAAGCCCGCGTTTGGCGTGCAAGCGCTCGCCGTCAGCCGTGACGATGCCTGTCCCTTCTTGTCCCCGGTGTTGCAGGCTGTGGAGGCCGTAGTAGGCGAGGTGTGACGCTTCGTGGTGATTAAAAACCCCGAATACCCCGCACTCCTCGTTCATGCCTCGGATGTCATATAACATGGAATAGCTCCTTCCCATACCCGTTCAAGTTCCGTGACATCCATTTCGATGAGGCGGTCGCTCGCACGGACCGTCAATTGTGGCGTGTCTGTCACCTGTCCGATGCGTGTCGCCTTCGTCAACTTCGCGAACGCATCAGCCTGATGTGGCGCGACTGTGACGAGGAACCGTGACTGTGATTCGCTGAAAAGTGTCGTCACGAGATCTGCGTCGACTGTGACATCTGCGCCGAAGCCCGTGCCGAACACGAGCTCAGGGAGTGCCGCGGCGAGTCCGCCTTCCGATACGTCGTGGGCCGCTGTGACAAGACCTTCCCGAATCGCCGTAAGCAATACTTGTTGCTGACGGCTCTCTGTCTCGAGGTCAAGCATCGGCGCCTGTCCGCTCACTTTACCGTCTTGCAGCATTTGAAGCGCACTACCACCGAACTCAGGTTTCGTCTCTCCGAGCAAGAAGATGATGTCGCCTGCTGCTTTCGCGAACGACGTCGTGATATGTTCCGGTTTGTCGATCAAGCCGACCATGCCGACGACCGGCGTCGGATAAATCGCCGTCCCGTTCGACTCATTGTAAAGCGAGACGTTTCCACCGATGACCGGTGTATCGAGGGCACGGCACGCTTCGGCCATCCCTTCGACAGCTTGGTCGAGCTGCCAGAAGCCTTCTGGTTTGTCCGGGCTACCGAAGTTCAAGCAGTCGGTGAGAGCGAGTGGTGTGGCGCCGCTGGCGACGATGTTGCGCGCTGCCTCTGCGACCGCAATCGCACCACCGACACGTGGGTCGAGGTACACGTACTTGGCGTTGCAGTCCGTCGTCATCGCGAGTGCTTTGTCTGTGTCGCGAATGCGGATGACAGCCGCATCACTTCCTGGGGCGACGACGGTCGACGTTTGAACCATATGGTCGTATTGCTCATACACCCAACGTTTCGAGGCGATTGTCGGCATGGCGAGCACGTCTTTCCAAGTCGAGAGGACGTCCGAGACAATCGGTTGGATTGGTGTCATCGCTTGGAACGTTTCATAGTACGCCGGTACTTTCGACGGCTTATGGTAGACCGGTGCGTCTTCTGCGAGCGCGTCGACTGGTACTTCGGCCGCGACTTCCCCGTGATGGAGCAGACGGAGCACTTTGTCTTCGATGACTTCACCGACTTTGATCGCATGAAGTCCCCACTTCGTGACGATCGCTTCGATCTCATCTTCATGTCCTGCCTTGACGACGAGAAGCATCCGCTCTTGTGACTCCGACAACATCATCTCGTAAGGCGTCATGTCGGCCTCGCGTTGTGGGACGAGGTCGAGGTTCATCTCGATGCCCATGCCTGCCTTCGATGCCATTTCGGCCGAAGACGACGTGAGACCAGCCGCTCCCATGTCTTGGATCCCGACGAGGGCCGGGTGCTTGATGACTTCCAAACACGCCTCAATCAACAGTTTCTCCATGAACGGGTCACCGACTTGGACGGCCGGGCGTTTTTCGTCCGCGTCCTCACCGAGTTCTTCCGAGGCGAACGTCGCTCCGTGAATGCCGTCGCGTCCTGTCGTCGCCCCGACATACATCACTGAGTTACCGACGCCTTCGGCAATCCCTTTTTGAATGTCTTCATGGCGGATGAGCCCGACACACATCGCGTTGACGAGCGGGTTACCCGCATAGGCCGGATCAAACGCGACTTCCCCACCTACCGTCGGGATACCGACGCAGTTGCCGTATCCGGCGATGCCTGAGACGACATGACCGAAGAGATGTTTCACACGTGATTCGTTCAAATCTCCGAAGCGGAGCGAGTTAAGGAGTGCGACCGGTCGCGCGCCCATCGAGAAGATGTCACGGATAATCCCGCCGACACCTGTCGCCGCACCTTGGTACGGCTCAATCGCCGACGGATGGTTATGGCTCTCGATTTTGAAAGCGACGGCCTGGCCATCGCCGATATCGACGATGCCAGCACCTTCCCCAGGTCCTTGAAGGACGTGTTTCCCAGTGGTCGGGAATTTCCGGAGGACAGGCTTTGAGTTTTTGTACGAACAGTGTTCAGACCACATGACCGAGAATAACCCAATCTCGGTGTAGTTCGGCTCACGACCGAGCAGTGAGACGACGAGCGCGTATTCCTCATCGGTCAATCCCATCGTGGCGTAAAGTCGCTCTTCACGGATGTGTGTTGCTGTCGGTTCAGTTGTAAGTAGCATGTCGAGTCCCCCATTTCACCATCGAAGTGAATAATCGTTTGCCGTCTTCCCCGCCGAGCAATGCTTCGACCGCTCGCTCCGGGTGCGGCATCATTCCGAGTACGTTGCCTTGTGCGTTCGTGATCCCTGCAATATTCGCGACCGATCCGTTCGGATTGTCGGTATACGTGAAGGCGATCTGTCCGTTCGTCCGGAGCGTCTCAAGTGTCGCCTCGTCACAGTAGTAGTTGCCTTCCCCGTGCGCGATCGGGACTTGGATCGTCTCCCCGAGCGCATAATCGTTCGTGAACATCGTCTCGTTCGTCTCGACTTTCAATTCGACCGTCTTGCACATGAACTTCAAGTCACGGTTACGCATCAACACGCCCGGTAGAAGTCCGGCTTCGACGAGCACTTGGAAACCGTTGCAGACGCCGAGTACCGGACGCCCTTCTTCGGCGAACCGTTTGACTTCACTCATAATTGGTGAGAACTGGGCGATGGCGCCACAGCGCAAGTAATCCCCATATGAGAATCCGCCTGGCAGGAGCACACCGTCGTAACCGTCAAGCGACGTTTCCGTATGGAACACATAGTCCGCTTCTTCGCCGAGGACATCTTTTACAGCGTGATACATGTCGAGGTCACAGTTCGATCCGGGGAAGACGATGACAGCAAATTTCATGCGAGTACCCCCATCTCGATTCGATAGTTCTCGATGACCGTGTTGACGAGCAACTTCTCACACATGTCACGGACCATCGCTTCGGTCGTCTCTTCTGCCACTTGAAGCTCGATCACTTTCCCGATGCGTACTGATTCAACGCCTGTAAAGCCGAGATGTTCGAGTCCGCCTTTGACGGCGACGCCTTGTGGATCGAGTACACTTTCACGTAATGTCACGTACACGTTTATTTTTTTCATCAGTTCATTCCCCCTATGCGTGTTAACAACTGGCTATACGTGTCTGTCAGAGATCCGAGGTCTCTGCGGAAAACATCTTTATCGAGCTTTTGTTTCGTCTCTTTGTCCCAAAGCCGGCACGTGTCTGGTGAAATCTCGTCGGCAAGGATGATCGTGCCGTCGACTTTACCGAACTCGAGTTTGAAATCGATCAAATCAATGCCATGGTCATTAAAGAAATCGAGCAATACATCGTTGACCCATAGGCCGAGTTGTCGCAATGTTTCGACTTCTTTGTGTGTGGCAACTTGCAGTAAACGGATATGGTCCTCTGTTAAGAGTGGATCTCCGAGTGCGTCATCTTTATAGTAAAACTCGACGATTGGTGACAGGAGCGGTGTCCCTTCTTCCCAACCGAGTCGTTTCGCAAGGCTTCCGGCGGCAATGTTACGCACGACGACCTCAAGCGGAATGATGTCGACACGGCGCACGAGCTGCTCGCGATCCGATAGTCGCTTAATGAAATGCGTCGGAATCTTGTTATCGTGCATGAGTTCGAACAAGCGCGTCGTGATAGCATTGTTTAACACGCCTTTGCCGGCGATTGATTCTTTCTTCTCCCCGTTAAATGCTGTCGCGTCGTCTTTATAATAAACGCGGAGCACACCCTGTTCTTCTGTCTCGAATAACGCTTTTGCCTTACCTTCGTAAATTGCTTCCATCTGTATCGTCCCCCTTAAAAGTGAGAGGGGCATGACGCCCCTCAACGATCACAAACCACAGCGTTCAAAAATGACATCGACACGGCGCACGTGATGGCTCGGGTTGAATAGGTCGTCGAGCTCGTCACTCGTAAAGAGCGCGCCCATCTCGGCGTCTCGTTCAATCAAAGTGCGGAACATCGTTTCTTCTTCCCACGCCTGCATCGCCTTCGGTTGAACGGCGTCATACGCTGCTTCGCGCGACCATCCTTTTTCGATCAAGGCTAGCAAGATGCGTTGGGAGAAGATGATGCCAAACGTCCGATCCATGTTCCGACGCATATTGTCCGGGAAGACCGTCAAGTTCTTCACGATATTGCCAAAGCGGTTCAACATGTAGTTGAGGAGACTCGTCGCATCCGGAAGAATGATCCGTTCGGCTGAAGAGTGTGAGATGTCACGTTCATGCCAGAGTGGGACGTTCTCATACGCCGTCACCATATGACCGCGAATGACACGGGCCAGGCCGGTCATGTTCTCTGAACCGATTGGGTTGCGTTTATGCGGCATCGCTGACGACCCTTTTTGTCCTTTGGCGAAGAATTCTTCGACCTCACGTGTCTCTGTCTTTTGGAGGCCGCGAATCTCTGTCGCCATCTTCTCGATTGATGTGGCAATCAATGCGAGTGTCGACATGTATTCGGCGTGACGGTCACGTTGTAACGTCTGTGTCGAAATTGGTGCCGCTTGAATCCCTAATTTGTCACATACATACGACTCGATGAACGGATCGATGTTTGCGAACGTGCCGACCGCACCACTCATCTTGCCGAACTCAATCGTCTCACGGGCTGCCATGAACCGCTTCTTGTTGCGCTTCATTTCTTCGTACCAAAGGGCGAGTTTCAATCCGAACGTCGTCGGTTCTGCGTGAACACCGTGTGTACGGCCCATCATGATGTCATACTTATGTGCTTTCGCTTTCTCAGCGAGGATCTCGATGAAGCGGTCGATGTCAGCTTCTAAAATATCGTTTGCTTGCTTAATCAAGTACGATAAGGCCGTATCGACGACGTCTGTCGAAGTCAGTCCGTAATGCACCCACTTCTTCTCTTCTCCAAGCGTCTCTGAGACGGCACGCGTGAAGGCGATAACGTCATGGCGCGTCTCTTGCTCGATCTCCAAGATGCGTTCGACATCAAACGATGCTTTGTCCCACAGGACCGCGACATCTTCTTTTGGAATGACGCCTAGCTCGCTCCACGCCTCACATGCGTAAAGTTCTACTTGAAGCCATGCCTCAAATTTGTTTTGGTCTGTCCAAATCGCCGCCATCTCGGGACGGGTATAACGTGAAATCATAAAACGGTCTCCTTCCAGATTGCCAATTGTTCGATGGTCTGAAGCGCTTCTTCGACGGAATCGGCGAGCACGTTCAAGTGCCCCATCTTCCGACCAGTCTTCGCTTCCTCTTTTCCATACAAATGTAGTTTAACATTCGACGGTAACGTTTGCGGATTCAGCTCATCCATATGTTCGCCTAACAGGTTAACCATCACGACCGGGGTGTGGAGTGTCGTACGACCGAGCTTCATACCAGTGATTGCCCGTACATGTTGCTCGAACTGGGACGTCTCACAGGCGTCAATCGTGTAATGCCCTGAATTGTGGGGACGGGGAGCAAGTTCATTCACATACAAGGAACCATCCTCCATGATGAACAGTTCAACCGCAAGCGTTCCAATCAATCCGATGTGGTCAGCGAGTTGAAGGGCCAAATGCCGAGCCTCTTCCAAAATGTCTTGTTCCACTCGTGCTGGCACTATCGATAAGTGTAAAATATTTTGATGATGAATATTCTCGCTGATCGGGAACGTTGTCGTCGCGTGAGCCCCTCTCGTTACGATAACCGAAATTTCTTTTTTAAAAGGCAGCCAAGCTTCGGCCACGTACTCCGTCTCTTCGAACTGATCCGTAAATGTGCGAACATCTTGCTCCGTCCGCAAGACCGTTTGGCCTTTTCCGTCATATCCGAATCGGCACGTCTTGATGACGAATGGGAGGCCTAACACTTCTCTCGCTCGAGTGACGTCTCGGAGGGAACGAACTGGAACATATGGAGCGACGTGAAGGCCCGCACCTTCAATCATTTGCTTCTCATAGAGCCGATGCTGTGTCGCCTTTAAGACATCCATCCCTTGCGGACACTTGTCAGCGATAGCTTCAATCATCGCTGTATCGATGTTTTCAAATTCATATGTGATGACGTCTGAACGCTGAGCGAGTTCACGAGCTGCTGTTACGTCGTCAAATGTAGCCACGATGCTGGGCGCGACTTGAGCGGCCGGTGCGTTTGGGTTTGGATCAAGACTTAGCGTTTCGTATCCCATAGCACTCGCGCTGAGTGACATCATCCGACCTAGCTGGCCTCCGCCTAAAATTCCGATTCTCATCAAATCAGCTCCTCTGTCGCTTTGAGTGCCATATCTCGTTTCACTTGGCGGTAAACCTCGAGACGGTCAATCAATTCAGAGGATTGGAGGCTCAAGATTTGCGCCGCGAGAAGACCTGCGTTCGTCGCCCCAGCTCGACCGATGGCGACGGTTGCGACCGGTACACCTGCAGGCATTTGAACAATCGAGAGCAATGAATCAAGTCCGTTTAACGCCTTCGATTGTACTGGTACCCCGATGACGGGTAATGTGGTCTTTGCAGCGACCATACCTGGTAAGTGAGCTGCGCCTCCCGCTCCTGCGATAATGACCTGTATGCCCCTTGCCCGAGCTCCCTCAGCGTAGTCGAACATTAAGTCCGGCGTCCGATGCGCCGAGACAACTTGTTTTTCATATGGAATACTCAACTCTTCAAGGATCTCACAAGCATGGCTCATTGTTTCCCAATCGGAAGAACTACCCATGATCACACCTACTGTTGCCTTCACTTAAATGTCCCCCTTAAAAAAAGAAATCCCTAAACCGAATAACCAGTTTAGGGTATAGACCACGACAAAAAAATGTCGACTATACCCCATAGTCTGATCAGAGTCGGCGATCAGGTAGAAACTTGCGAGCCATTTCCTCGCGATTATATGGAGCACTATTTAATTTGTTCTTAACTCACACGCCTATCGTACCTTGTTCATTCAAAACATGTCAACAAACGGCGAACAATTTAATTGTCTGAATATTCATCGTTCGTCTTTAGGTTCATTAAAACACAAAAAACCGCCACTCATTCGTGACGGTTTGGCATTATGGTTTGAGAGCAACGCACTCAAATAAAATCGACTGATGGGAATGTACAGGTTCGTCTTTGGTTCCCGTTTGTTCAAAGACAGGCTTCTCAATCCTACGTACCGGGCGATACCCCATTTGAGCAATTCGATTTAAACACTCATCGATTGTCTCGTTTGGCTCGACGTATACTTTGATTTTTTTGGCCATCTGTTCTTCCTCTCTTTCATTTGAATCGCGATATAAATAAAAAAAGCGGCGGCCCTTGAGCGAATGCTCCAGAACCACCGTTTGCCTGGCGACGTCCTATCCTCACAGGGGGAGACCCCCAACTACTTTCGGCGCTGAAGCGCTTAACTTCCGTGTTCGGCATGGGAACGGGTGTGACCACTTCGCTATCGCCACCAGACAAGAGAGATCGTTCTCTCAAAACTGAAGACTCATCAATTCATACAAACCGTTAGACTAGATCAAAGCCTCGACCGATTAGTATCATTCAGCTCCACACGTCGCCGTGCTTCCACCCATGACCTATCTACCTCATCGTCT
>NZ_JACSLH010000007.1:0-128395 GCF_018618035.1 Exiguobacterium sp. s64
AAAAGGGGCTCGGGCAGAGCGCCTAAAGGCCCGAAAACGACAAAGTCACGTTTCAGTTCGCCTGAAACGTGACTTTGTCTACAATCTGAAGGGATTCCGCACGCGGATCCCTTTTTTTTTTGCACAAAAAAGTACGTGCCGATTGACACGTACTTCCGAATCATATGAGGAACAAGTCGACTTCCGGTGCTGTCAACTCACGGTATGCACCAGGTTCAAGCGTCGGATCGAGTTCGAGGCCACCGATTTGGACGCGCTCGAGCCGTTCCACATGTTTTCCGACCGCGGCGACCATCCGTTTCACTTGATGATACTTCCCTTCCGAGAGCGTCAAGCGAATCGTCGAGCGGCGCCCGGACTTGCTGAGCAGTTCAAGTCGTGCCGGTTTCGTCGTGTAGCCGTCCTCGAGTTCGACGCCTTCGGCGAAGCGACGGACATCATCTGCCGTCATCTCCCCATCGACTTCGGCGATATACACTTTGTCGACGTGTTTACGAGGCGACATGAGCGCGTGATTGAACGCCCCATCGTTCGTCAATAGCAACAGGCCGGTCGTATCTTTGTCGAGGCGTCCGACCGGGAACAAATCGTAATGGGCATAGGCCGGGTCGATTAAATCGACGACCGTCGACTCGACTTTGTCCTCGGTCGCACTGATGACACCAGCCGGCTTGTTCATCATCAAATAGACGAACGGTTTGTACTCGACGACTTCCCCGTGCACGGTCACACGTTCCGCCTCTAAGTTGATTTGTCGTTTCGCATCTTTGACGGGCTGGTCATCGATCCGGACGGCCCCTTGCTTCAATAAAATCTTGACGTCTTTACGCGAACCATATCCCATGTTCGCCAATAATTTATCAATTCGCATTATGCTTTCCTCCGATATTGGAATCGTTTCCCTAGTAGTTTTCCGGCCAAGTGACTTCTCCAACCGAGATAGCCGTATACGACGAGGCCGATTCCGAAACCGACGACCGTAGCCAATATATCGTTCCCCCAGCTCGGCTCATCTTGGAGCGTGACGAACAACGAGCCGTATACCGCGATAAACATCGCCCCACCCATGGCAAACATGAGCATCGTCCGACGCAACAATTGCTTATACGGGAACTGGAGCGTCCGTTGAATTTTCCACACCATGAGGATGATCGCGACAATATAGCCGGCGATCGTCGCGTAACCGGCGCCGATGCCGCCGAGCGCATAGACGAACGGTACGTTGAGTGCAGCTTTCGTCAATAGTCCCATCGCCGTCGCGAAAATCGTGAAGTACTGACGATTGATCCCTTGCAGGATGGCCGCTGCCACCGAGTAATAGGCCAGGAAGAACGCACTCGGCGCATAGTGGAGCAAGTAGACCCACCCTTCCCGGTCACCCGGGAACAGTGTCCCGAACAACGGCTCGGAAAGGGCGACCAACCCGATGACGGCCGGGATGGTGACAAAGAACGACACTTGGAAGATGTGGTTCACTTGATTACGGACTTTATTCATGTCGCCGTGCGTGAACGATTTCGTGACGAGCGGAATCGTCGCCATCGACACACTTGCCGCGATCGAGACCGGAATCAAGACGATCTTATGGGCGTTCCCGGTCAAGAATCCAAAAGCGGACGTCGCTTCAGCGACTGACTTACCCGAGTTGAGCAACGTGTTGACCATCGTCAACTGGTCGACGAACTGATAGAGCGGCGTCGACAAGCCGACCATGACGATCGGGATCGAGTAACTGAGCAACTCGAGCAAGAGCGATTTCATCGAACGGACTGGCGTACCGGCCGGATTATCCGTCTGACGATGGATGTCTTTCCGTTTGCGCCAATACATGGCGAGCACGACGATACTTCCGATTGCCCCGATAAAGGCGCTGAACGTCGCGATCGTCACGGCGAGTACTTTCAACCCGTTCAACTCGGTCGTCGCCACGGCAGCGGTCCCACCGAGCGAGTCGGCGAGCGGACGAATGAGTGCCGAGTCCGAGAAGACGAACAAGACGAGCATCGTTCCGCTGAGCAGGAACATGATGCGGACGATCTGTTCGATGACTTGCGAGATGGCCGTCGGGGCCATGTCCTGATGTCCTTGGAAATAGCCGCGCACCATGCTCATCGCTGGGATGAGCAGGAGTGCGAAACTGACGCTACGCGTGACGAGCGTCAACGAGTCGATATATTGCTGATTGTTCTCCGAGTTGCGGACCATGAGTTCTGATAACCACGGTGCTGAGAAAAACAGTAATAAAAAAGCGACGACTCCGGTCACGAGCATCAGCTTCATCCCTTGACGGAACAAGCGCTGACTCGTGCCATATTCACCGAGCGCGTTATACTTGGCGATAAATTTTGAGACGGCGACAGGAATCCCCGCCGTCGAAATGGCGATCATGAGCGCATAATAGGTGTAGGCCGCCTGATAGAGCGTGACGCCGGCAATCCCGACCATCGCTTGGAAGGGAAACGTATAGAGCAGTCCGAGCGCACGCGAGATCAAATTTCCGGCTGATAAGAGCAGCGTGCCTTTGACGAAGGACTCCCGTCCTGAATCTTGTTTGACGCTTGATGACATGAGATACCTCCATCTATTCTTTCACAACTAATGTACCTAGTTTTACAAAACAACCGTTTCTCATTATACTCTTACTGTTGCAGATAATAAAGTTACGAACCGTTAAAGTTTAGATTGAGAAGAGAAACGAGGGATACCATGATGAAAGATGTCATCGTCATCGGAGGAGGCCCAAGCGGCCTGATGGCGACCTACGCCGCCGCCAAAGCCGGAGCGAACACGCTCCTGATTGATAAAGGTTCGAAGCTCGGACGCAAGCTCGCCATTTCTGGCGGCGGGCGCTGTAACGTCACGAACCGCAAGCCCGTCGACGAACTGATTCAGTTCATTCCGGGGAACGGACGCTTCTTATATAGCGCCCTCGCCCAGTTCGACAACCAGTCGATTATCGACTTGTTCACCGGGTTCGGCATCCCATTAAAAGAAGAAGACAACGGCCGGATGTTCCCAGTGACGGACAAAGCGCAAGATGTCGTCAACACGCTCCTCGGCGCCATCGACGCACTCGGTGTCGAGATTCGCAAAAACGCGAAAGTGAAGACGCTCCATTTTAATGAAGCAAACGAGTTTGAAGCGGTCGAACTGGAGGACGGCGAACGCATCGAGGCAGGCGCCTGTGTCATCGCTGTCGGCGGACAATCTGTCCCCCACACCGGCTCGACCGGCGACGGATATCCGTGGGCCGAGAAAGCCGGGCACACGATCACGGAACTGTTCCCGACCGAGGTGCCGATTTTGTTGAACGATGCCTTTATCGGCACGAAACAGCTTCAAGGGCTGTCGCTCCGGGACGTCGCCCTCACCGTCCACGGCAAAAAAGGCAAACCGATCAAGACACACCGTGGCGATATGATATTCACGCACTTCGGCATCTCGGGCCCGATCGCCCTCCGGTGCAGCCAATATACGATTAAAGAGCGCAAACGCAGCAAAGAGCGCGTCGTCGCCCTCTCGCTCGACTTGTTCCCGGACATGGCACGTGACGAGCTGTATCAAGAGCTTTGGAACCAAGTCCAAGAACAACCGAAACGGGCCGTCAAGAACGTCTGGAAAGGGTTTATCCCGGAACGGATGCTCGACCTGTTGTTGGCCGACCTCGCTTTCGGTGAAGAAGACGCGAGTCAGTTGAAGAAGCAATCGGTCATCGATTTTGCGACACGACTGAAGACGTTTGAGCTACATGCGACCGGGACGCTCGATTTCGATAAAGCGTTCGTCACGGGCGGCGGCGTCTCTGTCAAAGAGATCGCCCCGCAGACGATGATGTCGAAGAAAGCGGACGGCCTGTTCTTCGCCGGCGAGGTGCTCGACATTCACGGCTATACAGGTGGTTATAACATCACGGCCGCCTTCACGACCGGGCATTGTGCCGGGTCGCACGCCGCAGAATTTGCTGTACGTACAACCGTATAAGAAAGAGAGCCTATCGCGCGCGATAGGCTCTCTTTTTGGTGTCACTGTTTCGCTTCAAGTTGGCGTCGCACTTCCGCCTCGAGCTCTGGCTCGGGTGGCAACCAGCCTTCCGGCTTCATGACCTTATTGTCTGACGCGCGCAGGATCGGCTTACCATCCGGACCGAGCTTCGCCATATTGGCGCGCTGCACGATCTCGAACAACGGCACCGGGTCGAGCCCGAGCTCGACGAAACTGCCCATCACGAAATAGAGGGCGTCCGTGAGCGCATCACCTTGTCCGACGAGTCGCTCGACGTCATTTGTCGGTGGCGCGTCCTGGAGCGATTTCTGAACCGCCTGTTCGAATCCTTGTTGGAACGTGGCGACGGCTTGCAGGAACTCTTCCTCGTTACGTGCCGATTGATGTAAAAATTCGACGACGGCCTCTTCTGCCGTCCAGACCGAACGTTTGACGGCCCGCTCTAACTCGAGCGGCTGTGGTGCACTTGCTTCCGGGTGCCCGAACGTCTCATGGAATTGGCGAACTTCTTCATAGAAATAGCGTTTGCTCATATGATCCTCTCCTATCAGTCGACCGAGACGAAGTCGTCAAGGTCGAACACATCTGGTCGCACGATGGCGAAAATTTCATTGTCTTGTAAAAACATACCGGTCGACCCGTACACACGAGGAGTGACCATCTGTCCGTTCATCGTCCCTTCATCCGGGTTGATCGTGTAGAGGACGAGTTCTTCTGAATCGAGGACGTAAATGCGTCCCTGGCGTTCGACGAGGCCGACACCGCGGAAGTTCTCGAACTTCTGTTGAATCGAGGCGCTCATCCCTTCGGTCGTGAGCGGTTTTCTCGACTCGATGGCCCACTCCGTCTCAGGTGCTGGCGTTTCTTCGGCGTCTGCCTCATCAGCCGTGGTCGCCGTATCGGCGTCTGAATCCACTTCGGTCGTCGCATCCGTCTCGGTCGCATCGGCTGTTTCTTCTGTCTCTGGCTTGGCTTCAGCGTCGGTGGCCGTCTCATCCTCGAGCGTCCGTTCTTGGACGTATAACAGTTCCACATCCGGCGTGTCCGCCAAACGGCTCATGATGATCAGTCGTTTCGTCTCCTCGTCATAACCGAGGCCGAACAATCGGTCTGTCGAGGCGATTCCTTTAATCAATTTGCGTCGTTGTTCCGTCCACCGGCCTTCTTCACGCTCGATTGTCACGAGAACCCCATTTGCCGTGACGGCATAAATCTTGTCCTCGGAAATCATGCGCATACCGATGAACTCGCCGAACCGGTAGGGCTGTCCTTCGTTGCTGAGGATGAGTGACGCGTTCACGCGATTGGCGTTCCCGCTCACTTCGAAAAACTCTTTATTTTTCGTCAAGACGAGATATGACCCGATCGTGTCACTATAGTACACTTCATCGAGCTGTTGAATCTGTTCGAGGGCATCGGTCGTATCGATATCCTCCTCGTCCGGCGAAGCTTCGACGGGAGGTACAGATGTCGCTTGGTGACTCGTTTGAATCTCTATTTTTTCAAACGTCGAGGCGATTTGGCTTTGAATATCCTCGTCCGAAAAGACGAACACATAGCACAAAATCACGCCGACGACGACGGCAAACAGCGTCGTATATAGTACGTAAGAACGTTTCATGGACGTTTCGTCCCCTTTACATGCAGTATCGCCCTTTAGTGTAACAAACCCGCCCCGAAAAGAAAACGACATCATACAAAAGAAAGGAACGTGTGACAATGTCACACATTCCTTTGCTTATCCAACGACGATATTGACGAGCTTACCTGGAACGACGATCACTTTGCGGACCGTCTTCCCTTCCGTGAACTCTTGAACGCGTTCGTTCGCGAGCGCATCGGCCTCGAGCGCTTCTTTCGAAGCGTCGCGGGCCACGTGCATCTTCGCACGAAGCTTGCCGTTCACTTGGATGACGACTTCAATCGTGTCGCTGACGAGTTTCGACTCATCAAACTTCGGCCATGCCGCATACGTCAAGTCTTCCGTCATGCCGAGACGCTCCCACAACTCTTCGGCCAAGTGTGGCGCGACCGGGGCGAGCATCTTAACGAAGTTGACCATTTCTTGTTTCGGAAGCGTGTCTTGTTTGTACGCTTCGTTGATGAAGACCATGAGTTGCGAAATCGCCGTGTTGAAACGGAGCGCCTCATAATCTTCTGTCACTTTCTTCACCGTCTGATGGTACGTCCGTTCGAAGTCGGCAGTCGGTGCGACGTCTTGAAGCTCTGTCTGATTGAACAAACGCCAGACACGGTCAAGGAAGCGACGAGCGCCGTCGAGACCGTTCGTCGACCAAGCGATGGCCGCATCGAGTGGTCCCATGAACATCTCGTAAAGACGAAGCGTGTCGGCTCCGTGCGACTTGATGATGTCATCCGGGTTGACGACGTTCCCTTTCGATTTCGACATCTTCTCGTTGTTCTCACCAAGGATCATCCCTTGGTTATAGAGTTTTTGGAACGGCTCTTTCGTCGGGACGATGCCGATATCGTAGAGCACTTTGTGCCAGAAACGAGCGTAGAGCAAGTGTAGGACCGCGTGCTCCGTACCACCGATATACAAATCGACCGGAAGCCAACGCTTCAACTTCTCTGGGTCCGCGATCATGTCTTCATTGTGCGGATCGATGAAGCGAATGTAGTACCAGCAGCTGCCGGCCCATTGTGGCATCGTGTTCGTCTCGCGACGACCCTTCTCACCCGTCACTGGATCCGTGTACGTCAACCACTCGTCTGCGTTCGCAAGCGGCGATTCACCCGTACCCGACGGTTTGATTTCATCGATAATCGGGAGTTCGAGCGGGAGGTCTTCGACCGGGACCGTCTTGAGCGTGCCATCTTCCATATGAACGATTGGAATCGGCTCGCCCCAATAGCGCTGACGGCTGAACAACCAGTCGCGGAGACGATACGTCGTCTTCGCACGGCCAGTGCCGGCAAGTTCAAGCTCTTCGATGATCTTGGCGATCGCGTCGGCTTTATTGAGACCGTCCAAGCTACCTGAGTTGACGTGGACGCCATCCTCGACGTAAGCCGCCTCATCCAAGTTGCCGCCGGTGACGACTTCACGGATTGGAAGGTCAAACGTCTTCGCGAACTCATAGTCGCGCTCATCATGTCCAGGAACGGCCATGACCGCACCTGTACCATACGTTGACAACACGTAGTCAGCAATCCAGATTGGAAGCTTCTCACCATTGACCGGGTTGATCGCGTAAGCGCCAGTAAACACGCCTGTTTTCTCTTTAGCAAGATCGGTCCGTTCGAGATCTGTCTTTTTCGAGACTTCTTCGACGTACGCCTCGATGGCGACGGTTTGTTCCGGTGTCGCGATTGCTTTCACGAACGGGTGCTCCGGTGCGAGCGTGACGTATGTCGCGCCGTAAAGTGTGTCCGGACGTGTCGTGAACACCGTGACGACTTTTTCGTGACCGTCGACTTTGAAATCGACTTCGGCCCCGACCGACTTGCCGATCCAGTTGCGTTGCATCTCTTTGACGCTGTCTGGCCAGTCAAGCCCTTCTAAATCATCGAGCAACCGCTCTGCGTATTCCGTGATGCGGAGCACCCACTGCTTCATCGGGACACGGTAAACCGGATGGCTGCCGCGCTCTGACAAGCCGTCGATGACTTCTTCGTTGGCGAGTACCGTCCCGAGAGCCGGGCACCAGTTGACGGCGACTTCATCGACGTAGGCGAGTCCGCGGTCATGGAGCTGTGTGAAAATCCATTGCGTCCACTTGTAGTATTTCGGGTCGGTCGTGCTGATTTCACGATCCCAATCGTATGAGAAACCGAGCTCTTTCAACTGGCGGCGGAACGTGCCGATGTTGCGCTCTGTGAACTCGCGCGGGTCATTCCCTGTGTCGAGGGCATATTGCTCGGCCGGAAGACCGAACGCGTCCCACCCCATTGGATGGAGGACGTTGAAGCCTTGCATCCGTTTCATGCGGGCGATGATGTCCGTCGCCGTGTAACCTTCCGGGTGACCGACGTGAAGGCCGGCTCCTGATGGATATGGGAACATGTCAAGGACGTAGAAACACTCCTTGTCCGGGTCTTCTGTCGTCCGGAACGCATCTTTCTCGTCCCAACGCTTTTGCCATTTCGGCTCGATGTCTTGATGTTTAAAATAATCCAAAATTCATCCTCCTCTGCATAATAAAAAGCCTTCCGCCCCGGTAATGGGACGAAAGGCTTGAAAGCTTTCCGCGGTACCACCCATGTTGCATTTCTGCCACTTGAGACGCCGGTAACGAGGCGTAACTCCGGTTCACCCTACTATTCGTTCAGGCGAACTGCTCCAAGGCGAGTTCTCGCAGTCCATATACCGGTTCACACCACCCACCGGCTCTCTACAAATACAGACGTCACGATACTATTCCTCTTCTACGCATGTGTATGATCTCACTCGTTCATTTTAGCCCAATCTGTTTTAGAGCGTCAACTTGATTTTTCAGGCACTCGGATGTCTTTCATGAAAATGAAGAACGCGAGCGCGATGGCCGTGAGCAAGAATAGCATTGTGAAGACGGCACCGATGCCGAATACGTCATAGACGAGGCCCGATAAGGTCGGGCCGATCATCCGACCGACCGAGGCCGCGATATTGACGAGTCCTTGGAACTGTCCTGCTTTCCCCGGCGGTGCGAGTTTCGCGGCAATCGTCGGAACGGCCGGCCAAATGAACATCTCCCCGATCGTCATGACGACCATCGCGACCATGAACATCGTAAAGCCCCCCGCGAACGGAACGACCGCGAAGGCGGCGAGGAAAATGACGGCGCCAACGATGAGTTGTTTCTTCAAATCGTCTTCAAAGTAACGAAGTGCCCGGTTGAGGAGCGGTTGAGCGAACACGATCAAGGCGCCGTTCACCGTCCAAAGGAGCGAATACTGGCTGATTGTCACGCCGAGGTCTTTCGAATGGACAGCGATCGTGCCTTGCCACTGCACGTAAACGAACCAAAGGGCCGCGTAACCGATGGCGACGAACCACATCGATTTCATCGTCGCGCCGGACAACGTCGTCGCCGCAGCCTCAAGCTGCGATTGGACGACCGGACGGGCCGGGTCTTTCAAATAACGGAGCCCGAACAAGAGGACGACGACGAACAAGACCGATAAGAAGAAGTTCGCGTAAAAGATCAACTCGATGTCGATGCGCGCGATTTGCCCGCTCATCGCCGTCCCGAGGGCGACCCCCACGTTTTGAGCAACATAGATCGCGTTGAACGAACGGCGTCCGCCTTCCGGCCAGATCAAGCCGGCGAACGCGTACACGGTCGGGAAGACGAGGCCACCCGAAAACCCAATCAACCCAAGCCAGCCCAAGTAACCGAGGAATGTGGCATGAAACAACAAGAAACCGAGCGAGCTCGCGAGCAACAGCCCGACCGCGAGGATGAGCGTCCGTTTTCCGCCGATCCGGTCAAACAGCGTGCCCCCGATATAGTTCCCAGCGATGGCGAGCGCCGAGTTGACGAGGAGGGCAATACCTGCAAGCGTCATCGATTCGCCTAAATATCCATTTATATAGAGTGTGTTAAATGGCCATAAAAAAGACGCCGCCGTTGTATTGAGCGCCATCGCAATGACCAAAATCCATACCGAAATCGGCATTTTATTGTTCATACCAGTTACTCCTTTCATTCCCGTTTAACGATAAAAATTCGGCACGACGGCCGAATCAAGAATAAGTCCTTCTCCAAGCTAACGGAACGCCCCATAACTGTCAAGAAAAATTACTTATTATGAAGTAATCACGAGGAGAGCTTGTGATAGCATGAGCAAAGAAGGAGAGGATATTCATGCAACATCCATTTGGTGATGCCAGATACCATAAATTAAATGAAGCATATCGCCGTGAGTTCGGCGGGAAAGTATTCAAGGTACCGCTCGACGGCGGTTTCACTTGTCCGAACCGGGACGGGCTCGTCTCGAAGGGCGGCTGTACGTTCTGTTCGGACGACGGCAGCGGTGATTTTGCCGGCAACGCCTGCGATCCGATCCCGGTCCAATTTGCCGAAGTGAAGGCACGGTTGCATCGGAAGTGGAAAGAAGCCCGCTACATCGCTTACTTCCAAGCGTTCAGCAACACGTATGCCCCCGTCGCCCGGCTCCGGGAATTGTTCGAGCCTGCCCTTAAAGAGGAAGGTGTCGTCGGTCTATCGATCGCGACCCGACCGGACTGTCTGCCGGACGACGTCGTCGACTATCTCGCCGAGTTGAATGAGCGGACGTCCCTCACGATCGAACTCGGCCTACAGACGATTCACGATGTGACAGCGAAAAAAATCAATCGTGGCCATGACTACAAGACGTTCCTCGAAGGTCTCGCCAAGCTCCGCCGACGCAATATAAACGTGGTTGTCCATATCATTAACGGTCTCCCTGGCGAGACGACAGAGATGATGCTCGACACGGCGCGAGAAGTTGCTAAAATGGACATACAAGGAATCAAGATCCATTTGCTCCACGTCTTGAAGCACACGCCGCTCGCCCGTCAGTACGAAAAAGGATTGCTCGAGCTCATGGACGAGACGACTTACGTCTCCCTCGTCTGCGACCAGCTTGAGACGTTACCGCCCGAGATCGTCATCCATCGGTTGACCGGTGACGGGCCACCGGATCTGTTGATCGGTCCGACGTGGAGCCGGCACAAGATGGCCGTCTTGAACGCCATCGATGCCGAACTGGTGCGTCGTGATTCCTTCCAAGGAAAAAAGAAGGATGAGAGCCATGGGATTAATGAGAGTCTTACCGTTCGCGAAGTACCTACTCCGTGAACACGTCACACCTGGTGCCGTCGCCATCGATATGACGGCCGGCAACGGGCACGATACATTGTTTTTAGCCGAACTCGTCGAGGCGACGGGACACGTCTACGCGTTTGATGTCCAAGCAGCGGCGGTCGAGGCGACACGCATTCGCATCGAGGAAGCAGCATTGACGGACCGCGTCACTGTCATCCACGACAGCCACGACACCGTCCGAGAAATTGTAGCGGACGAGACACGCCCGATCACAACCGCCGTGTTCAACCTCGGTTATTTACCGGGAAGCGACAAGTCGGTCACGACGACGGGCAATACGACCATCGACGCCCTCGAGCAACTGCTCGACGTCATGGCCGTCGGTGGTGTCATCGTCGTCGTCATCTATCATGGCCATAATAGCGGCAAAATCGAGCGCGACGAGGTGCTCGCCTACGTCGAGGCACTCGATCAAAAGCGGGCCGGCGTCCTCCGTTACGGCTTCATCAATCAAATCAATCATCCCCCGTTCATCGTGGCGATTGAAAAACGTGCATGAAAACAGGCGACTCGAGCGAGTCGCCTGTTTTGTCATTCTCGAATCAATTCATAAAACGTGATGAGCGTCTCCGCGAACTTCGTGTTCAGTCGTTCATAGCCGAAATGCGGGAAGCCTTCGAGCCGGCGAATGTACACTTGATCGCCGCCAATTTTTCGACAGACGTTGAGCGTCAGTTTCACATCGGCGAAGCGGTCGTCCGGCGCATAGAAGCAAGCGAGTGGAAGGCGCGGCAAATGTTTCTTCTCTTCTTGATGCTCGACGATCTCTTCCTCGATTTCCCGGTATTGCCCGTACGTGATCTCACCGAAGCGGGACGACTCTTCGCCTGCACCCATGAACGTCATCATGCCGAGCGGCAAATCCGGACGGAAACGGTCGACCGCACTCGCGACGACTTGTTTCAATCCGCCGATTTGGCGGGACGGATGCCAATCGAACAAGGGTGAGATATACGTCAAACTGCCGAGCGGCACATCGTATTCCTGGAGCAATCGGTTCGTTAACAATGTCCCGAGACTGAAGGCGATGACGTGAATCGGCAGTTTGTACTGGCTCGCCTCGCGTAGCGTGTTCTTGATTAACAGCTTATGGTCTTCCGCCGTCAAGCCAACCGTCTGTCCGGTCACGACGAGAACTTCATATTCGTCACGTAACCGTCCTAAAAACGCCTCGCTCAAGCGTGACGTGAACTGGAGCGGATAGACGATCACGATAACCCCTTTTCGTGATTCTTCTTCGTATGTCATACTGTCACCTCATTTTATTATGTCCATGTTTTTATACTAACAAAAAACATCAGCCGAGACTGATGTTTGTCAGAAAATCCGTCTAGGGTCTTAGCTCGGGTCATAGCGCAAATGAATCAGTTCCATCGGTTGGTCGTACACTTCCTCTTGTATCCGATTCAATTCGATGAACGCCTCATGGTTCAAAAAGGCGATCGCCTGCTCGTTCGAACTCTCGACGTACAGTTCGATCGGTTGAACTTTACGTTCGCGCAGATGAGACAATAAGGACGTTCCGAGACCTTGTCGGTGATGGGTCGGATGAAGATAGAGCCGGAGCACTTCCCACGTATCCCCGCGGTCGATCGCATGATAGAACCCGATGACGTCGCCTTCGGCTTCACCGACAATGAACAACTGCTCTTTCGCTTCCTCGCTTGAACTGATGGCGCGGACGATCTCTTCTTGCTGATAAGCCCGTTCCATTACTTTTGAACGAACCTCGTCTTGTTCACTGACCGTTGCGAGCGCAATATCGCGGATGGTGGCGGCATCTTCTGGTACGGCTTCCCTGATCTTCATAACGGCATCCCCCTTTTGGCCAATCTAGTAGTATCATTCCCCATCAGCAAAAAAATATCCTGCCCGCTCATTACTTTTTGATGTCGAAATGAAGGAAGACGTTATTTTCCATTTTGACTCGGGTATAAGAGTATCAATGCCAACTTACAAAAAGGAGTGTTACTATGGAACCGAAACTACAACATGATCCACAAGTCGACCAAGCCAATCATCCGAACCGTCAGTTTGATTCTGGAGAATCATCTGGTCCTCGGATTACACTGGTGAGAGGAATTCTTTTAGGAGCTGTAGTCGGAGGTGCCCTTGCTCTACTTAGTTCTTCGAACCGTCAAAACACAAAACAATCGCTCACGACTGCTAAATCATCTGTCGGTGGTTTAGTAAGTGAAGTGGCTAAAGATCCTAGCGGAAAAGCTTCGCAAGTCATTGACCAAGTGAAATCGGCTTCTGGAATCATCCAAGAAGTTGCCACCGACGTTCAAAATGTCTATGAAAAAGTCGCTGGAGAAGTGGATACGGTGAAACAAGACTTAACGCAAGTTGCCGGCACCGCTATGGAAGCAAAATCAGACTTACAATCGATTGGCGAGAAAGTGGTCGAAGCAAAAGACACCGCGCTAGGCCAAGAAACGTCATCTGATTCTTCTTCTAACGATTCTTCTAACGATGATACATCTAAGCAGGATAAAAACCAATCTTAACAAGAAAAAACGACCTTTCTCAGCGAAAGGTCGTTTTTACTGTCTTATGCGAAGCGTTTCGCGCCTTCTTCAAGCACTGCCGCTTTATCCGTTTGCTCCCATGGGAGTTCAACGTCTGTACGACCGAAGTGGCCGTAAGCTGCTGTCTGCTTGTAGATTGGACGGCGAAGGTCGAGCATCTTGATGATGCCGGCCGGACGGAGGTCGAAGTTCTCGCGAACGAGTTCGACGAGCTCAGTCTCGCTCAATTTACCTGTGCCGAACGTGTCGACTGCGATCGATACCGGGTGGGCAACGCCGATCGCGTAAGCAAGTTGAACTTCTGCTTTGTCAGCAAGTCCCGCTGCAACGAGGTTTTTCGCTACGTAACGAGCCGCGTACGCCGCTGAACGGTCAACTTTGGTTGGGTCTTTACCTGAGAACGCGCCGCCGCCGTGGCGAGCGTAACCACCGTACGTATCGACGATGATCTTACGTCCTGTAAGGCCTGCATCCCCTTGTGGTCCACCGATGACGAAACGGCCAGTCGGGTTGATGAAGTATTTTGTATCCGCGTCGATGAGTTCAGACGGGATGACCGCGTCGATGACGTGCTCTTTCAAATCAGCTTGGATTTGTTCGAGTGTGATGTCTTCGGCGTGTTGCGTCGAGATGACGATTGTGTCGATGCGAACTGGGTTGTTCGCTTCGTCGTATTCGACCGTCACTTGTGTCTTACCATCAGGACGAAGGTAAGCGAGCGTGCCGTTCTTACGAACTTCTGCCAAACGACGTGACAATTTGTGCGCGAGTGAAATCGGGAGCGGCATGAGTTCTGGTGTCTCTTTTGTTGCGTAACCGAACATGAGACCTTGGTCACCAGCGCCGATTGCATCGATTTCTTCTTCAGTCATTTGTCCTTCACGAGCTTCAAGCGCTTGGTCGACACCTTGGGCGATGTCTACCGATTGCTCATCAATCGATGTGAGGACAGCACAAGTCTCTGCATCAAAACCATATTTTGCACGTGTGTAGCCGATCTCACGAACTGTTTCACGAACAACTTTCGGGATATCCACGTAAGTTGATGTTGTGATCTCACCTGCTACGAGCACGAGACCTGTCGTGACAGATGTCTCAGCCGCAACGCGGGCGTTTGGATCTTCAGCTAAAATCGCATCCAAAATCGCATCTGAGATTTGGTCACAAATTTTATCCGGATGTCCTTCCGTGACGGACTCCGAAGTGAAAAGTCGACGGTTCAAGTTTGCCATTTCGAAAAACCTCCTATAATAAGGGTGATGTGTGGACGGTACTCGTTCCCCTTACGCGTTGCTTTGGGACGGTAATGAAAAAAACCTTTCGCCATGTTCAATGGGAAAGGTTGAATCGTTCTTCCTTACCCTCTTATCGTTCGAAGCTTGCGCTTCGCTTCAGGATAGCACCTTTTCCGAATAACAATGACAAATCGGACGGTTGCTGGGCTTCGTAGGGCCTTGTTCCCTCCACCGCTCAGAATAAGAGTATCCGTTACGAAGACCATCATATAAATGACACCCCGTTCTGTCAAGCGTATCGACTGAATTCGTAAAACTTTTCACGAACTCGTAATAGTTATGTTTGTGAAATATCAAACATTTTTTTGTCGGTTTTCGATTTTGTACTATGACCTGGTACAGAATATGTTAGAATGACAGTGTAAGAAAGCGCTTACTTTAAAGGGTGAAAAAGGCTTGTTTTTGATTAGTATGTCACATATAATAAAAACGTCATACTAATTAAACGCGGAAGTATGCGGATTTCATCCACATCTATTTAGGGGAAAGGTGGGATTCAGGATGGCGACAACGCTCCTGAAAATCGAAGAATTAATTAAAGGTGCCGACATGATGCGGAACTTAACGGTTCCAGAATTGGTGGAAGAAGCCATTCGCAACGGGGAAGGCGTACTGACGAAAGACGGGGCTTTATCGGTCAGTACAGGTAAATTCACAGGACGGTCACCGAAAGACAAATTCGTCGTGCAAGATGAAGTCAGCAATCATTTAGTAGACTGGGGTCCGGTCAACCAACCGATCGCAGAAGAGAAGTTCACGGCACTGCTCGATAAAGTGCTCACGCATCTCGAGACGAAAGACAAGCTCTACTATCTCGAGGCGTCTGCCGGGGCTGACGAGCATTATACGCTTCCAGTGCGGGCCATCACAGAATACGCGTGGCACAACTTGTTCGCGAAACAGTTGTTCTTGCGCGAATGGCCGACACAAGGTGCCTTTGATCCGTTCACGGTCATCTATGCACCGAGCTATAAGGCCGATCCGGAAGTCGACGGGACGAACTCCGAAACGTTCATTCTCGTCTCATTCGCCAAACGGACCATTCTGATCGGGGGAACAGAATACGGCGGCGAAATTAAAAAATCGATTTTTTCAGTCATGAACTTCCTGTTACCGGAACAGCACGTCTTGTCGATGCATTGCTCGGCGAACGTATCGGACGCCGGCGAGACGGCTCTCTTCTTCGGGCTATCGGGTACCGGAAAGACGACGCTATCGGCCGACACAGAACGTCATTTAATCGGGGACGACGAGCATGGTTGGTCTCCTGACGGCGTCTTCAACATTGAAGGCGGTTGCTACGCGAAGACGATCAACTTGTCGCGTGAGAACGAACCTCAAATCTACGATGCCATTCGATTTGGCTCGTTGATTGAGAACGTCGTCTTGGACGAGGAACGGGCACCAGACTACAAGAACATCTCACTCACTGAGAACACACGGGCCGCCTACCCGATTCAATTTATCGATAACGCGATGCTTCCGTCACGAGCCGGTCATCCGAACACGATCGTCTTCTTGACGGCCGACGCGTACGGCGTCCTGCCTCCGATCAGCAAATTGACGAAGGAGCAGGCGATGTATCACTTCTTGTCAGGCTATACGTCGAAGCTAGCCGGCACGGAGCGCGGCGTGACGGAGCCGCAGGCGACCTTCTCGACATGTTTCGGGTCACCGTTCTTACCGCTCGCACCGGAACGCTACGCCGACATGCTCGGCACGTTGATCGAGAAACATGACGTCGACGTCTATCTCGTCAATACCGGTTGGACCGGTGGCGCATACGGCGAAGGATCGCGGATGAAGCTCGCCTATACACGGGCGATGGTGAACGCGGCCGTCAACGGGAAACTCCGTGACGTCGAGACGACGCGCCATGACATCTTCAACGTCGAGATCCCACGCCACATCGACGGGGTGCCAGACGACGTGCTCAACCCACGGGGCACATGGAAAGACGAGGCCCGCTACGACGCCGAGGCGGCAGCGCTCGCCCGTAAGTTCCAAGACAACTTCAAACGATTCACGAAAGCGAGTGAGGCGGTCGTCGCGGCCGGCCCAATCATCGTTTAATAAAAAATGACTAGCGCCTGGTTTAGGCGCTAGTCATTTTTTTGGTGCGACGGCTAACATCCAGTCCATCACCTCATCGGTCGTCTTCCACTTTTCCCAAAACGGGAGTTGATGAGCGAACGGGACGATCCAAAGTTCGGCCCGCTCCCCCATCCGTTCGGCCACGGCTGTCGCATGGCGGAGCCGCACTTGCTCGTCGTCTGTCCCGTGAATCAATAACGTCGGGGCCTCCCAGTCCTTGTAGAGGGGTGAACGCTCCACGTACGCCTCACGAGCCGCTTCCGGGTCACCCCCGGTCATACGGCGGAGCATTTTCCGCATCGAGCGTTGCTCTTCGTACGTCCATTCCAAATTGGTGACACCCGCCCATGACGTCACGGACGTGAGCGGCCGCTCCGCAGCGAGCGACAACGCCATCATGCCCCCGCGCGAGAAGCCAAGGGCATGAATGAGCGTGTCCGTTCGATGGACGCGATCGTAGAGAGACAAGACATCCTCTAAATCGGCCCCGCCGAAGTCCTCTTTCCCGCTCCCGCCATGGTTACCACGGTAAACAGGCGCCACGACGTGGAAGCCTTTGGCCGCGAACTGCATCAACCGGGGCAAGCGCACGTCCCCGATGCGTCCTGTTCCGCCGCGCAAATAAAACAGGACGTGCCCGTTCGGTCGCGTCGGCGTGATCGTATAGGCGACGACATCCTCACCATCGCGTGTCGCGTACCAGCCACGGTGGACCGCATAACCGGCATATGGAGGGAGGACCTCAATCCGGTCAAACCATTCGTTTTTCATGTAACACCTTCATCGTTTCCGGGAGCACCCGGTCTTTCATCATGAAACTGTACCGGTTGTTCCGGAGCAGATTCGTTGGCAGTTCCTTCATGAGCACGGCGCCGTCGGTCTCATCGACGGCCGGATGGTCATCGAAGCGCTCGATCTCGGCGAAGTAAATATTTTTGATGACCGTGTCCCCGCGCCCAAGCACGCGGTATTGTCCGAGATAGTGCAGCGTCTTCACGACACCACCCGTCTCTTCATACACTTCCCGAATCGCGGCATCGTCCTCATGTTCGCCAGGTTCGACTTTTCCACCCGGGAACTCGAGCCCGCGCTGCTTATGCTTCGTCAGCACCCATTGATTCTCGTAGCGGGCGACGACCCAGACGTGGAGCGGCGTATCTGAAAATGGATAGTGCGCAAAGCTCAACTCGACTTTATTGTGATAGTAGTCCGTGAATGTCAACATAGTCCATCCCTTTCTTTCCCCTGTCTACTCTCACTTTACCTTGTCTTCCCCCAGTTTCAAACAAAAAAATAGGCCCGCCGGAGCGGACCTACTCAAAATTATTGGTTCAAGCGCTTTTCAAGCTCAGCTTTTTGTTCTTCGTAACCTGGTTTTCCAAGCAACGCGAACATGTTCGCTTTATACGCTTCGACGCCCGGTTGGTTGAACGGGTTCACCCCGAGAATGTATCCGCTCATCGCGCATGCCTTCTCGAAGAAGTAGAACAAGTAACCGAGGTGGTACGGCGTCATCTCTGGCAATTCGACAACGAGGTTCGGTACCTCTCCGTCCGTGTGGGCAAGGAGTGTTCCTTCAGCCGCTTTGTCGTTCACGAATTGGATCGTTTCGCCAGCGAGGAAGTTCAAGCCGTCGAGGTCTTGCGCGTCTTCTGGCACGTTCATCGCGTGACGGACGTTCGTGACACGGATGACCGTCTCGAACAAGTCACGACGACCTTCTTGGATGTATTGTCCCATCGAGTGGAGGTCGGTTGAGAAGTCGACAGCCGCCGGGAAGATCCCTTTGTTGTCTTTTCCTTCTGATTCGCCGTAAAGCTGTTTCCACCACTCCGATACGTAGTGCAAGGCCGGTTCGTAGTTGACGAGCAACTCGATCGACTTGCCTTTCGCATACAAGGCGTTACGGACGACCGCATATTGGTACGCCTCGTTCTCAGAGAGTTCTGGTGACGAATAGGCGTTTTGTGCGTCGCGTGCACCTTCCATGAGGGCGTCGATATCGATCCCTGCCGCAGCGATCGGAAGGAGTCCGACCGGTGTAAGGACCGAGAAGCGGCCGCCGACGTCATCCGGGATGACGAATGTTTCGTAGCCTTCCGCATCCGCAAGCGTCTTCAAGGCGCCACGGGCACGGTCTGTCGTCGCATAAATGCGCTCACGAGCACCGTCTTGACCGTACTTGTCTTCCATGAACTGTTTCAAGACACGGAACGCGATCGCCGGTTCTGTCGTCGTTCCCGATTTCGAGATGACGTTGACCGAGACGTCTTTGCCTTCGAGCACCTGGAGCAACTCCGTCAAATAAGTTGACGAGATGTTGTGACCGGCGAAGAAGACTTGTGGCGCGTTGCGCTCTTCTTTCGACAATACGTTGAAGAATGAATGTTGGAGCATCTCGATGGCCGCGCGTGCGCCGAGGTATGATCCACCGATCCCGACGACGACGAGGACGTCCGAGTTCTCACGGATTCGTTCCGCGGCCGCTTTGATGCGGGCAAACTCATCCGTATCGTAGTTTGTTGGGAGATCGACCCACCCAAGGAAATCGCTACCTGCCCCGCTGCGGTCATGGATGACCGAATGCATTGCTTTCACGGTTTCTTGCAATTGATCGACTTCATGTTCCCCGACGAAAGACAGGGCGTTTGAATAATCGAAACGTACAGTTGACATATCATTTCCTCCTTTAAATCGCTCCTTGATGAGCCATACATGACCCATCATAAACGGAAACGTCGGATTCGTTCAATCATTATTGCAAAATAGGCATCAAATCGCCTTATTTGCTCAACTCAAGAATCGCTGCCACGTCTTCACGTTCGAGTGTGCGGAAGCGACCGAACGCCCCGCGTTTCATCGCCGAATCCAAGATGGCGTCGAACGTCGACTCGTCGATGTCATAGTCACGGAGCGAGTTTGGCGCGCCGAGCTCATCGAAGAAGGCACGAACGGCTGCAATCGTACGCTTCGCCGTTTCCAAGTCCGTGTCAGCCGGTTCGACGTTGAACACTTCTGTGCCTAAGCGTGCGAAACGTGCTGCATTGTCTTCATCGAGTACATGTTCCATCCAGCGCGGGAACAGGATCGCGAGTCCGCCTGCATGCGGGATGTCATGGACAGCCGAGACCGCATGTTCGATGTTGTGCGATGCCCAGTCGCCCGAGGCACCCATTTGGAGCACACCGTTCAAGGCGATCGTACCTGAGAACAAGATGATGGCGCGCAAGTCGACATTTTCTAAATCGGCGACGAGTTTCGGTGCCGATTCGACGACCGCTTTCAACACGCCTTCCGTCATCCGCTCTTGAACCGGCGCATGGTTCGGGTGGAAGTACTGCTCGAAACAGTGGCTCATCATGTCGACGATGCCGTAAATCGTTTGGTCTTTTGGCACTGATACCGTGTAACGTGGGTCGAGGATCGAGAACGTCGGATAGACGAGCGGGTGACCCCAGCCGTACTTCTCTTGTGTCTCCCAGTTCGTGATGACCGAACCTGAGTTCATCTCAGAACCGGTCGCCGCGAGCGTGAGCACCGTACCGAACGGGATCGCTTCCGTCGGGATGTGGTCACGGAGCACGATGTCCCAAGCATCGCCTTCATACGGGATGGCCGCCGAGATGAGTTTCGTGCAATCGATGACCGAACCGCCGCCGACCGCGAGCAATGCGTCGATGTTTTCTTCACGCGCTTGTTTAACGGCACGACGTACCGTCTCGATGCGCGGGTTCGGTTCGACGCCTGAGAAGTCGACGAAATCGATCGAGGCGTTGTTCAGTTCCGCCACGACTTCATCGTACGTGCCGTTCTTTTTGATGCTCCCGCCTCCATAGACGAGCATCACTTTCTTGGCGTCAAGCGCCTTCAACTCGCTCGCGAGTTTTTCAATCTGATGTGTCCCGAAAATAAGTTTCGTCGGGTTCTTGTATTCAAAGTTGTGCATGTTTCATCCTCCTTCGAAAATATGTAACACCTACACTATATACCCTGTTTTTTATGATTGAAAAGCAATCAGGTCTGAGCGTAGATGCGGTCAATGATCGTATGGAGCGTCACCGCCTGTTCCGCTTGCTCGTACGATGGCTCGTGCCGGCACGCCTCGAGGAACGTGCGAATCTGACTGGCGTACGGATCTTCGAGCGTCAGATGGGCCGGAGATTTATCGAATAAGGCACCATGCTCTTCCGTATGGAGTTGGAGTGGAAAGAGCGACGCCCCGCCCATCGTGCCCCGTAGTTCGACCCGCATCGTGTCCGCCGCCTCGACGTTGGCCATGAAACTCGCGTCTAAAAACAAAGATGCTCCGTTGTCGAACGTGACCATCGCCCGGGCCGTGTCTTCGACCGAGAATGCCTCCGCGTCCCAATCACCCATCAGCCCGACACCAGGCCGTGTGCCGAGGTATTGACCGACGTGACCGATGACATCGACCGGCTTCGGATAATCCATCAAATACAAGGCGAGGTCGAGCATATGTACCCCGATATCGAGCAGTGCACCGCCTCCTTGCAGTTCCTTATCCGTGAACACGCCCCATCCCGGGATGCCACGACGCCGCAGGGCAAGGGCCGTCGCCGCATAGACGTGACCGAGTTCCCCGGCATCGATCATCCGTTTCAATAGTTGTGTGTCCGACCGGTGCCGGTAATGGAATCCGTAATGCAGCGTCCGCTCTGCCTTCCGGGCCGCTGCTAGCATCTCGTTCGCCTCACGGGCCGAGATGGCCGGCGGCTTCTCACAGAGGACGTGGCATCCTGCCTCGAGTGCGGCGATGACTTGCGCTTTGTGGAGCGCGTTCGGCGTACATACACTGACCGCATCGAGTTGTTCTGTGACGAGCATCTCTTCGACCGTCTCGTACACCCGTTCGATTCCAAACTGTTCAGCCACCGCTTCCCCGCGCTCACGGGTCCGATTCATGACGGCGACGACGTCAGCCCCTGCCGCGATGTATTGCGGGATATGGGCAGTCTTGGCAATCCCACCCGTACCGATGATTCCGATCCTCATGGTCCTCACTCCTTTTCTGTACTGTTCGTGAACGAGCGGGACATTTCCTGTACAAAAAAAAAGACGACCTGCACATGGCAGGTCGTCTCAATCACTTACTTCTTGAAGTTCGTGTTTTTGATCCAGTCTTCGAGCTTGTCCTTGAGGACAGTGAATCCTGGAGCTTCTTCTTGCTTGAAGTTTGAAGCTTCGTTGCGGCGTGGTGCGCCACGACGAGCTGGCTTAGCCGACTTCTCGCGTTTTGGAGCTTCTTGTGTCGCTTTCATTGAAAGCTTGATTTTCTTAGATGCTTCATCAACATCAAGAATTTTCACTTCAACTTCTTGACCGACTTGAACGTACTCGTTCACGTCTTTCACGTAGTCGTGTGAGATTTCAGAGATGTGGACAAGACCTTGAGTCTCGTCGTCGAGTGCGACGAATGCACCGAAAGGTTGGATTCCTGTTACTTTACCTTTTAAAACTTGATCTTTTTCGTATTTTGCCATTACAAACACTCCTATGCTAAATTCATCAACTTACTATAACATACTTTTTTCGATAAAGTGTACAAATTAGTAAAAAAGATTATTTGGGATTATTTTCGTGTTTCAAAGTCGACGGGTCGGGTAAATACAAATCAAGCAAGACTTCAAGTATTCCCCCCTGATTCCGCTAGGTTAACGCCTAGCCCTTTTTTTGTTCAAAAGCTTGTAAATGGTCGCTGTGCGGCCACCTCAAACACCGTCTCCCCTACCATTTCATTCAACATAATCGCGTTCCGATACACGGCCATCCCTAAATTCGTTGCCGCCGGCCCGTGCGAATGTTCCAAGTTCGTATGGGTGAACAGACTGCCGGTCAACCGAGTCTCCGTCGCGATTTGATAGCGGTTGTTGACGCGCCATAGTCGTTCCGCTTCCCATTCGATGTCAAATCGTTCGACCCACTCCGGAATCCGCGGTCGATACCCGGTCGCCGCCACGACCGCATCATATTCGTTCGTGAACGATTCACCGCTATGCTGCTGAGTCCCTTCGACCATATAGCTCGATGAGTGCGATACGCGCTCGATTTCAATTTGGGTACACAAGTTCGTCGCTTGGTCCGTCCCGTCCGCCGTCCGATGATATAACGCCCCATAGATGGCACGGAGCGTCTCTGGGTTGACGCCATTGCGGAATCGTTCGAACGACTTCCCAAGTTGCTCACGTTCCGCGTACGGTAATCGATTGAAATACTCGACGTACGACAAGCTGAAGATCTCTTCCCCGAGTTTGCCGCTCTCGAGCGACTCGAACACGTCCGAGCGCGTCACCCAATCGATTTGTTGCCGCGTTTTATCGGATCGACTCAACAAATCGAGATACACCTCCGCCGCGCTCTGCCCGCTGCCGATGACGACGATGCGGTCCTTTTCAAGCAATCGTTCCCGCTCCATTCGATACGAGCTCGTATGGATTACATCTTGGAACGCCTCTGGGATGAGCGGTTCTGCCCCCGTCCCGATGACGACGTGTCGCGTCGATAGCGTCTCTTCGCCTTTAGGCGTCGCGCCCGTGACGAGGAAGCCGTCCTGTGCCGGACGGACGTCGACGACCCGGTGCGAGAACTTGATTGTGTCGAGCGAGGCAGCGATCGCCTGCAAATAGCGATTGAACTCTGTCCGGGGAATCGTCGGGCTCTCTTGGACGATGAACGTCTGCAGTCGGCCCGCCTGCTTCAAATAGTTCAAATAGCTGTGCCGGCTCGTCGGGTCGGCGAGCGTCACAAGGTCATATAAATAATGCGTCTGCATCGTCGCCGCTTCGAGCAACATTCCTTCATGCCAATTGAAGTCGGCCCGCTCTTCAAAACATATCCCCGTCAATTTGGTCGATTCGCTGAGCGCCATCAAGCCGAGATTGTACGGGCCACATCCGATTGCTACAAAATCCACTCGTTCCAATGACCTCACCTCGCTCGTCTTTTCCCATCTATTATACCACTAAAACGTAAAACAGACCCTCATCGCTGAGAGTCTGTCACTGTCGTCGTCACTTCGAACTGTTTCATGAACCGATCGATGCGACGAATCGCTTCTTGTAATTGTTCGACCGACGTCGCGTAACTAGCCCGGACGAAGCCTTCACCGCTCGCGCCGAAGGCGTTGCCCGGCACTACCGCGACCCGTTCCTCGAGCAAGAGACGCTCGGCGAACTCTTCGCTCGTCAATCCGGTGTGGCGAATCGATGGGAAGGCGTAGAACGCCCCACCCGGTACGTGCGTCGGTAACCCGGCGTCATTGAGGGCCTGGATGAAGTAGTTACGGCGCTGCCGATAGCTCTTCACCATCTTCGGTACATGCTGGTCACGGCTCTTCAGTGCCTCGAGACCGCCGAACTGAACGAGCGTCGGGGCACACATCATGCCGTACTGATGAACTTTGAGCATCTCCCGTGTCACGACTTCCGGCGCACATGTGAACCCGAGCCGCCAGCCTGTCATCGCGAACGCCTTCGAGAACCCGTTGACGACGATCGTCCGCTCGCGCATATCATGAAGCGTCGCAAAGCTTGTGAACGGCTCGTCATATGACAGTTCGGCATAAATTTCATCACTTACGACCCAAAGGTCATGTTTCGTCGCGAGTTCCGCGATCTCGGTGAGTTCTTCACCCGTCATCGTCGCTCCGGTCGGGTTTGACGGGAAGCAGAGGAGCATCACTTTCGTGCGCTCCGTGATCGCCGCTTCGACGTCTTCCCGGTTCAGACGGAACCCGTTCTCCGGACGACAGGCGACCGGGACGACCGTCCCGCCGGCGAGCTCGATGAGCGGCCCGTACGAGACGAAAGCCGGTTCAACGACGATGACCTCGTCACCCGGGTTGAGGAGAGCCCGGAAGGCGATATCGAGCGCCTGCGACGCGCCCGTCGTGACGATCAGTTCCGTCGCCGGGTCATATGTCGCCCCGAACCGGTCCGCCATGTAACCAGCGATTTCTTGACGTAACTCGAGGAGACCGGCGTTCGCGCTATAGGCCGTGTAGCCTTGCTCGAGCGCCGCATAACTCGCCTCGCGCACGTTCCACGGCGTGATGAAATCCGGCTCTCCCACCCCGAGAGAGACGACGTTTTCCATCGTTTGCGCTAAATCGAAGAATCGGCGAATGCCGGACGGCTTCATTGAGACGACTTGTTGGGATAGTGACTTCATGGCGTAATATTCAACCGTTTGTCTTCGACTTGTGGGGTGAATAAAATGCCATCATGCTTATACGTCTTCAATTTGAAGTGCGTCGTCGTCGAGACCACCGAGTCAAGCGGTGACAATTTGTCCGAAACGAACGACGCGACGTCTTGAAGCGAGTTCGCCCGAATGACGACTTGCAGGTCGTAAGCCCCTGACATCAAATAGAGTGCCGTCACTTCCGGGAAGCGATAAATGCGTTCCGCGACCTCATCGAAACCACGACCCCGTTTCGGAGTGACTTTGACGTCGATGAACGCCGTGACATCGTGGCGATTGATTTTTTGCCAGTTGACCATCGCCCGGAAGCCGAGCAAGATGCCGTCCGCCTTGAACTTCTCGAGCATCGCCTCAACGGTTTCCTCGTCGGTCGCGAGCAAGTTCGCCAACAGTTTCGTCTCGAGGTAGCCTTTCTCTTCGAGCAGCTCGAGCAATTCTAGTTCTTTCGATGTATACATAGTTATTCTCCTTCCGTTCTACCGGGGAACGCCCCTGTGAACGTTCTCTCTGTCTGTCTCACATAGTCCCGTCGTTCGGCTTGGACGATATGGAAGTTCTTCATTTCCATATTGACCAAACCGTGCTTGTGACAGAACCGATCAAAGTAACGACGGCGTGTCTCGTCTTGTTTGGCCGACAAGTTGTCGGTGCCATTGAACGCATAGAGCACCGTCGCGCGGGCCGGATGACGAATCGTCCCGACCTCACTGACACGTAGAATGAAATCCCAATCCCAGTAGTTATAAACGTCCTCATCGAACGACCCAATCGTCTCGTGGAGCTGTTTTCGATAGAGCGTACCGGACGGGATAAACGTCGAGTCTTGGCGAAGTCGCTCCAAATCGAGGGCATAGGCGAATGCCTCCCAGTCGGTGACGCGACGGCGCCCATCTTCCCACGTGAAGCGGAACAGTTCCGCGTCCGTGAAGACGAGGTCGGCCGAACGGATGTCCTCGAGCGCTTGTTCGATATGGGTCGGCATGAGCAAATCATCATCGTCGAGCAACAGGATATAGTCGCCGCTCGCTTCCTGTACGCCGCGATTGCGGGCTTTGACGTGATGATTCTCGCCAAGCTCGATATATCGAATCGATAATCGATTCAAAAAAGGCGCCAAAAGATGCTGTTTTGGCGGCCCGTCATTATTGATCACAAGTACTTCAAACTCCCCGAACGTCTGGACGACCAGACATTCGAGCAGTTCCGTCAGTTCCGTCTCCCGCGAATGGACCGGGATGACGATGGAAACGAGCGGGTTCATCCGCGGTAAGCAGTTTCGACGTGCGGCAAGATGGCTTCCCAGCTGACGCCGTTTTCTTTCGATACCGTGACGAAATCGCCATAGGCGAATACGCTCTCGACGCCTTCGATGGCGACGAGTTTCGCGAGAAGCGGTTGGTCCGTCTCTTCGCCGGCTTTCACGCTTTGGCTTTTCGCGCCGAAGACGTTCTCAGGAAGTGTAATTTTCATTGCATTTGGATTCGGTGTTGGATCGATACGTAACATCGTGGTTCCCCCTTATAGTTGACAAGATTCTGAAGACGTGAGTAGTCGTGCCGCCATGGCCCGTGTTTCTGGTTCACTTGGACAGTCGCCAAAAGCGTCTGTTAAGATCTGTCGAATCACGTCATCCAATTGATCGATCGAATCGACGTGAATGAGCGCCAAGACGATATCGTCAAACTCTGGTCCATACGACCCAAGCCCGTAACCGAGTGGGTCCCATGCTAATAATAAGTCTTCTGCTCTCATTTGTTAAACCCTTCTTTTTACCTTGATTTCAAATCGTACTCCCTCAATCTACCTCACTTTTCAGTTCGATGCTAGTGAGCGTTCGAATTTCCCTCGTTTTGAAAAAGCAGTCGTCACTATATATAGTAATCGCTCAAATCGTAAATTGAATAGAAGATAGGACGAAATCCAATGAATTTATCGTTTATTTGGACATCCGGTTCATGATTGACCGCTTACATAAAATTGCACGGGTTCTCACGCAAACGTCAATTTAATTTTTTTCTATCTCATATCTCATCTCAAATCGGATGATAGCGCCGTTTTTGAGTAAAAGTAATCTAGGCGTCGACAGTTTGCCGAATGTCAAGATTGCAAAACTAAATATAGGTGATTTATGATTAAAAAGACAATAAAACGTCAATATATAGTTAACGGATATTTATCACGTTCATCCATCATTGACGTCGAATCGGACAAGTTCCGCTATACCTTTATAATATCTACATCCGAAGAAGGAGTGATCGTTTTGACATCCCCTATCCATCACGAGACGATGTTGGCTGCTGCGCCAACACTTACTGACGTCTCGACATTGATCCAATCATTAAAACAACGCTACCCACAGCTTAGTGTCGAACGATACGAAGAACGAGCCGTTCGGGCGCTCGAAGGAAAGACACTGACACAAGATGTAGTATATGAACTCTTGACGATGCACGCCCTCGATATGTTGAAGGCCGAAGAGCCGGACTGGACGTTCGTCGCCACAGAAATGTACTTAAACCGCCTCTATTTAGAAGCGGCCCGTAACCGCGGTTATGACGCCTCGATGCGTTACGGCGCTCTCTATCCAATGATTGAGACGCTCACGACAAAAGGCATCTTCACCTCAGCACTACTCGATACGTACTCGAAAGAAGACATCGCCCACTTGGAGACGTTGATTGACCCGTCACGTGACCGCATGTTCACATACATCGGTCTCCGGACGTTAGCAGACCGTTACCTCGGCCGCGACCACGTCAAAAACTTGTACGAGTTGCCGCAAGAGCGGTTCATGGTCATCGCCATGACGCTCATGCAAAAAGAGAACGCTGACCAACGTGTGAAACTCGTCGAAGAAGCGTATTGGGCATTATCGAACCTCTATATGACGGTTGCTACACCGACGCTCTCGAACGCCGGGAAATCGTACGGGCAGCTCAGCTCATGTTTCATCGACACGGTCGACGACTCGCTCCGCGGCATCTACGACTCGAACACAGATGTGGCCACGCTCTCGAAAGGCGGCGGCGGAATCGGCGTCTATCTTGGCAAGATCCGCTCACGCGGCAGCGACATCAAAGGCTTCAAAGGCGTCTCGAGCGGCGCGCTCCCTTGGATGAAGCAACTGAACAACACGGCCGTCTCGGTCGACCAGCTCGGCATGCGCCAAGGCTCGATTGCCGTCTACCTCGACATTTGGCATAAGGACATTTTTGAGTTCCTCGATGCGAAATTGAACAACGGGGACGAGCGCCTTCGGACTCACGACTTGTTCACAGGCGTCTGCTTGCCCGACTTGTTCATGCGTACGGTCGAAGCACGTGGCGACTGGCACTTGTTCGACCCACACGAAATACGTACGGTCATGGGCTTCAGCCTTGAAGACTTCTACGATGAGACGGAAAATGGCGGTTCGTTCACCGAGAAATACTTAGCGTGCGTCAATACGCCGGAGCTTTCGCGCGTAACGGTACCGGCCATCGACCTCGTCAAACGGTACATGCGCTCACAGCTCGAGACAGGAACGCCTTACATGTTTTTCCGCGACGCCGTGAACCGTGCCAACCCGAACAAACACGCGGGCATGATTTACAGCTCGAACCTCTGCTCAGAGATCGCGCAAAACATGTCGCCGACGACAATCGATGAAGAGTACACGGAAGACGGAAAAATCGTCATCACGAAGACACCTGGTGACTTCGTCGTCTGTAACTTGAGCTCAATCGCCCTCGCCCGAGCCGTCAAATCGGACGTCCTCGAGCGACTCATCCCGATTCAAATGCGGATGCTCGACAACGTCATCGACTTGAACACGATTGAAGTGCCACAAGCGATGATCACGAACCAGAAATACCGCGCCGTCGGACTCGGAACGTTCGGTTGGCATCACCTGCTCGCCCTCGAAGGCATCCGTTGGGAATCGGTCGATGCCGTCCAGTACGCGGAAAAGCTGTATGAGAAGATTGCTTACCTTACGATTCAAGCGTCAATGGAATTAGCCAAAGAAAAAGGCGCATTCGGCGTCTTCGAAGGATCGGAGTGGCATACGGGTGAGTACTTCAAACGCCGTAACTACCGCTCACACGATGAACTCGATTGGGACGGCCTCGCGGAAGCGGTTCATCAAAACGGTGTCCGCAACGCCTACATGATGGCGGTCGCACCGAACTCGTCGACAGCGATCATCGCGGGTAGCACGGCTTCGATCGATCCGGTCTATAAGAAGGTCTACTCGGAAGAGAAGAAAAACTATAAGATCCCGGTGACGGTCCCTGACCTCAACCCGGAGACAAACTGGTTCTATAAATCAGCGTTCGAAGTCGACCAACTCTGGAGCATCCGTCAAAACGCGGCCCGCCAGCGTCACATCGACCAAGCGATCAGCTTCAACCTTTACGTCAAAAATGACGTAAAAGCGACCGAGCTCCTCTCGATGCATCTCGAGGCCTGGTCACTCGGAATGAAATCAATTTACTACACGCGTTCGACGACTGTTGAAGTCGACGAATGTGAATCGTGTGCTTCGTAACGTCACGTAACAGAAAGGTGGGACCAACCATGAACGTCGCAATCGTCTATAGTTCGATGAGCGGGAATACAGAAGAGGTCGCCGAGCTGATTCAGGCGACCCACGTCCATCGGGGCGACCGTGTCGCCCTATATGAAGCGGACCGCATTGGCCATCGCGAAGCCCAATCACTCGCCACGTACGACCTCGTTTACTTCGGGTCGTATACGTGGGCGGACGGCGTCTTGCCGGACGAGATGAAAGATACGTTCCGTCTCGTCTTGAAAGAACTTAATGTGCCGCTTCGCCAAGCCGCCGTGTTTGGGACAGGTGACAAGATGTTCGTCCACTTCTGCCGAGCGGTCGACGAGATGGCCTACCACCTTTCGAAATACGGAATTCCCCTCGCCGGTGAGACATTGAAAATCGAGCAGTCACCGCGCAATCAACCGTACAACGTCCGTCACTGGGCCGAACGGTTGGCTAGAAACACCGAAGAAGGAGTATATGTCCATGACCATTCAAAAGATCAAACTACTGTCGCCCAAACATCCTAACCGGGCGACTGCCATTATCGGGGGCGAGACGAGTTCCATCGTCAATTGGAACGACATCGCCTATCCGCAGTTTTACACCATCTATAAACAACTGCTCTCAAACTTCTGGATCCCGGATGAGATCTCGATGTCGAAAGACATGCAGCAATGGCCGCAGTTGAGCGAGCGTGAACAAGACGCCTTCAAACGGATCATCGGGTTGTTGTCGATCCTCGACTCGGTACAGACACGCTATATCCTCGAGTCATCGATGTTCTCATCAGACTCGTCAGTGCACGCCGTGCTCGCCGTCATCGCTCAACAAGAAGTCGTCCATAACCAATCATATAGCTACGTCCTCTCGAGCCTCGTCCCGCTCAGCGAGCAAAATCGCATCTTCGATATCGCCAAGGACGACGAGATGGTCATGAAACGGAATCAGTTCATCTTAGACTTATACGAGGACTTCCGGGCCGACCAGACGGCCGAGACGTTCGCCAAGTCGCTCGTCGCCTCGATTATTCTCGAAGGCATCAACTTCTATTCCGGTTTTGCCTACTTCTACAACTTGGCCCGTCACCAGAAGATGGTCGGCACGTCGACGATGATCAGCTACATCCAGCGTGACGAGATGCAACACTCGTATTTCGTCAGCCAGTTGCTCCGGGCCGTCTTGACGGAAAACCCGGAGATCGACGCCGACGGCAGCTTCAGCCAGTTCGTCTATGACACGATGGGGGAAGCCGTCGACCTCGAAGTCGAATGGTGCGAATACGTCCTTCGCGACCTCGACGGGCTCGACGTCAGCGAGATGCGCGATTACGTCAAATACCTCGCCAACAAGCGCCTCCGCGTCATCGGCTTGAACGATCTGTATGAAGGGTTCAACGAAGACGTCATGCCGTGGATTCGTGCGTACTCAGACGATTCATTGAATGCCACGAAATCCGACTTCTTCGAACAGAAGTCACGCTCGTACGCAAAAGTCACCGACGCCAACGGCTTCGACGACCTATAAGCACAAAATGCCCCGACTCATCGTGAGTCGGGGCGTTTTTAATGGATGAAATTTAATGATAAGCGCGTACGTACTGAGCGATCCCTTCAGCGACACCTTCCGCCATCCGTTGGCGTGAGGCGTTGCTCCGTAAGTGGGTGACGTCTTGCGGCGAAGAGATGAAACCGAGTTCGACGAGGGCCGATGGCATCGTATTATAACGAATCACATAATAGTTCGCCGTCTTCACACCGCGGTTCGTCATCCCGGACATCTTGCCCATCAAATTGGATTGAATGTTCGTCGCCAGCACACGGCTCTTCGAACTGTGGGCTGAATAAGACGAATAGAACGTCTCGACACCTTTAGCATACTGAGTCGTCGCAGCATTCGTGTGCAAGCTGACGAACAAGTTGCCGCGAAGCGTTTTTGCCGTCTGAACGCGTTGGTCAAGCGTCAAGTAGACATCCGTCGAGCGCGTCAACCGGACTTGGTAGTCATACTTCGAACGAAGATACGCCTCGACTCGTTTCGTCACATCGAGAACGATCGCCTTCTCATAGAGCGATCCATTCACCGCTCCCGGGTCACCGCCTCCATGGCCCGCATCGAGGACGATGACGGCGTTGCTCGTCGCGCTCGGCTTGAGCGTCATCGCGTAAGCCGTCGCGATGTAGCCGTCGCGACCGTTGTACTTGATTTTATAAAAGCCGTTCGTCGAGCCGTAATGGTCGACTTGAGTGCTATGAGCGAGTCGGCCGAGAATCGTCGAGCTCGCCGAGGCGCTCGCCCGGACGTTCAAGACGTCCCCTGGTGTGTTCGTGTACACTTTCCCTTTAGGCGTCGCCGCAGGGGCGTCCGGGGCCTTCCCGGCCGACAACCAAGCTGTCGGGGTATAGAACGTGTCCGACCCGATATAGACGACCGACCAGCTCGAGTTATGTTTGCTGTACGTCACCGGCGTATACTTCGGCAACACACGAGCGACTGGTGATGATTGAAGCGTCTTCTTGAACAGGTTGGCATTTCGGTTCGCATATCCTGTTACTTTTTGAATGACCGGCGGTTTCGTCGTCGGCGGTTTCGTTACCGGCGGCGCTCCTGGTGTGATCCATGCCGTCGGCGTGTAATACGTTTTGCTGCCGATGTAGACGATCGACCAACTCGAGTTATATTTGCTCGAGACGACCGCCGACTTGGCCGGCAACACTTTCAACACCGTCGAACGTTGGTTGCGCGCGCCGAACAGTTTCAACTCGCGGTTAGCATGACCATCGACTTTTACGACTGGCGGTTTCGTCGTCGGCGGAGGCATCGTCGGTGCCCCAGGCGTAATCCAAGCCGTCAGCGCATAATACGTTTCGCTTCCGACATAGACGACCGACCAGCTTGAGTTATATTTGCTCGAGACGACTTCCGTCGTGACCGGCAATACTTTCAACACTTTCGAACGCTGATTGCGCTCGCCAAACAACTTCAACTCACGGTTGGCATGACCGTTTACTTTTGCCGCGCTCGGTTTCAACGTTCCCGGCGTGATCCATGCCGTCGGCGTATAATATGTGCTACTGCCAACGTAGACAACCGACCAGCTCGAGTTATATTTGCTCGAGACGACCGCTGACTTGGCCGGCAATACCTTCAACACCGACGAACGCTGATTCCGTTCGCCAAACAACTTCAAATCACGTTTCGTATAGCCTGTTTCACGGGCTGGTGTCGATGCGACGGCTTTCGGGGCAATATATGCCTCGGCCGCATAATACGTCTTCCCGTTCAAGTACACTTTCGCCCAAGACGAGTTATGCACGGCATATTGAACGGTCGTGCCTTTTTTAAGCGTCCGGTACACGGTCGCCTTGCTATGGGCCGACACACGGATGTTCAAGTTGACGGTCGTCACACCCGTCGAAGTGACAGCTTGCTTCGTGACCGTCGTGGATTGGGACGGGATTCGCTTGATGTACTGGGCGGAAGCATAGTACGTTCGATCGTTTAAATATATCTTACTCCACGATTTGTTATAAATTACATACTTTACTTTTGTTCCCTTTTTTAGCGTTTGTATCAATTTTCCGTTCGTACTTGGTGCAGAGCGAACGTTCAAGTTGACTGTCGTCTCTCCGTCCAAAGTAGCGGCTTCCACCGCGGGTATTTGGATTGAAAACAAGACAATGGTTATGATGAGGGCAAGTTTAAAAAGCTTCATATTCATCCAAAATATTCCTTTCTTAATACGCACATCGCGACTGACAACACCTTCATAGTAGCACATTGCTTTTATTGAAAAAGTAAATATTTGAAAAAATGATGAATACTTTTTCCAAAAAAGGTGAATGTTTTTACCCTTGTTTTCGCACAATCCAAAACGTATCAGTGCCATGTCGCTCGATCTCGACGGCGAAAGGGGCCGCTAGTTGCAAATCAGTCTCGATGGAGCGATCGATTTGGAAAGACGGCTCAGGTTGTCGAATGACAAACCCATCGAGTCCCTCGACTTCGGCGATCTTTAAAAACCGAGCCAAATGCCCTTCCCGCTCTCTATATCGGCTCACTTCTTCGAAAGGTTTAGCCTTCACCCCGCCCCAGTACCGTCCTTCCACATAAGAACGATACGTGCGGACCGAATCTTCCGTAATCGGGTCGGGGGTATGGTCGAAGCGTCCGAAATCTCGGGACGACTTGTCTTCGATCAACGAGGCGATTTCCGCGAATAGGTCAAATCCATTCATGTCGGCAAGTTCCATGACCGCCTGTTGAACGGCCTCGATGTGTCGTTGCAACGATCCCGGCGTCGCGGACGCCTTCAATTTTTTATCGCCTTCGTAGGCATTTAATATGCGGCCAACTTCCCCCGCTTCGCGCACGAGGCGGTAGTAGCTACGTTCTTCTTTCGTCTCGTCACGATCTGTCGTTTGATTCGTGAGGGTGATGGCATATTGGTTCGCCAGACACGTCGAAATAACGAAGACGTCCATTAGCTCTTCTCGCAGGGCGACTCGGTCGTCGGCATAGAGCGCGCCACCAACTTCGCCCACTTCTTCTAACAGCCGGGCCAACCCCGACAGCGGCCGCCAGTAGCCGCCTAAATGAATAATCATCCGATCGATTCGTCGTTGTAATTCCTTCATGTTTAATCACCTATCCATCCTCTATATTTACCGGTTGCGTGGTATACTATGCTCAATCCAATCGTTAGGAAAGGGGCCATGTGTCGTGTCGCCAGCCAGGCTTTGGCAGTTACTTCGTTTCCTGCTCGTCATTATCGGGCTCGTTTTCGTCATTTGGGGACTGAGCGTCCTCTTTACGTACACGTATCCTTTCGTGTTCGCCTTCTTGTTATCCTTGTTGACCGTCCCGCTCGTCAATTGGTTCGAGCGCGAGACCAAATTGCCCCGGGCTCTTGGGACGCTCGCTTCCTTGTTGATCGTCATGAGTGTCGTCAGCGGTGTGATTGCCATCGTGGTGACTCAACTCATCCGTTACTTGACGATCGCCGCCGAGAAACTTCCCGACCAGATTGAAACGTTCACCGAATACATACAACGCCTATTCAACGAAAAGATTGCCCCGTTCGTCAATGATGCGTATGACAGCGTCCAGCGGCTCAATCCGGGACAGACGAACTCGCTCGAAGGCGGGATCACCGAGATCGGGGTCCAGCTCGGAGCAGCGATCGGCGTCTTGTCACGAGGGGTCGCCGGTTTACTGCAAAATATCCTCAGCGCCTTACCGCTTGTCTTGCTCTTGTTCATCGTCATCGTGCTCGCCTGGTTCTTCATCACGAAAGACTGGAACGTCTACATGCGGTCCATCGCGCGCTTGAATGAGCGAAAAGGCTTCAAGGAATTTGAACTGGTCATGACCAATTTGCGCTCGGCCCTATTCGGTTACGTCCGGGCCCAATTGACGCTTATCTCCATCACGTTCGGGATCGTCCTTGTCGGCATGTTCATCCTGCGGGTCGACAATCCATTCTCTTTCGCTCTTTTAGCGGCCATCTTCGACTTGTTGCCGTACCTCGGCGTCGGGACGCTGCTATTGCCATGGGCCGCCTATGCCGCCGTGAGCGGCGACTGGTTCCTCGCCATCGGCCTCGTCATCTTGTATATCGTCGTCATCGTCCAACGTAACTTGGCTGAACCGAAAATCGTTGGTTCTCACATTGGACTTGACCCGCTCGCCGCCCTCATCTCGATTTTTGTCGGTTTGCAACTGTTCGGGGTGCTCGGTTTCATTTTAGGACCGGTCTTGGCCGTTCTGCTCAAGGCGCTCTATAACGCCCAAGTGTTTCACTATATGTGGAGATTCGTCCTCGGGCCGACGACACCAAAAGAGCGATGACGCGTCATCGCTCTTTTGTCTTCGGTACCGCCACGAACGGCGCTCCTTCAGTTTGGTCCGGATGCGTCACCATCCCAGTCGTTCCCGCCTCATAGGCGGCCACGGCCAACATACAGGCGTCGATGATATCATCGACTTGTACGTTCGACATCTTCCACTTCCAGGGCGAGCTTTTTGAATAGCGGCGCAACAACTCGATTCGTTCGAGTTCTCCCGCCTCGGTCTTCTTGCTGAAACGCGCCTCGTTCCCGGTCATGACGGCGAAGCACACTTCCGGATGTGACTCATAGACGTCCGTTTCAGCGATCGTTTGAAACTCTCGAATCCGCGGCACAAGGTTCCACGCTTGTTTGCTGATTCCTTTTCCGACTAGTTCGCGACTTCTCGCGTTGGCCGTCTCATACGATGCTTCTGTTACCACTTCTTGAATCGGTGGTGTGAAGATCGATGACTTCCGCTCTTTTAGTTGCGATCGCATCCACGCGTCACACGTTCGGCCAGGCTTGTCGATCGACCCTAAGTCTTTCGGCATATCGACAAAATGCACGGCCCCTTCGATCAATAAATCTTCCAACTTCTCTGAGATGGTCAAACAGAGCGAGATGCTGTCGTATGTGATTCGTACCCAGCCCCCGCGCGCGCCATCAATTCCTACTCCGACCACGGCGTCCCTCCTGCATCAAAAACAACACTCCGAGCACCGCGCAAAAGACGGTCACTCCTAACAACCAACGGCTTGGCCAAGCCGTGTATCCGAAACCGGAGACGACGGCCAAACCGATCAATACAAATCCAATTTTCAACGTTTCCATCCTTCGAGCATCGTCGCGAGTGTGCGCACCATGACGCCAGTCGGTCCTTTTGGTCCGAGGTCGCTCGCCGACGAACGTTCGCTCGTCCCAGCGATGTCGAGATGGAGCCAAGGCGTGTCCCCGACGAACTCACCGACGAACGCGCCGCCGAAAATCATATGACCGTAACGGCCCGGTGAGTTGTTCAAGTCGGCGACTTCCGACTTACGCACTTGGTTGATGAAGACATCGAAGTATGGCATCTGCCAGACGAGTTCGTTCGTGTCACGGCTCGCAGCTTCTAAGGCGCCGTAGAGCGACGCATCGTTTGTCAGGCAACCAGTCACTTCCGTACCGAGTGCGACGAGCACACCGCCCGTGAGCGTCGCTACATCGATAATGGCTTGCGGTTCATACGTCTTGGCAAAGGTGACGGCGTCGGCGAGGACGAGACGACCTTCCGCATCCGTGTTGAGCACTTCAATCGTCTTCCCGTTCATCGCCGTGATGACATCGTCCGGCTTGAATGCGTCCCCTGAGATCATGTTGTCCGTCGATGGGATGACACCGGTGACGTTCACGTTCGGTTTCGTCGTCGCGAGCGTCTCGAATAAACCAAGTACCGTCGCGGCGCCGCCCATATCCCCTTTCATACCGACGATGCCGTCTTTCGGCTTGATCGAGTAACCGCCCGTATCAAACGTGATGCCTTTTCCGACGACAGCGACAGGCGCCTCGTCTCCAGCTCCGCGATATTCGAGCACGATCAACTTCGGCGGGATCGTCGACCCTTGGTTGACGGCGAGAAGCGCGCCCATTCCGAGCCCTTCCATCTCTTCTTTCTCAATGATGCGATGTTCAAAGCCGTGACGTTCGGCCAACTCGACCGCATAGTCCGCGAGCGTTTCCGACGTCAAAATATTGGCTGGCATCATGGTGAGCGACCGCGCCACATTCACACCACGTCCGTAAGCTGCACCTGCTAGCGCCTCTTCCTCTGCATCAGCTCCGAGCAACGTGATCGTTACGTCCGGTTTCGCCGGTTTCGGCTCTGATTTGTATGTAGGATGCTCATACGTCGCCATCTCATACGCTTCAGCAAACAGTTTCGCCGTGTTCGGTCCGAACGTGTCGAGGGCGACCGCGACGTCCGTGAAGGCACGGGCTTTGATGTGTTTGGCGACTTTCCCGAACCAATTGCGCACGTTTTCAACCGTATTTTCGTTCCGTTGTCCGAGACCGACGAATAGGATCCGTTTGACCGTTCCCTCAAACGTCGGGACGATGGAGACTTCACCTGTTTTCGTTGAAATATCTGCCGATTGAATCAATGCTTTGACGCGTCCATTAAACAATGAATCGAGTCCTTCCTCAATCGTGTCGGCAGCGCCGATCCCCACGACGATTGTGTCATATGAGCCGTTCCAATCTAAGTCTTTCACTTGATACATGTTTGCCACTTCCCTTCTTTATATATGGTTAGCATAACGAACTTCTGCCAAATAATGAAACAGTATGCGCAAGAGTCAATAAATCTTCGAATTCAGGCGTTAACTCCTCGTTGTGACGATGATTTATTTTATGATAGGATAAGAAAGTACGCAATCAGGCATCCCTCCCTGTTGAGGCGAGGCCATTTTGTTCGGTCGAGGCTTCCCCTAGTAGTAGACCGTTGCTACTTTAATCTTCCAGGTTTTCGTTAGTTCCTTTTTCATTTCGGGTAAGAACTAACGAGATAACGTTGGAAACCACTATTTCTTTGAAGAGAGGGACTACGCTTATGTCACACATTAAAGGTATTGGCGCATCTGCAGGAATCGCAGTTGCGAAAGCATTCGTCATGGAGACACCTTCATTTGACATCCCGACAAACAAAATCGAGGACGTAGCAGCTGAGAAAGCCCGTTTCCAAGCGGCGATCGCTCAGTCAAAGACAGAACTCGAAGAAATTCGCGAGATCACACTTCGTGAACTCGGCGAAGACAAGGCAGAGATTTTCTCGGCACACTTGCTCATCGTCGAAGATCCAGAGATCGTCTCACAAGTGAACGACAAAATTGAAAGCGAACACATGAACGCTGCGAAAGCGCTCGATGAAGTCGCTCAAATGATGGTCATGATCTTTGAATCGATGGATAACGAGTACATGCGTGAACGCGCTGCCGACGTTCGTGACGTCACAAAACGCGTCATGGCGCATATCCTCGGTGTCACATTCATGACGCCTGCGTCGATTTCTGAAGAAGTCATCATCATCGCTGAAGATTTGACACCGTCTGACACGGCGCAACTCAACCGTAAATACGTCAAAGGTTTCGCGACAAACATTGGTGGACGTACGTCTCACTCAGCGATCATGTCTCGCTCACTCGAGATTCCTGCTGTCGTCGGAACAAAAGTAGCGCTCGAAGAAATCAAGAACGGCGACCTCGTCGTCATCGACGGAACAGAAGGCGACGTCTTCGTCAACCCGTCTGAAGAACTCGTCAATGAATACGTTGAAAAACGTGCTTCATTCGAAGCTTACAAAGAAGAGTTGAAACAGCTCGTCAACGAAGAGTCAGTCACAGCCGACGGCCATAAAGTCAAACTTGCGGCAAACATCGGTACACCGAACGACCTCGAAGGCGTGTTGAAAAACGGCGCTGACGCCATCGGCCTTTACCGGACCGAGTTCCTCTACATGGACTCAGAAACGTTCCCGACGGAAGAAGAGCAATATACAGCCTATAAAGCAGTACTCGAAGGTATGGAAGGCAAACAAGTCGTCATCCGTACGCTCGATATCGGTGGAGATAAAGAATTGTCTTACCTCGACCTTCCAAAAGAAATGAACCCGTTCCTCGGCTATCGCGCAATTCGCCTTTGCCTCGAAGAGACGGACTTGTTCCGCACACAACTTCGCGCCCTTCTCCGTGCTTCAGCGCACGGTGACCTCGCTATCATGTTCCCAATGATCGCGACACTTGAAGAGTTCCGCGCGGCGAAAGCGCTCCTTCTCGAAGAAGAAGCGAAGTTGAAAGCAGAAGGCATCGCTGTCGGTAACTACGAGACAGGGATGATGGTCGAGATTCCATCGACAGCCGTCATGGCGAAGCAATTCGCGAAAGAAGTCGACTTCTTCTCAGTCGGCACGAACGACTTGATTCAATACACGATGGCAGCGGACCGCATGAACGAGAAAGTCTCGTACTTGTACCAACCGTTCAACCCGGCCATCTTGAACCTTCTCCACAACGTCATCACAGAAGCACATAAAGCTGGCAAATGGGTCGGCATGTGTGGCGAGATGGCTGGAGAAGAGCTCGCGATTCCAATCCTACTCGGACTTGGCCTTGACGAGTTCTCGATGTCAGCTTCAAGCGTCCTTCGCGCACGTAGCCTCGTGAAGCGTTTGACGAAGTCAGAAACAGAAGCGATCGTCAACGACGTCCTCAACATGGATACAGCTGAAGAAGTCGTGAACTTCCTCAGTGAAAAATTCGATATTAAGAAGTAACAAAAAAGAAGTTCTCGCAGCTGCGAGAGCTTCTTTTTTGTTTACTCGGCTCCTTTATCATCCGTTCTGAAGTCGAGCGCTTCACCGGCGACGACCGTCTCTCCGAATGGGACGACGACGATTTTACCGTCTCCGTTCGTCCAAATGATCGGCGTGATGAGCGATGGGACTTTGTCGCGAATCAAATTGAGGTCAACGTCGAGCAAGACATCCCCCGCTTCGACGCGGTCGCCTTCTTTCACTTTGGCGACGAAACCTTCGCCTTTCAGATTGACCGTATCGAGTCCGACATGGATAAGAATCTCGCGTCCATCGTCCGCAAGTAGACCGATCGCATGTTTCGTCGGGAAGAACGTCGTGATCTGTCCCGTGACCGGCGCAACGACTTGTCCTGAACTCGGTTCGATGGCAAATCCTTCGCCCATCATGCGGCCCGAGAAGACTTGGTCCGGAACGTCATCGAGTGACAAGATGACACCCGACATCGGGGCGAGGAAGCGATGATCGGCATGTTCGGCCGCTTCCGGTGTGATGACGGCTTTTTCTTTCGGCTTGTATTCGCCACCCTCGATGATGGCCGCGATTTGCGATTTGAGCGTATCCGATTTCGGTCCGAAGATGGCTTGAATATTATCTCCGACTTCGAGTACTCCGGCCGCTCCCAAATCTTTCAGCAAGTCTTTATCGACTTGTTTCACATCGTTCACGGTGACGCGAAGACGCGTGATACAGGCGTCGAGGTGTTTGACGTTTTCAGGTCCGCCGAGACCGACGAGCACTTCGTACGGTAAATCGTCTCCGACGACGGCACGGGCGCCTTTGCCTTCGGCGACGGTTTCACGTCCCGGCACTTTCAAGTCGAACTTCGTAATGGCGAAGCGGAACCCGAAGTAATAAATGACCGCGAAGACGAGGCCGACTGGAATGACGAGCCACCAGGCTGTCCGGTTCGGCAACACTCCGAACAATAGATAGTCGATGAGTCCGCCTGAGAACGTCATCCCGATTTTTACGTTAAGCAAGTGCATGGTCATAAAGGATAGTCCAGCAAAGACGGCATGAATACCAAAGAGTAGAGGTGCAACGAAGACGAACGAGAATTCGACCGGCTCGGTGATTCCCGTTAAGAATGAGGTGAGGGCTGCTGAGAAGTAAAGTCCTTCGACGTCTTTGCGACGCTCTTTCGGGACCGTGTGGAACATGGCGAGACAAGCGGCAGGCAATCCGAACATCATGAACGGGAACTTCCCGGTCATATACGTACCGGCCGTAAACTCGACTCCATCACGTAATTGTGCGAAGAAGATCCGTTGGTCCCCTTGGACGAGGTCTCCCGCCTGGTTCGTATATTCCCCGAACTGGAACCAAAACGGAGAGTACCAAATGTGGTGCAGACCGAACGGGATCAAGGAACGCTCGACCAAACCGAAGACAAAGGCTGAAACGGCGACGTTCGCTTCAATGATCGTGCTCGAGAACGTGTTGATCGCTGAACCGATTGGCGGCCAAATGTAGGCGAGCGCAATCCCGATCAATAAGCTGAATGCAGCGGTCGCGATAGGCACGAACCGTTTCCCTGCAAAGAACCCTAAGAAATCCGGCAACTTGATGTTGAAGTACTTGTTGTACGCGAATGCGGCAATGAGACCTGCGATAATACCCCCGAATACCCCCATTTGGAGCGTCGGGATCCCGAGTACCGTGGCATAGGCCGGGTCTCCCTGGGCGATTTCCGCGGTAATACCGTTCCACGTGCTGATAACCTTGTTCATAATCAAATAACCAACGATAGCTGCTAACCCGGCAACACCGTCCCCGTTGGCTAGCCCGATGGCGACACCGACGGCGAACAATAGACCTAGATTGGCAAACACGATATCCCCGGCATCTGTCATAACTTGCCAGACGAGGACGAGTGAATCGTTTGCCAAGAAAGGCAAGAGCGAAACGAGATCAGGGTTTTGGAACGCGGTACCAAATGCGAGTAATAGACCGGCTGCCGGTAGAATCGCAACCGGAAGCATAAGTGCCTTCCCGATTCGTTGCAAAACACCAAACACTTTCTTCCACATCATGGTTCCCTCCTTTTGTCAGAATACTTACTTTTCCCCATCTGCCATTAGGCTGAAACCGTTTCACCCATACAAAAAAAGCCAATCCATAATGGATTGGCTTATAGCTTCATTCAGTTTGCTTTCTTTTCGTTACCTGAAGCGATGACCGCTTGCATTTCTGATTTCAATGCATCCGAACGTGGTCCGAAGATGGCTTGAACGTTGTTACCGACTTCAAGGACACCAGCTGCCCCGAGGCGTTTCAACTCTTCTTTGTTGACTTGGCTCTTATCTTTTACTTCGACGCGGAGACGTGTGATACATGCGTCAAGGTGTTTGATGTTTTGTGAACCACCGAAACCAACGAGGATATCTTGTGCAAGTTCCGAACCTGTAGCAGTTGATTGCTCAACGACTTCATCTTCACGGCCCGGTGTTTTAAGGTTGAACTTACGGATAACGAAGCGGAATCCGAAGTAGTAAACGACTGCGAACACGAGACCGACTGGAATGACGAGCCACCAGTCTGTACGGTTAGGAAGTACACCGAAGAGAAGGTAGTCGATCAAACCGCCCGAGAACGTCATCCCGATTTTGACGTTCAAGATGTGCATGACCATGAACGAAAGGCCAGCGAAGACTGCGTGTACTGCGAACAAGAGTGGAGCAACGAACAAGAATGAGAACTCGATCGGCTCAGTGATACCAGTCAAGAACGATGTAAGTGCTGCCGAAGCCAAGAGACCACCGACGACTGCTTTACGTTCAGGACGTGCTTCGTGGTACATTGCGAGTGCTGCTGCTGGAAGGCCGAACATCATGAACGGGTACTTACCAGTCATGAACGTACCGGCTGTGAGTTCAGCGCCATCACGAATTTGTGCGAAGAAGATCGCTTGGTCACCACGAACGATGTTACCCGCTGCATCCGTGTACGAGCCGAACTCGAACCAGAATGGTGAGTAGAAGATGTGGTGAAGACCGAATGGAATCAATGAACGTTCGATCAAACCGAAGATGAATGCCGCGAACGTGCGGTTTTCAGTCAACATGAAGTTTGAGAACGTGTTCAAGCCGTGCTGAACTGGTGGCCAGATGAGAAGCATGACGAAACCAGCGACAACTGCCAATACTGCAGTAACGATTGGGACGAAACGCTTACCAGCGAAGAAGCCAAGGAATTGCGGCAACTCGATGTTGAAGTACTTATTATATGCCCATGCAGCTATCAGACCGACGATGATTCCCCCGAATACCCCAGTTTGGAGCGTTGGAATCCCGAGTACTGATGCGTAAGCCGGGTCACCTTGTGCGATGATTTCAGGTGTGAGTTCGAGCCAAACACCCATAACTTTGTTCATGATGAGGAATCCGACGATGGCTGCGAGTCCGGCAACGCCGTCCCCTGCTAAACCAATCGCGACACCGACTGCGAATAAGAGTGCTAAGTTCGAGAAGATAATGCCACCCGCTTGCTCCATGAGCTGAGCGAATTTCACAACGCCTTCGTTCGTTAACCAACCAGCGCGTGATGTGAGGGCCGGGTTTTGCATCGCGTTACCGAATGCAAGAAGAAGACCGGCTGCCGGCAAGATCGCAACAGGAAGCATAAGTGCTTTACCGACTTTTTGAAGAACACCAAAGATCTGCTTAAACATGATAAATCCTCCTTTTTGTGATTGTTTCGTGCGGAAAGACGACTGTAGATGTCAGACAACCGACGTATCTAAACGTTTTCATAATAAACGTTTATAAAAACAGAAACAGGCATGAATAAGGTATAGAACGTAGACCTCTCCTAATGGAGACATCGTTGCGTTCCACTCCTTACTCATGCCTGATCGAATCAGTAACACGTAAGATACGTGGTATCAGTTATCTACTTGTTAGGCGCTGGAGATGCATCGTCAAATATGTCGCTTCACCTCGCGGGACAGGACGCTTTAATTCGCGTTCCATGATGCCCATCAGCTCCCAAGCAGTACTATAGCATAGCGGATATTCTTCGCGCAATACCTTTTCAATTTTTTGTGGGGCCTCCACCATCTCACCCGTCGCAACCCGCTCAACGGCGTACCTTAAGTGCCGAAGTAAGCGCTTATAATCGAGTGAACTCCGGTCCATTTTGACGTTCAAACGACTCTCAATCGTCTGAACGATTTGCCCGATGATTTGGTTGTGTCGATTGACCTCGAGGACGTTTTTGAACGTCGTCCCCGAATGGATATGGAGCGCGATAAATCCGATCTCCGCATCGGGCAACAGCACGTCGAGCCGCTCGTGAATCATATCGACGATACGTTCGGCGAGCGCGTACTCGTTCGGATAGAGCGATTCGGTCTCGAGCAAGAACGGATTTGTCACTTCCATCCCTTGTTCGATTCGCTTCATCGTGAAGAACAAGTGGTCAGTCAAACCGATATGAATATGTTGATCGACTTTTTTGCCCGTATTGTTCTCGATAAACCCGACGATTTCTTGCATGAAGGCAATAAAGTCTTCATCGACGTGTTTGACGAGCTCACGGTATTGTGATTGCTCTTCTTTATCTGTCAGTTGATACACTTTCTCCGGGACACTGGCCGGGTCGACGAGATCGCCCGCTTTCTTGCCGAAGCCAATCCCTTTCCCGAGTAGAATGACTTCCGGTTCCGGATCATGTTGGCAAATGACAACGCTATTATTCAACACTTTCTTGATCGTATACATCGGTAATGTCATTCTCATCGCATCCCTTACTAATTAAATCGTTATCTTATCTAGTATATCGGTTCGCCTTCTAAAAAAGTAGGCAGAAAACAAAAAAGACGAACATTTCTGCCGTCTTTAAAACATTGAGTAACCACTCTTACGCAAGTAGCGGATCGTGACGCCGGCCAAAATCGCACCGAGCAGTCCGAAACCAAGCATGAACACATCCAAAAACTGAAGTCCGAGCACCCGTTCGTAAACGTTGGCGAGCGCGGTCGATGTCTCCGTGATGTAACTCGAGAGCTTGACGTTATCAATCATCATAATGACGAAAATCGGATAGATGAACACGAGCGTCCATGTTTTTTTAAGTAGCATGTTCAAAATGAAGCCGATGCTGAAGAAGATGACCAAATAAAGAATCGCCCCAATGACAGCCTGGATGATATGCATGCGATTGCCCCCTTTTCCCGTTGTCTATTATACCGAATCGCCCTCTCTTAGGTCAAAGGTGAACCATGAGGCGTCATCAAAAAAAGTAGCCCGTTCGGATGAGCGGGCTACTTGGTCATATTGCTTAGAATTTACCTTTTTTGAGGACGAGACCGTACTTCTTCAATTCGAGGAAGTGTTTGTTGTCGATCACTTTCTTCATGAATGAAGCGTTGCGACCGAAGATCTTTTTGCCCATGACGATGCCGATGCCGTCGTTATGGCCAAGTGAAGCGACTGTCCCTTTGCTCTCATACGTGAATTTCGAAGTCGATTTTCCGTTGATGAGCGCCGCGATGTTTTTCGCTACGTTGTGCGCTTGTTGCGTCGCGATTTGAGCAGTCGGCGGGTATGGACGGTTTGAGACCGGATCCATGACAGCCGAGCAGTCACCGATGATGAAGACGTTGTCGTGACCAGGGGCACGGTTGTCCGCCTCGACCATGACACGGTTACGGACCGCTTCAAAACCAGATTTCTCGATGATCGGGCTACCGCTCACGCCACCTGTCCAAAGGATCGTGTTCGCTGCGATCGTCTCCGTCGTGTCGCCTTGAAGCGGACCGAACGTGACGACGCCAGGCTCAACGCCTTTGATGCCGTTGCCGAGTTTCATCTCGACACCGTTACGCTCGAGCCATTTCTGTGCATACGTCGTAAGTTCTGGGTCGAAACCAGGAAGGACGGTCGGAGCCGCCTCGATGTTCACGATGCGAACCGCTTCACGTGGCACGTCATACTGCTTGCAAAGCTCAGGGACACGGTTGACGAGCTCACCGAGAAACTCGATACCTGTGAAACCTGCGCCGCCGACGACGATTGTCACGTACGAGCGGTCAGCCGACCCGTTCGTCTTGTATTGTGCGAATGAGTATTCGATATGTTCTTTGATTTTACGGACGCTGTTCAATGAACTGATTGTCATCGCGTTCTCTTTGAGGCCTGGGATTCCGAATGTTTCTGGAATGCCGCCGAGTGCGAACACGACATAATCATATTCAACAGTCGAGCCGTCTGCGAGTAGTACTTGTTTAGCCGTAGTATCGACGCGATCGACGATCCCTTTGACAAATTTTACGCGTGACGGGTTCACAACGTCGTTAATGTAGATACGAGCTTGCTCCGGTTTCATCGTTCCGGCCGCTGGTTCATGGAGCCATGTCGTCTGGTAATGGTAATCATGCTTGTTGATGAGCGTGATGTTCGCGTCGCCAGCTGAGAGCGTCTTCTGGAGGTTCACCGCTGTGATGAGTCCACCGAAACCTGCGCCAAGAATAACAATGTTAGGTCGTTTCATGTTCATTTCCACCTTGTTTTGATAGTTTTGTTTTCTTGAACAATCACGTTGTGTGTTTTTTCACATGAATGTTCACAATAAAGCCTAAACCTTGTTCAACCAATGTTCACAATTGCTTCTCGTTCATTGTACGCTGTTTATTTCGTTTTCTCAATGGAAAAGCTTATCTTCTTGAATTTTTTTTGAATGTATAGGATGTTTGTACAGAATGGATTTAATTCACGATTGTCACTATAATGGATGTATACGTTTTGAGGAGGAATTCGATGAAATCGACGAAAGATGTGATCATCATCGGTGGCGGCCCGGTCGGACTGTTCACCGCATTTTATGCAGGTATGCGCCAACTCGATACGGCGTTGATTGAAAGTTTGCCGCAGCTCGGCGGACAATTATCGACACTGTATCCAGAAAAATATATTTACGACATCGCCGGCTTCCCGAAAGTGAAAGCCCAAGATTTGATTGACCAATTAAAAGCCCAAGCCGATCAGTTCGAGCAGGACTATCGCCTCGGGGAGACGGTCGAGACGGTCGAACGTCTTGAAGACGGCACGTTCCAGATCACGACGAACAAGGATGAGTACCATACGAAAGCCATCATCATCACGGCCGGGAACGGGGCATTCGCCGCACGACCGCTCGGCATCGATGGTTGTGAAGATTATGCCAACCTTCATTACTTCGTCGACAACATGGAGAAGTTCCGCGACCGCCGCGTCATGATCGCTGGCGGCGGCGACTCTGCCGTCGACTGGGCGCTCATGCTTGAAGGCATCGCCAAGGAAGTCCATATCGTTCACCGCCGTGACCGTTTCCGTGCCCACGAGCATACGGTCGAGCAAATGAAGGCCTCGACGATCAACGTGTGGACGCCATATAACATTGAGTCACTTTCAGGTGAGACACACATCGAGTCGGTCGAATTGACGGACAAAGACGGCGAATCGAAATTCGTCGAAATCGACGACCTCATCTGTAACTACGGTTTCGTCTCATCGCTCGGCCCAATCAAAAACTGGGGCATGGAGTTCGAGAAGAACACGATCCGCGTCGACTCACGCATGGAGACGACGGTCGCCGGCATCTTCGCCTGTGGTGACATCGCGACTTATGAAGGAAAAGTGAAATTGATTGCGACAGGCTTCGGTGAAGCCCCGATCGCCATCAACCAAGTGAAGCAGCTCGTCGACCCGACAGCGCGTCACCCACAACATTCGACTTCGGTATTTGCCGGGAAATAACGATGTGGCCCTCATCGCGATGATGAGGGCCATTTTTCATTTGCGGATTGTTTGTACAATGACCCGGTCGAGCCAGTCGTCGAGTTGGGTGAAGACGAACCCGGCCTTTTTCGCCTCGGCAATCGACATATAATAGTCGACGTCCGTATCGTACGGCGACGACTCGCCATCTTTGATAATCTGGACCGGTTTATTTAAGTGATGGCCGATCCGTTCCATGAGTGCCCCGAGCGAGATGACCCCTTCACTCGCCGCGTTGAACGGTCCGGTCACGTTCGCCCGACCGACCCATTCTAGAAAGGCGGCCGCCTCAAAGCTTGAGATGAACCCCATCTTCGCTTCCGGGTGATGCAGTACGATCGGCTCTTCCCGTCGGACGGCGTCGATATAAAACTTGAGACGGTCTGTATAGTCGTCGGGTCCGAGCACGATTGGCAAGCGGACCGTCGCGACCGGGAACGAGGCGCGATGGAAGAAATAAGATTCAGCCTCTCGCTTCCCTTGCCCGTAATCATGTTCGGATTCGAGATGATAGTCATGATGGAGCGGATTGAAATCACTTTCTTTCAACTCGGCGCCTGGCGCATAAACCGACATCGTCGACGTGAGCACATATTTACCGACTTGGTCCATGAAAGCGTCCGAGGCGATCTTTGCCTGGTACGGGTTAAAGCAAATATTGTCATAGACGAGGTCGTAATGGTCGCGTGACAAATCTTTCATCGTCGCCACCGACTGTCGGTCCCCTCTGATCGACCGGATGCCCTCCGCCTCGGGTACTTGCAGTTGTCCACGCGTCACAATCGTCACATCGTCACCGGCCTCCGCCAACCGAAGCGCTAACCGCTTTCCAAAATAGCGTGAGCCACCGAAAATCAATACTTTTCTCATCGTCCCTGCCCCTCCTACATGAAATGACATCTCTTTTCATTTTCCCTTGCATCCTCTCGACTAATCTTCCACATCCTTGAATATTTTTGTTATTCTTATATATATAGAGAAGAAAGAGGCGAGACGCATGCATCAGATCACATTAGAAAAAGGATGGTCGTGTGAATTACCGACACAATATGCCATTTACCAAAGCTTATCGGACTTCAGCCGTTACTCGGTCCTTGACCAAGAGGAAGAGAGCGTCTGTTCGTTCCGCATCACGAACGACACGTGTAAAATCACAGCGTTTCGTCCTTGGCAACATCAAATCGAGTTAGACGCGGCTTCGAAACTCATTCGATTAATTCTGATTGAAGAGACAGACTGAATACAAAAAAGGCCAATCATGAGACATGATTGGCCTTTCGTTTAGCAATCCCCAGGTGTCCCGGCGTTCGATGCCGTCCGGAAACTCGAGCCGCAACCGCACGTGGCGATGGCGTTCGGATTTTTAATCGTGAAGCCGCCTCCGAGCATCGACTGCTTATAGTCAATCTCGAGACCGTCGACGACCCCGTGATCGGCTTCCGCGACGATGACACGGACACCATAGTGGTCAAACTGAACGTCCTTGTCTGTCTTATCCTCATCAAACCCCATCCCGTAAGACAGGCCGGTACACCCGCCCCCTTGCACTTTGATCCGCAAGTACTGGTCGTCGGGGCGTTCGGTCTGTTTCATCATATCGATGACTTGTAATGCGGCTGATTCTGTCAAATGAATCATCTGAACTCCTCCTTCGTTATCTTAACTTCAAGTCAACTGACTTGAGATTTTGTGAAATATCTTGTATAACTAAACTGTAACAAAAAAAATTAAATCGTTCCATCTTCGGGGCAGGGTGAAATTCCCGACCGGCGGTATTGAAGACAAGTTCTTCTCAGCCCGTGAGCGAGCAAGGCGTTGCTTGCTGATTTCGTGAGATTCGAAAGCCGACAGTAAAGTCTGGATGGGAGAAGATGGCGGCATCCGACCGATATCCGGATGTTTTCTTCGGCGTGGTCTAAACACCGATGAGAACATCTATTTCGTATGCGCGTAAACTCTCCCGATTGTTTGATACAATCGGGTTTTTCTATGCGACGGGTGCCATTCATCAAGGAGCGACAAAAGGAGAGATTTTGATGAAAACAACGCGCAACAAACGATTGACAACACTGGTGACGCTATCGATGCTCGGGGCCATTTCTTTTGTCCTCATGCTCTTTAACTTCCCGCTGCCTTTCCTACCACCGTTCCTAAAAGTGGATTTCAGTGACATTCCCGCGCTCGTCGCCGGGATCGTGTTCTCCCCACTCGCAGGCGTCGTGGTCGTCGCTCTAAAAAACGTCCTCTACTATGTCTTCAACGGTGGCGGCGTTCCGGTCGGCGAAGTCGCGAACTTCTTTGCAGGCGTCGCCTTCATGTATCCGGTCGCATGGTTCTACCATAAACGTAAAACGAATAAAGCGCTCGCTTCAGGCCTCGTGGCCGGTACGATCACGATGGCACTCAGCTTGGCAATCTTGAACTATTTGCTCATCTTACCAGCCTACGCGTTCTTCTTCGGCATGACCGAGATGGCACAACCGGCAGTCAAAACGGACCTCGTCCTATACGGTATCTTGCCGTTCAACTTCATTAAGGCCTTGTTGATCAGCGCCTTGTTCGTCCCACTCTTCCTCAAATTGAAGCCGTGGATCGAACGCCAGCGCATGCAACTTCAAGCTTAAACGTAAAGCACCTGGACGTCAGTCTAGGTGCTTTTTGTATAGGTACGCTATGCTAATGAGAGAATAGGAGGAGATGGATTGAACACGACTGAAGATGTGACCCATTTTTTAGAGACTGATGTGGAACTGATGCGTCTGTTGACAATCGTCGCTTCGCTCGATTTACCCGATTGGTGGATTTGTGCCGGATACGTGCGGGCAAAAATATGGGATGACGCGCACGGCTACGAAGTACCGACGCCGACCGAGGACGTCGATGTCATCTACTTTGACCGATCTCACATCGACGAGGCGATTGAAAAACAGTATGAGGCACAACTGCACGACCTGTTACCGAACGTCCCTTGGTCGGTCAAAAACCAGGCCCGCATGCATCTGGTCAATCAATTGCCACCGTATCAATCTGCGGTCGACGCCTTGGCCCATTTCCCTGAGACGGTCACGGCCATCGGTGTCAGTCTCGACAAGAACGGACGTTTAAGGTTGGCCGCCCCTTACGGTATCGACGACATAGTCGAACTAAAGTTACGACCGACCCCGGCCTTTGCGAACGACGCTTCACACCATCATATTTATCGAGCCCGGATCAATAAAAAGAATTGGCAAGCCACTTGGCCGAGACTCCAAGAAGTGGATATACCTCGTCAGGGATGATAAACACTAGTGAAACCGACCGCCTTACGGTCGGTTTTTGCTGTTCATTCATAAACGTCACAACGAAAAAGAGTGACCACCGAAGTGATCACTCTGAGTATACCGTGTTTGATTAGAGAAGAAGACCAGCGAGTGTCGCTGACATCAAGTTGGCAAGCGTACCTGCGAGAATCGCGAGGACACCCATGCGCGCGATGTCGTTCCGACGGTTCGGCGCCATTCCACCAAGACCACCGAGAAGGATGGCGAGTGATGAGATGTTGGCGAATCCACAGAGTGCGAACGCGATCATAGCTTCCGTACGTGCCGAGAGGTCACCAGAACCGATGATTGGTGCGAATTCAGAGAAAGCGACGAATTCGTTCAACACGAGTTTTTGTCCGAGGAAGCTACCGAATTGAACAGCATCTGCCCATGGCACACCGATCACGAATGCGAGCGGCGCGAACACATAACCAAGAATCAATTGAAGCGTGAGGCCGTCGAAACCGAACAAGCCACCGATTCCACCGAGAATCAAGTTAACGAGCGCGATCAATGAAACGAAGGCGAGAAGCATCGCACCGACGTTCAAAGCAAGGAAGAGACCGTCAGAGGCACCGCGAGCGGCTGCATCGACGAAGTTCGCTGCCTTGTTCTCTTCATCTTCAGCGATTTCGATATCGTCATCCGGTACGTCTGTTTCCGGGACGATGATTTTCGCGAACATGAGACCAGCAGGAGCAGCCATGAAGCTCGCTGCGAGCAAGTACTCGAGCGGTACACCAAGAGCAGCGTATCCAGCAAGAACTGAACCGGCAACCGAGGCGAGACCACCGACCATGACAGCGAAGAGTTCCGATTGCGTCATCGTTGGAAGGTAAGGTTTGATGACGAGCGGTGCTTCCGTCTGACCGACGAAGATGTTCGCTGTCGCTGAGAGCGATTCTTTACGTGATGTGCCAAGTGCTTTGGCGAGAGCCGTACCGAGGATACGGATCACCCACTGCATGACACCTACATAGTAGAGAAGTGCGATGAGTGACGACATGAAGACGATAATCGTCAACACTTGGAACGCGAAGACGAAGTTGTCTCCGCCGACAGCTGTACCGAAGACGAAACTAATCCCGGCGTTCGCCGTGTTCAAGACGTTCTGGACGCCTCCTGAGATCCATTCTAACGCGTTACGTCCTACTGTAGTGAAGAGGACGAGGAAGGCGAACGTAAACTGTACCGCGAAAGCGGCAAGCACGGTGCGCCATTTGATGGCTTTACGGTTGGTCGAGAAGATGTAAGCGATTCCAATTAGTGCCAAAATACCAACCACGCTCATAATATTCATTGGTGTTGTGCTCCTTTCATATTGGGGAAACCTGATAATGTGATATACCCGAATCGAGATGTGTCCTACCGTTTGAAACGCTTTCTTTTTCTGTTGTTAAACGTCAGACAACCTACATTCGAACCTCTTTGAATATAACAGACCCTTTTTAAAAATGCAACGGGTCAAAACGGTCAAAATAAAAAAAGTTTGAAGGTCCTTCAAACTTTTTCACCATGCCATTTCTTCAATTTTTTCATATACATTCGTCACGAGTTGTTCCGGTGTATCCCCGGTCACGACCTCACCATCGACGAGACAAAACAAGTCAAGCGAACAGACGCCGCAGTAGCCCGTACAGCCATATTCGACGACGTCTAAGTCTGGATCGGACTCTAATTTGGCGCGGGCGATTTGTGAACCCATCGCTAAATTGGAGGCACAGAACTCAATGATCGGATTCATCATGTCATTCACCCTTCCCCTTTCCTTCAAAGCAGGAAAATGGTTCTTCTACGGCGTATTATAACATGATACAGTTGAAGTGTAACAAAGGGGGATTTTTATGCGCAAATTAGTCGTCTTGGGAGGCGGTTACGGGGGTATGCGTGTAATCGAACGTGTCCTCGGCCATCAGCTGAAGGACGTATCGATCACACTCATCGACCGTCTACCTTACCATGGATTAAAAACAGAGTATTATGCACTTGCGGCGGGGACCGTGTCGGATCGTGACATCCGCATCGATTTTCCAGAAGAGGTCGACTACATATACGGCCAAGTCACCGATATCGATACGGGGGACAAAATGGTCCTGCTCGCGAGCGGGGAAAAAGTGCCGTACGACGACCTCGTCATCGGCCTCGGTTGCGAGGACAAGTACCATAACGTACCCGGTGCCGCCGAGTTCACGTACAGCATCCAAACGTTAGAAGAATCACGCAAGACCCAGCAAGCAATCAACGGCCTATCTCCGGGATCGGTCGTCTCGATCGTCGGTGCCGGCCTGTCCGGTGTCGAGCTCGCCAGCGAGCTGCGCGAGAGTCGTCCCGACTTGACGGTTCGTTTGTTCGACCGCGGCCCGTCCGTCCTATCGTTCCTATCAAACCGTGTCTCGATGTATGTCCAGTCTTGGTTCGAGGAACATGGTGTCGAAGTCATCAACAACTCGAACATCGTCCGGGTCGACGCCGATGGGTTATGGAACCATGAACAGCACTTCGCTTCCGATTTGACGGTGTGGACCGCCGGGATTCAACCGGTCGCCGTCGTCCGCAACCAGGGTTGGGAACTCGATGGGGGTGGACGTGTCAAATTGACACCACACCACTACGTCCCGGAACAGCCCGATATCTTCGTCGTCGGGGACAACGCCAGCCTGCCGTATGCACCTTCCGGTCAGCTCGCAGAAGCGCAGGCCGAACAGATCGTCCAAGTGCTACTCTGTAAATGGAAAGGTGTCGGGTATCCGGATTTGCCGGATATCAAACTCCGAGGCACGTTAGGATCGCTTGGGAAGAAGGCCGGATTCGGCGTCTTCATGGGCAAGCAGTCGCTCACCGGAAAAGTCGCGCGATTGCTCAAGTCCGGTATTCTTTGGAAGCATAAAGTCATTAAATAACATGCACGGGTCGCCTATTACGGCGGCCCGTTTTTTTCGTGGGACGTGCTCGATTTGTTGTTCTGGCACCGTCTCCTTGAGTCAAAAGTCCTGTATCTGAATCCCCTGTATCCTTATCTAAATATTCAGATTATTGATTCGATTGACATATTCTACCCGTTGGCAAAACTTGTTACTCTAGGGTCACGGCCGAACGACTTCGTGTCGCCTCGCCTACATACCCCAAAGGAGGAAACAAGTTGAAAAAAGTTTGCAGCACCGTCCTCGCCTCACTGCTCGTCCTGTCAACCGTTCCGGGAGGCGCAGATGCCGCCCCGAACAAAGAGAAAGAACGCGTCATCGTCGTCTTCAAAGAGTCGGCGAAGAACATCCCGCTCTCGATTGAAGGCATGGAAGTTCGCCAACAGTACAAAAATCTTCCGGCCGCTGCCCTCGAAGTACCGAAGGCTGCCTTGAAGGGCTTGAAGAACAATCCGAACGTTGCCCACGTGGAAGTCGATCAAACGGTGCAAATCGAAAACCAGACGCAAGACTGGGGCATTCCGAAGTTAAAGGCTCCATCCGCTTGGCAGAGTGGTTACACCGGGAAAGGCGTGAAAGTATCGGTCGTCGATACGGGAATCTCGCCACACCCTGATTTGACGATTGCTGGTGGTGCATCGTTCAGTACGGTCACGAGCTCATACGCGGATGACAACGGTCACGGTACGCACGTCGCCGGGATTATCGGCGCCCGCAACAACAGCATCGGCACGGTCGGAATCGCCCATGAAGCGAGTATCTATGCCGTCAAGGCACTCGAGGCGAACGGTAGCGGTAGCCTATCGAGTATTATCGCCGGGATCGATTGGTCAATCACGAACGATATGGACGTCATCAACTTGAGTCTCGGGACGACGAGTCCATCCTCAACGCTCCAACAAGTCGTCGACCGTGCCAATAATGCTGGCATCCTCGTCGTCGCGGCAGCCGGTAACAACGGACGCACCGACGGATCGGGCGACCTCGTCAACTACCCGGCCCGATACAGCTCGGCCATCGCTGTCGCAGCGACGGACATCAACAACAATCGCGCCTCATTCTCGGCTACAGGCAGCACGGTCGAAGTCGCGGCACCAGGCGTGAGCATCAACTCGACACTCGCAACTGGCGGATACGGCCAAATGAGCGGGACATCGATGGCGACTCCGTACGTCGCTGGTAACCTCGCTCTCATGAAGCAAGCGTTCCCGACGTTGTCGAGCGCGCAACTCCGCTCAAAACTGTCACAAGACTCGATCGACCTTGGCGCAGTTGGACGCGACGCCTGGTTCGGAAACGGACTCGTCCAAGCTCCAACGTCTGGTGGGACGTCACAGCCTGTTCAAGCACTCGCGACGACAGTATCGACATCGAAGTCGACTTATTACGCGGGTGAGCAAGTATCGATCTCATCGACGGTGCGGGACGCGAACGGCCAACCGGTCGCAAACGCCGACGTCCGTGTGACGGTCACACAACCTTACGGCACGACGCTCACAGGGACAGGTAAGACAAGTTCGACAGGCGCCATCACGTTCACGCTCTCGACAAGTTCTTCGTCACAGCGCGGCACGTACCAAGTGAAGGCTGATGCGACGCTCACTGGCTACACGGCTGGTTCGGCGACGTCATCGTTCCGTCTTCTGTAACGAACAAGAGTCGAACGACAATCGTCGCTCGACTCTTTTCATGCTGTCGTCTGCTCGATGGCCGAGTAGACTTTTCGTAACTGGACGACCCCTTCATCCACGACTTCCCCATTCAAGAGGACAAGCGGATAAAACCACTCGTCTTGCTTGATCGCCTCAGCGATGTCGTCGTCAGCCGTCTCGAAATCGATGTACTCGAACTCGAACGCCTGATCCGGATATTTCCGGGCAAGCGCACTTTGCAACCATTCATATGTCTCGATCGAGCTAGGTGCCCCGACGCAGCTCGCACACTGCACCTCAGCCCCATATACCGTGATTTTCATGTCCATTCCCCCTGTTCTCTCCTATTATACAAAATTCAATAAGTCGTATCGTCACAAAACGCTCAGCGTTAATGATTGAGAAACAATCTCAAACTTGCTAGAATGAAAGGGAACCAGAAAGGGGTAGATACCATGGAAATGTTTGATCAAGTCCAAGAAGTACTCGATAAATTACGCCCGTTCTTGCTTCGCGACGGCGGTGACGTCGAACTCGTAGACGTGGAAGAAGGCATCGTCAAACTTCGTTTGATGGGTGCATGCGGCAGCTGCCCATCTTCAACCATCACTTTGAAAGCCGGGATTGAGCGTGCGCTCATCGAAGAAGTACCTGGCATCGTTGAAGTCGAACAAGTATTCTAAACAAAAAGGGAGACGTGAGTCATCCCTTTTTTTTCATGCATGCGTCCATTCATCTAAGCTTTCGACCATATAGGTCGGGAGCTTTTCTTGTTCTTGGATAAAGGCCGGACCGTGTACGCCCGAATTGACATGAAGCGTCCGGAGCCCACCGTTGATCCCGAACAAGATGTCGGTATGATAGTTATCCCCGACCATGACGACCTCTTCTTTTGTGAGACCGATCATCTCGAGGGCGATATCGACCATGACCGGTTCCGGTTTTCCGATGAAGAATGGGTCTTTTTCCGTCGTCACAGCCAAGACGGATGTGAGCGCCCCGTTCCCAGGCAAAAAGCCACGTTCGGTCGGGATGGCGATATCACCGTTCGTCGAGATGAAGCGGGCACCGGAACGAATCGCGAGTGCGCCTTTCGCCAACTTCTCGTAAGTGATATGGCGGTCGAGCCCGATGACGACATAGTCCGCCTTCGCCTCTTCCGTCACGTGGAAGCCACGTTCTTCGAGCGCTAAACGCAAGCCGTCTTCCCCAATCATGTAAACCGTCGCGCCCGGCGTCATCTTCTCGATGTAACGGGCCGTCGCCATGGCGCTCGTCAATACGTGCTCCGGTGTGACATGTACACCCATCGAGACGAGCTTATCTGCCACTTGTTTCGGCGTCATCGACGCATTGTTCGTGACGAACAAGTATGGGAAGCCCGTTGCTTCGAGTCGATTCACGAAATCGACCGCTGCTTGAATCGGGGCTGTCCCCGCATAAATCGTGCCGTCTAAGTCAAATAAGTATCCTTTAATCGAATCCATCCAATCACTCGCTTTCTGGTAGAAATGCTGATACAGGTCCAAGTTCCACTTCGATATAATGCCGGACCTGCTCTGCGAATGCCTCGAACGTCGCTCTATAGCGCTCGACCCAAGCGTCGAATCGGTCCGAGTCTGCCGTGACGAACTCCCGGACGTAATGAGCCCGCAGCGCCACGAGCGCTTTTGCGGCTACTGCCGTCTCGGCATCGAGCACGCGTTCATCGAGCAAAATATCGACGATGTCCTCATAACTGCCCGGGTCGCGCATGATGAAGCCATCAATCATCGAGTTGCCGACATCAATCACGCCTTCCATCAAATGGACGGCCAACCGCTGTTTCGCCAGTTCGACCGTGAAGGCGTCCCCCTCTAGTTGATCAAGTCGACCGAGCATCGTCTCCATATGGGCCAACGTCTCGCTAATCTTTTCTCTGTTCACAAAATACATCGGAATCCCCCCTGCCTCCTATAGTAATCCTTTTTCTCGTTCGAGAAAAGAATCTCACCTATTTACATCATTTATCTGATTGTGATACACTAATCCACGGATTGACACAATAAATAGTATGACACATTAAATAGACATTACGTGGAGGGTACAACACTATGGAACGAGAATTAGCGCTAGAGATCGTACGAGCAACTGAGGCAGCAGCACTTGCTTCGTCAAAATGGATCGGTCGTGGTCAAAAGAACGAAGCAGACGACGCAGCCACGTCAGCAATGCGTGAAGTACTCGGGACGGTCAATATGGACGCCACCGTCGTGATTGGTGAAGGCGAGCTCGATGAGGCACCGATGCTCTATATCGGTGAACGTCTCGGCACGACGTTTGGGCCGGAAGTCGACATCGCGGTCGACCCGCTCGAAGGGACGTCCATCGTCGCCAAAGGGCTCGGCGATGCCATGGTCGTCATCGCGGTCGCCGATAAGGGCGCCCTCCTCCACGCACCGGATATGTATATGGATAAACTCGTCGTCGGACCGAATTTGAAAGGGAAAGTCTCGCTCGACGAACCGCTCGAATCGATCATCGAGAAGGCAGCCTTCTATAACGGCAAGCGTATCGAAGAAGTCACGGTCATCATGCAAGACCGTGATCGCCATGAGCACTTGCGTCAAGCGGCGATGAACATGGGCGCTCGCGTCAAGCTGTTCGAAGACGGAGACGTCTCGGCGGGAATCGCGGCAGCCGTCAAATCAAATCCGATTGACATCTTTATCAGCACGGGCGGCGCCCCGGAAGGCGTCATCACGGCAGCGGCCGTCAAAGCGCTCGGTGGCGACATGCAGGCACGCCTTCACCCGATGAACGAAGAAGAGACGGCGCGCGTCATCTCGATGGGCATCGACGACCCGCTCCAATTGCTCACAATCGACGACCTCGTCAAGAGCGATGACTGCATCTTTGCGGCGACAGGCGTCACGTCAGGCGAACTGCTCGACGGCGTCAAATTCTTGACGGACGATATCGTCGAAACGACGTCGCTCGTCATGCGCTCGAAAACGAAGACGATTCGTAAAGTCATCGCCGAGCACACGTTGTCACTCAAGCCATACCTCCAAAAACAAGAAATCAACGCATAATAAAACCTCCGCTCTCGATGAGCGGAGGTTTTCGTTTAGAATCCTTGTTCGAAATCCGTCCCGGCATGGTTTGTCTGTAGTCGTTCCGCTTGACGAATCGAGTCGTAGAACGTCGCGTACGTCGTCGTGAAGTACGGGTAGACGTACAAGAAACCGATTCCGAGCGTGAACACCCCGACGAAGAACCAACCGATGAATGAGAGGACAAGTTTGAACGCGTCCATCTTATGCCCATCCATCATGCGGCGTGATTCCGTAATCGCCTCAAGGGACGATAGTTCCGGTTGGTCCCGTAAAATGTAATACGTCAGTGAGTACGAGAACCCTTTGATGATTCCCGGGATCACGAGGAGCAACGTCCATAAGAAAATGAACAATCCCATGAAGAACGGGGCGAGCACGTGCTTGACGTAGCCCGTTTTAAATGGCTCGAACAACTTTGAGACGCCTGGCCGCTCGCCGCGTGAAACGGAAAGGACGAGCCACGCCCAGCCAATCGTGAGCGGTGCAATCAACAAAGTGAGAAGAAGCGACAAGAACGTAAGTCCCGTGTCAGCCGCTGTCGGTATCGCCTCTGGGTCTACAGGGACAGGCGGCGCGAACGATTGTGGAATCCCGTTCAAGACGACGAATAAAATTAATAGCCCGGCCATCAGCCAACGCTTTCCGGTTAACATTTTTTGGGCATGTTGTTTTAACTGTGCAGTCATTTTTCATCATCCTTTTTGTGAGGTCTTTCCTAAGTGTACGTCATCGCCTCCAGAAAAGTTTCAAAAAACCACGAAAAAAGGGAAAAGGTTTTTTTCCCTCCCCCTCAATACATCACATTGCCCATGAAAAACTGTGACATCGATAAAATAAATAAGAGCACACCTGTGGCCACTGCCACCAACGAAATGATTTTAAATAGACGGCTTCTCAGAAACGCCTGACGATATTCAAAGCGGCGGATCAGCAATACGTGGACAACCTCATAGAGAAGGACTGCGGCCGTGAAGTAAAACGTCATGATACTCCCTAACCCGAAGAACAACATCGCAAGTAAGCCCAGACCGAGATTGTGAATTCGGTTGTGGACGTCATCGCGGTCACCGACGGTCGCCGTTTGTACGTGTTGCATACTTCCACCTCACTTCCAAAACCCGAACAGAAACAATTGCTATAAATATAAGTTATCACAATTTTCCCACCCCTAAACCTGTCACACCGTCTTTTCACCTAAAAGAAACATTTGGAAAATAAATGTAACAAAAAAAGCGCTGATGTCATCAGCGCGTCATGTGCCGGTCGAAGGCTCAGCTTCTTCCGACTTATTGAATTTGCGTTTCAGTTTGAGCGGTTGTTTCGTGCCGCCGAAGACCGGACCGTCTTCCGCCTCATCGATTTCCGTCTTTTTCTTGAGCACGAAGAACGGGCACCCAAAGTTACAGTATTCATACACGTAATCCATCACATGGTCGATCCGATTGTCATATGTCGCGAACTTGGATTTTGTCTCATAAAATCCTTTCAACCGAAGTTGTCCGTGACCCCAGTCCCCGACGATATAATCATACTTATCGAGCACGTCGCTATAGCGTGCAATGAATGCCTCCTCGTCAAAACCGTCCCGTTTTTCTTCGATGACGGTATAGCCGTGGCGATTCACTCTAATCATGTTTCACACCTCCACTCTCCTATCATATCATGTCGACCGGCCCTGCCCTATCCTTTTCGGATGGCATTATGGCGCGTCACAATCGTTTCCCGCAACACATCACGGAGCAGTTCTGGCATGAAGTAACGCTTCGTCTGGTCGGCCAAGTAAGGAAGGAGCGGACCGAACGTGAACATGTCGACCGTGGCGACGCGATACGTCTCATCGAGCTCGACTTCCTGACCGTGGACGTAATAGCGACCATGCCTCAACTCGAGACCGTGGACAATCGGGGCGCCAAGCACCGTTCCGCGAAATCCGAGGCCACGGACATGCATCGTCGTGAACGCTTCTTCTTGCACATCGTTTAAAAAACGGATCAGCGTGGCTCCGTCCAGCGAGAGCAGACAAGGGTTGATCGGATGCGGACAGATGCGGTGAAGCATATTGAGCGTGACGTGCCCCGGCAATAACCCTTCCAATAGGACGCCTGCCGGGATCACGCTCACTTCAGCGTCACACCAGTCCGCCAGCCCGCCTGCCAACAGTTCACCGAGGGCAGATGGGCCGAACCAGTCGCTCGGATAACCCGGCGTGTCAGCGATGGTCACGTCGAGCAGCCGCTCGGCTTGGCTGTATTCTTCTTGTAAGGTCGAAACCGTCGCTTCATCTGTCTCTCGTTCCGTCAAGTCATGCAAACTGGCCCGCTTCTCGATGACTCGGTTCCCATCGAGGGTGAGTTCCACTTCCCCGACGTATTGCCCGTATTTGCCGGCCTGAGCGATCAAGACACCGTTCGTGACGACCCCATCATCGAGCACGTGATGGGTATGGGCCCCGAGGATGACATCGATTTCCGGAAATGCTTCGGCGAGCCGCTCATCTGCATAAAAACCGAGGTGGCTGAGGGCGATGACGATATCACAGTCTCGGAGTGTTTCAAGCGCACGTTTCGTCGCCTCATGTGGCGCTTCGATGGTCCAACCGAGTTCCGGATAAAGTTCTTCATACGGTGCCGTCACGCCGAACAGCCCGATGCGGAGTCCGTCTCGTTCGACGACGAGCGTCTCCGTCGCCCAATCGGGTCTCGTGCCATCCGCCTGATAGACGTTCGCGAGCAACACCGGGAACTCCGCTTCTTCGTATAGATGGGCGAGCCAGTCATGCGGGAACGTGATGCCTTCGTTGTTCCCAATCGTGACCGCCGTCGGTTGGACGCGATTGAGCAGGCGGACGTTCACTTGTCCTCGCGTCACTTCCGTCGCCGGATGGGTCCGATCGGCATGGTCGCCGAGATCGAAGACGAGCGTCTCTTCTGTCCGGTGCTCGTTCAAAAACGAGACGAGACGCGGCCAGTTATGAAATTTCGAATGTAAGTCATTATAATGATACATCGTGATCGTTCTCAAGACGATTCCCCTTCCTAGAACAGGCTGATTTGGCTCGGGGCGAGCTCATATTCGGCACCGAGGATCTCGATCAACCGTTTGGCGTTCGGTACCGCGTCTCCGGCCGAGTTGTTGTTAAAGTAGACGTACACCGACTTCGCCGTTGCGTCGACTTGTTTGAGCGCCGCCGCGAGCTCTTGCAGTTCGTCTTCACTGTAGCGATACAGACAACGCACATGACGCCACTCTTGGCTCGTCATTCCTGGTTTTCTAAGCCAGCCAGCCGTGTTGCGCCCGTGTAAGCGAACGACGGCCACTTCCGGATTGGTCACGACCGGCACGAACGGGATGCTGCTCTCTTTCGTCTGCGGCTCATCACAGATCGTGTTGATGAACCGAAGTTCCGTCAAGAAAGCGAGCGTCCGCTCCCGGAACGCCTCGGAGAACCAAGTCGGGTTTCGGAACTCGATCGCGATGTCATAGTCCTTCAACTCGTCGCGAATCGTCCGCAAATAATCGAGATGCGGCTTTGAGACGTCAAACCACGGCGGCAGCTGGACGAGCACGGCCCGGAGTTTTCCGGCCTGCTTCAACGGTTCGACCGAGGTCCGGTACCGTTCGAACAGTTCGGCGAGCGGTAATTTCGGTTCGCGGTCATGTCCGCTCATTTCCCTGGAAACTTTGACGACGAACTGGAACGTTTCCGGTGTCTCCTGGTTCCACTTCTCATAGTTCTTCACAGGTTGAATCGCATAAAACGAGGAATCGATCTCGACAGTCGGAAAATGCCCCGCGTAGGTCGACAGTTTATGTTTACGTTCTTCCGGGTTCGTATAGAGCAAATCGTGGTCGCCCCATCCCGTCACACCGACATAAATCATCATGTTCCCTCCTTACATCATTGTTCGAACGTGGCCGTCGCTTTCCGCTTCGACCAGTTCAACGTTCCGGCGAACGTCACGAGCAACAGGACGAGTCCCATCACGAACGGATAGCGCATATCGATATCAAACGCAATCCCGGCGAGCGTCGGCCCGACGATATTGCCGATGCTCATATAGGCGTTGTTCATCCCCATCGCAAACCCTTGTTCCTTATCGGCCATTTTCGACACGAGCGTATTCAACACCGGTCGTAAAATCGACGTCGACAAGAAGATAATCAACGTGACGGCGAAGAAAATCGTGTAAGACCCGGCGAACAGCGAGAACAAGAAGCCGAGCGCGGCGAGCATGATGAAGAAAAGCACGACTTTGATCTCACCGAGCAATGAAACGAGACGGTCGACGGCGAACAGCTGCACGATGACACTGACGATGCCTGTCCCGGTGATCATGACCGCGATTTGTTGCGGTGTCGCGCTGAACGTCTCACTGACGAACAAGCCGAGGACAGATTCATACGCCATCAAACCGAACGCCATGACCAAATTGATGACGAGCACGAAGAAATACGGCTTCCGTGTCGACGACACGAGTTGGCGCGGCAACGACTCGCTCTCGCTCGTTTGAACGTATGGTTCTCGATCCGGTTCCTTCAATAGAATGATTGACGAGATGACGGCGACGAACGAGACAATCGCTGACAAGAGAAGCGGCGCCTTCAAACCGAACTCAGCGAAGAAGCCACCGATCCCCGGTCCAATAACGATCCCGAGCGACATTGCCGCGGAAATATAGCTGTTCCCTTTCGCCCGTTGCTTGAGCGTGGTGATGTCAGCCACGTAGGCGAAAATCGCCGGAATCAATAGCGCGGCTCCGACGCCGCCGATCGCCCGTGAAATCAAGAGGACGGTCAGGTTGTCAGATAAGTAAAAGACGCCCATCGAGACGGTAAAGCCGATCAGACCTAAAATAATCATCAGACGGCGTCCGTAAACATCCGCCCATTTCCCGGCGATCGGCGACATGAGCAACTGGGTCCCTGCGAAGACTGAGATCATGAGACCGGCAGCAGTGCCGCCTTCTCCGATCATCTTCAAATAATCAGGAATGATCGGAATGATGATCCCGAATCCTGCTACAGCGATGAACATGTTCAACATGAGAATCGCCAATTGTTTCTTTTGTTTAGTCGTCAATATATGTCACTTCCTTTTCATCCTTTCATTTTACTTGTTGATGAATGGAATGAGCAAACGATAAGACAGCAAAACACCCATCCTTGACCAGAGGATGGGTGTTCGTTCACTTGCTTATGAGATGCGTGATTGAGCGAGTAATTGATTGGAACGTTGTTTCGGTAAGAAAAGCGTAATCACATACACGATCAACGTTGGAACCGCCCAGGCGAGCCCGATCTCGGCCATCGGCAAGTTCGTGATCCATTCGGTTGCAGCAGACGGCGCCAAACCGTGTGTCGTCTCAAAGAGCGAGAGCACGAGGGCCGTATACACTGTCGCCTTCATGGCGACGTGAGGGTTGCGTTGAATCCGTTCCGTGATCGACACGAGAACGAGTGCGATCATGACCGGATACAAGAGCGTGAGAAGCGGTACCGCGATTTGAATCAACGTACCGATTCCGACGAGTGAGATGAGATAGCCGAACAACGTCGTCGCGATAACGACCTGATAATACTTGAGTGATTCGAACGTGTTGCTGATGAAGCGTGAGAACTCAGTGATGAGCCCGACCGCTGTCGTCAAACAAGCGAGGAAGACTGCTGCCCCAAGTGCGAGCATTCCGACTTGTCCGAATGAAGAACCGGCGAACGCTTGAAGCAAGCTTGCGCCATCTGTCGTCCCCGTTTGACCCGTCATATTCGCTCCGATCGATCCGAGCGAGATATAGACGAGCATCAAACATGTGACGGCAAGTAAGCCTGACGAGCGGAGAAGCGAAGACGCTTCTTTTTGGTCTGTCATACCGTTCGCTTTGAGCGTGACGAGCACGATGGCCCCGAAGACGAGTGCGCCGAAGACGTCCATCGTCAAGTAACCTTGTTTGAAACCTTCCCCGAGCGCACCGATCCATGTCTCATATCCTTCTGCTGGTGCGACCGGCTTCCCGAGTGGAGCCACAAGGTTCGTGATTCCGATTGCCGCAAGCAAGAGCAAGAGGATTGGTGTGATGATGCGTCCGATGATTTCAATCAATTTTTGAGCGCGTAACGTCAAGAAGAACGTTAATCCGAAGAAGACAGTTGAACTGATTGCGAGCGTGAGCGTAGATGGCGCACCGAGGAACGGTACGACTCCCATCTCATACGTGACGGCTGCCGTCCGAGGAATCCCGAAGAACGGCCCGATTGCCACGTACATTAATCCCGTCAAGACGAGAGCAAGACGCTTCGGAATATACCGAGCGATTTGGTCAGACCCACCGCCGACCCGCGCGACTGCGAAGAGCGCGAGTAATGGTAGCCCGACGCCGGTAATGACGAAACCGACTAGGGCTGGGACTAGGTTCTGTCCTGCCATCGCACCTAACATCGGTGGGAACAGCAAGTTCCCGGCCCCGAAGAATAATGCGAAAATCGTGAACGCTAACGGGAATAATGTCGATTTTTTCATACAACTACCTCCACATACATGTAATACCTTCCGTGTTACCCAATGAATCAAATGACTAAATTTTCTGACAATAAAGCGCTTGGTCTATTTCATTATACACACTTTCATTTTTTTGACCACCCTATCCTTAAAAATGATGTTTATTTTTTTGAAATGTGGATTTTTCATATGGAACCGTTCCCTCATTTTACAAATTATCGGCGAGCAAATGAGGAAGGATTGCTCTTTATGAGAGAAATGGTCAATAACGGATATCGAATTTCCGGAAGGATTCGATCGTCGCCTCTTCGGCTTCGATGCGTTCGACCCCGACAAAACGATTGCCGTCATATAAAGCACGTTTATAAGATTCGAGTCTCTCCGCGTCTCCTTCGATTTGAAGTTCGACCGTCCCGTCATTCAAGTTCCGAACCCAACCCGTGATGCCGTATTCAAGCGCTGTCGCTTGAGCGAAGTAGCGGAAACCGACCCCTTGGACACGACCCGATACGATGAGATGTTGTGCTTGTTTCATGCATGTATTCCTCCTTGTATGTGAAATAACAGGTTTAATGACGCTATAGTTAGGAAATAATATTTAAGTAAAATAATGGATAGGAGTGGTGATGTGGAACAACTTGTGAATATGGTGACGACGTTTTCGGATTGGCTATGGGGAGTGCCAATCATCTCATTACTTGTCTTGTCTGGACTTTATTTGACGATTCGTTTAGGGTTCTTCCAATTCCGATACCCGCTATACATATTGCAACAAACGTTAGGCAGTGTCTTTAAAAAACCAAAAGGCGAAGGCGACATCAGTCCTCGCCAAGCACTCACGTCGGCCTTGTCGTCGACGATCGGTGCCGCCAATATCATCGGGGTACCGGCTGCCATCATGTTCGGTGGTCCCGGTGCCATCTTCTGGATGTGGGTCATCGCCGTCGTCGGGATGGCCATCAAGTTCTCGGAGAGCGTCCTCGCTGTCCGTTACCGCGAGAAAAACGAGGCCGGGGAATTTGTCGGCGGTCCCGTCTACTATATGGCAAAAGGCTTGAAGTTAAAATGGCTCGCTTCTTGGTTCGCCTTCGCCCTCATGATTGAACTCATCCCGAGTATCATGGTCCAAGGGAACGCCGTCAGTTCGGCCGTCCGCGAGACGTTCGACGGCAATACGCTCGTGACCGGACTCATCGTCGCGGGCCTCGTCGCGCTCGTCGTCTTCGGCGGCGTGAAGCGGATCGCCAAAGTGACGGAGGTCATCGTCCCAGCGATGGCGCTTGTCTATGTCGGTGCCGGTTTCATCATCGTCTTGATGAACTTCTCGCAAATCCCGGAAGTACTCGGGCTCATCTTCTCGTACGCATTCCAACCGATGGCTGCCCTTGGCGGTTTCGCCGGTGCCGCGATTGCCGAGACGATTCGTTGGGGCTTCGCCCGCGGTCTGTATTCGAACGAGGCTGGACTCGGGACGGCACCGATCGCCCACGCGGCCGCCCAAACGGATCATCCGGTCCGGCAAGGTTTTTGGGCCGTGATCGGGATCGTCATCGATACGCTCATCATCTGTAGCACGACGGCGTTCGTTGTCTTGTCGTCCGGTGTATGGACACGGGCCGATGCGATGAACGATCCAGCCGCCCTGACTACAATCGCGTTCCAACAGTACTTCGGTTACACGGGTAGCCTGCTCGTCACAATCTCGCTCATCTTCTTCGTCTTGTCGACGATTATCGTCATCATCTTCTACGGGTCGCGCCAAGCCGAGTACTTGTTCGGGTTGAAGGCCGGATTCTTGATGAAAGTCGTCTATATCGCCTCAATCGTCATCGGTGCGATCGGCGGCGCCCAAATGATTTGGAACTTCCTCGACTTCATGCTCGCGATGATCCTCATCCCGAACATGATTGCCGTCTTGATGTTGAGCGGTGAAGTGAAGCGCTTGACGACCGAGTTCTTCACGTCCGAGAAATATTATAAGAAAGACGTCGCCGAGAAGAAGGCGTCGTAACGACAAACCCGGCTGCAATCGCAGCCGGGCCTTTTTTTATGAACTCGATTCAATCTTGTCGATTGCTTGACGAATCCGTCCGACCGAGGCGTCGAACTGTTGTTGTTCCTCGTCCGTCAGTTCGATTTCGACGATTTGGCGGATACCGGTCCGATCGATCAAGGCCGGTACGCCGATATGGAGGCCAGAGGCACCGTATTCTCCGTCGAGATGAGCACCGATCGTCACGACGGAGTTCTCATTCCGGACGATAGCGCGGACGATTCGGAGGAGCCCGAGCCCAATCGCGTAGTACGCCGCGCTCTTATATTCGATAATTTGATTCGCCGCATCGCGGACCCCTTGATAGATGGCGTCCAAATCTTCTTGGCGGTACGATTCATTCTCCTCAAGTAACTGTTTTATCGACTTCCCGTAAATGCGGGCATTGTCCCAGGCGACGAATCCCCCGGCGCCATGCTCGCCCATGTAATAGACGTGGCAGTTCCGTGATGACAAGTTGAAGTACTCACCGACTTTATAACGAAGACGGGCCGTGTCAAGCACCGTACCTGAACCGATGACGCGGTGCTTTGGCAAACCTGACGCCTCAAAGGCGACGTGCGCCATGACGTTGACCGGGTTCGTGGCGACGACGATGATGCCATCGAACCCGCTCGCCATGATTTGTTTCGTGACGTCACGGACGACGACCGCGTTTTGTTCGGCCAGGTCCATCTGGGTCTGACCGAGCTTTTGAGCGGCACCGGCCGTGATGACGACGATATCGGCGTCACGGCAGTCCGAGTAGTCCCCTGCCCAAATGCGGACCGGGCTCGGCGCGAACGAGATGCCGTGGTTGAGGTCCATTGCCTCCCCTTCGGCCTTGGCGTGGTTCGAGTCGATCAAGACGAGCTCTTCACAGAGCGCCGCCATCGACAGTTGATAGGCGAAACTGATACCGACCCAGCCGGCGCCGACGACGGCGATGCGGGTGATGTCTTTTGGATCAATCGTTTCCATTCAATCATTCCTCCCTAAAAGCAGTCTCTCTCTTAGCATACCCGACTCGCATTCGTTTCACGACAAAAAAAGCGAACTCCCTTGCGGTGAGTTCGCTAATTAAAGATTATCCGATCGATCCTTCCATCTCGAACTTGATGAGACGGTTCATTTCGACGGCATATTCCATTGGCAATTCTTTCGTGAACGGCTCGATGAAGCCCATGACGATCATTTCCGTCGCTTCTTCTTCCGAGATTCCGCGGCTCATGAGGTAGAAGAGTTGCTCTTCTGACACTTTAGAGACTTTCGCTTCGTGCTCGAGTGAGACTTGGTCGTTCAAGATCTCGTTGTACGGGATCGTGTCCGACGTCGACTCGTTGTCCATGATGAGCGTGTCACATTCGATATTCGAACGTGCGCCTTTCGCTTTACGGCCGAAGTGGACGATACCGCGATACGAGACTTTTCCGCCTTGTTTCGAAATCGACTTCGAGACGATTGAAGATGACGTGTTCGGTGCGAGGTGAATCATTTTCGCGCCGGCATCTTGGTGCTGCCCTTTACCGCCGAGGGCGATTGAGAGCGTCATACCGCGTGAGCCTTCACCTTTCAAGATGACGGCCGGGTATTTCATCGTGAGTTTCGAACCGATGTTACCATCGATCCACTCCATCGATCCACCCGCTTCACAGACGGCACGCTTCGTGACCAAGTTGTAGACGTTGTTCGCCCAGTTCTGGATCGTCGTATAGCGGCAGTATGCGTCTTTGTTGACGAAAATCTCAACGACCGCTGAGTGAAGTGAGTTCGTCGTGTAGACCGGTGCTGTACATCCTTCGACGTAATGGACAGAAGCGCCCTCGTCGACGATGATGAGCGTCCGCTCGAACTGACCCATGTTCTCTGAGTTGATGCGGAAGTAAGCTTGGAGCGGTTGCTCGAGCTTCACGCCTTTTGGTACGTAGATGAATGAGCCACCTGACCATACAGCCGAGTTGAGTGCCGCGAACTTGTTGTCCGTCGGCGGAATCAATTTCCCGAAATACTCACGGAAGATGGCTTCATCTTCTTTGAGCGCCGTGTCTGTATCTTTGAAGATGACACCTTTTGATTCGAAGTCTTCTTGCATGCTGTGATAGACGACTTCTGACTCGTACTGAGCCGAAACGCCTGCCAAGTATTTTTGCTCCGCTTCTGGGATTCCGAGCTTATCAAACGTACGTTTGATTTCTTCTGGAACCTCATCCCACGAGTGCTCTGTCTTTTCAGACGGTTTGACATAGTACGTGATCTCATCGAAATCAAGAGCCGTGAGATCGCCGCCCCATGTCGGCATCGGCATTTTGCGGAACTGTTCGAGTGATTTCAAACGGAACTCGAGCATCCATGCCGGTTCTTCTTTCATGTGCGAGATCGTCTCTACGATTTCGTTCGTCAAGCCGCGGCCTGAGCGGAAAATCGAGATGTCTCGGTCATGGAAGCCATATTTATAATCGCCAATGTCAGGCATGTTTTTCGCCATATCGGTCTCCTCCTTCTGCTTACGCTTCCTCGTCGACTCCCTTTTCAAGCGCTTTCCACGCGAGCGTGGCGCACTTGATGCGAGCCGGGAACTTTGAGACGCCAGACAACGCTTCGATGTCGCCTAGGTCGAACGTGTCTGTATCATAGTCTTTTCCTTGGACCATCTCCGAGAAGATGTTGGCCAATTGGAGTGCCTCGTCAACAGACTTGCCCTTCACGATTTGGGTCATCATCGATGCCGAGGCGAGACTGATGGAACAGCCTTCCCCTTCGAACTTGGCATCTTTCACGATTCCGTCCTCGACTTGGAGTTGGAGTCGGAGTGAATCCCCGCATGTCGGGTTGTTCAAGTCGACCGTCACGCCATCTTCGATGACGCCACGGTTTCTTGGGTTTTTATAATGATCCATGATGACCTGTCGGTACAACATGTCGAGATTGTTAAAACTCATAATTGAAATACTCCTTCGTTTGACGTAGCCCTTCGATTAAGCGGTCGACTTCTTCTTTCGTATTGTACAAGTAGAAGCTCGCGCGGGCTGTCGATGATTGCTTCAGGAGACGCATGAGTGGCTGGGCACAATGGTGGCCGGCCCGGACCGCGATGCCTTGCATATCCAAGACGGTCGCTAAGTCGTGGGCGTGCACGTCACCTAAGTTGAACGTGACGAGTCCGACCCGTTCCTCTGGCCCGAAGATTTGGATACCTTCGATCGTCCGCATCTGTTCGATGGCGTACGTCGCAAGCGCCCGTTCGTGGGCTTCGACGTTCTCGAGACCGAGGTCTTCTAAGAAGTCGATGGCCGCTGCCAAACCGACAGCGCCGGCGATGATCGGCGTCCCTGCTTCGAACCGGTACGGGATGTCTTTCCATGTCGACTCATACAAGTCGACGTAATCGATCATCTCGCCACCGAATTCGACCGGCTCCATGTTTTTAAGCAACTGTTTCTTCCCGTATAAGACCCCGATCCCGGTCGGACCGAGCATCTTATGGCCTGAGAAGGCGAGGAAGTCGCAGTCGAGTGCTTGCACGTCAAGTTTACGGTGCGGTGCGCTTTGCGCCGCATCGACGACCATGACCGCGCCTTTCTCGTGGGCGAGCTTCGCCACGTCGGCGATCGGGTTGATCGTGCCGAGCACGTTCGAGACGTGACTCATGGCAACGATTTTCGTCCGGTCCGACAAGACGGCACGGACCGCGTCGAGCGTGACCCGACCGTCCGGCGTCAATTCGACGTAACGGAGTTTGGCCCCTTTACGCTTGGCGAGCTGTTGCCACGGAATCAAGTTGGCGTGATGCTCCATCGGCGTGAGGACGATCTCATCCCCCGCGCCGACGTTGGCATCCCCGTAGCTTGACGCGACGAGGTTAATCGCCGTCGTCGTCCCGCGTGTGAAGATGATCTCTTCCGGGACGGCGGCGTTGATGAATGAACGGACGCGCTCCCGCGCCCCTTCATACGCATCCGTCGCGTGCGTCCCGAGCGTATGGACGCCCCGGTGCACGTTCGAGTGGATGCGGCGATAGTAATCCTCGATCGCCTCGATGACAGCAAGCGGTTTTTGGGAGCTCGCCGCGCTGTCGAGATAGACGAGCGGATGACCGTTGATTTCCTGATCTAAAATCGGGAACTGTTTACGAATCGAGGCATCGATCATCTTAACGCACTTTCCCTTCGATGACTTCACGGAGACGGTCTTTGACCGACTCGATCGCGAGTTGCTCGACGACCGGGTTCAAGAATCCGTGAATGATCAACCGTTCGGCTTCTTTACGTGACAAACCACGGCTCATCAAGTAGTAGAGTTGCACGTCGTCGACGCGTCCGACCGAAGCGGCGTGACCTGCCATGACGTCGTCCTCATCGATAAGGAGAATCGGGTTCGCATCCCCACGTGCCTTTTCAGACAACATGAGTACACGTTCCGTTTGAACGCCGTTCGATTTCGAAGCGCCATGGTGAATCATCGATGTTCCACTGAAGATGGCCGTGGCTGAATCTTTTTGGACACCGTGAATCAAGATGAACCCTTCTGAAGACTTCCCGAAATGGTCCGTCCGGATGTTGAAGTTTTGCTTCTGTGCGCCACGACCGATCGTGACGGCTTTCGTGTCTGAGAACGTGTTGTCCCCGACAAGGTGCGTTTTCGTCTCGACGACCGAGTTGCCATCGTTCATGTGACCGAGCGCCCATTCGAGGCGTGCGTTCTCATAGACGACACCGCGGCGGTTCATGAATGAGAGGGCCGAATCAGCAAGCTGATCGACACCACCAAAGACGACTTTCGCGTTCGCGGCAGCGAACACTTCTGTCACGGCATTGACCGTGTGCGGCTCGTTCGTGTTCGAGAGGAAACTCTCGATGTACGTCAATTCACTGCCTTCGTCTGCGACGATGATCGTGTGATGATAGAGCGCGCCGTTCGCTTGTTCCATCGTGAAGATGGCTTGGAGCGGGTCCTTCAATTGAACGTTCTTCGGTACGTATAGGAACGCACCGCCGTTCATGAGAGCAGCGTTCAACGCAGACAAACGTTCTTCGTCCACGCGGACACCTTCTGTCATGAAGTACTTCTCGACGAGCTCCGGATGTTGTTCCATTGCTTCGTTGATGCCCATGAAGAGGACACCTTCTGGCGTTGCAAGTTCGTTGTAGACGACATGACCGTTGCGTTCAACGAGCACGTTTGTGCGATGGTCTCCAAGAAGTGCTTCGATTTCGGGCGTCAAGCCGTCGTGCTTCGTGAGTTCGACGTCTCCAGAGACGAAGTCCCATTTATCAATCTTGATTTTTTCAACTTTTGGCAAGGCGAGAGTCGGCGCAAGTTCTGCTGCTTCTTTGCGACGGTTGACCATAAATGCTGGTCCACCGAGCGCCTCTGCACGTGCCGCTACTGCTTGTGCATCCAATTCAAATTGTACGGTCATCGTACAGCCTCCTTACGCTTCTGTGTCTACTGTCATTCCAAGATCTTGCTTCACCCAGTCGTAACCTTCAGCTTCGAGTCGTTGTGCAAGCTCTTTGCCACCTGACATGACGATTTTCCCGTCCATCATGATGTGAACAAAGTCTGGCTCGATATAGTTGAGGAGACGTTGGTAGTGCGTGATAATCAAGCAACCGAACTCTTCTGAGCGCATTTCGTTGACGCCTTTGGCGACGACTTTGAGCGCATCGATGTCGAGACCTGAGTCAATTTCATCGAGGATGGCGATATTCGGTTTAATCATCATCATTTGAAGAATCTCGTTACGTTTTTTCTCTCCGCCTGAGAAGCCTTCGTTCAAATAGCGGTGTGCCATTTCTGAAGGGATCTCGAGGACGTCCATTTTCGCATCGAGTTCACGGATGAACTTCATGAGTGAGATTTCTTGTCCTTCTTCGCGGCGTGAGTTGATTGCTGAACGCAAGAAATCGGCATTCGTGACACCACTGATTTCAGCAGGATACTGCATCGCGAGGAACATTCCGGCTTGCGCGCGCTCGTCAACTTCCATGTCGAGTACGTCTTCGCCGTTCAAATCGACGCTTCCGCCTGTTACTTCATACAATGGATGTCCCATAAGTGCCGATGCGAGTGTAGATTTACCCGTCCCGTTAGGACCCATGATGGCGTGAATTTCGCCACCTTTAATTTCAAGATTAAGACCTTTGACGATCTCTTTTCCTTCGATTGAGACGCGGAGGTCATCAATTTTCATGTGTGGTACGTTAGACATTCGGATACCCCTTCCGTTTTCTCGCCATTTTTGGCGTAGATTAGATATATTCTAATCTTAATCTAGGCAATTTTTTATTTCAAGCGACTCACCTTATTATTCATTCTCAATAAAACTTAAATGTTGAGAATGAGAATATCGGGAAATCAAGACTTTATCCAACTTTTTCCTCGATTAAGGCCAAACTTGCTTTCCGTTCTTTCAAGGCGCCGGCGAAGAAGAAGGCGCCGCAAGCCGTCAACACGGCCAAGCTTCCAAACACTGGCAACGCGGCGTTATCAAACCCATCGAGCAACACCCCACCGATGACAGGGCCGATCGTCTGACCGAGCGCTGTCAACCCCATCGCCCCGAAATACGTCCCGCGCAGGTGAGCCGGTGCCAATTCGTCGGTCAATACGTCCGTCATCGTGAACATAAGCACCTCACCGATTGTGAAGATGACCATCGCGATGAACAACACCCACGTCTCAGTCGCAAAACCGATGAGCAGGAGCCCCGTCGACAGCGTCCCGACGCCGAAAAAAAGTGACTTGATCGGCGACACGCGAATCCCGAAGCGCATGATCGGATATTGGACGACGAGGACGGTGATCGCATTGACCGTCAACAGATAGGCGAACAAACGTGAGCCATCACTGAAGCCGTCATGGAACGCGATGAACTGCGGCAACGTCGCATTGAACTGACTATAGCCGATGATGGCGAAAATCATCCCGATGATGACGTAGCGGAACGTCTTATCTTGTTGTAACACACGGAACGTCTCCGTCAAGCGCGGCCGGACTTTGACGCCGTCCCCTTCCTCGAACGGATATTTCCGGAACAGCGTCGAGATGACGAGACCGTATAACACATAGACGCCCGTGACGACGAAGAAGGCGCTCTTTGCCCCGGTGAGCGACAACACGACCGCGAGCAATGGCCCGATTGCCGCCGCGATATTGATTAAAAAGTAGCGGACGTTATAGACGATGACGCGCTGGTCCGGCTGCGTCGTGTCGCTGATGAGCGCGCGCGACGCCGGTTCGAGGAACGACCGCGACACGCCCATAAGTACCGAGAACATATAAAACCAAAATAATTCTGTCACGAGCGCGAAACCAGTGAACGTCATCGCGTTCAACGCGATACCGATCAGCATCAGCTGTTTGCGCCCGTAGCGGTCGGATAGCGTCCCCCCGAAAAAGCTCATGAATAACCCCGATAACGCCGAGATGGCAAACACCGTCCCGATCACGCTCGCCGAGAAACCGAGCGTCGCGAGATAAATCGCAAAAAACGGCATCACAAAAAATGTCGACAGCCGGGCAAAAAATGTGCCAAACAAGACGCCCAGCGTCAGCGGATGAATGTGTCGTATGTTCATCCGAATCCCCCCTTTTCCTACATATATGTAGTGTACTTCTATTGATGCGTCAAAACTACTCCAAACAAAAAAGGCCCGGGATAGCCCGGGCCTTGACGAAATTATTATTTGACCGGTACGACTGCACCTTTGTATTCGTCCAAGATCCACTGTTGTGTCTCTTCTGACGTGAGTACTTCAAGGAGTGCCTTGACGCGCTCGTCATCTTCGTCGCCTTCACGTGTGACGATCAAGTTGACGTAAGGTGAATCTTCGCCTTCGAGAGCGATCGCGTCTTCGAGCGGGTTGAGGCCGGCATCGATCGCGTAGTTCGTGTTGATGAGGACCGCGTCCCCTTCACCGTTGTTGAACGCTTGCGGGAGAAGTGCCGCTTCGACGTCTGTCTTGAATTTCAAGTTTTTCGGGTTGTCGACGATGTCTGACACCGTCGCGTCTACTGTTTTGCCTTCCGCGAGCGTGAGCAAGCCTTCTGATTGGAGCATCGTGAGGATTCGTCCGTGGTCAGCGACCGACGAGCTCATGATGATTTCCGCGCCGTCTGGAAGCTCATCGAGTGATGCGTAGTCTTTCGAGTACACACCAATCGGCTCGATGTGAACGCCGCCGGCTGAAGCGAATTTGTAGTCTTTATTTTCAGCCATTTGCGACTCGAGGTACGGCTCGTGTTGGAAGTAGTTCGCGTCCAACTCCCCGTCTGCGAGCGTTTTGTTCGGGAGGACGTAGTCTTGGAACTTCTTGATTTCGAGCGTATAGCCCTTCTCTTCGTACTCATCTTGGACGTGCTCTAAAATCTCAGCGTGCGGGACGTTTGAGGCGCCGACGACGAGCGTCTTGTCATCGCCTGAACCTGATTCTGAATCCCCGCCGCCGCAAGCCGCGAGAATTGTTAGTGCTGAAGCTGCTGTCAATCCGAGTACTGTTTTCCATGATTTCATTATAAAACCCCTCCAAATTTTCTATTTAGATCAAGCGGAACGCTTGTCAATTACTGATACGAGTCGATCGCCGATGAACTGGATGACGAAGACGATAACCAAGATTAAGACGGTCGCGACGAACGTGACGTCACTTTGTGAACGCTGGAACCCTTCGAGGAACGCCAAGTTCCCGAGTCCCCCGCCCCCAACGACCCCTGCCATCGCCGTGTAACCGACGATCGCGACGATCGTGACCGTGATGCCTGACACGATGGCCGGCAACGCTTCAGGGAATAATACTTTATAGACGATCTGCCATTTTGTCGCACCCATCGATTCAGCCGCCTCGATGACACCGCGGTCGACTTCGCGAAGCGCGAGCTCGACCATCCGCGCATAGAACGGGGCTGCACCGATGATGAGTGCCGGCAGTGCTGCCGTTGACCCGAGCATCGTTCCGACGACGAGTAACGTGAACGGGATGAGCAAGATGATCAAAATGATGAACGGGATCGACCGGAAGATGTTGACGACCGCACTGATGACCGTATAAATCGGACGATTCTTCATCATGAGCGGCTCGTTCGTGACATATAACAGCATCCCGAGCGCGAGACCGATGACGAACGTCGCGGCTCCGGCGACGAGTGTCATATAAAGTGTCTGCCACGTCTGTTCGAGCATGACTTGCCAATCTACATTAGGAAACATCGCTTTCTACCTCCACTTCCACTGCATGCGATCGGATTGAGGCGATGGCCCGCTCGACTTCAGCCGGCTCTCCGATCAATTGGATGAATAATGTCCCGAGGGCACCGACTTGTGACTGCGTCACCTTCCCGCCGATGATGTTGAAGCCGATGTCATGCTGCTTCAACACTTCCGACAGAATAGGTTGTTCGGCCGTCTCGTTCAAGAATTTGAGCTTGACGATTTGACCGCTCGGATACCGGGCTTTCAAATGTTCGAACGTGAGCGACATGTCCTCGACCGCGCCGATCTGTTTGACGAATTCTTTCGTGATCGGCTGTTCCGGATGTTGGAACACGTCGGCGACTTGTCCGGTCTCGACGACCTTCCCGGCCTCCATGACGGCGACCCGGTGACAAATCTTTTGGATGACGTGCATCTCATGGGTGATGAGGACGATCGTCAAACCGAGTTTTTTGTTGATACTGACAAGCAGTTCGAGAATCGAGTCCGTTGTCTTCGGGTCGAGTGCGCTCGTCGCTTCATCGCAGAGGAGCACTTCTGGATTCGTAGCGAGCGCACGGGCGATCCCGACTCGCTGCTTTTGGCCGCCCGATAGTTGTGACGGATAGCTGTCTTCCCGTCCGGCGAGGCCGACGAGTTCGACGAGCTCTTGGACGCGGCGTTTGCGCTCACTCGCCGGTACCCCGATGAGTTCGAGCGGGAAGCTAATATTCTCAGCGACCGTGCGCGACCATAATAGGTTGAAGTGTTGGAACACCATCGAGACATTTTTACGCACCCCGCGCAGTTCCTTAGGCGTGAGTTTCGTCAGCTCGCTGCCGGCGACCACGATTTCACCGCTTGACGGTGCCTCGAGTCGGTTGAGCAAGCGGATGAGCGTCGACTTCCCCGCCCCTGAATATCCGATTATTCCAAAAATTTCGCCACTTTCGATTGTAAGCGACACATCATCGACCGCCTGGACCCGACCGTTTTTCGTGTCGAACCATTTGGCCACATTGCGTAATTGAATCAATCCATTTCCCTCCTGACAACAAAAAAAGTACGCACGTTTGAGCAAACGTGCGTACTTTATCGTACGGACAACGATTGCTCTCATCTTCCAAGGTAAATACCTTGCTGGAATTAGCACCATTTCGGATTGCTCCGCGGTTGCTGGGCGTCATAGGGCCAGTCCCTCAGCCTCTCTTGATAAGAGTGGTTGCGTATTCGATTAGCCTTATCATAGCGACATATTATTTTCATGTCAAACTATTTTATGCGAAAAAATAAAAAAAGGTGCCATCCGAGGATGACACAGAACGTAGTACCTTGAGTCACTGAAGGACAACCCATAGATGAACCTCTTTTGCCCGATCAGAGCATTCATCCTTATATGGGGGATTTTGACCCAACCATCACTCGGTCTTCGAACGGACCATGCAATTACGCGACCGGTGCCCCGACGCTTGATTTTTTTGGGGGACAATCGAAGGGAAGGTCCACCTAAAATCGCGTAAGCTCATGCAGCGGTTGTTCGAAAACGTCTTGATGACGGGAAAATCTCGTCCTATGTTGTGTTCAAGTAAGATGTTGTAATGAATATATCATTCGTGAACTTTCTGTGTCAACTGATTATTTAAAATTTTCAGATTATTCTAATCGTCCTATCTCATTTAACGAAAGATAGGACGTGCTGGACGTTTTGAAACGCGTACAACCGATCGCGAACTTGGCCATTCTCCAGCTTCAATAGCGCCGGGACGCTCATGACCTGATACGCCTCGAGCTCGTTCGGGATAAAGTTGGCATCGCGCTTTTCAATCTGGAGTTCGGGGTCGACTGCCTCGACGACCGAGAGCATCCGCTCGGCCACGGCGCATGTACCGCACATCGGGGCGTATATATATAAGAATCCGTCTGTCATCATTTTATTCACCTCTCTTCATAAGTATATGAATCCGGCTCGGTCGGTTCAAAAGTTGTGCTCAAATGAAAAATTCTGAACATTTCAACATTTTGTATTGACGCTTGCTAGAAAGAGGCATAGTATGGTCATTAACTTTATTGCTTTTGTACATAACAGCATACCAGTAGAAAAGGACAGGTGAATCCCCAATGACGGAAGAGAAGCTTAGTGGAAAACAGTTTTTGATGAACGTCTTGAACGGCCTCAGTCTTGCCATCCTCATCGCCCTCATCCCGAGCGCTTTGCTCGGTGAATTAACGAAAGCCATCTTACCTTATGTTCCGTCCTTGCAGTTCATCTTAGATGCGACGACGATCGCGATGCGTCTCTTACCGGTTATCATCGGTGTCGCTGTCGCCATGCAGTTCGGACGCTCGGCACTCGAGGCCGGCACAATCGGCATCGCGACCCAGGTCGGGAGCGGCGCCATCCGCATCGAGGAAGGCGCGTTCCTCATGGCCGGAATCGGTGACGTCATCACGGCCGGTGTGACGGCTGCTCTCGCGACGTTCCTCGTCATGCAGTTGTCGCCACGCTTGAAGACATACACCGTGCTCGTCTTACCGATGACGGTCATCGTCGTCGCCGGAGGGATCGGGGCGTTCCTGCTCACTTACATCTCACAAATCACAACATACGTCGGGACGATCATTATGACGATGACGGAACTGCAGCCGATTGTGATGGGCATGTTGATTGCGATGGCGTTCTCGCTCATCATCGTCTCGCCAATCTCGACGGTCGGCATCGCTACAGCGATCAGCCTGTCTGGTGTCGCGGCAGGGGCCGCCAACCTAGGGGTCGTCGCCGCCGGCTTCGGTCTCGCCATCGCCGGCTGGCAGATGAACGCGACGGGAACGTCGATCGCCCACTTCCTCGGGTCACCGAAGATTCAAATGGCGAACTTCGTCCGTCGTCCGATCATGATGTTGCCCGTACTCGCCAATGCGGCCATCCTCGGAGCGCTCGCAGGAATCCTTCGGATCGAAGGCACGCCGATCAGTGCCGGTTTCGGCGTCTCGGGCCTCATCGGGCCAATCAACGCCTTGCATTTGATGCCGGGAGGGTTCGCGCTCTGGAACGTCATGCTCGTCATCGTCTTGTTCGGACTCATCCCGATAACGCTCGGAATCATCTTTTACCGCCTGTTCAACCGGACGTCGCTCATCCAGCCTGATCATTACCGCCTCGATTTCGAATGAACAAAAAAGCCCGGCTTCTCGTGAAGAGAAACCGGGTTTTGTTTAGCCTTGAATCATCGCTTCGTATTCTTCGGCTGACATGAGTTTGTCGACGTCTGACGCGTCGTTCAACTCGACTTCGATCATCCAAGCGCCTTCGAACGGTGCCTCGTTGACGAGTTCTGGTGAATCGGCGAGTGATTCGTTCACCGCTGTGATTTTCCCTGAGATCGGTGCATAAAGCTCCGAAACCGTCTTGACCGATTCAACCGAACCGAACGGCTCGTCGAGTAAGATTGTGCCACCGACTTCAGGAAGTTCGACAAAGACGATATCCCCTAGTTCGCTTTGTGCGAAATCTGTGATCCCGATGCGGGCAACGCTTCCGTTCACTTCAACCCATTCGTGCTCTTTTGAATAACGTAGATTGGCAGGTACTTTGCTCATCCTAACTTCCCCCTCAAATGAATTAGACTCACACGAGTATTATAGCACTTCGCCCCAAACGTCTGTAAACGACTTTTCTGAAAATCCGACAGTTGATTTTTGACCATCTGTCACGATTGGGCGCTTCAAAAGCATACCATTGCTCGCAAGAAGCTCGAGTTGTTCGTCTTCTGATAGGTTTGGTAGCTTGTCTTTGATGCCTTCGTTCCGATACACTTGCCCGCTCGTATTGAAGAACTTTTTGAGCGGCTGGCCCGACTGTTTCCACAGCTCGGCCAACTCGTCTTTCGACGGCGTCGCCTCGACGATATGGACGTATGTATAGTCGACACCGTTCTCTTTCAACCACTTCTCTGCTTTTTTACACGTACTGCATGGCGGATAGCCATATAGTGTCACCATGTTCATCACCTCTTCTATAAATGTAGCACATTCCGAATCGACCATTCACGCTTCAAGCAAACGCTCAATCTCTCGCTTCAACGACGCGTTCACCGGATGACGCGCCTCGATATAACCGAGAATCGCAGCTGCCGCCTCGACGGAACGCCCATAGCCTAATACCCCTTGCTCAAGGAGCCTAGTCACGTCAGGATGCTTCGTCTCGACGCGTCGCGTCGGATTGAACGGATCACTCATCTCTCCATGTGCCTTCAGCACGTTATTGATTGCCGCGACTTGAATGAGTTCAAAGCCCGCAAGTCGCTCGCCACGTCGCTCCCGGAGCAAGCCGACGTATAGGTTCGTCAGCGCCTCTTCATAGCAATACGCGGCGTCAGGGACGTCTGTGACGACGTTCGGCGTCGCGAACGCGTGGAGCGCTTCGTCACGCTGCCAGACGACACGGCCCGGCGTATAGGCGATGCCAGGCATCTCCACGACTTCAAACACGGCAAACTCGGCGTAAATGCCGTCCTCATACATGATTTTATGGCCGTCTTTCGTGTTTTGGAACTGGTACGCCAGCGGCTCGACGGCGAGCCAATCCAAATTGTCGATAAAGCGGGCCTTATGCCCATCCTCGACGATCAAGAAGAAATCGAGGTCGGAATAGTCGTCGAGCCGATCCGTCTCGAGCCCGATCGAACCGAGCGCGAGGAGCATGAGCGTCCCATCATGCTCTGCGACTGAGCGGCCAATCTCATCCATCCGTTCTAACAATGCCTTACGTCTCATCTACTTCGCCTCCTTCTGTCCATTGTACGGTGTCGGCAAGGCAAAAAGAAAGGGCCGACCGCGTCCGGTCCACCCTTTCTCTCGCTTGCTTACACGATAAACTTGTTCGCTTTGATGAGACTCGCTGCGACTTCGCGTTTCGTGCCGATGACGTTGATTGGCTGATAACGGCTGAACTTCTTCATCGCCGACAAGAGCATGCGCTGCTCGTCGCCCGATGCGGCCGCATACAACACTTCTTTCGCCATGAGTTCGACTTGCTTGAACACTTGCTCGGCGAAGATTTCGGTATAGCGGACTTTCTGTCCGTTCTTCTCAACGCCTGTGCGGGCGATGGCTTTATCCGTCCGCGCGATGGCCGCTTCAAGCGCGTAGATGGCGCTGATGATGTCGGCGATCTTCGCGAGGATCTCTTGCTCGTTCTGAAGGTCTTGCTGATATTTCTGGACGGCCGTTCCGGCGATCATCAAGTTGATTTTCTTCATGTTCGACAGAAGCATCTTCTCGCGTGCGAGCGGTGAGCCGTCGAGCTCTTGCGGCATGTAGCTCATGAGCTCTTTTTGGAGTTTCTGTGCCTCGGCGAGGAGTGGCAAGTCGCCTTTCATCGCTTTCTTGAGGAGCGTGCCCGGCACGATCAAGCGGTTAATCTCGTTTGTTCCTTCAAAGATGCGGTTGATGCGTGAGTCACGATACAAGTTCTCGACTTCATATTCGGTCATGAAGCCGTAGCCGCCGTGGATTTGGACCGCTTCGTCGACGACGTAGTCGAACGTCTCCGAGGCGAACACCTTGTTCAATGAACATTCAATCGCATATTCAGCGATCGCTTGGGCGACTTTTGAACCGTCACGCATGTTGTCGTCGCCGAGGGCGTCGAGGCTGTCTTGGAACAGACCGCCCGTCCGGTAAACCGAGCTCTCCATCGCATAGATGTTCGCGGCCATCGTCGCGAGTTTTTCTTGGATGAGCGGGAACTGGCTGATCGGCGTCTTGAACTGTTTACGTTCGTTCGCGTACTGGACCGAGAGATCGAACGCACGTTTCGACGAGCCGACCGCACCGACCGCAAGTTTGTAACGACCGACGTTCAAGATGTTGAAGGCGATGACGTGCCCTTTGCCGATTTCTCCGAGGAGGTTGTCGACTGGGACTTCGACGTCTTCTAAGATGAGCGTCCGTGTCGATGAGCCTTTAATGCCCATCTTCTGTTCTTCGGCCCCTGTCGAGACCCCTTTGAAGTCACGCTCGACGATGAAGGCGCTGAACTTGTCGCCATCGATTTTCGCGTAGACGACGAACACGTTCGCGAAACCGGCGTTCGTGATCCATTGCTTCTCGCCGTTCAACACGTAGTGCGTGCCGGCCTCGTTCAAGACGGCCGTCGCTTTCGCACCGAGCGCGTCCGAGCCTGAGCCTGGCTCTGTGAGGGCGTACGCCGCGATCCATTCGCCGGTCGCGAGCTTCGGCAAGTACTTATGCTTTTGCTCTTCCGTTCCGAAGAAGACGATTGGGAGTGTCCCGATCCCAACGTGGGCGCCGTAGCTGAGGGCGAATGAACGTGCCTTGGCGAACCGCTCCGTGATGATCGATGACGAGATCTTATCAAGCTGATAACCGCCGTACTCTTCTGGCACGTCCGCGCCGAGGAGGCCGAGCTCGCCCGCTTCTTTCAACAGTTCGACCGAGAGATCGAACTCATGTTTCTCGATGCGTCCAAGGACTGGCATGACACGGTCGTCGACGAAGCTCGCCGTCGTGTCGCCAATCATCTTGTGCTCGTCCGAGAAGTCTTCCGGTGTGAACAAACGATCCGCGTCGAGTGCGTCGATGACGAAGCTACCGCCTTTAATCAATTCATGTTCTGTACGTTCCATTGTCAATTCCCCCTTATAGTAATTCGAAGACGCCAGCAGCACCCATACCGCCACCGATGCACATCGTCACAACCCCATACTTTTCATTGCGTCGTTTCATCTCATGCAAGATCGAGACCGCGAGTTTTGCGCCCGTGCAACCGAGCGGATGCCCGAGGGCGATCGCGCCGCCGTTGACGTTCACTTTCGACGGGTCGATGCCGAGTTCACGGATGACGCCGAGCGATTGGCTCGCGAACGCCTCGTTCAGTTCGAACAATCCGACTTCTTCCAACTTCACGCCGGCCATCTCGAGTGCTTTCGGGATGGCGACGACCGGGCCGATTCCCATCACTTCCGGACGGACACCGCCGACCGCGAACGAAAGGAATTTTGCCATCGGTTTCAAGCCTTGACGTTCGGCTTCTTCGCGCTCCATGACGAGCACGGCTGCCGCGCCATCGGACACTTGTGACGCGTTCCCCGCCGTCACCGAGCCTTTGATTTTGAAAGCCGGGCGCAGTTTACCGAGCGCCTCGAGCGTCGAGTCGGCACGGACGCCTTCGTCATGTTTGACGACGAGTTCACGTTCCGCGACTTTCCCGTCTTCGCCGAGCACGTGCTCGACGACCGTGACCGGGACGATCTCTTCTTCGAACTTGCCGCCCGCAATCGCTGCCGCCGCTTTTTGGTGGCTATCGATGGCGAACAGGTCTTGGTCTTCGCGCGAGATGTTATATTCAGCCGCGACACGTTCTGCCGTGTGACCCATGCTCATGTAGTATTCCGGAGCCGTCTCCATGATCGTCGGATTCGGACGGATGACGTGGCCGCCCATTGGGACAAGGCTCATCGATTCCATACCGCCGGCGATGACCGCCGTCGCTTGACCGATCATGATTTTCGCTGCCGCGTCGGCGATCGCTTGAAGGCCGGACGAGCAATATCGGTTGATCGTGATGGCTGGTACTTCGTGCGACAAGCCACCTCGTACGGCCGCGTAACGGGCGATGTTCATCCCTTGTTCCGCTTCCGGCATGGCGCACCCCATGATGACGTCGTCAATTGGTCCCGTGTAGCCAGACCGCTCGAGCGTCGCTTTAATCGCGTGACCCGCGAGTTCGTCCGAGCGAACGTTTCGGAACGAACCGCGTTTTGCTTTTCCGACCGGCGTCCGTGCGCCGGCCACGATGACTGCTTCTCTCATCTGTTAAGTCCCCCTTTTGTCAGTTCCGAAGTGGCTTGCCTTTGACGAGCATATGTTGCATCCGTTGCTGCGATTTCGGTTCCCCGATGAGGCTTAGGAACGCCTCGCGCTCGATGTCGAGGAAGTACTGCTCGTCGACCATCGTGCCGTATGCCAAATCGCCGCCGCTGATGACGTGGGCAAGTTTTTTCGCGATCTTCAAATCGTGTTCAGAGATATAGCCACCGTAGAACATCTCGTATGCCGCAAGTTCGAGTGTCGCTTTCCCCGTTTGACCGACGACCGGCAACTTCTCACGAACCGGTGCCGTGTAGCCGTCAGCGAGACCGAGCACCGTCTGTTTCGCGTCGAACGTCAAGTGGTCGCGGTTCATCGAGATGCCGTCGACCGGACGGTGATAGCCGAGCGCTTTTGCGTCATAGGCCGACTTCGATACTTTCGCCATGGCGATATTCTCAAACGTCTGTTGCGCCGCTTTCTCGATGTTTTGCATCGACTTCGGTGTCTGCTCGAGGAGGCGACGATACGTGTTGACGTTTCCGCCCCCACCTGGGATGAGGCCGACGCCGACTTCGACGAGACCCATATACGTCTCGAGCGCCGCCTGCATGCGTGCGGCCGGCAAGCTGATTTCTGTCCCGCCGCCGAGCGTCATGCCGTAAGGTGCGACGACGACCGGGCGACCCGCGTAGCGAATCTTCTGGACGACTTGTTGGAACTTGTTGATGATCCAATCGAGCTCGTACCAGTTCTCGTCTTCCGCTTCCATGAGCATCATCGCGAGGTTGGCACCGACACAGAAGTTCTTACCATCGTTGGCGAGGACGAGTCCTTTGAAGTCGGTCTCGACGAGGTCGATCGACTGTTCAATCATCTGCATGATGTCGACACCGATCGCGTTGTTCGGTGACGTGAACTCGAGGGCGACGACGTCGTCTCCGATATCGATGAGGCGGGCCCCACCGTTCTCGAGCACGATCCCGTTCGACTTGGCGAGCGGGGCGAGTTTCACTTCTTTCGGGTTGACGGTCTTCTCAACGTACGTCTGTGACGCTAGGTCGTAATACTGGTCTCCCTTATAGAACGTTGTGTGTCCGGCAGCGAGCATCTCATCGATCCACGCCGGGACGTCATAGCCTTCCGCTTTCATGCGGGCGACCGATTTCTCGACACCGAGTGCATCCCACGTCTCGAACGGTCCGAACTTCCAGCCGAAGCCCCACTTCATCGCGTCATCGATGGCGACGATCGAATCACTGATTTCGCCTGTGAGACGAGCCGAGTAGACGAGCGTCTTCGCCGTGACCGGCCAGAGCAGTTGTCCGATGCGTCCCTTGTTCAAGATGGCGCCTTTCAGCTTCGCTTTCGAACCTGGGAGCGATTTGATTTGGTCGAGCTCCGGTCCTGTAATCGCTTTCAATTGTTCGTATTCGAACGTCTCGAGATTCAGTTCCTGGATGACTTTTCCGTCTTTCTTGTAGAAGCCTTGTCCGGCCTTTTGACCGATCCATCCCTTCTCGACGAGCGTCTTCATTTCAGCAGGGACGTCGAACGTATCCTTCTCTTCACCGGCGTCGAGCGTCTCATAGACGTTTCCGGCGACGTGGACGAACGTGTCGATGCCGACGACGTCGAGCGTGCGGAATGTCGCCGATTTTGGCCGGCCGATGAGCGGTCCGGTGATCGAGTCCATCTCGCCGATCGAAGCGTTCTGCTTGAGCATCTCTTCGAACGTGACGAGGAGTCCGTACGTGCCGATGCGGTTCCCGATGAAGTTCGGTGTGTCTTTCGCTTCGACGACGCCTTTCCCGAGACGGTCCTCCGCGAAGCGGGCCATGAAATCGATGACCGGACGTGCCGTCTGCTCCGTCGGGATGAGTTCGAGCAGTTTCAAATAACGTGGCGGGTTGAAGAAGTGTGTCCCGAGGAAACGTGTCTTCAAGCCTTCTGGCAACACGCTCGCCATCGCCTCGATCGAGATACCCGACGTGTTCGAGCTGAGAATCGCGTCTTCACGGATATAAGGTGCAATTTTTTCGAACAGCTGTTGTTTCACGTCGAGCCGTTCGACGACGACCTCGATGACCCAGTCCGCTTCCTTCAAGCGCTCGAGATTATCTTCTAAGTTCCCCACGTCGATGAAGTTCAAGTGCTCCGCTGTCGCGAGCGGTGCCGGGTTCTGTTTCAATAGCTTCTGACGGTTCTCAGAAGCGATGCGGTTCCGTACTTGTGGTGATTCGAGCGTGAGCCCTTTCGCTTCTTCTTTCGCCGTCAATTCACGTGGTACGATGTCGAGCATGAGCGAACGAATCCCCGCGTTCGCCAAGTGAGCCGCAATCCCCGCCCCCATTACTCCTGAACCGATGACGACCGCAAAACGAATGTTGCTCGTCAAACGGAGGTCGGCTGATTGTTCGATGTGACTCGTCATATTGTTCCCCCCTCAATGAGAATGAATAGTGATTCATTTCAAGCGTAAAAAAAATCGCAATCACCATCGTGTTTACTCTTCTATCATAAATGAATGACAATTCATTCGCAAGCGTTCATTTTTCAAATTCGTTCCAATTTCACCGAGGACGATTCATTTTTCGGTGACTGTGGTATAGACACAAAGAGTCAATTTTAGAAAGGGGAATGTATTCATGAGTGATAATCGCTTAAACACAATGGGGAACCGACATGATTTTGAGTCGTTCAAAAAGGACGGCCAAGAGCAGGCCCATCAACCGGGGATCGACTCGAAGATGGAGCCGTTCCCAATCTATGAGCGTGAAGGCTATAAAGGAAGCGATAAACTAAAAGATAAAGTCGCCATCATCACAGGCGGCGACTCGGGGATCGGGAAATCGGTCGCCATCTTCTTCGCCCATGAAGGTGCGAACACGGTCATCGTCTATAAAGATCAAAACGAGCTCGAGGACGCCGAGGCGACGAAAGAACGGATCGAAGAACTCGGTCAGGCTTGCCTCTTGTTGCAAGGAGACATCGGTGATTCGGACTTTTGCCAAGATATCGTCAAACAGACGCTCGAGACGTTCGGCCACTTGGATATTCTCGTCAACAACGCTGCCGAACAACATCCGCAGGAGTCGCTCCTCGACATCTCGGATGAGCAACTCGAGCAGACGTTCCGCACGAACATCTTCAGCATGTTCTATTTGACGAAGGCCGCCCTTCCGTACTTGAATGAAGGCGCGAGCATTATCAATACGACGTCCATCACAGCGTATCAAGGAAACGACCAGTTGATCGATTACTCGTCGACGAAAGGTGCAATCACATCGTTCACGCGTGCGCTCGCGAGCAACCTTGCCGAGAAGAAGATTCGCGTCAACGGTGTCGCACCAGGTCCGATTTGGACACCGCTCATTCCTTCGACGTTCCCGGCAGACAAAGTCGCCTCGTTCGGTGACTCGGCCGAGATGAAACGTCCGGGTCAACCGGCGGAACTCGCACCGGCTTACGTCTATCTCGCCAGTGACGACTCGACGTACGTCAGCGGGCAAGTCATCCACGTCAACGGTGGGACGGTCGTAAACGGATAATCTTGTCGCAGGCCCAGTTTACAGCTGGGTCTTTCTTTTACATATAATGCGTCCTTTCGGCGCCCATGCTTTCAGCAGGCAGTCCCGAAGCCTCCTCGCGCCGTTCCCGGCACTGCGGGGTCTTCGTCGGACTGCTTTCCTGCATGAGTCAGGGCGCCGGTGGACGCATTACCCTGACGATGAAGACGAGTACGACGAAGACATTTTAGAGTTCGACCCTCACTTTAACCATGATGCCAAGATGGAAATCAAATTGAACAAACAAGGCGTCAATTTCGTCGGCAACATCGAAGGCTATCTCGCCCTTGCGCGAATGTTTACATTTTTAGCGCAAGCACATATGTACGTTCGCATGGAAGAGAACCCTTCGCCAGACGTGAATACTTCCTATGGATATGGTCCGTATCATATGAAATACTTTATCCGAGATGCGTTCATTCAAAATAAACAGTACCTGTTTACATCAGACGCCTTGCAAGATGTGAACCCAGAATACGAGCAAGAGCTTTTCTTTTGGCCGTCTGATCAAATCGGTCCGGATTTTTGGGTTGAAAAAGATGAAGAAGAGTAAAAATCTGAATCGTGGCATAGTTTCTTTAAACAAATGCGCCTAAAACACGCGAATCGATGTCATCAAATAATATCGAACACATCAAAAAAGCACGAACGCCCTCGATGGACGTTCGTGCTATTCTCATTTCTTGACCATCCCTTTTAAAACGAACGCGACGTTCGCCGGACGTTCTGCGAGGCGGCGCATGAAGTAGCCGTACCAGTCACGGCCGTATGGCACGTAGACGCGGACTTTGTAGCCTTGACGGACGAGCTCGAGTTGACGCTCGACCCGGATGCCGTACAGCATTTGGAACTCGAACTGGTCGAGTGGGATGTTGTTCAGTTTCACATGTTCGATGACCGCATCGATCATATGGTCGTCATGTGTTGCGATAGAGGCGTAGTTCCCGTTCGCCAGATGGAGTTTGACGAGCTTCAAGTAGTTGTGGTCGACGTCTTCTTTCTCCGGGAAAGCGACCGTCGCCGGTTCCTTATAAGCCCCTTTGACGATACGAAGGTTCGGCTTGAGCGGCGCGAGATGATTGATGTCATCTTCCGAGCGGTACAAGTATGACTGGATGACCGTCCCCAGGCCCTCAAAGTCCGCTTTCAATTTCTTGAACAAGTCGAGCGTCTTCTCGCAACGTGCCTCGTCTTCCATATCGATGGCGACGAACACACCGACTTCTTTCGCCGTCGTCAAGATTTGACGCATGTTGTCTTCGATCAACTCGTCCGAGATATCGAATCCGAGCGACGTCAGCTTGAGCGACATGTACGCGTCAAGCTTCTCTTCCGCCATGATTTCGATGGCACGAATGATTTCATCCCGGTTTTCGTTCGCTTCTGCGACCGTCGTGATGAATTCCCCTAAGTGGTCGACCGTGACCGATAATCCTTTCGCGTTTAACTCACGAATCGTCGGCACCGACGTCTTGAAATCTTCCCCCGCCACAAAGCGCGAAGCCCCGAACCGAAGCCCGTATTTTTTAGCCAAACTGTTGAGTGTTTTGTTTTGAGACATGTAGATAAATCCATCGCGCAACACTTTTTCCATCTGATTTTCCCCCTTACGTTTACACCCATCTATCTCTATGACGATGTCTGAAATTATTATGACATACAAACGTCCATTCGTCTGTAATTTTGTAATCGTTTTCACCGATTCATTTCCTTAGATTTAGAAAAAAACAGACGCCCCGGAGGACGTCTATTTTACAGGCTTGTATTTGGTGCCACATAGAGCAAAATACTGAGGAAAACGAGCACACTTCCAGCGAGGACGAACATATGCCAGATCGCGTGGTTGAACGGCAGTTTCTGCCACATGTAAAAGACGATCCCGACCGAATAGGCGATCCCCCCGGCGAGGAGCAACATGAACCCGTTATGACCGAGCGACTCGTACAGCGGACGGATGGCGATGAGACAAATCCAGCCGAGGCCGAGATACGTCACGTTCGATACCCACATGTACTTCCCGGTCGAGAACAGTTTCCAGACGACACCAAGCACGGCGACGCCCCAGACGATGCCGAACAACGTCCAACCGAGCGTCCCTTTGAGCGACACGAGCGCGAACGGCGTATAACTTCCCGCAATGAGTAAGTAAATCCCCGCATGGTCGAACACTTGGAGCACGCGTTTCGCCCGGGGATGCGGAATCGCATGCATGAGTGTCGAGAACAGGTACAGTAAAATCATCGATACCCCGAACACGCTCACGGCGATGACGTTACCTGTGCTTCCCGTCTCCGTTGCCGTCATGATAAGCAGTACGAGCGCGACGATGCTGAAGATGACCCCGAGGCCATGGGTGATGGCGCTCGCAATCTCTTCCCCGAGCGTGTCGGCATGGAGCATGTCTTTTAGCTTCTCTTGATCCATTCAGGTCCCACCTTTCAAATCTATTCCTCTAGTATGGTCATTTCCCGATTTTGTTGTAAACAAAAACATGGGCCGAAGCGACCCATGTCTGTGGATTATGCGACTTCCTTCACTGGAACGTCACATTCCATATTTTGTGCCCGCATCGCTTTGGCGCGTATGTGGAACAAGACGAGCAGCGTGATCGTCCCGATCGTGGCGATGACGTACGGGATGACCCCATCCATCTTGAAGCCGATCGGTGCCGTCAAAATGTAGAACCAGACGGCGTACAACATGAACGTCCCCGGGATGAGCGCGATGTAATGGTTGCGCCCTTTGATGTAAAGGTACATCGCCCCGACGAACAAGGCGATGACCGCCGTCGTCTGGTTGGCCCAGTTGAAGTATTGCCAGAGCATCTGGAAGTCCATGTTCGTGAGCACGTATGAGATCGCGAAGAGCGGGAGCGCGATCCACAGGCGTGACGAGAACTTCTTCTGCGCGACTTTCATATAGTCGGCGATGATCATCCGAGCGCTACGGAACGCCGTGTCGCCCGATGTGATCGGCAAGACGATGACACCGAGGATGGCGAGCGTGCCGCCGATGCTGCCGAGCATGAGCGTCGCCACTTCTTGGACGACAAGTGCCGGCGTACCGGTTTGAATCAATCCGAGCAATTCGCCTGGCTCGAAGATGGCCATGGCGGCCCCGGCCCAAATCATGGCGATGACCGCTTCGACAATCATCATGCCGTAGAAGATTTCACGGCCGTTGCTCTCTTTCATCGTCGTCCGCGAGATGATCGGCGACTGCGTGGCGTGGAAACCTGAGAGCGCCCCACACGAGATCGTGAAGAAGAGGAGCGGCCAAATCGGCAAGCCGTCCGGATGCATGTTCGTGAGTGTCATCTCAGGAATCTGGTAGCCTTGCGCGAACAGGCTGACGGCGATCCCGATGGCGCTGATCATGAGGAGCGCCCCGAAGAACGGGTAGATGCGCCCGATGATCTTATCGACCGGGAGCAATGTCGCCAAGATGTAGTAGGCGAACACGGCGAAGATGACGATCGTGAGCGTCGTCGCGTTGCCGTCGAACAAGTTGTTGATCATGTTACTCGGCGACGTGACGAACACCGTCCCGACCAAGAGCAAGAGAAGTAGGGCGAACCCGTTGACGACGTGGCGGAGCGAGCGGCCGAGGAACTTCTCGGCGAGCTGCGGCAAGTGCGCCCCGTTGTTCCGAAGTGAGATCATGCCCGTCAAATAGTCGTGTACCGCTCCAGCGAAAATCGATCCGAAGACGATCCACAGGAACGCGACCGGTCCGTAGAGCGCCCCCATGATTGGACCAAAAATCGGGCCGACTCCAGCGATGTTCAACAGTTGAATCATCGAGTTCCGTTTTTTCCCCATCGGCACGTAGTCGATGCCGTCCTGTGACGCGTAGGCAGGTGTCGTCCGCTCTTCCTTGATGCCGAACGTCTTCTCGACGTAGCTGCCGTACACTTTGTACCCGACGAATAGAATCGCCAAGGCGATAAAGAATGTAATCATGTGTGCTGTCCCCTTTTGAACGTATGTAGCCGGTCCCCACCGGCCCCGAAAAAATGAATCCCGTTGTTTTACACATATAATGTAAACGCTTACGTGATTGATTATACAGCAGTTCCCCTGTTTTCGTAAGAGGTTTCGTTCACTTTTTTGACACTTTTTCGAGCGCGCAAAAACGGCGCCCTGTTGGGACGCCGTCTCGGTTGAATCGCTTATTTCAATGCGAACTTCGCTTGTTTCGCACCTGCACCTGTGTAGTCGCTCGCGATGACCGCGTAGCTTCCTTTAGCAAGACCTTTTTTGAATGTGAACGTATACGTTCCGGCCCAGCTCGCTTTCACTTTGGCGACTTGTTTGCCTTTCGCGTCTTTCAAGACGACGACGGCACCCGGTGTCGTTTTCCCGATGAGCGCTTTCGTTCCGACCTTCACGCCTTTCGTGTTCTTCGGTGTCGCGATGGCCGCTTTCTTGAACGTGAACGCCTTCGCTTTGACGACTTTTCCGGTCACATCTTTAGCGATGACTTCATAGTTCCCGTAGATGAAGCCGGCGCGTTTCGTGAATTCGAACGATCCGTTTTTGTCCGACGTCGCGTAGGCGATTGTCTTGCCGTCACGCTTGAGCGTCAACTTCGTCTCTGGTGTCGTTTTCCCTGAGATGACGTTCGTGTTCGCGTACGTCAATTTCGAGGCGAGCGCCGGTGTGCCGACGAAGCCGGCACCGACGACTTTCGTTTCCGTCACGGTCGCGCCATCGAGTTCAGAGATGATGGTGAGCGATTGACGGAGCTTGAGCGGTTTCGTCACGAGCGTGTACTTGCCGTCTTTATCAGCTTTCGCTGTCGCGAGCTCTTTCGCGCCGTCTTTCAATGTGACGTTCGCATTCGGTGTCGTCGTACCCGTCACGGCTTTCGCGCCTGGTTTGATTGTATTCACTGTAAGCGTGAGCACAACTTCCTCTTCCTCAACTGCTTGATCGAGTTCGATCGTGTACGTGCGGAACAGACGATCCGCTGCGTCCGGACGTGTCGTCTCGGTCGCTTCGATACCTTCATACAAGTCGACATATTGCTTGCCGGCGTCGGCCGTCTCGAATTTCGCTCTCCGTTTCGCGTCGGCGACGATCTTCCAGTTGTCATCCGCTTTGTATTCCAGTTTGCCTGAGACGATATAGTCCGAAATCACGTTCCGTGTCTCATACGCTGAGCGATAGACGATGTTCTTGCCGCCACCGAGTCCCGGGAACGATGTCGAGCCGGCGCGATAGTTGTTCGTCGCGACGAGGAACTCTTGGTCGAGTGTAATAGGTTTGCCGTTATACTTCACGTTCTTGACGCGGTTCGCCTTGTCGTTGATCACCGTACCGCCTGCATCGAACTTGGCAGGACCGGTCACGTCGATTTCATACGTGAGGCCGTCGAGGATATCGAAGTTGTAGCTGCGGAACTCCAAGTTAAGCAACTCATCGTTCGTATCCGAGACTTGTTTGTACGCCCCGGCTGACATCTCGAGCCAGTCCATCACGTCCGCGCCCGTCACTTTGACGACTTCGAGCGTGTTCGGATAGACGTACAAATCGGCCACGTTCTTCAATGCAATCGAGCCTTTCGGGATGTTCGTGTAATAGCTCGCGTCCGTCAAGTTACGGTTACCCGCTTTGAATGGAGCCCCGGCCGAGAGGATTGGAAGCTCTTTATACGCCGCGAGTTCCGGGTTCGTCGCGAGTTCTCTCTCGACGTACCATTTCTGCGCGTTCGTCACGAACTGGACCGACGCGTCGTCACGGACGAGCGCGAAGTAGCTTTGGATATCGTCTTGAATCTCACCGACCGGGCGGTTGATGTATTCGATCGTCGCCTTATGGTCCGCGTCGATGAGCGAGGCGATTGTCGGGTCGACCGGTGTGTCGGCCGTGACCGTATCGAGTTTCGCGTTCGCATCGAGTACTTGCCAGTTGCCATCGACGAGCTCGAGGTCGAGGTCGATGACCCCGAGGTCTTTCCCTTGGTTGTTCGCCATGACGACCGGCTTGCCGTTGATTGTCCCTTTGTTCATATCCACATTCGGGAATGAAGCGAACATGCCTTTCGCGTCCGGGAAGCGGCCGTGTTGGTGACCGGTCATGACCATGTCGAGCCCTTCGATTTTCGTGAGCGCGTAGCCGACGTTCTCTTCCCCGTCTTCTTGTTGATCGGCGAGCTTCGCACTTTCCCCGATGCCTGAGTGCGCGAGCGCGACAACGACGTCCGCGCCTTGCTCTTTCAATTTGGCGACGGCTGCTTTTGCTGCCGGGACCATATCATCTGCCGTCACCTTGCCTTGGAGGTTCCCTGAATCCCACGACATGATTTTCGGCGGCACGACCCCGAACACACCGACTTTAATCGTATGTGTCTCGCCGTCCGCGTCGACGACTTGGCGTTCGATGATTTGGACTTCTTGTCCGTCCTCGTTATATTTCGAGACGATCGGCTCACCCGACAAGTCCTTCACGTTCGAGTTGACGAAGCGGAGCTTGCCTTTTGAGCCTTGCATCGCGTCATACAAGAACTGGAGCCCAAAGTTGAACTCGTGATTCCCGAGTGTGACCGCATCGAACTCGAGTGCCGACATCGCTTGATACATCGGATGTTCGAACGCGCCTGGTGCTTTCTGATGCTGTTCGCGGACGTAATCCCCGAATGGCGTCCCTTGAAGCGTATCTCCGTTATCGAACAGGAACGTGTTCGGCTTGCCGGCGTCCGTGCGATGTTGCTGAATCAACGTCGCGACTTTCGTCAACCCGATCGTGTGATCGATTTTGTCTTGGAAGTAATCGTAGTTCGTGATGTTCGTATGTAGGTCGGTCGTCTCCAAGAAGCGCAGTTTGACGACGTCCTCGTCTTCTGCTGCCGCGTGTTGGAGCGGGATGAGTGTTGGGACGATGAGCGACGTAACAATGGCCATCTTCGTAAATTTAGACATGATTTTTCTCCCCATTCATGTGGTGTGCATTGCGGACTAAATATACCATAGCGGCCCCTCCATTTTAATGAAGCCTATGTCCTATTTCCTTAAAAAATTGGTAAAGAAAGGTCTGGTCCTAGACGACTTTCCGAGAACATGGAAAAGGTCCGCATCCGTATGATTAGACCGAACAGACGACTTCGCGTTAAGCGATTTTTCAATCGAACTTGTTCAGAGGCTAGACATCGCACAAGCAGTCCATTAGACCTAAAAAACCATCCCCGACGCGTGTCAGGGATGGTCATTTCGTCATGAACGGATGCGAATCGAGATCGGTCCGTCGCTGTCTCCTTCCGGCCGCTTGAAGCGGACGTGGAGCGGATAATCATGTTTCGGTAAAATCGGTTCGTTGAGCGTTGCGTCGGCTCGGCCGACGACCTCGTCCCGCTGCATCAACTCGAGCGGGAGGCGCGGGATTTGGAGAGCCTGCTCGAGGTACCCGTTCCGGACGAGGAGCGAGGCGCCGATTTCCGTGTCGGTCACGTCGAGATGGACGAGCAATAGATCAAACTGGCCTTCGGCGACCGGACGGCTGAGGACGTTCATCCGCTTCAGGCGGTGCCACGCCACGTCAGGGAACGCGTCCCGTTCGGCGTCGGAGATGTCTTGGAGCGGTGCCGTCGGGTTCATTTGGAAGGCGAGTTGGAGCGACTCGGTGTCGAGAGCGTCGACATCGGTGAACAGTTCCTCCTCGAAGAAGTCGAGATAGACGGGCTTACTCGTCATCGCCTCGAACGACGGCAAATCCATCCGGCTGAGCATCTTCTGGCCGAGCGGTTCGCGGCGCTCGTTCAACAAGAGCACCGGGATCTCGTCGAGCGAGAACTCGGTCGCGACCGTGTTGCGGAACAAGGCGACCACGGACAGGCCGCCCGGGTTCTTCGTCGCACTGAGCAATTCGATCGACAACTGGTTGTCCGCGAGCGGCGGCAGCGTCGTCGCATGATAGCGGAACACGTACTCATCTTCTTTCGAGATGTCCATCCCTTCATCGAACACGAGGCGGAGCGCCCGCTCGTCGTCTTGGCGGATGATCGTCTCGACTTTCTTTCGTTTCAACAGTCCGAACATGTCACTGCCCCTCCTCTTCCCGTTGCGCAAAGTATAAATCTAGCTGGCACAGCTGAATCGTCACGTCGCGGGCGATATCGAGATACGTCTCTTGGAAAATCTCGAGCCCTTCCTTGCCGAACTGACGGCTCGGGTCTTCCTGGCCGTAGCTGCGGAGCCCGATGCCTTCTTTCAAGGCGTTCATCGTCGTCAAATGGTTCGTCCAGCGGATATCAAGGTGGCTGAGCAGTTGTTGCCGCGCGAAGGCGATGACTTCCGGGTAGCCCTCGATGCGCTGTTCTGCCGTCGCGACGATGCCGTCGATCCATGGGGCGACCGCTCGTTTCAACTCTTCTTTGTCCCCGACCGTGTCATCCCACGTCGGCGCCTGTTGCGTCAAATAGAGATAGTCCTCGATGAGCGCGTCCGTCGCCCACTCTTCCGGGACGAGGTCGGCCGCGATATGACGGTCGAGCGTCTCGTTGAGCGCGAGGCGCATCATCGCGAGCACGTTGTTCAAGATGGCCGTCGCATTGGCGTCGACCGCCTCATCGCGAATCGTATAGATGATGCGGCGCTGCTCGTTCAAGACGTCGTCGAGCTTGAACATGTAGTCACGGACCGACACGCCGACGCCTTCAATCGTCGTCTGGGCGTATTCAATGATGTCGCCCGCTTCTTTATGGCGGACTTCTCCGTGTTCGTCCGGCGTCAGTTTGTGCTCGACACGTTTCAACCGCTCGGCGGCGTACCGCTTGACGAGATCATCCTCGAGCGAGACGAAGAAACGTGACATGCCCGGGTCGCCTTGACGTCCCGACCGTCCGCGGAGCTGATTGTCGACGCGGAGCGATTCGTGCCGTTCCGTCCCGATGACATACAAGCCGCCGCGTTCGCGCGCCGTCTCGTCTAAGACGATGTCGGTCCCGCGTCCGGCCATGTTCGTCGCGATCGTCACGTGACCGAGCCGTCCCGCCTCGGCGATAATCTCGGCTTCTTGGGCGACCGTCTTCGCGTTCAACAGTTCATGCGCGATGCCTTGTTTTTTTAGCTGTTCACTGACGGCCTCCGACTGGGCGATCGAGGTCGTCCCGATCAAAATCGGTTGTCCCGTCGCGTGGATGGCCGCGACTTCTTGACTGACCGCCGCATATTTATGGGCGATCGTATCAAAGACGCGGTCCGGTAGGTCTTGGCGCTGCTTCGGCCGGTTCGTCGGCACTTGGACGACGTCCATCTGATACGTCTTCATGAACTCTTCACGTGACGTCTGGGCCGTCCCGGTCATGCCGCCGAGGAGCGGGTACATCCGGAAGTAGTGTTGAATCGTGATTTCCGCCGTCGTCTTGTTCTCTTCGGTGATGTCGAGCTGTTCTTTCGCCTCGAGCGCCTGATGGAGGCCTTCCGACAGGCTGCGTCCTTCCATGACCCGCCCCGTGAACAAATCGATCAACTCGATTTTGCCTTCTTGGACGATATAGTCGACGTCCCGCTCGAACAATACGTTCGCCCGGAGCGCCTGCATCATGTAGTGATACAGGACGTGGTGCTCGGCGGAAAACAAGTTGTCGACCGAGAACAACGCCTCGATTTTCTCGATACCTTTGTCCGAGAACATGACGGCGCGCGCCTCGAGGTCGACCGTATAGTCGTCTTCCGTCAATTGGCCGAACACGGTTTGGGCGAGACGTTTCAAGCGGACGTGCGACTCGTCCTTCTGGGCAATGATGAGCGGCGTCTTCGCCTCGTCGATCAAGACGCTGTCGACTTCATCGAGCAGCGCGAAATGGAACGGACGCTGGACCCGTTCTTCCGGCGAGCCGACCAAGTGGTCCCGAAGATAGTCGAACCCGAACTCGGTCCCGACCCCGTATGTAATGTCGGCCGCATACGCCGCCTGTTTGTCAGCAAGCTCCATCTCCGGGACGTTCAGTCCGACTGTGAGCCCGAGAAACGTATGGACCTTGCCGATCTGTTCGGCGTCACGCATCGCCAAATAGTCGTTTACCGTGATGACATGGACGCCTTTCCCTTCGAGCGCCTTGACGAACGCCGGGAGAGCCGCGACGAGCGTCTTCCCTTCCCCGGTCGGCATCTCGGCGATATTTCCTTCGAGCAGCGCGAGACCGCCGATGAGCTGGACGTCATAATGACGGAGCCCGATCGTCCGGACGGATGCCTCGCGGACGAGGGCGAACCCTTCCTCCGTGATGGCGCGGACGTCCGCACCGTCCGTGAGCCGCTGTTTCAGTTCGAGCGTATACTGGCGAAGCGCCTCATCGTCTAAGGCGCGCATCGTCTCCTCGTACGCGTTGATGCGTTCGACTTGTTTCTTATAGGTTTTCAATCGTCGTGCCTGATCATTGGTCAATTGCTTCACAAAATCAATCACAGGATAGCCTCCATCGTCCGAAACCATATTTGTCTAGCTACCCTCTCATTATAACGGATTTTGTTTCCGCCTCGCTTTATTATTTCGGTAAATTCCAAAAAGATGGAATTTCATTCACCATCTATCCTTTTTTTAACTCTTTTCAAAATTTCTTTTCATTTTTCTATTTGAGACGGCGTGAGACCATGATACGATGAAAAAAACAGAACGTTTGTTCGCAAAAAAGGAGAGGTGGCTATGCGACGTCGGATTTTTTGTATCGACAGCGTCTCGTTCTACGCCAGTTGCGAGTGCGCCGCCCGCAAGTTGAACCCGTACAAGACAAAGCTCGTCGTCTTATCAAACCTCCAAGATCACGGCGCCCTCGTCCTCGCCGCGACGCCGCCGATGAAGCAGCTCGGCATCAAGACCGGGTCCCGGCGCTTTCACATCGACCGGTTGCCGTGGCATGAGCGACGGCACGTCATCTACGCCGAGGCCCGGATGAGCCACTATTTGAACGTGTCCGTCCAAATCGTCCACATCTTGCATCAGTTCGCACCCCCCGAGGCGATCCGTGTCTACTCGGTCGACGAGACGCTCGTCGACTTGACCGGGACGGAGCGGCTGTTCGGGAACGATGCGCACGTCGCCCGCCTCATCCGCTCGACCGTGTTCCGCTACACCGGCATCCCGGTCACAATCGGCATCGGACCGAACAACGTCCTCGCCAAGCTCGTCCTCGACCTGCATGGGAAGAAGACAGGTGTCGCCAGCTGTTTCCTCCACGACGTCGAGAAGTTGATCCACCCGGCCCCGATCGGCAAGATGTGGGGCGTCGGGGCGAAGATGGAAGTCCATCTCCGGCGGCTCGGCATCGAGACGATCGGTGACCTCGCCCGCTATCCGCTCGAGACGCTCCATGAGAAGTTCGGCGTCATCGGCGCCGAGCTGTGGCATCACGCCTGGGGCATCGACGAATCGCCGACGATCCTCCCGCCGAGCTCCCTGTTCGGGGCGAAACGGCAACGGCCCCGGACGATTGGCCACGGCATCACGCTCATGAAAGACTATACGACGTACGCGGCCATCCGGCTCGTCTTACAGGCCATCGCCGTCGAGGTCGGCATGCGGACGCGACAGGCGGGACTCGTCGGCGGCAGCGTCCATCTCGGCGTCCGCTACACCCGGACGAGCGAGCGGCGCGGCTTCAGCAAACAAAAAAAACTCGCCCGCTTCACAGCGGACGAGCGCGAGTTCTTGCCGGTGTTGTTGACGCTCTTCCTCGACGCCTGGGACGAGACGGAGGCCGTCCGTTACGTCTCGGTCGCCCTCGGCAAGCTCGAGCCAAGGAGCGACCACGTTCAGCTCTCCTTCTTCGAGGACGAGTGGGCCCGGGCGCGCCGGTTCGACTTCCTCGACCTCGTCGATCGCTTGAACGTCCGCTTCGGGCGCGGCACGATCCGCCCAGCATCGAGTTTACTGAAAGACAGTCCGCTCCGGACGCGGCAACGCCTCATCGGCGGACATAAACAAGGAGGTGAATCGTCATGAGCCAGACCCGCTACAAAGACCGCGGTGAATTGAAATGGATCCCGTTCCTCATGCCCGAGCACGTGGCGCTGCTAAAGAAATATTACGCCCACGTCCAAAAAATCGAGCTGCCTGACTTGGATGAGCAGCTCCTCTACTTATGGCAGACCGAGCTCGAACGCGCCATCCGTGAAGGCGACGCCGTCGAGCTGACGCTGTTCGACAACGGCATGACCCATACGGTGCGCGGCTACGTCCACGCCATCTATTATGCCGAGCGTGAAGTCGAGCTGTTCGACACGGACGTGCGTCGCATCCCGTTCGGTCAGATTCTGTCCGTCCGTTAAGACGCGTCAATCGCTTCCTGCGTCGTTTCGAACGTGTCGACGTGGTCGAGCACGCCATAATGCGTGAGCGTCTGGCGCACGGGTGCCGACAAGTGCGCGAAGACGACACGACGGTCGGCCGCTTTCAACTCTCGGACGACGCGGCGAATCTCTTCGACGGCCGTCACGTCGATGACCGGACAGCGGTGGAAGTTGAAGATGAACACGTCAGGCTCGTCATGGATATGATGCAACACATGCTCGAACATCTCGATCGCCCCGAAGAAGAGCGGTCCTTCGACGCTGAAGACGACCTGGCCGTCGCGCGTCACGTACCGTTCCGTCTGTTCGCGGACGTCGATCGTATCGGCCATCCGTTTCGCGAACAAGGCGAGCGCACAGATGACCCCGACCTCGACGGCGACGACGAGATCGACGAACACGGTCAGACCGAGCGTGATCAGCAGGACGAGCGACTCAGCCGACCGATGCTTGAGCATCTCGAAGACGTGGTGCCGCTCCGACATATTCCAAGCGACGCGCATCAAGATCGGGGCGAGGGCGGCCAGTGGGACGTAGCTCGCGAGCGGTGCCAACACGAGCACGGCCAGGAGCACCGTCAACCCGTGGATGACGCCGGAGCGGCGGCTGACGGCGCCTGCTTGAATGTTCGTCGCCGTCCGGGCGATGGCGCCGGTCGCCGGAATCCCGCCGAAGAACGGGACGACGACGTTGGCGAGCCCTTGCCCGAACAGTTCCTTGTCCGGGTTCATCTTCGTGCCGGCCATGCCGTCTGCGACCGCACCTGACAACAGTGACTCGAGTGCCCCGAGGAAAGCGATGGCGAACGCCGATGGCATGAGCGTCGCAATCAAATCGAGGTCAATCGCGAGCCAGTTGAACTCAGGCAGTCCGCTCGGGATGCCGCCATAGGCGCTGCCGATCGTCGCGACTTCCCCTGGGACGACGAGACTGACGAACGTCGGCACGAGCATCGCCATCAATAACAGCGGCAATTTCACGGGCAGTTTCGGTACGAGCCAGAGCGTCAAGAAACCGATGGCGGCAATGAAGACAGGCCATAAGCTCGCTTCATGTAACGACGTCACGAGCGTTAATAAGTTCTCGTGGAAGTGCGGTGCCTTCTCGAACGTGATGCCGAACAGTTCATCGAGCTGGTCGACGAAGATGACGACGGCGATCCCGGCCGTGAACCCGATGGTGACGGCCCGCGGCATGAAGCGAATCAGTCGTCCGACGCGGAGAACGCTCATGAGGAACAACAGGATCCCGGCGAGGAACGTCGTCACAAGCAACCCTTCGTAGCCGTGCGCGAGCATGACCCCCGAGACGATCGGGATGAAGGCGCCGGTCGGTCCGGCGATTTGGAACGTCGAGCCTCCGAACAGGCTGACGAGGATGCCGGCGATGATGGCCGTATAGAGCCCATACACCGGTCCGACGCCCGAGGCGATCGCGAACGCCATCGCGAGCGGCACGGCGACGACCCCGACGGTGATTCCGGCCGAGATGTCTTTCTGCCAGCCTTGGCGTGATGTCATGAAGTTGTCCATTCTTGCATTCCTTCTTTCCATTATGTCGAAAACGAGTTCAGTGTACGCCTGTCCCTGCCCTTTGTAAACGACTCTGGCGAAACGTTAACATAATCGACAAAACAAAGACGCATCGCGATGGATGCGTCTTCGTTAATTCGTCGGTGCTTCGACGACTTGGTCGCCCTCGTCCGCATCTTCCCCAAGCAGACGGACGTGACGGCCGAACAGCCACATGACGACGAGGTGGGCTTTCGCCTGCGTCTTCGTATAGAACCACCATGGCAGCGCCGGCACGAACTCGTGGATGGCGACGAGCCCTTCTTCTGACTCCGGGAGCCGTCTGAACTCGAGCCGGCCTGTCTTGTCATCCTCACTCAACTTCGCGAACATGCCGCCGTCGATGGAATAGGACGCCATGTCGTCCGTCGCCTCGTCTTCGAGCGACAGATGGAGTGCGACGAGTGACGGACGGAGGAGCGCGATTTCCCAGTCATCGTCCTCTTTCGTCGTCTGGATGAGCGGATACGCGAGCCGGCCGAGCCACTCGAAATACGTGTCGGCCATCCATAGCGCCGACTTGTTCTCGGGCAGGCCGAACCGTTGAATCGAGCGGACCGTGTACTGTTGCGGCGCTTTTTTCTTCTTGCCGCCGCCTGACTTCTGTTTCTCTTCTTCCTCAAGTGCGTGCTCCACCGCTTCCTTGAACGGGATTTCTCCTTGTTTGACGCCGGTCGTGTCTTTCGCGACCATGGCGTGGCCCATGCTCTCGACGAGTGGATAGACGGTGTCTTTCGGCTCACCTGTTACGGCCATGACCCACAATCGGGACAACTTGATTGTCGGGAACGGGAAGTCGATCATGACGCGGCGTTTGCCCATGACGTCAGCCGTGTCTTCAATCATCTTCCGATACGTCATCACTTCCGGTCCACCGATATCGATATGATGGTCGTACAGCGCCTCGGCGCCGACGACCGAGATGAGCGCCTGGACGGCTTCACGCAAATCGATCGGGTGCGTCTCCGTCTTCGTCCAGTTCGGGAGAATCATGACCGGCAACCGTTTGACGAGCTTCGCGAGAATCGGGAACGACGAGCCTTCTGGACCGATGATGAGTCCGGCCCGAATCGTCGTCACCGGTACACCTTGACCGCCGAGAATCCGTTCGACCTCGAGCCGGCTCTTCAAGTGACGTGACAACGTCTTCGACTCTTTCGGAATGATGCCGCTCAAGTAGACGATTTGTTCGATGTCGTTCGCTTTTGTCGCCCGGGCGAAGTTGTCGGCGATGAGCGCGTCCATGTCTTCGAACGTCGCTTGCGTCAATCCGCCGTCCGGAATCATCGAGTGGACGAGGAACATGGCGTAGTCCGCCCCCTCGCAAGCCTCACGTGTCTGTTCATACGAGAACAAATCGCACGATCGCCACGTGATATGGTCCTCGTCTTCCTTGTTTTTCGTCGAGCGGGATAAGGCGATGATGTCATATTCTTCTTTTAAATGGTCCATCACGTTCGAGCCGATATAGCCGCTCGCGCCCGCGATGACGATCGTTTTCCGCATAGTGGTCACTCTCCCCTTCATTTACACATAAAGGTACTGTACCCGTCTTGGGCTTAGATTAAATCAGTCTCACGCCCTACAGTATGTACTGGAAAATATATGTAAACTAGACTCAACTACAGGCAGAGGAGGAATGGCTATGGGGTTTTGGTATTTCTTGATGCTATTGATTGGTGGAGGGCTCGTGATTCGCGGCTTACTCAAAAAGAACACGAGCGGACTGATACGATTCGGTACTCTCGTCATCGGAGGGCTGTTAATCGCGCTCGGCTTGTTTATGTTCCAAGACGGCAGTGATGCGATTGTGGCGGATTTGTTTAACTTGTGGTGACCATTGATTGAACAAAAACACTTCCTGCGCGCAGAAAGTGTTTTTTCATTAGAACGATAGAATTAACGGGGTACCGTCATTGAGGATCTCCCCATTTTTAGCGACATAGTCGACATGAACTTCCGCATGGCGTAACATGTCGTTCTCTTTTAGCGCCGCCATCCAAGTGCGGACGAGTGCCTCGTCTCCTGACGCTGGCTCCCGATGAATCGTCACCAAAATTGTCGGTACGACGTCGGCCGTTTTATAGGCGAGCGGGTTCGCAGCCGCGGTGTCGAGTTCTCGTACGGCTACTTCATCGTAAAAAACATCGTACGTGACATCACGGCCAAACGCCGTCATGACCGAATCCTCGATGACATCCGTCACGTCATCTTCCCATTTCGATGCCAGGAACGTGTCGACGACTTCCCCTGTCGTCTCGTCCGCGTAGACAAAAAAATCAGTTCTCGTCACTTCAACATTTCCGAATACTTTGGCTACATATAGCCTAGATACTACAATTGTTTTCATCTCTTCGTCATGATTATGTTACATCGATTGAGTAAAAAGCAAACGCAAGTCCGACGATGACCATTATAATCCCGATTAGCACCAGGTATGCGTGGGTTAATAGAAGACGCACCAAATTCTTATACTTAACTTTCTCAAATTTATAAAATACGGCTGTCGCGTAGAGTTGTCAAAGTATAAAATGATTGTTTTTTATTTGATAAATATTTCTAAATTAAATTCCTTATTTAATCAGCAATTCTTAAAGTGAAAATCTAAGTTAATCCATTTGGTGATATACCACTTAGTTCAGTTAAACCTTCTAATATTCGATGACTTTTACTTGCATTAGTTCGATAAATGTTTATAAAAAATTTATATTTTCTACTGGAGTCATAATTATAAGGGTTTCCACTAAATTGAGAATTAGTTTTGTAGAAAAAACTACCTAACTCCCATGCACACCAAGCTTTAATACTAGGGTTTCCTTGGATATTTAACTCCATATTTGGGCTTTGTAAAAATAAAAGCTGTTCAGAGTCACTTAAATTATCAAATAAATTTCTTTTCAAATAATCAGTTTTTGGAATTTCATCATTTATAAGCCAATCCACATACAGATATAATTGATTAGAATAAAAATAATAAAATAGCGCTAAGGTATACAGATGATCTTCAAATGCATATGATAAAAATATCTTTTTATAATTTTTATCATTAAATGACTTAACATGGTTCCTTATATTATTAAATTTTCTTTTTAAAGCCTTATCAGACCAATCCATTAATATTTTTAGCAATTTATTAAAAAGGTTTTGTGATTTCATTTTATTTTCATAATTATTATTATTAAACACAGTAAGGTCAGTAATTAGTTTTTTAATTAAATCGTTACTTAACTCAAAATTATTATTTTTAGTTAAATCTTCAATATTTGTGATATTAATTTCCAATTGATTTATTAAGTCAATATTAAAATTTGGAGTTGAGCTGTAAAATTTCTCTTCAATCTCATTCAAAACAATTAAATTTATTTCATATATTTCTTTTATATAATTTGACTCAGAGAAAGAACCTATATCCACTTCATCAATATTATTGATCATAAATAAAAATATGTTTTCTCTTGTTAATTCATTCATAATTTATCCTCCAAAAATAATTAGCCAGATATGATTTATAATAATATCGTTTATCTTTCTTTATAATTAAAGTGTCTAATACAAGAACGCACTTATAGGTTTTCCTAGTAGAGAATCGAATAAATTTTATAAACATTTTTGTAAAACTTCTCTTATTCACTCAGTAATAATTATATTCCATCTTTCAAATGTAGCTCACTATCTATGTATTAAAAATTTAGACAGGCTGAAACAAACTAATTATCTGGCAACCTCGATAATGAAATTACTTTTCCAAATACTACATTACAGATACTATTTGTAAATATACTATATACTAAATGCAGGACATTCCTGTAAATTTAAATAATACATAACTAAGAAGTCATCATAGGGGGATAATAGACTTTATAAAGGGGTAAAAAATAATGGCAATGAAGTTTAATGAAACTGAGTTAAAAAAATTGGCTCAAAAAAATAAGAATTTTTATGAAAGTAGCGAAAAAATATTAAAACATGCCTCTTCATCATTCGATTATGGTAAGAAATATGATGTTTTCATTTCTCATAGCTTTCATGATGCAGAAGTCATTCATGGACTAAAAATATTTATTGAAAATATTTATTCATTGGACGTTTATATTGATTGGATAGATGATCCTGAGTTAGATAGAAGTCAGGTAAATAAGTCTACTGCTGATAGATTAAGAAGCAGAATGAACAATTGTAAAACAATGTTAGTTGCATATTCTGAATCATCACCAGAATCCAAATGGGTTCCTTGGGAAATAGGATATTTCGATTCTAAAGTCGGAAGGATTGCAATTTTACCAATAACTAAAACTTACACAAACAGTGAAGAATTTATAGGGCAAGAATATTTAAGTTTATACTCATATGGAGTACATGGTACAAATGAAAATGGCGAAATAACAATTTGGATTCAAGACAACCCTAATAAGTATATAGATTTGGCTAGATGGGTAACTGGAAATGAACCAATTGAAAGGAGTGAGTAAATATGGCAGAACATAAAATAAAGCATTTGGAATTCATTCAACAAACTATTAGTAGAATGGCCTCAAACTCGTTCTATCTTAAAGGATGGGCAGTAACCCTTGTAGCTGCAATATTGGCATTTGCAAATGTCAAGGATATGGACTCTCGATATATATACATCGCATTAATTCCAACTATATTTTTTTGGTTTTTAGATGGATTTTATCTTCACCAAGAAAAGCTGTTTCGCAAATTGTATGATGTGGTCAGAATAAAATCGGATGAAACAATAGACTATTCCATGGATACTTCTGATTTCAAGAAGGATATTGATTCATGGTTAATAGTTTGTTTTTCAAAAACTCTCCTTATGTTTTATTTCTCAATAATAATTGCAATTTTTTTGGCGATTTGTTTATCTAAAAATTAAATACACTAAAAGACGCATAAGTTGCAAAGTATGACATATGCTCTGCTAATTTTTTTGAGACAATATTTAAAACACCTTTGAGTGATACACTTTTAAAAAGTGCTGGCATCGGAGGTGTTTTTGCGTGGTCAAAAATGCATGTTAAAGCGAAGTGAAATGGGTAGTTGTGATAGAAAATAAACTACGTAGTGAGTTGAAGATTAGATAGATTTATGGAAAAACACGAAATCAAAAGCGAATCTTAGATTCACACATGGCTAAGATGTTCTGGGTTGAATGAAATCTATCGATTTGATTAGCCAATTGGGAAACAGTATGCCTACGGACACGGTCCTGATTCCGCGAGTGAGGATAGCAAAAAAGAACATCAGCCCCCCCTGAAGACGGAGAACGAAACCTCAAAAAATACGTGGATATCGAAAGAGAGTTGAGAAATTAGCAGTTCTGAAGATTGTATATCTTCTTAGAGATGAGTACAATGAAGTGTTTGAACGGGTGAATTATTATCTAAATTACTATAACAAAAAACGTATTCAAGAAAAAATGGCTACCTGACACCGATAAAATACGGGGTAATAGTGGCCAAATTAAGGTGCTTTTTATACGTGTCTCATATCATTATGTCAGTTTAACTCGTACTTCCATTTTTATAAAGTTTGTAATTCGAGTTCATGCAAATCAATTAATTTAGAAATTATTGCTTTTAATTCTACAAGTTTATCAGGATTAATTTTATTTTCAGTTAGAGCCATTATCATATCTAAAGGTTTACGATCTTTTCTAGGCATCGGCAAATTCAAAAATGTCTCTAAGTCAGGGTCAATTAAATAGGCATCTGAAATTGTGAATTCGTTTACACACTCGTTAATATGATTGTTTAAAATCCGATGTTGATTTATACGTTTACCTTTTGCTTGCGAGTCAGAATCAATAAATATTGAATGTTTAATTCCAAATAAACATAGTAATTTCATGTACCTATGAATATTATATTTGCCCATCGCATCTAAAACATAAATTTTTTCTTTTTTTAAATCTGCCCAATCATTATCTAATAAATAATCTAATAATATTTTTTCAGTAGCTCCCTCAGTGATAATAATTTTATCGGCAAAAAACATAGATGCCCTTTCCGAATCTAACCATAATTGATATCTAAATTTCTCTTCTTGCACTGATAATTCCTCTTCAACACCCTCAATTAAATCATCTTCAAATAATGTTTTAAAATATTTATTGTAAGCAAAGAAATTTTCTAACTCTTTTAATGTCGGCTGATGTAAAGTTGAACATCCGTTAGACTTATTGACTTTAATAATTTGATTTAACTGATCATTTGCTTTTCCGATAAATAGAGATGAATGACTTGTAATTAGGATTTGATATTCTTGATTTTTAGATAGTTTTTTTAAATTATATGCCAATTGATCTTGCTGGGTAGGATGTAAAAACGCTTCAGGTTCTTCAAATAATAAAATTACTAGTTTAGGATTGAATTCTTTTTTTACAGATTTTTTTTCTTTTTTAAAACTTGCTGAAAGTTTAATTAAATTAAATACTATAGACCTTTGAAATCCGTGACCATACTGATCTATCCCTACTTCTTCATTGTTTATGTTTCTATCATTAAAGTGATAAGTAATTAAACTTTTAGTAATCTCATCTGTACTAATAGGGTTTATTCTTAATTTAAATGAGATATCCCATTCTTCGATTCCTTTATTCAAAGGATTTGCAATGTTATTAAAAATTCCTTTTTCTTCATTTGCAAATTCATTGAAATTATCGAATGCTTTTTTCAAGCTATTATAGCTCGGATGCTCTTGAACAGCTTCTTTAAATAAAAAATTAATAGTATCTCTAAGTGGAGATGGGCCTGTCATTTTTAAATTATCCGATATATTGCTAACAGCTGGTATGTATACAACCTCACCTAATTTAGCATTACCTACATTTTTAGCTCCAAAGAATAGTTTTTCATCTAATTGACCATCAATTACAGCAAATAAATTACTCTGACTTGTGCTAAACCTTTGTTTATCTGCAGAATATAACAATTTTCTAATCGTTAAATTTTTATCTAAAGATTTATAATCGTCAGGGAGATTATCGTATTCTTCTTTCTCTAATCCATAAGTGATTTCTATCCAAGACTCTTTATCAAAAGAACCAATTTTAGGAAAATCATTTTTGGAATTAAATTTTATTTTTTCATAAAACGTCAAAATTGCATTTATGACAGTTGATTTCCCCGAGTTATTGGCACCAACCAATAAATTAAATCCAGAGAGTTCGAACTTTTCATCAATAATAGATCTATAGTTATGAATATGAATTTTAGATATGTACACAATAATTCCTTCATAAGACTAAAATTTAATTTTTATAACTAATTGTAAATTATTCTTTTTTTATCCATTTAAATCAAAAATATTTTATCATTTTAGGTTATATTTGTATATATAAAATTTCCTTCTAAATCTAAAAAAAAGAATTAAGAAGTAATTAAATTCAATTACTTCTTAATGGAGACTGCGGAAGTCGAACCCGCAATTCAAGGTATCGTAACGTATGCTACTTCTAGGTATGTAGTTTATCTATTGAATCTCAATATGACACTGCTGATAAATAGGCGTTGTCATATTCGGGTGTATGGCTCGTAACTCGCAGCCTTTTAAAAAAGAACAAGAACAAACTCATCCCGTTCGGCACACTCCTCATCGTAAGGCTTTTAATCGCACTCAGATTATTCATGCTCCAGAATTGGAGTGATGCACTCATTGCGGCTTTGTTTAACTTGGGGTGAAATTCAAATCGAATCTCATTAACAAACTGCAAAACAAGAAAAGGGCCACCTAGGCATAAACTACGCACGGGTGACCCTCTTTGTTTATTTTAACTTCTAATGGCAAAGCACTTGAAGTCAGCTAAGCTGTCTGATCATTCACCAGCTTGTTTCTTCTCATTTTTCTTCTGCAAATATGCTTCTCGAATCTGATTGATCTTATCTTTTTTGTTCGAGACAGCTGGTTTTTTACCGTCTTGATACTTGGCAGCAGCTACTTTACTTTTCGTATCCAATTGATATTTTCCCATTCGATTCACCTGCTTTCATTTCATTGTGATTGAGTTGCTCCGCTAACATCAAAAGACCTTCTAATCTCAATGAAATTAGAAGGTCTTCATTAAAAATCATTGATGACAGTCATTGTAGACTGCTGAAAAATGGAGACGGCGGGAGTCGAACCCGCGTCCGAAGGCATCGTAACGCATGCTTCTACGTGTGTAGTTTATCTATTGAATCTCAATGTGACACTGCCGATAAACAGGCGTTGTCGCATCCAGTCTGATTCATCTCTTCTTCGCGCCCTCAGACGGCGAGGTTGAAGCGTAGCTTGCTTAGTTTGAGACCCTGATAATCATCCACACAAGCGATGGATGTCAGGATCCGCAGGGCACTTAGGCTGCTGCGAGTTGTGTGTTAGTTTTGCCAGTTATAGGCGTTTGCGTTTTAACGAGGCCGACCCCTCGACACGCCACATACGACCGACCTACCCCCGTCGAATCCATAACGTCCCCGAGGTGGTAATTGGTACTACAACAACTATACCACAATCAGGTCTCGCTGTCAGTATTTTTGCCGGTCCCGGAGTGCGCGGTCGACGTCACGCTTCGCATCTTTCTTCTTCAAGTCGTCGCGCTTGTCATACTTCTTCTTCCCGCGCCCGATGCCGAGGAGACATTTGGCGAAGCCGTTCTTCAGATACACCTTGAGCGGGATGATCGTATATCCGTCACGCCCTTGTGCGCCGATAAGCTGATTGATTTGCTTCTTATGCAACAATAGCTTCCGGACACGGAGCGGCTCGTGGTTGAACCGGTTCCCTTGCTCGAACGGGCTGATATGACAGTTATGAAGCGTCGCCTCGCCACCGTCAAAACGGACATACGCGTCGGCAATGTTGATTTTTGACTGGCGCACCGATTTAATCTCGGTCCCCGTCAACACCATGCCGGCTTCAATCGTATCTTCGATCGCATAATCGAAGGACGCTTTTCGGTTTTGCGCGAGCGCGTTCGAATCTTTCTTCTTGGCCATAGACATTCAGTCCTTTACTTCAATATGGAGGAGGGGTCGCCCCCTCCCGTCAGCGACGCTTCTTCGCTCCGCGTTTGGCGTCGCCTTTACGTTTTTGACCGTCTTTCTTCTTCAAGTCGAGCGCCGACCGTCCTTGCGACGACTTCGGCTTCTCTCCTGGTTTCGACGGTTTCCCGGCTTGACCCGGTTTCCCTGGTTTGCCCGGCTTACCGCGCTTCGGACGTTTGTCATCGCGACCGCGTCCTCCGCGTTTGTCGTCTTTCTTCGGACGACCTTCCGTCGCTTTAATCGTCGTCGGTTGGCGACGGCGCGACTGTTCCCGCTTCGGCATGCCGACGACGGTGAAGTCAATCGTCCGCTCGTCCAAGTTGACGGCGTCGACCTTGACGCGCACCGCGTCACCGATGCGGAACTGACGTTTCGTCCGCTCGCCGAGCAACATGAGCTGCGACTCGTCGAAGTGGTAGTAGTCATCCATCGACTGGAGACGAACGAGTCCTTCGATTGTGTTCGGAAGCTCGATAAACATCCCGAAGTTCGTGACACCGCTGACGACGCCATCGAACTCTTCACCGAGACGTGATTCCATGTACTCGGCTTTCTTCAAGGCTTGCGTCTCACGTTCGGCATCGACCGAACGACGCTCGCGTTTCGACGCCTGTTCGGCGATCGAACCGAGACGGTCCTCGTACTTGGCGATCGTCTTCTCTGACACGTCGCCGTTGAAAGCATACGTGCGCATGAGACGGTGGACGATCAAGTCCGGGTATCGACGAATCGGTGACGTGAAGTGCGTATAGAAGTCGGTCGCCAGGCCGAAGTGACCGAGCGAGACATCGTCGTACTTCGCCTGTTGCATCGAACGGAGCATGATCGTGCTGATGACCGGCTCTTCCGGTTCACCCGAGATCGCCTTCAAAATCTTCTGAAGCGTCTTCGGTTCGACCTTCTGGCCTTTGAACCGCTCGATATGCACGCCGAAGTTCGCGACGAAGTCGAAGAAGAAGTCGAGCTTGTCCGATTTCGGGTTATCGTGCACACGATAGATGAACGGCACGTCCATCTTGTGGAAGTGTTCGGCGACCGTCTCGTTGGCCGCGAGCATGAACTCTTCGATCAACTTCTCGGCGACCGAGCGTGGACGCAAGACGATGTCGGCCGGTTTGCCTTCTTCGTCGACGACGACTTTCGCCTCGGCGAAATCGAAGTTGATGGCACCGCGTGAGTTACGGCGCTTGCGCAGCACTTCTGCGAGCTCAGCCATCAAGTCGAACAACGGGATATACGGCTCGTAGCGTTCGAGCGTCGCTTCGTCATCGCGTTCGATGATCTCGCGGACGTTCGTATACGTCATCCGCTCCGTCGTCTTGATGACACTCGGGAACAGCTCATGGTGGACGACCTTCCCGTTTTGCGGGGAGATCTCCATGACGCAGCTGAGCGTCAACCGGTTGACGTGCGGGTTGAGTGAACAGATCCCGTTCGAGAGACGGTGCGGCAACATCGGGATGACGCGGTCGACGAGATACACACTCGTCCCCCGTTCGAACGCCTCGACGTCGAGCGGTGAGCCTTCCGTCACGTAGTGCGACACGTCGGCGATATGGACGCCGAGCTCATAGTTGCCGTTGTCGAGTTTCTTGACGTGGACGGCATCGTCCAAGTCTTTCGCGTCTTCGCCGTCGATCGTGAAGATCGTCTCGTTACGAAGATCGACGCGGCCCATGAAGTCCTTCTCGTCGGCCTCGTCCGGCACGGCGTTCGCCTGGTCGATGACATCTTCCGGGAACTCCGTCGGGATGCCGTGCTTATAGACGATCGACAAGATGTCGACGCCCGGGTCGTTCTTGTGTCCGATGATGCGGACGACGTCACACGCTCCGGCGAAACGACCGTCCGGATATTTCGTGATGCGGACGACGACTTTATGGCCATCGACGGCACCGAGCGATTTGTCCGGGTTGACGACCGGCCAGAAGTTGATGCGCTTGTCATCCGGCTCGATGAAGGCGAACTGGTCGAGGCGTCCACTCGGGAGCGTATACGTCCCGACGAACTCCGACAAGCCACGCTTCAAGACTTTGAGGAGCACGCCCTCGGTCTTGCCGCGGTTGTCCTCGCGTTTTTTGACGAGGATCGTGTCCCCGTGGTAGACGTCTTTCAATTGGTCGGGTGGAAGGAACACGTCCTCCGTCTCCCCTTCGACCGACAAGAAGCCGAAGCCGCGTTGGTGAATCGAGATGATTCCCGCTGCTTGGCCGAGCACGGCGAGCGTCCCGTAACGGTTCGTCCGGGTGCGGCCGATTAAGCCCTCTTCTTCGAGGGTGTTCAAGGTGCGGATGAGCTCTTTAAAGGCATCCGTCGACTCGAGCGCAAGACGCTCGGTCAATTGGTCCACTGTCAGTGCTTTATCACTGGCTTGGATGATTTCTAGTAGTTGGTCACGTAAATTCAACGTGACACCTCCTTTTTAGACTGACCAGTCTAACGTTTCGAGAAAATCGAGCACGTCCTGGTGCAGTTTCTCTTTTTCTTTATCGAGCGTGATCACGTGTCCCGACTCCTCATACATGAGCAGTTCTTTTTGGAACGCGTTGATCGCCTCGTAAATTTCGTGTGCAGATTCAGGATCGACCATTTGATCTTTCGCCCCTTGGACGACGAGCGCCGGGACGAAAATATCTTCGAGCTTTGTCGTCGTGTCACGGACGAAGGCACGGAGGTCCTTGAGCGTCGGCATCGGTTTGAAGTCCGCCATCTCCTGTTCGATCTGTTCAGGTGATTTGTCTTCTCGAGATTTATATTCTCGAGCGTAGGCTTTGACTCCTTTGTATAACCGGTCCTCGGCATCGATTCCGGTCGGGGCGCACATCGGGATGACGCCTTTGACGTTCTCCTGTGAAGCGAGGCGAAGCGACATGACGCCGCCGAGCGAGAGGCCACAGACGGCAATCTCCTCATAGCCTTTCTCTTTCAACGACTGGTAGGCGTTCAAGACGTCCTCCCACCAGTCCGCCGGTCCGTATTGAAGCAATTCTTCAGGCGGGACGGCATGGCCCCGGTACTGGGGACCCATACACGTATAGCCTTCTTTTTGCAGGAAACGACCGAGCATGCGGACATCCGCGCTCGATCCGGTAAAGCCATGTAACATCAACACGGCACGTGGTCCGCCTTCGAAGAAGAACGGTTTCGGTGCTGTAATCTTCATTGCTAACGTCATCTCCTCATACAATCCATTATTCCCAAAAAATAATTGAAAAAAACAAAAGCTGACCGCCTCACGTAAAAATCGAGAACGATCAGCCTTTCATCATAATGATGCGACTAGTAATCCTAAAATGAAAAACAATGTGCCTAGTACAGCTGCAGTTCGGTTCAAAACAGCGTCGAAGCCGCGCGCTTTCTGGCGGCCGAACAACTGCTCCGCGCCACCTGCAATCGCCCCAAGACCTTGCGACCGACCTGACATGAGCAGTACGACGACAATCAATAAAACAGCCACGACGAGTAGGCTGATTGTAGCGATCGTTTGCATAGTAGTCAGTTCCTCCTTCTTTTTACACGCTTCTTATTATATAGAAGTTGGCGTCAAAACACCAGCTTTCAAATTATCGGGACGGGTAGCTGAACCCTTCCCCGATGACTTCTTTCACTTGGTGGATGACGACGAAGGCACGTGGGTCTGTCACTTCGACGATTTTCTTGAGCGGGCCGACTTGGCGCTTGTCGACAATCATATATAGCATGTTCTTATCCTGCTTCGTATAGTAGCCGTGACCGTGGATAATCGTCGCCGAGCGGCCGAGCGTCTCCGTCAACACGACGGCGAGCTCTTCTTGTTTGTCACTGATAATCGTGACGGCCTTACGGATGTTGAGCCCTTCGGCGACGAGGTCGATGACCCACGAGCCGATGATGATGGCAATCAACGTATAGAGCACGACTTGTTCCCCGAGGATGAAGCCTGACGCCCCGACGACGATGGCATCGATGATGAACATCGACACGGCGACGCTCATGTGCAAATACCGCTCCATGAGGCGGGCGATGATGACCCCGCCCCCGGTCGTCCCGCCGACGCGGAGCACCATGCCGATGCCGACACCGATCATGATCCCGGCATACACCGCCGCGAGCAGTTTGTCCTCGGCCGGGCTGCCCCAGTCATGGGTCAAGCTGAGGAAGAACGACGTCGCGATGACAGCGACGACCGAATAGACCATCGTCCGGCGGTCGAGCAGCTTATAACCGACGATGAATAAAATCCCGTTCCCGATAATCGACGTGACCCCGAGGTCCCAGCCGAACAAGTAGTACAGAATGATGGTGACCCCGAGCAGGCCGCCTTCCGAAAAATCGTTCGGGACGGTGAAGTAGTTCACCCCGAACGCGAGAATGAATGAGCCGGCGACAATCCAGGCGATATCCTTCAAGGAAATCGATTGGAGCTTCTTCCAGACTTGTTGACGCAATAGATGTTGTTGTTGACGTTTCATTGGTTGTCCCCCTTCCATATAAAAAAGACCGCGGCACAAAGCCGCAGTCTAAGTCTTACTGTTGAACTGGCTTTGGCGCACCGTCTTTCATAATCGGCAACTTGCGGTCCACGACGTTCGTGTAGACGTTCAAGAGTGCCTCTTTTTCCAAATCCCAGTTATATTGCTCACGCGCCGTCTTCGTGTTCTCTTTGACACGGGCGTAGAGTGCTTGATCGTCGAGCAGGCGGTTGACGCCTTCGGCGATCGATTGTGGGTCGTGCGAATCGACGACGACACCGACGTCGTTGCCGGCGACGACACGTTCGATTTCCGGGAAGTCACATGAGACGACCGGTACTTCGGCCATCAAATATTCGAACAGTTTGTTCGATGACGCCGAGTAGTGGTTGAAGCAGACGTTGTTCAACACTTGGAAACCGAGATACGCGTTCATCGTATAGTACGGTAACGCCTCGACCGGTACTTTGTCAATCATCTTGACGCGGTCGCTGACGCCTTCGTCCTCGATCATCCGTTTGATGACTGGTTTGAGTTTTCCGTCCCCGATCATGACGAGCGTGCCTTCGTTGAAGTCCTTGACCGCGAGGATGAGCTGCTCGAGTCCGCGGCCGGCTTGAATGCCGCCTTGGTACAAGAGGATTTTCTCATCTTTCGGCAAGTCGAGGAGCGCATGCAAGTCTTTACGGAGCGAGAAGTCGAGCGGACGATAGAACGGATAGTTGTGGAGCACGTACGGATAGAAGCCGTAGAGCTCTTCGTTGTGCGCCGCGCGCGTGTGGTTCTCGACCATCATCGAATCGACATACGGCAAGAGCCAGCCTTCAAGGTTACTTTGGATATAGCCGTAACCGGTCCGGTCCGTCTGGACTTCATGCGAGTCGTAGACAATTTTGCCTTTGTTGACGATTTTCCCGGCGATCAACGCCTGCGGGAGCGTGTTCAAGTCGTTGGCGTGATAGAAATCGTACGACTTCTTCGTCGAAGTGAACACCATCTCAAGCATCGCGCTCGCATTGACGATGTTTTTACGCACCGGCGGGAACAAAATCGCACCTGCTGCCGCACCGAGTCCGAGCATCGTCAATGGTGCGAGGATGAACAATCCCGCGCCGACGAGTCCAGCCCCGAGCTGGCGTGTCTTCTTCTCAGACACCCATGTCCGAATCGATTTGAGCGCCTTCATCCCATTGGCGAGAATCGACGGCTGACGTTTGACGCGAATGACGCGGAACCCTTCCGGACGCATCTCTTCTTTCGGGAGCGACGGATTTTTCGGGTCTTGAAGCGCAATCAAATCGACTTCATAGCCCGCTTCGGCGAGCGCCGAGCATTCGCGCAAGACGCGCGCATCATTCGTAAAATGGTTCCATACAAACATACATACTGACTTCATCGTGTTTCCTCCATCGTTACTTTTTCGATCACGTCTTCGAGGACGTGTATATTGTTTTCCCAGCACAGATTCTCTTTCACATAACGGATCCCGTTCACACCGTATTTCTCACGCAACTCGGGACGTTCGAGCAATTTACGGAGCATGTGCTCGATCTCGTTGATGTCACGCTTCCGTGACACGTAACCGACCTCGGCCGCTTCGATGACATTCGCCGCATGGCCTGACACCGCCGCGACGATCGGTTTACCGACCGCCATGTAGTCGATCAGTTTGCCCGGGATGACCGTATCGAACACTTCTTGCTCGATCAGGCTGACGAACGCGACGTCCGCGTTCTTGATGGCTTGGAACGCCTCCGTCCGAGGCATCGCCTCGAGGAAGAGGAAGTTCTTGAAACCACGGGCCTTGATCGTCTCTTTCAACTCGTTTTTCCGGTACCCGTAGCCGATCAATTTGAAATGGACGCGCGGCTCGTCACGGAACCGCTCCGCGAGTTCAAGCAAGAGCGACACGTCTTGGGCGAGGCCCATGTTCCCGGCGTACAGGATTTCCATCCGGTCGTCCTCGGGGACGGTCCGCTCGAGGTTGCGCTCGCTCTCACGAATCGAGTTCGGCATGTAGTGGATCATCTCGTTCTCGACGCCGCGCTGGCGAAGATAACTGCGGAACCCTTCCGAGTTGATGATGATTTCATCGGCCGACTTATACAGCCGCTTCTCGAACCAGAACGCCGGGGCAAGCATCCAGTCGTGTTTGAACACGCCGACGCCTTTCACCGACTCTGGCCACAGGTCACGCACGTCCAAGATGAACGGGACGCCGTACTTGCGTTTCGCATATACACCGACGAACGCCATAAAAAAAGACGGGGTCGTCGCAAAGACGACATCCGGTTTCGAGTCGAGCTTTTGGACGGCGGCGACGCCTTTGATCATTTGTTCCAAAAACAAAGCGAGCCGACTCACCATGTTCGACGTATGTTTGCGCTTCTTCGTGATGAGTCGCTTGATGAACGGCTGGTTGTTGAGCGCCTTGTCGTTCCAGAAGCGATCGTCTTTATACAAGTTGAAGTTCGGATACGATGGGGCGGCCGTGATGACCTCCACCTCGTATCCGCGTTCCTTCATGAGATGCGTGATATTTTGCATCCGGTTGCCGGCACTGCCGATCTCCGGATAATAGTTTTGACAGACCATTAACATTGTTTTCAAAAATAACACACCTTACTGTTGTTCGAGTTCGTCCACGAAGCGCTTCAAGAGCGTGTGGACGTTGGCTTTTAAATCTGGGTCGCACAGTGCGTGGGCGATCGTCGCTTCGATGAAGCCGATCGGTTCTCCGACGTCATAGCGACGCCCGTCAAATTCATAGGCGAAGACGGTCTCCACCTCGTTCAAGCGGGCGATGGCGTCCGTCAATTGGATCTCGCCTCCCGTCCCGACTTCTTGCGCCGACAACACCTCGAAGACGTCCGGTGTCAAAATGTAACGGCCGAGGATGGCGAGGTTCGATGGGGCTTCACCGATGGCCGGTTTCTCAACGAACGTCCGGACCGGGATGAGCTTTCCTTCGACGGCAAGCGGGTCAATTATACCATATCGATTCGTCATTTCATACGGGACGCGTTGCACCCCGATGATCGAGCGCTCATACTGCTCGTACTGGTCGATCAATTGCTTCGTCGCCGGCACGTCCGCCTCGATGATATCGTCCCCGAGCAGGACGGCGAACGGTTCGTCGCCGATGAATTTCCGGGCACACCAAATCGCGTGGCCGAGCCCTTTTGGTTCCTGTTGCCGTATGTAATGGATGTTGGCGAGGTTCGACGAGTGGCGCACCGACTCGAGGAGCTCGGTCTTGCCTTTTGACTCGAGGTTCTGTTCGAGCTCGATGGCCCGGTCGAAATGGTCCTCGATGGCGCGCTTGTTCTTCCCGGTCACGATAATGATGTCCTCGATGCCGGAAGCGACGGCTTCTTCCACGATGAATTGGATCGTCGGTTTGTTGACGATTGGGAGCATCTCTTTTGGCATCGCCTTCGTCGCCGGCAAGAAGCGGGTACCGAGCCCGGCGGCCGGGATGATGGCTTTCCGTACGCGTGTCATGGACGTCTCTCCTTTTTTATGCTTTATCTGATGATTATACCCAATTTCCCATCGTTCACGCACAAAAAAAAACGGCCGTGACGCACGTCACGACCATTTCCGGTCGTCCATATACTTGTACAGGAACCAACCACCGACACCGAGCGCGATGAGAAGAAGGAGAAAACCGCTGATCATCATGACGAACGCCTCCTTTCACCTACACTAGTCTATTCCCGGAAACGGAGCAGAATATACTATCCGTCCTGGCGGCACCGATGCTTTCTGCAGGCAATCTACGGTGCCGCTTGGACGGAATCAGACGGTGGGCGACTCCTTGGGGAGAGTGATGCAAGGATGACCCCGTAAAGCGCGCGTGCGCTGCGGAGGCATCCGCATCACCCCAGGAAAGCGTCCCACCGTCTGATGAAGGTTATTCAAATAACAAACCACAAAAAAACAGGCCCGCACGAGGCGGACCTGAAAACAATCAATTATTTTTTGAGGTTGTAGAACGACTTGATGCCGTCGTATTTCGCTACATCGCCGAGCATGTCTTCGATGCGGAGAAGTTGGTTGTACTTCGCGATACGGTCTGTACGCGAGAGCGAACCAGTTTTGATTTGACCAGCGTTTGTTGCAACCGCGATGTCCGCGATTGTTGCGTCTTCTGTTTCACCAGAACGGTGTGAGACAACTGCTGTGTAACCAGCTTTTTTAGCCATTTCGATCGCGTCAAATGTTTCTGTGAGCGTACCGATTTGGTTAACTTTGATGAGAATCGAGTTCGCGATACCTTTTTCGATTCCTTCAGCCAATTTCGCTGTGTTCGTTACGAAGAGGTCATCCCCAACGAGTTGAACTTTGTTACCGATTTTCTCAGTAAGCAATTTGTGGCCATCCCAGTCGTTTTCATCGCAACCATCTTCGATTGAGAGGATTGGGTACTTGTCAACGAGTTCTGCGTAGAAGTCTACGAGTTCTGCAGTTGTAAGTGATTTGCCTTCGCCAGCGAGTTCGTACTTGCCAGTCGACTTGTCATAGAACTCAGAAGATGCAACGTCCATTGCGAGGTAGACGTCTTCACCTGGTTTGTAACCAGCTTTTTCGATCGCTTCAAGGATAACAGTGATCGCTTCTTCGTTTGACTTAAGGTTTGGTGCGAAACCACCTTCGTCACCGACTGCTGTGTTAAGACCCATACCAGAAAGAACTGATTTGAGGGCGTGGAATACTTCAGCACCCATACGGAGCGCTTCACGGAACGTTGGCGCACCAACAGGCATGATCATGAACTCTTGGAAGTCAACGTTGTTGTCCGCGTGCGAGCCACCGTTGATGATGTTCATCATTGGTGTTGGAAGTGTCTTCGCGTTGAATCCACCGAGATACGTGTAAAGTGGAAGACCGAGCTCATCAGCTGCTGCGTGAGCTGCTGCCATTGAGACACCAAGGATTGCGTTTGCGCCGAGCTTCGCTTTGTTTGGTGTGCCATCAAGTTCGATCATTTTAGCGTCGATTGCATTTTGGTCGAAAACATCGTAGCCGATGAGTTCAGGTGCGATTGTGTCGTTTACGTTCGCAACGGCTTTGAGTACACCTTTACCAAGGTAGCGTGACTTGTCGCCATCACGGAGTTCAACTGCTTCGTGCTCACCAGTTGATGCGCCTGATGGGACGAGGGCACGGCCGAAACCACCGTCTTCTGTGAAGACTTCTACTTCTACTGATGGGTTACCACGTGAATCCAAAATTTCGCGTGCGTAAATTTCTGTAATCATTGACATATTGATTCGCTCCCTTTTATTTGGAAAGTTTTTTGAGTTACTTCGTGACGATTGATGTGCCGGTCATTTCTGCCGGTTGCTCTCCACCGAGAAGGTGAAGGAGCGTCGGGGCGAGGTCGCATAACGCGCCTTCTAGAACTGGTTTCAGTTCCACCCCTTCTTTCGTGACGATACATGGTACTGGTTCCGTCGTGTGGGCCGTCATCGGTGAACCGTCCGGGTTCGTGACAAGGTCAGCGTTCCCGTGGTCCGCCGTGATGATCGCCGCGCCGCCTTTAGCAATGAGTGCGTCCACTACTTTACCGAGGCATTCGTCGACGACTTCGACAGCTTTCTTCGTCGGTTCGAGCATACCGGAATGGCCGACCATGTCCGGGTTCGCGTAGTTGATGATATACGCGTCATACGTGTCCGATTCGATGCGTTCGAGAAGACCTTCCGTGAGCTCGTATGCGCTCATTTCCGGCTTCAAGTCGTACGTCGCCACTTTCGGTGACGGTACGAGGAAACGATCTTCACCTTCGAACGGTGTTTCTTGTTGTCCGTTCAAGAAGAACGTGACGTGCGGGTATTTCTCAGTTTCCGCAGCGCGGAGCTGTTTGTACCCTTGCGCGGCGAGAGTCTCACCGAGCGTGTTTTTCAAATCTTCTGGTGGGAAGACGATGTCCGTGTCGATTTCATCCGAGAATTTCGTCATCGAGACGAGCAAGATGTTCTCTGGATGTGTGTTCGAAAGTTCGAAGCCTTTGAAGCCGGTCTTCTCTTTGAACACTTTCGCGAGCTCGATGGCCCGGTCCGGACGGAAGTTGAAGAACATGATCGCGTCGTTATCTTTGATCGTCGCGACCGGTTGTCCATCTTTCTCGATGACCGTCGGTAAGACGAATTCATCCGTCAAGCCGTCTGCGTACGACTGTTTAAGCACGTCGACCGCATTCGTGCCGACTTCGCCTTTCGCGTTGACGAGCACGTCGTATACTTTCTCGACGCGTTCCCAACGGTTATCGCGGTCCATGGCATAGTAGCGTCCAGACACGCTAGCGACTTGACCGAGTCCGAGTTCAGCGAGCTTCGCTTCCGTCTGTTCGAGGAAGCCAGCGCCTGATTTCGGATCACAGTCACGGCCGTCCGTGAAAGCGTGAATGTATACTTTTTCGATACCATGAAGTTTTGCGAACTCGACGATGGCGTACATGTGGTTGATGTGAGAGTGAATCCCACCGTCTGAGACGAGGCCCATGATGTGGAGGCTCGAATCATACTTTTTCACATGTCCGGCCAAGTGATTCATCGCTTGGCGGTCGAAGAGTGAACGGTCTTTGATGGCGTTGTTGACGCGTGAAAGTGACTGATAGACGACCCGGCCGGCACCGATGTTCAAGTGACCGACTTCCGAGTTCCCCATCTGACCTTCCGGAAGGCCGACGTACTCGCCTTTCGCGTTGAGGAGCGTATGTGGATACTGCTCCCAGTAGCGGTCGAAGTTCGGTTTGTTCGCCGCAGCGACCGCATTACCGAACGTTTCGTTCCGCATTCCAAAACCATCCAAGATGATGAGGGCGACTGGTCTTGCCATTTAAATCGCCTCCAACAACTTGAGGAACGAAGCAGCTTCAAGTGAAGCACCGCCGACGAGCGCGCCGTCGATGTCTTCTTGCGCCATATACTCCTTGATGTTCTCAGGTTTTACAGAACCGCCGTATTGGATGCGAACCGCAGCCGCCACGTCTTCACCGTAAAGACCTTTTACCACGTCACGAACATATTTGCATGAGCTTTGCGCATCTGCTTCGTCCGCTGATTTACCAGTGCCGATCGCCCAAACTGGCTCGTACGCGATGACGAGTTGTTTGACTTGGTCAGCTGAGAGGTCCGCGAGGCCACCTTCGACTTGCGTCTTGATGACTTCTTCGAACTTGTCGCCTTCGCGCTCTTCTAATGTCTCACCGACACAAACGATTGGCGTAAGACCGTGTTCGAACGCTTTTTTCGTTTTGCTGTTGATGAACGCATCAGATTCGCCGAAGTATTCGCGACGCTCTGAGTGTCCAAGGATGACGTATGTCACGCCGAGGTCAGCGACCATGGCCGGGCTGATTTCGCCTGTGTATGCCCCGCTGTCTTTGTCGTACATGTTTTGAGCACCGAGCTTAAGGTTTGACCCCTTCGCTGCTTCTACCATCGGTGCGAGGAAAAGTGCTGGTGCACCAATCGCCGCGTCAACTTTGTCCGTTGACGGGATGTTATTTTTAACTTCCTCTACGAAAGCGACAGCTTCCGAGAGTGTTTTGTTCATTTTCCAGTTACCTGCAATAATCGGTTTACGCATCGATAACCCTCCTCTATTTTACTTGTCGTTCAACGCTTCGACGCCTGGAAGTTTCTTGCCTTCCATGAATTCGAGTGAAGCGCCGCCACCAGTCGAGATGTGGCTCATTTGGTCAGCAAGGCCAAACTTGGCTGCTGCCGCGGCTGAGTCACCACCACCGATGATTGAGTATGCGTCGCTGTCTGCGAGTGCTTGAGCGACACCTTTCGTTCCGTTAGCGTACTTATCGAGTTCGAATACGCCCATCGGTCCGTTCCAAACGACAAGTTTCGATTCGCGAATCGCTTCCGCGTAAATTTCGACTGTCTTCGGTCCGATATCAAGACCCATGTGATCCGCAGGGATCGAGTCGATATCGACTGGTCCGACGTATGTCTCTTCGCCGAATTCTTTCGCAATGACACAGTCGACCGGCATCAAGAACTTCACGCCTTTGTCTTCTGCTTTTTTCATGAACTGACGAGCGAGGTCGAGCTTGTCTTCTTCAAGGAGTGACGTTCCGACTTCGTGCCCGAGTGCTTTCGAGAACGTGTACGAGAGACCGCCACCGATGATGAGTGTGTCAACGATGTCAAGAAGGTGGTCGATGACCCCAATCTTGTCAGCAACTTTCGATCCGCCGATAATCGCCGTGAACGGACGGTCTGGATTCGAGAGTGCCTTCCCGAGGACTTCAAGTTCTTTCTCCATCAAGAGACCAGCCACCGCGTGGTCCACGTTTTGCGCGATACCTTCTGTTGAAGCGTGGGCACGGTGAGCCGCACCGAACGCGTCGTTGACGAAGATATCAGCGAGTGCCGCGAAACCTTTCGCGAGTTCTGGATCGTTTTTCGTTTCACCAGGGTAGAAACGGACGTTCTCGAGAACGACGACGTCACCTTCACCAAGTTTTGAAACGGCTTCTTCTGCGACTGGACCGTACGCCTCTTCAACGAGGGGTACATCTTTGCCGAGAAGTTCAGCGAGACGTTTAGCGACCGGTGCGAGTGAGTACTCGAGGTTCTTTTCGCCTTTTGGACGGCCGAGGTGGCTCGCCAAAATGACTTTCGCGCCGCCGTCGATCAAGTGTTTGATCGTCGGAAGAGCCGCTTGGATCCGCGTTTCATCTTGAATGACGCGATCTTTGAGTGGAACGTTGAAGTCAACGCGGCAAAAGACGCGTTTCCCTTTTACATCGATGTCACGAATAGACTGTTTGTTCATAACCTTCGCCTCCATATGTCGTGCGTGTCAATTTCATAAATAGAGCGGAGAACAATCTCTTGTTTCCGCTCCTATTTGATTCTATTTAGTTCACGAACTTACTTCGCGATTTCAGCGAAGTGCTTGAGTGTGCGAACCAATTGTGCAGTGTAAGACATTTCGTTATCGTACCAAGAAACTGTCTTAACGAGTTGCTTGTCGCCAACTGTCATTACTTTAGTTTGTGTCGCATCGAAGAGTGAACCGTAAGTGATTCCGACGATGTCAGAAGATACGATTTCGTCTTCAGTGTAACCGAATGACTCGTTCGCTGCTTTTTTCATTGCTGCGTTGATTTCGTCAACAGATACAGTTTTCTCAAGAACTGTTACGAGCTCTGTGAGTGAACCTGTAGCAACTGGTACACGTTGTGCCGCACCGTCAAGTTTACCTTGAAGTTCTGGGATAACGAGGCCGATCGCTTTAGCCGCACCAGTTGTGTTCGGTACGATGTTTGCTGCTGCCGCACGTGCACGACGGAAGTCGCCTTTCGGGTGTGGAGCGTCAAGCGTGTTTTGGTCGCCTGTGTAAGCGTGGATTGTTGTCATGAGACCTTCAACGATTCCGAACTGGTCTTGGAGAACTTTCGCCATTGGCGCCAAGCAGTTTGTCGTACAAGAAGCACCAGAGATTACTGTCTCAGTACCATCAAGGATGTCGTGGTTTGTGTTGTAAACAACAGTCTTCATGTCACCTGTAGCCGGAGCCGAGATCACAACTTTTTTCGCGCCAGCTTTCAAGTGAAGCTCCGCTTTTTCTTTTGCTGTGAAGAAACCAGTACATTCGAGAACGATGTCAACACCGAGCTCGCCCCATGGAAGTTCTTCTGGGTTGCGGTTAGCAAGTGTAACGACTTTCTCGCCGTTTACGAGGAAGTGATCGTCGTGTACTTCTACTTCTCCGTCGAAACGACCTTGTGTCGTGTCATACTTGAGAAGGTGAGCGAGCATCTTCGTGTCAGTCAAGTCGTTGATTGCAACAACTTCGATTCCTTCGTTTTTGATGATCTCGCGGAATGCCAAACGACCAATACGTCCAAATCCGTTAATACCAACTTTTACTGCCATAGTTAATTTCCTCCTTAGGGTAGAAGCTATTTATTGAAGAGCCAACGGGGGTCAACTCTTTAATAACGATTTAATAATTCTGTCGCCGCACCTTCGTCTGTGACGAGGATGATGTTCGGCGTGTGTTTCGCATATGCGGCAATCGCTTGGGCCTTCGATTTTCCTCCGGCGACCGCGATGACGGTGTCCATGTCGTCGAGCTCCTCTAATTGGATCCCGACCGTCTTGACCCGATGAACGATTTCACCTTCGGCGTTGAAGTAATATCCGAAAGCCTCGGCGACGGCATCATGCCGTTCGATCATCCGCAAATGCTCTGGTGACGCGTGACGGCGTTTCGCCATCGTTTCCGCCTCACCAATTCCATGTACCACAATTCGCGCCGCTCTAATCATTTCCAGGACATTTTTTATGCTAGGTTCCTCCACCATCCGCTCGAACGTCTCTTGCGAAACCTCGTCCGGAATGTGGAGTAAATGATAGTCGGCATGGGCCCGGTCGGCCATTCGAGAACAGACGGTGTTCGCCTGTAACTCAAGCGTCTCTCCGAGTCCGCCGCGTGCCGGCACGAAATGCATCGGCCGTTCTTTTTTATCGGGCGACATCATGGCCGCAACCGATGCCATCGTCGTCCCGCCTGTAACCGCGATGATATTGTCGTCAGGTGCCAGTCGCGCTTTCAGCTGCGTGACGGCGGCCCGACCGATATCTCGCTGGACCCAGAACGTCTCGTCGGAATCACCCGGTACGATGACGACTTGGCGAACGCCTAGTTTTCGCTCGAGTTCTCGTGCGACTTCCGAGATGCCTAGGATCTCTCCCATGACCTCGTGCAAGTCCCGGAGAACGTTTCGGCCCGATTCCGTAAGGGAAATACCTTGAGTAGCGACCATCAATAGACCTTGGTCTTTCAAAAAGTCGACTTCTCGTCTTAGGATTCGTTCCGTCAGCCCGAGGCTTGTGGCGAGTGTCCGGCGGCCGATTGGCTGCATCAACCGGACGTAATGTAAGATGTCGTAACGATGTCGGAGCGTATCGAGCATGTCGGGAACGATTTGCTTCTGAACTTGAATCAGCTGCTGGATCATACTCATTCCCCCTCGATCTAAAGCATGGACAACTTTTGTCCCACTTTTATATTTGCGTCCCACCGCTACGACTTCATCTTATCAATGACCTTTCCGTCTTGCAACCCCTTCAAACGTTTTTTTTCGATGTAAGCGTATACTTAACAAAATCTTCAACTTTACTGTCATCGTATCGCCCTTGACTAATGACGCGCCCCTCGTGTAAGACGACGGGGATTTCAAACAAGTACTTCGCCTCGAGTTCTTCGTTGCCCGTGATGTCGATCTGTTCAAGTTCGAACGGATAGTCTTCCATGAGCCATTCGAGCATGACGAGCGCATCCTCGCAGAGCGAACAGTTGGCACGCCGGTACAACGTCAGGACCATGTCAGTCCCCTCCTTTCCATAGTTGTCGTTCCCGCTCCCGCGAGTTTCCAAAACCGAGCGCCTCCCGATAGTTCGCCACGGTCCGTCGTGTCACCGTATAACCGAGCCGGGCCAACTCTCGCATGAGCGCGGCGTCACTCAAAGGTGACGTCTCTTGTTGAATCAGTTCGGCGAGCGCCTTCTTCACCATGAACGGCGATTGCCCGTGCTCCGTGGACCTGACGAAAAAGTGGCGCCACGCCATGACCCCGCCTTCGGTCGCCACATACTTTCCTTGGATGGCCCGTCCGACGGTCGACTCGTGCTTGCCGATCCGCTCGGCGACTTCTTTCCGCGTCAACGGATGCAAGACGAGCTTGCCGTCGAGCCAGTCCGCCTGACGTTCCGCGATGACCGTCCATACCGAATGAAGCGTCGCGTTCCGCATCTCGAGCGTCTCGTGCCACCACTTTGCCTCGCGGTCGTCCCCGATCCGAGTCGCATCGAGCGTTGGGCTGAACCATGTCGTCACAAGCTCATCGTCACGCCGAACGACTTCGAGTTCCGGGATGATATGCTCGGTTCCTTCATATATTATTGGTGTTTTCGGTAACGTCGCCACGATACGGGTCACCCGGTCGAACTCGGCCACCGAGATGTCGAGTCGCCCCGGGATGTCATCAACGTTCGCGTCGAGCGCCTCGAACACGTCCAAGACGAGCGGGTCGTCATGTTCAATCGCATGCCGGTATTGGCAGTCCCGCTCATTCTTCGCCCCGATTCCCGTCGGTTCTAAAAACAAGAGTGCCTGGCGTGCCGCCTCAATGTCCGCCACATCGACCTCGAATCGATGGGCGAGCACGAAGTCACTATCAGGCAAGAGGCCACGATGGTCTAGCGCGAGGACGAGCCGCTTTTGAAGCATACGTTGGACCTCGTTCCCACTTCCTTCCTCGATTTGTTCGAACAGACGCGACTCGAACCCGCTCGCCGTGTCCTCCACCCATTCGACCGCGCCGCTGCCGATGGCGATGTTCGGGTTCCGCTTTGACAAGCGGCCAAGCTGAAAAGCGATCGCGGTCCGGTCTGCTTCGAGAACCGGCAGACGCCTGACCATGTCCTGGGTCAGCTGTTGCTTTTGAAGTTGCTGTTGTTCTTGGCGTTGCATCGGTCACACCCCTCTCGTTTCCTATTGTAGCGAAAGGCGGGAAAACGCGCTCAAAAAAAGTGAGACGAACAGGATTGCTTTTTTAAAAAAACAAATGTATAATAAATCGTGTCAGAGAACATGCACCCGTAGCTCAGGGGATAGAGCACTGGTTTCCGGTGCCAGGTGTCGGGAGTTCGAATCTCTCCGGGTGTATCAAAGAAAGAGGTCAGGCAGATGCCTGGCCTCTTTTGTCGTTTTAGAATCGTCAAACCGTGGAATAGGTCAAAAACGATGACTATCGTTTGACCAACATTGACTATAGCGGTATGATATGTTTACAACCTACATAAAGGAGGCAGATTCAATGTTAATTCCAACAGTTATCGAACAAACAGGTCGCGGGGAACGCGCGTACGATATTTACTCACGCTTGCTCAAGGACCGCATCATCTTGCTCGGAAGTGCGATCGACGACAACGTCGCCAACTCGATCGTTGCCCAGCTCCTCTTCCTTGCAGCCGAGGACCCAGATAAGGACATCTCACTTTACATCAACAGCCCGGGTGGTTCGATCACTTCCGGAATGGCGATTTATGACACGATGAACTTCATCAAACCGAACGTGTCGACGATTTGTATCGGAATGGCCGCATCGATGGGTGCCTTCTTGCTCCAAGCCGGTGAAAAAGGCAAACGCTTCGCGCTTCCAAACGCGGAGATCATGATTCACCAACCGCTCGGCGGTACGCAAGGTCAAGCATCGGACATCAAGATCCATGCTGAACGCATCATCAAAATGCGCGAGAAATTGAACCAAATCATGGCCGACAACACAGGCCAGCCGCTTGAAGTCATCGAGCGCGACACAGAGCGCGACTACTTCATGTCAGCTGACCAAGCGAAAGACTACGGTCTCATCGACAAGGTCATGACGCGTTAATCCAAAAGCGCCTTTCCCAACTCTGAACTGCTCCCCGTCAAGTAGACAGTGTAAATAATGAAAACCAACCTAGGCGGCTTGAGACCTGTATTCGACAGGACTCAGGCCGTTT
>NZ_JACSLH010000008.1:0-117780 GCF_018618035.1 Exiguobacterium sp. s64
AGACGATGAGGTAGATAGGTCATGGGTGGAAGCACGGCGACGTGTGGAGCTGAATGATACTAATCGGTCGAGGCTTTGATCTAGTCTAATGGTTTGTATGAATTGATGAGTCTTCAGTTTTCAGGGAACAACCCTGAAATGGATTGACACGCCCTCGAGGCGATGTTAATATTCTTTTGTCTGGTGGCGATAGCGAAGCGGCCACACCCGTTCCCATGCCGAACACGGAAGTTAAGCGCTTCAGCGCCGAAAGTAGTTGGGGGTCTCCCCCTGTGAGGATAGGACGTTGCCAGGCAAGATCGTTCCGCAATAGCTCAGTGGTAGAGCAACCGGCTGTTAACCGGTAGGTCGTAGGTTCAAATCCTACTTGCGGAGCCATATTAAGGCCCGTTGGTCAAGCGGTTAAGACACCGCCCTTTCACGGCGGTAACACGGGTTCGAATCCCGTACGGGTCACCATTTGGAGGATTAGCTCAGCTGGGAGAGCACCTGCCTTACAAGCAGGGGGTCGGCGGTTCGATCCCGTCATCCTCCACCATTTAATTTTAACCAATCAAACCATATATGCCGGTGTAGCTCAGTTGGTAGAGCATCTGACTTGTAATCAGAGGGTCGAGGGTTCGAATCCTTTCGCCGGCACTCCTTGGGGGGGTAGCGAAGTGGCTAAACGCGGCGGACTGTAAATCCGCTCCCTCGGGTTCGGCGGTTCGAATCCGCCCCCCCCCACCAGGTTTGAGCCATTAGCTCAGTTGGTAGAGCATCTGACTTTTAATCAGAGGGTCGCAGGTTCGAGCCCTGCATGGCTCACCATGTTTTTGCGGAAGTAGTTCAGTGGTAGAATACGACCTTGCCAAGGTCGGGGTCGCGGGTTCGAATCCCGTCTTCCGCTCCATATTTTTCCCTTTAAGGGGCCTTAGCTCAGCTGGGAGAGCGCCTGCCTTGCACGCAGGAGGTCAGCGGTTCGATCCCGCTAGGCTCCACCATTTGTTTTTTTCTTAAGTTACTTATGACTTAAGTTTTTTTTTGCCTAAATCCATGAACCATTCACTTGAGAGTACAGAGAAAGGCAGCCTGCCACCATTCAGGCTGCCTTTTTGTATGTTTATTCATCATGATGTGAAGTTGAACCACGACTTTGGTAACGTTTACAATGAAGATATTAAACGTTCAAGGGGGAAATGGGGATGAATTGGTCATATATTGAAGTACCGCTTCGCTATGGACAGGGGAAACATGGCGTAGAGCAAGGTCCATCAAAGTTACGCACACTTGGATTGGAGACATTATTACCGGCCTCAACGAAGCGACAGACGATTCGGGTGTTACCTGAATCTGAAATGATCAACAGTGAAGAGCATTTGAAACGCGTAGACGGGGTGTTATACACGGTCCAAGAACTGGCAGAAGTCGTCGATATCGAGATACAGGCGAAACGATTCCCCTTGATCGTTGGGGGCGATCACAGCATGGCAATCGGAACGCTAGCGGGTCTTGCCAAAACAGGACCGTACGGCGTCATCTGGGTCGACGCACATGCTGATTTGAATACGGGAGAAACGTCTCCATCGGGCAATATTCATGGCATGCCGCTTGCTGCGGCGCTGGGAATGGGAGATATTCGCTTGACTGAAGTCGGCGGACGTGAACCCAAACTCGCGCCTGAGCACTTGGTCTATATAGCGCTTCGAGACATCGATGAAGGTGAGATTCGAGAAATCAATCGTCTTGGCATTAAAGTCATCACGGTCGAAGAAATTCGGACGCGGGGCGTCGACGTCATGATGGAAGAAGCACTCGCTTATTTGCGCGCACGTGTCGATCGCTTCTATCTCAGTTTCGACATGGACAGCTTGGACGCAAAACTTGTGCCAGGTACCGGGACGCCGGTCGATCAAGGTCTGACGGCCGCGGAAGGAAAAGCGATCTTGGCCGAAGCGATGAAGGCAGACGATCTGATTGCGATTGAGTTGGTTGAATTGAATCCGGCGCTTGACCATGAGGATACGACGACCCAGTTGGCGTTTGAGTTGTGCGAGACGATTTTGAAATCCAAAGAAAACCTGTTATTGGAAGGTGAAACTGTCTGATGACCTTACGGTTTCCAAGTCCCTTTGCTACAATGGACTTGGGAACTTTTTTTGTTGTCACGATTTTTTTTGAAACCTACATAGAAAATGATTCGTATAGAAAGATGACCGCATAGGTTGCGGAGAGGGGAAGTGGATTGATGGAACGGCTGACCACCCGTTTAGTAGACGAATTGAGGTCGGGGAATCATGATTCGTTTGCTGAGCTGGTAGAACTGTACAAGGATGGTGTCTTTGCTGTCGCTTATAAGATATTATATGATCGTGGCGAAGCGGAAGACGCAGCCCAGGAGACGTTCATTCGGGCGTATACCCGGATTGATACGTACGATTCTCAGTACAAGTTCAAGACGTGGCTCTATCGCATTGCAACGAACGTCGCAATCGATCGTCTCAGAAAACGAAAGCCGGAGTATTCGATGGATGCCGAGATTGCGGGCACCGACGGCTTGACCTATCAGGACCATTTGGCTGATGAAGCACCCCAACCCGATGCCCAAGTCGTTCATCGCGAAATTCGAGGCGAGATGCATGACGCGATTAAGCAGTTGCCCGATAAGTATCGGATTCCGCTCCTGCTGAAGTACGTGGATGATTTATCGCTCAAAGAGATTAGCGTCATGATCGATATGCCGGTCGCTACGGTTAAAACAAGGATCTTCCGGGGAAGAGAAATGTTAAAGACAATCTTTCAAAACAGGGAGGGGTTCAATTGACTCCTGAAGAAAAAGTACAACAATATTTGGAAGATGGCATCCTGCCCGAAGAATCTGACGAACTACGTCACTTGTTGGAGGACGACGACTTATATGAAGCGTACCTTCAATACGAACGAATAGATGCCGAACTGAAGGCCTTACCACGGCCGAAACTATCCGATGATTTTACAGCCCGTGTGATGGCATCTCTACCGGACGCGAAAGCACGGGTAGAGGTCACACCGGTGACTCGATTTGAAGAAAAAGTCCAGACGAAACGCAAACCACCATCCAAATGGATGACGTGGTTCCGTAAGCATCCAGGACTGATGGCGGCCGCCTTATTCTTCAGTTTGATGTCGAGCGCGACGCTCGGCCTATGGAACGAATCGACAGAGACGATGACGTACACGAAAGTGCCGGGCATCGTTGTCACGTCAAACGAGGTCGTCATCCCGGAAGGCGTTACCGTCGAGCGGGATATCACGGTCCAAGGCGGGGACCTTCGAATTGAAGGGACCGTCAATGGGAACGCGACGGCTGTAAATGGTCGGGCTTATCTGGCTAGCGCTGGAGAAGTCACAGGAGAACTTGAGCAGATCGATCGGATGTTTGAGTGGATGTGGTATTCGTTCAAACAAATCTTCTAACGGAGACGCCGGAGACGGCGTCTTTTTGTGTTCGTTTCAATCTGGTTTCGTTTTATTGTCTAGCGATGCGCGGTTTCGGAAATGTGATATAATGTAATTTGCACGAATTGGCTAGGTAGTTGAGGAGGGGAGCATTTGCCGCTACTTGAACAGGTATCATTCTTATCATTTTTTAGTCTTTCAGAGAACGTACATTGGTACGATTATTTGAATGACGTTTTAGATATTGTCGTCGTCACGTATGTCATCTATAAGTTGATGATGATTGTACGTGGGACAAAAGCGGTCCAATTGATTAAAGGGATTTCCATCATCCTTGTCAGCTGGTTCCTCAGTGGGTTCTTTGGGTTGAAGACGTTACAGTTCTTATTGAATCAAATCATCACATATGGACTACTTGGGATCATTATCATCTTCCAACCAGAACTCCGAAGAGGACTCGAGCATTTAGGACGAACAAGTAATTTGTTCGGCCGAACGAGCACGAGCGATGAGGATAAGCAACGTCAAATGATCGAAGCGATCGTCAGTTCGGCGCAATACATGTCAAAACGTCGCATCGGTGCATTGATTGCGATTGAACGCGATACGGGCTTGAATGAGTACGTCGAGACCGGGATTCGCATGGATTCGCACATCACATCACAACTGATCATCAACCTGTTCATTCCGAACACCCCGCTGCATGACGGGGCGATGATTATCCAGGACGGGAAAATTGCGGCCGCGGCTTGTTATTTGCCGTTGTCCGAGAGCCCGCACATCGATAAAGCGTTAGGGACACGACACCGGGCCGCCATCGGGGTCAGTGAAGTGACTGATAGCGTGACCCTCACCGTCTCTGAAGAAACAGGCGCCGTGTCACTCGCGATTGCCGGTCGTCTGTATCGAGAGTTGGATGAGGAGGCACTTCGCAATAAGTTGATCCAAGAACTCGTTATTGAAGAAAAAGAGACGACGCTCTCGTTCTTTAATAAAAAAGGGGGGACAAGTAAGTGATTGATCAGTGGTTACAACATAAATGGTTTCTCCGCATCATCGCACTTGCTTTAGCCATCCTGCTTTATTTCATGGTCGCCGAAACGAGTTCGTCGACCAACTCCACGAATGCCCTCCCGATCGTCGGACAAAGTTCGATGACGCTCGACGTTCCCGTCGAAGTGTTCTTCGATGAGGTGCAGTACGTGGCATATAACGTTCCAGAAGAAATGAACGTTGAACTTCAAGGACCATCTAGCAGTTTAACGATGACGAAATTGGTGAAAGATTATCAAGTCTTCGTCGATTTAACGAATCTCGGGACCGGCTTCCACCGTGTTCCGGTTGAGGCACGCGGCTTTGGCGGAGACGTCAACGTCAAGCTCGAACGGGATACAGTAGAAATTTACATCGACCGTAAACAGACAATTGAAGTTCCCGTATCGGTCAACCTTTTGAACAAAGAGCAGTTGCCAGAAGGGAAAGTGGTCGGTGACGCCGATATTGAACCGGCAACGGTGAAAGTCTCGGGCGGTGCCAGTCGGATTCAAAACGTCAAAGAGATCACGTTGAACGTCGATGTCGCCAACCAAAGTCAAACGTTCACGCGAGAATTGACGCCGACGATTTTAGATGCGAACGGCAATCCGCTCAACGTGACTGTTGAACCGAACATCATCAGTGTGTCGGTCCCGGTCTACGAACAAAGTGCCGTCTTCCCGATCGAAGCAGTCACGACTGGTGAAGTGGCCGACGATTACAGACTGGTCGATACGTTGCTTGAAGAGACGGAAGTCCGTGTCTTTGCGCCACAAGACGTGCTCGATGCGATCGACACCGTGGAGACGGAGCCGATTGATTTAGACGGCATCGACAAGACCGGGAAAGTGACCGCCAATCTCGCTTTGCCAGAAGGCGCTTCATCCCTTGCGACAAAGCAAGCGGAAGTCCAATTGCTCGTCCGGGCTGCAGATGAGACGCGAGACGACACAGGCGAATTGACGGAACGGGTTCGCTTGACGGTCCCTGTGACCGTGCGGGGGTATGACCGGACCAACTTTACGCTCCAAGCTCCTGAAGTGATTGGAGTGACGTTGTCCGGGAAGCGATCCCTGTTGGAAAACATCACGTCGAACAGTGTGAGTGTGACCTTGGATTTGACAGGTCTCCCGAGCGGACTGCATGGGGTCGACGTCGATTATGAAGTACCAAAAGGTGTGACCGTCGTCTCACCGAAAACGATCGACATTGAGTTGACGAGTGTCGATGAACAAACCGAAACGTCCTCGATTCAATGAGGCGTTCAATCATACAAAAGTGAGGAATTGAATTCATGGGTAAATATTTTGGAACTGATGGAGTCCGCGGTGTCGCGAACTCAGAATTGACAGCAGAATTAGCATATCGTTTAGGTCGTGCGGGCGGCTACGTGTTATCGAAACACTTGCCAGCCGGCGAACAGCCAAAAGTTTTGATTGGCCGTGACACACGCATTTCAGGCCACATGCTTGAAGGTGCACTCATCGCGGGTCTCCTCTCAATCGGAGCCGAAGTGATGCGTCTCGGCGTCATCTCGACGCCAGGTGTCGCTTATTTGACGAAGTCGCTTGATGCAACAGCCGGTGTCATGATCTCGGCATCGCACAACCCGGTCGCGGATAACGGCATCAAGTTCTTTGGTAGCGACGGCTTTAAGCTCGATGACGCGACAGAAGCGGAAATCGAAGCGATTTTGGATGCGGCGGAAGACACGTTGCCACGCCCGGTCGGGAAAGACCTCGGCTTTGTCTCGGATTACTATGAAGGTGCACAGAAGTACCTTCAAATGTTGAAACAGACGGTCGAAGAAGATTTCGACGGTCTCCATATTGCCCTTGACTGCGCTCATGGTGCGACGAGCGGATTGGCAGCACGTCTGTTTGCTGACCTCGAGGCGAACGTCTCGACGATCGGAAACTCGCCGAACGGCTTGAACATCAACGAAGGTGTCGGCTCGACACACCCTGAGCACTTGGCACAGTTCGTTCGTGAAAAAGGAGCGGACATGGGTCTCGCCTTTGACGGCGACGGCGACCGCTTGATTGCGATCGATGAGAACGGTGATATCGTCGACGGCGATAAAATCATGTACATCTGCGGGAAGTACTTGAGCGAGAAAGGCCGTCTCAAAGACAACACGATTGTCGCGACGGTCATGAGTAACCTCGGCTTCCATAAAGCGGTTGAAGAGGCTGGTATGACGGCGCTTCAGACGGCGGTCGGTGACCGTTATGTCGTCGAAGAGATGAAGAAACACAACTACACACTCGGTGGCGAGCAGTCGGGTCACCTTATCTTCCTCGACCACTCGACGACGGGAGACGGCATGCTCTCTGGCGTTCAACTCGCCCAAATCGTGAAGACGACAGGCCGCAAGCTGTCAGAACTCGCGGCTGAGATGCCGGTCTACCCACAAAAACTCGTCAACATCCGTGTCACGGACAAAAACGAGGCGATGAATGGCGACCGCGTGCTCGCGACGATTCAAGAAGCGGAAACGGAAATGAACGGCAACGGCCGCATCCTCGTCCGCGCCTCTGGTACGGAGCCGCTCGTACGCGTCATGGCGGAAGCACCGACTTCGGAAGAATGTGACCGTTATGTCGAACGAATCGCACAAGTTGTCCGCGAAGATTACGGTGTAGAAGGATAATTCTGTCGAAATAGGGAATAAAACAAGGGAATCCGTCCTCGGGTTCCCTTTTTGTTTCCGTTTTGTCACTGTGAAATTATGTGATTTTCTTGACGAATGGAGGTGTGATTTGTACTATTAAGAGCGTGACCTTAGAAACGGAAGGACACCCAGTACGAAACAAGCGCCAGAACTCTTCGGAGTTGACGAGGTTGGAGGTTATCGAGTTTTCGGCGGATGCCTCCTAGTCGCCTGTCACGACTACAAGCAAACCCTCAAAACGCCCGGGCGACCGGACGGCCAAAGGGGAGCGCGTTGACAGCTCTTAGAAAAAGCCCGTTTCCTTTTTCGAGAAATCGAATATAGAGGAGATTTTTGTATGTGTGGAATTGTAGGAATGATTGGGAATACCGGAGCGAAGGAAATCCTTCTCAAAGGTCTTGAAAAACTCGAGTACCGCGGTTACGACTCGGCAGGTCTTGCTTTGATGCATGATAACGTGAACGTGCATAAAGAAGTCGGCCGGATTGCTGCGCTACGCGAAGTCGTCCCAGCAGAAGTAGATGGCACGATTGGAATCGGCCACACACGATGGGCAACACACGGGGTGCCGAGTGTGCCGAACGCCCACCCGCACCAGAGCACGACGGGCCGCTTCACGCTCGTCCACAACGGTGTCATCGAGAACGACGAACAGATCAAGGCGACACTCGACGTGCCGTTCCTCTCGGAGACGGACACGGAAGTCATCGTCCAGTTGATGGAGAAGAACTTCGTCGAACTCGGCGACGTCGAGGCGGCGTTCCGCAAGACGTTGTCTGAGCTCCACGGCTCGTACGCGATCGCGATGATCGACTCGGAAGATAAAGAGCGCCTCTATATCGGCAAGAACAAGTCACCGCTCCTCGTCGGACTCGGCGACGGCACGTTCAACGTCGTGGCGTCTGACGCGATGGCGATGCTCCAAGTGACGGACCAGTACCTCGAGCTCCACGACGGCGAGATTGTCATCTTGACGCGCGAATCGGCGACGATCAAGACACTCGACGGCGAAGTCCTCGAACGTGCCCCGTATACGGCCGAGATCGATGCGTCAGACATCGAGAAAGGCACGTACGCGCACTACATGTTGAAAGAGATGGACGAGCAACCAGCCGTCATCCGCAACATCATCCAGCACTACCAGAACGACGCCGGTGACATCGAGCTCACGGAAGGCGTGCGCTCGCTCGTCTCAGAAGCGGACCGCATCTATATCGTCGCCTGTGGTACGAGCTACCACGCTGGTCTCGTCGGCAAGCAATTGATCGAGCGCGTCGCAGGTGTGCCGACAGAAGTGCACGTCGCTTCAGAATTCGGTTACAACATGCCGCTCCTCACGGAGAAGCCGTTGTTCCTCTTCATCTCACAATCAGGTGAGACAGCGGACAGCCGGGCCGTCCTCGTCGAAGTGAAGAAGCGCGGCTACAAGGCGCTCACACTCACGAACGTTGCCGGTTCGACGCTCTCACGTGAAGCGAACGAAACGATGCTCCTCCACGCCGGCCCGGAGATCGCGGTCGCGTCGACGAAAGCATACACGGCCCAAATCGCCGTGCTCGCCATCCTCGCCTACGACATCGCTCGTGCGAACGGCAAGAAGCTTCCGTTTGACCTCATGACAGAGCTCGCGCGTGTCGCGACGATCATGGACTCGGTCATGGCTCAAAAAGAAATCTTTGAGCAATTGGCAGACAAGTTCTTGAAAGAGTCACGCAACGCGTTCTTCCTCGGTCGCGGCATGGACTCATACGTCGGTCTCGAAGGTGCCCTCAAGCTCAAAGAGATCTCGTATATCCAAGCAGAGGGCTACCCAGGTGGTGAGCTCAAGCACGGACCGATCGCCTTGATTGAAGATGGCACACCGGTCATCACGCTCGTCTCGCAACCGAACACGCACCTCAACATCCGTGGAAACATCAAGGAAGTTGTCGCCCGTGGCGCCGTTGCCTGCACGATCTCGATGGAAGGCATGGAACACGAGAGTGATTCATTCGTCTTGCCGCGTGTCGAGCCACTGCTCACGCCGCTCGTGACGGTATTACCGCTTCAACTCATCTCGTATTACGCGGCTCTTGCGCGTGATTGCGATGTCGACAAGCCACGTAACTTGGCGAAATCAGTCACAGTCGAATAAACGGTAGGCCAAGATCTTTCGGGATCTTGGCTTTTTTTGTTGTGATTTACGTCATGCGAACCGGCTTGTATACTGAAGGTATAACGACTAAGGAGAGAACGCCATGCGAATCCAACTAGTTAACACATTCATCCTGCCGGAGGACGTGCGTTCATAAGTTGGCCACCTCCTCCGATGATTCACTGTATTGGAACAAACTATCGAAGGAACCATACAATTGAAGATTCAACAGCTTTACTATGCGGTCACGAGTTCGCGCTCGCTCATCATACAGATGGTGTTCACGTTGAACGCCATCTATTATGTGACGACCGCCGAGTTGAATGCGTTACAACTCGTCTTGATCGGAACGATTTTAGAAGTATCAATTTTACTATTCGAGCTGCCCACCGGTCTCGTCGCCGATTTATATGGACGGAAGCAGTCGATGGTCATCGGCATCGGTTTGATTGGACTGGCTCATTTGCTAGAAGGGGGCATCCCTGAATTTTGGGCCATCGCGGTCGCGTCAGCGCTATGGGGTATCGGCTGGACGTTCATCAGCGGGGCCGAACAGGCATGGATTGCCGATGAGATGGGGAATGACGGGTTAGAACAAGTGTTTTTGCGAGGCGCTCAATATAGTTCGCTCGGCCGCTTCGTCGGAATTGGGCTTGCCGTGCTCCTCGCCGAAGTCACGTCCGTCCAAACGACAATCGTGCTCGCCGGTGGGATGTTGGTCATGCTCGCGATCATCGCATGGCGCGTCTTGCCAGTGACGCGGTTCGAACCGATCACGCGGGCCGATACGTCGAACCTCGCGCAAGCAAAACGGACGGTTCGGGACGGATACACCCATATCCGTGGCAATTCGATTCTCGTCGGCTTGGCTGCCATCACGCTCGTCTGGGGTCTCGCTAGTGAAGGATTCGACCGGTTATGGGGGCGCATTTGATTGAGACGTTCCAGTTGTCGGAACAGGCGGCCGTGTATTGGTTCGGCTTGTTCTATGCCGTCGCGTTTCTATTCAACATGCTGGTGTTGAAAGATGTCGAGCTATACGTCAAAGGACGCTATGCGACGACCTTGTTTTGGTTCAACGTGTTGCTCATCGTTGCGATGCTTGCTTTCGCTTGGGTCGGACAGTTTTGGGTGGCCGTGTTGCTGTATTGGACGATTGCGGCACTGCGTAACGTGCACTACCCGCTCATGAGCGTCATGACGAACGAGCGGCTCCCGTCGAAAGGCCGGGCGACGATTTTGTCGATGTTCGGTCAGGTCGACGCGTTCGGTCAAATCGCCGGGGGACCGTTGATTGGACTGCTCGCCCTGTACACGTCGATTCAAGGAGGGCTCGGGGCAGCGGCGCTCTTGCTCCTCCCGATGTTGGTTTTCTTGAGAAAAATCAAGCACCATTGAGGCAAAGACCGTCCCGTGATTCGTTCGAGGGCGGTCTTTTTATGTGTCAAACTGCTAACAAATCATCGTATCGGTCTCAAAAACGTCTCATCACCTCGATAGCAGGGTAACGTATACACATAAAGACGTAAGGGAGAGATTCGATGAGACAGAAAAAATGGATGACGGGTTTGAGCGCGATGTTGCTCGCGACGACTTTGGCAGCTTGTGGGGATGCCGAGGAAGAACAGACGAGCGATTCGACAGAAGAACATTCGGACCATTCGATGATGGACCATTCGGGATCAGGAGAGGTGCCGAGCGGGTTAAGTGAAGCGACAGATCCGACGTTCCCGGTCGGGTCGACCGCGATGATGACGGCCGACCACATGCCGGGCATGGATGGCACCGAAGCGACAATCGTCGGTGCATATGACACGACCGTCTATTCGGTTTCTTATACCCCGACGGATGGAGGTGACCCGGTCGAAGATCACAAGTGGGTCATCCATGAAGAACTCGACAATCCAGGTGAGGCACCGTTAGAAGAAGGGACCGAAGCTACTCTGGCCACAGACCACATGGACGGGATGGACGGCGCCGAGGCGACGATTGATTCGGCCGAACAGACGACGGTGTATATGGTCGACTTCACCACAAACGACGGGGAAGACGTCACGAACCATAAATGGGTCACAGAGGATGAACTCGAAGCCATGAACTAAGGATGAACCTCAGAGAAATCTGAGGTTTTTATTTATTTACGATGATTATTTATTGATAAACGATAAAAGTGAGGTTATGATGAAGCTATCAAACGAAGTGAGGTGGCTTCATCATGAAACGAGAGACGGTTTTTTTACGGCTGGCCGTATTCGTTCTGGCTGTCCCGATTGTGGCGGCCTGCTTGTTTTTGCTTCCATACATTTGGCGCGAGGCGGTCGAGAGCGGGAGTTGGATTGAGGACTCAATTCGCCCGATTGTGATTGGCATGTACGTATCGGCCATCCCGTTCTTCATTGCGCTGTTCCAAGCGTTCATGTTGCTACGGTTGATTGACCGCGACGAAGGGTTCTCGTATCGGGCTGTCCAATCACTCCGCATGATCAAGTATTGTGCGTTGACGATCACGGCCGTTTATATCGGGACGCTCCCGTTCTTCTACTGGTTCGCCGAGCGAGATGATGCGCCTGGGTTCCTTCTCATCGGGCTTGTCTTTGTGTTTGCCGCGTTCGTCGTCGCCGTATTCGCGGAACTGTTACAGAAACTATTGAAGCGTGCCATCGACATGAAGCAAGAAAATGATTTGACGGTCTGAGGTGAGATAGATGGCGATTATCGTAAATCTTGACGTAATGTTGGCGAAACGAAAGATGAGTGTGACCGAGCTGTCTGAAAAAGTGGGCATCACAATGGCAAACTTGTCGATTTTAAAGACGGGCAAAGCGAAAGCAATTCGTTTCTCGACGCTCGAAGCAATCTGTCAGGCGCTCGACTGTCAGCCGGGCGACATTTTAGAATATCGGGAAGAGTGATGGACAGGGCGAGCGCCCTGTTTTTTTGTGGCGTTTGAAACATTTTCCATCACGTTGCGTATAAGACAGGAAAGAGGAACGAAAAGGGGAAACGAGATGATTCAGACATGGAATGAACGGGCGCACAAAGCGTTAAAAGGAAAGGCAGGGCTATTACTCATCTGGTCGTTCGCCTGCTCTGTGATGTTAGAATTGGGGTTGATGGCAGACCCGACTTATTACGGTTTGACGGTGGAGTCACTGCCGCTGACCGTGCTCAGTTTAGGTGGCATCTTAGTTTATATCGCCCTTTATCCGGTTAACGTCGGATACAACTGGCTCATCTTAAAGACGGTACGAGATCAGCCGATTCGCTGGAGTGATGTGTTCGACCCGTTTCGTCACCGCTATGGAAAACATTTGCTCGCAACAATTCTCGTCATATTGTTCCAAGTACTATGGACATTGTTGCTAGTCGTACCAGGAATCATAAAGTATTTCTCGTATGCGTTCACATACTTCATCTTACGCGACGAACCAGAACTGTCTGCTACAGAGGTAATCACAAAATCGAGAACGATGATGCGCGGACGAAAGTGGGATGCGTTCAAACTCATTTTGCCATTCGTTCCGATGTATCTAGTCGGTTTGATTTTTTATATGCAACTTGATTTAGTCGTCCTCGGGTCATGGATTTTCCTCGTCGCACTAGCACTCATCCGCCCGTTCATCGTCAGCCGTTTCGCCGTCATGTATGAAGACGCGCGTATCGAGTATGACGAGCAGTGGAATCGCTCGGCGTGAAGCGCATCGGTTCCGGCGTATGAGTCCTCGGGCATGATACAATCTTCCTGACAGAAGGGGGAATGGACATGAACATCGGTATTATTGGTGCCGGACTGAGCGGGATTGTCGCAGCACGCGACCTCGCCCGTCACGGCCATACAGTTGAATTGATTGAGAAGAGTCGGAGCGTCGGGGGACGCTTGGCGACGAGGCGGATCGGAGACGGCAAAGCCGATCACGGAGCTGTCTATTTCACCGTACGAGGGGAAGAACTCAAACAAGATGTCGCCGACTGGCAGATGGAAGGGTGGGTGAACGTCTGGTACGCTGACCCGTATCCGCGCTACGTCGCCGTCGACGGGATGAACGCCTTGGCCAAACGGTTGGCTGACGGATTGACCGTCCATTTGAACGAACGGGCCGAGACGGTCACGACACGAGATGGTCAGGTCAGCGTCCAGACGGATGTGACGACGCGGCAGTATGACCGTCTCCTCATCACGTCGCCGCTCCCGCAGACGCTCGACTTGCTCGCAGATTTTCCGGTCGATGCGGCGTTACGTGAATTGACGTACGCCCCGACGTTTGTCGGTTTGTTCGAATTGGCAAGCGATACTCCCATCGGTCCGGACGGGATTCTCGATACAGACTTGGCGCCGGGTATCTTGAAAGTCATCAACAACCGCCAAAAAGGCATCTCGGCGACCGAACTCGTCAGCGTCTATATGGACGAGTCGTGGAGCGAGGAGTGGTATGAACGAGCGGACGAAGACACGCTTCGTGAGATTGAGCGCCTGTTGCAAACGGTGACAGGGTCGGCGGTGATTCAATCGAGGCAGTTGAAACGATGGCGCTATGCGCAGGCGACCGACGTCTGGAACGAGCCTTACCATCGATTGCGGGACGAGCCGATTTTCTTGGCCGGTGACGTCTTCCTCGAGCCGGATGACGCTTCAGGCCGGACTCGGTTCGAGAGCGCGTACGTCTCAGGACTCCGTGTCGCGGAAGCGATGCGCTAAACCTTCTTCGGAAGGTTTTTTTCATGACCGTGCCGAATAGTCAGACATATGAATTGGAGAGGGGAATCAGACATGGGGATGGTTGGCGCATACATGCGGGTATCGGTCGAAGAGTTGACAGCACTGCTTCAAGAGCCGGAGCGTTTCGAGCAACTGTTAGAAGATGAGGAACGACAGACCGATATCGATAAGGCGTGGCACGGTCTTTACTTTTTATTGACCGGGGCGACCGATTTGGACGAGATTGACCGTCATTCGCTCGGGAAGGCAGTCTTCGGAGGGGATGTCATCGACGAGGAGACGGGCATCGCCTATTTGATGCCGGGAGAAGTCGAGGACTTGTCGACCCGACTTCAATACATCGAGCTGGAGGCGCTAGAAGCGCGCTACGACGTCGCGACGATGAACGAGCAGGAACTGTACCCATTTGAACGGGAGTGGGGACTCGAGGAAAAACAGTACTTATTGGACCAGTTCGATGAGTTGAAACGTGTCTTCGCCCAGGCGTCGAGACAGCGGGAGGCGCTCGTCACATGGATCGGGTAAGCGTAAAGGCGTTACGTCTTCAAGATGAGGCGTTGCTGTATGAGTTCGAGTGCGAGAATCGCACGTATTTCGAGCGTTCGGTTACGAGCCGAGGCGACACCTACTATGAGCCGGAATCATTCCATCAGGCGTTGCAGCAACTATTGAGCGAGCAGGCGGACGTGGACGGATGCTATTACTTGATGTGGTGCGACGATACAATCGTCGGGCGTCGGAACGTCCATCACACCGATGCCGACACTGGTGAGGTCGGTTACCGGGTCGGGGCGGAGCATGGGGGACGCGGGTATGCCACGGCGGCCCTGCGCCAATTGCTGACGTTCGAGTTGCCTGGATTCAAACGATTGAGAGCTGAGACGACAAGCGACAACGTGGCGTCCCAGCGCGTATTAGTGCGTGCCGGCTTTATCCGTGACGGCGAGGTACGACAGATAGAATGGGAGGACGAACGCTGACGTTTAATACGTATGTATATCCACTCGACCGATGAAGGAGCAACTTCATCGGTCATTTTATTTGACCGCTCTTAGTTTAGGACATAAACTATCTTTATCTAGTTTAGGGGGTAAACCAAAATGAAAGAATTGATGCGGGAAGCCGTCCAGTTGTTCGAAGAGGTCATGTTCCAAGGTGCGGAGCATGTCATCGAGGCGATGGACGGTGACGTCTGGCATGACTATTCGCGGGAACAACTGCAGCTACTCAAACTGCTCGAACAGTTCGGTCCGATTCAAGCCGGCCAGTTGGCCCAAAAACAAGGAGTTCATAAGAGCGCCGTCTCCAACCGGTTAAAAAAGCTCGTCGACAAAGAGCTCGTCGTCAGTCGACGCGGGCATGACCAGCGCGAGCGGTTGATTGAGTTGACGGAAGCCGGTCACCGTGTCGTCGAAGAAGCGGATGCGGCCGTCTACCGTTACGTCGAATCGTTACTCGACGGCAACATCGAAGAGACAGAAATCGAACAGTTCGTCCGGACGTTCCGGAAAATTAAACAGCTGCTTCGAATTGGGGAGGAATAACACGTGCATAAAATCATCCAATGGCGCTGGGGCATCTTAATCGGTCTCATCGTCTTGACGGCCGCCTTGTTTGTGGTGGCGCCGAACTTGACGAAGCAGGCCGAACAAGCCGGCAGCTTCCAATTATCCGAGGACATGGACTCGCAGCGGGCGCAGGACATCTTGAACGCCGCCGGAAAGAGCGATAAGACGATCTCGCTCGTCTATGAGTTCGAAACGCTCGGTGATGCCGAACGGGCCGATATTTCCCGGGTCATCGGCGAGATGAAACAAAACGACACGGTCGTCAAAGACGTACTCGACCCGTTTGAAAATGAAGAGACGGAAGCACAGCTCGTCTCGGAGGACGGCCGCATCGTGCTCGTCCCAATCACGGTCGAAGGGTCGATGGAAGACATCAACGCCTTCGCGGACGACGTGCGGGCAAACATTCTCCCGGAAGACGAGACGGTCTACATCACAGGTGAAGAAATCATCAACAACGATGTGAACTTGAGTGCGCAGGAAGGCTTGAAGAAGACGGAAATCATCACGGTCGTCCTCATTTTCGGACTGCTCCTGCTCGTGTTCCGTTCAATCGTGACGCCGTTCATCCCGCTCATCGCGGTCGGATTCACGTATTTATTGAGCCAATCGTTCGTCGCATTCTTCGTCGATTGGTTTGGCTTCCCGGTCTCGAACTACACGCAGATTTTCCTCGTGGCCATCTTGTTCGGGATTGGAACCGACTATTGTATTTTGCTGCTCAGCCGGTATAAAGAAGAGCTCGGCGCGGGCCACGCGATTGAAGATGCCATCGTCAACACGTACAAGACAGCAGGGCGGACAGTCCTCATCAGCGGTCTTGCCGTGTTCGTCGGCTTTGCGGCCATCGGTTTCGCCGATTTTCCAATCTTCAAATCAGCCGTCGCCGTCGCGGTCGGGATTGCCGTGCTCTTGCTCATTCTCTTCACGGTCGTGCCGTTCTTTATGGCGACGCTCAAGCATCGTTTGTTCTGGCCATCGAAGAAGGCGGGCGAGCATCACGACAGCCGTCTCTGGGAAGGATTCAGCCGTCTGTCGGTCAATCGACCGTTCGTTTCGATTCTCGTCGTCGCGTTGATCACGGTGCCGGTGTTGTTCACGTATGACGATGCCCGGTCGTTCAATACGGTCGATGAGATCGGTGACGATTATGATTCCGTGCGCGGGCTCAACTTGATTTCGGAAGGATTCGGGCAAGGGGAGTCGCTCCCGGTCCAAGTCATTTTGAAACAAGATGGCACGCTGTCCGAAACGGACATCCCGTACATCGAGAAGTTCTCGAGTGAACTTGAAAACGTCGACGGGGTGAGCGGCGTCCGTTCCGTGACGCGTCCGACCGGTGACGTCATCGATGACTTTTACGTCGACACCCAGCTCGAACAAGTGAGCGCAGGACTGACGGAAGCCGAGACTGGTCTCGGTGACGTCCAGGACGGACTCGCGCAAGTCGAATCTGGGCTTAACGCCGTCGTTGGCCAATTACCGGCCGGTTCAACGAATGCCGGCGCCCCGCTCGCGGAAGCGGCAGCGGGACTTGGTCAATTGAACGCTCAGCTCGGTCTGATTGGCCAAGGACTCACGGCGACGCAAAATATTCCGGCGACCGTAACGCAGCTCGGGCAAGTGTCGGCCGGTCTCGGTCAAATCGAGGCAGGCATTAACGAGGCAGCATCTACGTTGACGGCACAAGGCGCCCAAGCCGGAGAACTCGGAACGGGTCTCGGACAACTCGCTGCAGGTGTCGGTGAAGCGAACGCAGGGCTCGCTCAAATCGAGACCGGCATCAATGAAGCGGCAGCATTCTTATCAGACCTGAGTAGCTCGGACAGCCTGCGCGATACGGGCGTCTATCTACCGGAAGGCACGCTCACGTCAGAGGAGTTCGCCCCGGCGGTCGAGCGCTACGTGTTTGACGACGGGACGGCGACACAGCTCGAGGTCATCCTCGAGATGGACCCATATTCGCCGGAAGCGATTGACACGGTCGAGACCGTGAAAGCGACGATGGACCGGGTCGTCACCGATACGCCGTTCGAGGATGCGACAATCGGATATGCCGGTATCTCGAGCATTAACAGCGACTTGAATGAGACGTCGACGAACGACTTCAATCGGACGGTCGCCATCATGCTCGTTACGTTGTTCCTCGTCTTGACGGTGTTATTCCGTTCGATGGTCATGCCGCTCTATATGATCGGCTCGCTCTTACTGACGTATTACACGTCGGCGGCCATCACGGAGCTCATCTTCGTCGAAGGACTCGGTTATGACGGCATCAGTTGGGCTGTTCCGTTCTTCGGGTTCGTCATGTTGATCGCCCTCGGCATCGACTATTCGATTTTCCTGCTCGACCGGTTCCGCGAGGAGTCGATCAACGGGATGACGGTTCGCGATGCGCTCGTCCATTCGATGACGAAGATGGGGACGGTCATCATGACCGCGGCCGTCATCCTCGCTGGGACGTTCGGGGCGATGATCCCGTCTGGCGTGCTCAGTCTCGTCCAGATTGCGACGATCGTCATCACCGGGCTGTTGTTATACGGATTGATTGTGTTGCCACTGCTCATCCCAGCGATCACCGTATCGTTCGGGGACGGGGTATGGTGGCCATTTAAACAAAAAAGTAAAGATAGAGACTAAATTTTGCGATGGACAGCACAACAATTGTTGTGCTGTTTTTATTTGTTGAGTCAATGTCAGCGAAATGGAGAAAGACGGACTTGAGATTAATAAAAATACGCCGAAATATAATATAGATCTTTATTCTATTGAAAGTAGGCAACAATTATGGTGAATCATTTTGAAAAAATGAGTTCGTTGTTTGTATCGCGCATGGTGATTATTTTATTTTTCCTCTCTTATCCGATCATGGGTGTTTTGTATTGGATGGGGGAGCTCGCGGGGCAAGGCGCAGTCAATTTTATTCTGATAGGTGGTGTCATTCAAGCCGCATCATGGCTGGGCCATCGCTTCTATGTGGAACATACTTGGTTGAAGTATGGGCTCGTCACGTTGATGTACATTGCAGCTTCAGCAATTATCTTGACGCTGCCAGGTACTGCGATTCAAAATATCGTCTTTCTGTATATCGTATTGATGTTGATGTACTTGAATCGGCATCTTGTGCTGTACGGCAGCATTCTCGCGCTTATCGTATCGGTCGGAGCTGTATTGATTGGGCGCTTTTCATTTGAAACGCCGCTCGATCTCGTCATTTGGTTCACTGTGCTCACAATGGCTTTGTCTGGCGCATACTTTGTGTCATTCTTTGGTGCGAAGTTGTTACATGAGACGTTCACGCAACAAGAAAAGTCAGAACAACACGCTAGCGAAATCGAGCTAACGATGGCGAAGACGACAGCGAGTGCGACCACACTTCATGGGGCCGTCTTCACGATGAATGATTCAGTCGACTCTGTCACAAATGCTTCGGAGCAAGTGACAGAACAAATCGGTTTGATGACGAAACGGACGTCGGAACAAGCAGGTCTGATTCAAAACGTCGCTTCGCAAATTCGTTCAACTGTACAGGCGTTTGAGCGGATGCAACAACAGCTCCAGGAGACGACGTCTCAAGTGAGTGGGGTCTTGCAGGACGCTCATGTATCGCATGAAAATATGGACTCGACAGAACAGTCGCTCGCTGAACTGAACTTAAGTATCAGTGAAGTCAATCATGCGTTTAAAGGATTGGCGGAGCGTTTCCAAGAAGTGCGGACCATCACGGGTACGATCCAGCAGATTTCGTCTCAGACGAACCTGCTGTCGCTCAACGCTTCAATTGAAGCAGCGCGAGCGGGGGAACACGGAAAAGGATTTGCAGTCGTCGCGTCCGAAATTCGGAATCTATCGGCTCAAACGGCCCAAGCCTCATCTCAAATCAATGATATTATCCAACTCGTCATGCAGGAGGTGCAAGTGACGGAACGTGCAATCGATGGTAGTACAGAACGTTTATCGACGCAGGAAGAACAAGTACGTAAGAGCGGAACATCGATTCTCTCCATGATCCAAACGACAGGAACGGTCGCAAGCACCGTGGATGAGACGTCGACACAGCTCCAAGTCGTCGCATCAGAACTGAACAAAGTTCACCAAGTGACTTCCCAAATGTCGGCACTAATGACAGCGCTCGAAGTGAACAGTCAAGACGTTCATGTGCTGACGATGTCACAGCAAGAAGCGTTAGCTTCGTTGAAAGATCAAATTGAAGAACTGAACGAGATTGCGAACGAACTCGTCTAAACGATGGACACGCCTTTACAAATAGGCGTGTCCATTTGCGTATACATCTCTTCCAAAACGGGAACAGTTTTGCGTCAGTCCTAAAATGAGGAGGAATCGCATATGGCAATTACAATCACCGCTATCTTGAAGGCACATCCGGGGAAAGAGGACGAGTTACGGCAAGCGCTCGATGAGGTCATTCCTCCGTCGCGACAAGAGGAGGGGTGCCTGACGTATGTGCTCCATGAGTCAATCGACGCCCCGGGCACGTTCGTGTTCTATGAGAAGTATCGAGACGAGACGGCGCTCAACGCGCACATCAACTCATCTCACTATCAGGCGTATCGGAAGGCGGCAGAGACGTTGCTCGCGGTTCGTGAGGTGTATCGTCTCCACGAAGTCTGAAAGGAGAAAAGACTATGATTACCCAACCGATTATCCCATGCATTTGGTTCGAAGGTGACGTCGAGGCGATTGCGGAATGGTACGTGTCGAGATTTCCTGATTCATTCGTCGACTATACGACGAAACTGGGCGATACGCCTTCGGGTGAGACGACGGTTGTGACCGTCTCGCTGGCGGGACAATTCTTTCAACTACTCGGGGCTGGTCCGTTGAAGGAACGCAACCCGTCCATCTCATATATGGTTGCGTTCCCGACGTCGGAAGAAGTAGAGACGCTATGGAACGAGCTTGTGGAGGGGGCAGAGGTGCTCATGCCGCTCGATAAGTATGACTTCAGCGAGCGCTACGGCTGGTTAAAAGACAAACACGGTGTCTCTTGGCAAATCATGCATAGCGGCGGGATGGACATCCAGACGGTGACCCCATGCTTTTTGTTCGTCGGGGACGTCTTCGGGCGCGCTGAGGCGGCGATGAACGACTGGATTTCCATCTTCCCGGATTCGTACGTGCTGGAAGACCATCTGATCCGTTACGAGGCGACAGACGGACCGGAGTTGGAAGGGAAGCTCAATTACGCCCGCTTCGTCTTGTCCGGACGCGAGTTCGTCACCATGGACAGCGCGGAAAATCATCAATTTGCCTTCAACGAGATGCAGTCGCTGATCGCCTTTTGTGAGACACAAGCCGAGATTGATGACTACTGGGGCAAACTGTCGGCCGTCTCGGAAGCGGAACAGTGCGGCTGGCTCCAAGGCCGGTATGGCGTCTCCTGGCAAATCGTGCCGTGGGAGATGGAAGAGATGCTGACGACCGGAACAAAGGAACAATTGGCACGAGTGACCGAGGTGTTCTTGCCGATGAAGAAAATCGACGTCAAGGCGTTACGAAACGTCTACTGACAAACAAGCCGTCCCGATTAGTTCGGGGCGGCTTGTTTGTCGTTTGGTGTGAAGTCGGACAGGGCGTCTTTCTCAATCATTGTATCGGATAAGCGAAGCTGTTCGGCGGCCTCGTCAATATACGGCTCACATGCTTGAAGCGGCAAGTCATCACCGGTCTCGACCGAATAACACATGCCGCTGCCAACCGGCTCCGTCAAATCCGGGACGAAATAGAGGTCGTCGTAGCGGAAGGAGCCGTTCCGGAACACGGTCAAATTGGGCTCATCGTCGAGAAGCGAACTTCCAAGCATGTACGTCGGTGTCATGCCGAGCAAATCGAGTATGGTCGGGGCCAAATCGACTTGCCCGCCGCTCACCTGCACCGTCTGGCCTCGTTCAAGTCCGGCCGGTTTGATGAATAACGGGACGGAGCGGTCAAGCTGGAACAAATCGACCGTGGAGTCGGCATCTGCTTTTATAGCCATCTCGTCACCGGCAGCGGTCAATCCGCTGTCGTGGTCGCCATAAAAGACGACCAAGGCGTCGTCCCACTTTTCGTCCGCCTTCAGTCGTTCGACCATGAGACCGACGGCGGCATCGCTGTAGTGGACGGTGTGATAATAGTCTTGGAGGAGCGGGTCCTCGTATTCCGATAGATCCAACCGTTTCTCCTCGTCCGGAATCTCATACGGCGTATGGCTCGTCAACGCGACCATGAAGGAATAGAACGGCTCGTCCAACGTGTCCAAGTGGTCGACCGATGTCGTCAGGAACTCCTTGTCGCCGACGGCCATACCGATGACCGGATTGGCCGGATAATCGCCTTGGTGGAAGAAGTGGTTGTAGCCAATTTGCTCATAGAAGTTGGCACGATTCCAAAACTCCTTGTCGAACGCATGCATCGCGGCCGTATCATAGCCGGCTCGTCGTAACTGCTCAGGCAAGGCGTCAAACGTGTTCGTCGCATACTGCGTATACACCGAACCTGATTTGACGGGATAGAGCGAGGCGTTGACGGTGAATTCCGCATCAGACGTCCGGCCCTCGTGCGTCTGATGATAAAAATTCGGGAAATACAGCATCTCATCACGAAGCGCGTTCAAATTCGGCGTCAGCTCCTGCCCGTTGACCGTCTGACCGATGACGGATGCTTGGAACGACTCGAGTTGGACGACGATGACGTTCGTGTCGGCTGTAGCCTCGACCGGTTCGGTCGCCAACGCTTCGATTTGGCCGCGCTCCCGTTCCGTCAGGTCGTCACCGAGGTTCAACGCGTCGCGAAGGCCACGGAACGTATCGAGCCCGTGATAGCCCCAAAAGCCGAGCTGATAATACTCGCGCATGTTCGAAATCGAGCTTTTCCGGTGATCTGTTTCGGCGTAATGAACAACGGTCGGGACGGTAAAGACGATGAAGCCGACAAGAAAACCGGCGACCGCCAAACGGCGACCGAGACGTTTCGGTTCCGTGATGGGGTGTCGCTTCATATAGAGGAGGACAGCCGCGTAGACGAGCAAATCTGTGAACAAGATGAAGTCAGGAGCTTGAATCAGTGTCAGAAAGCCGCCCCCGACGTCTCCCATCTGGCCGATGTCAGAGAGCAAGGCGGCCGACAGCAAGTTACCGAAATAGCGGTAGTACCAGACGTCCGAGATGAGTAGCGTGCTGTGCAGAAACAGCGACGCGAACAAAATCCAGCGACGTGTCTGCGATTTTACGAGTAGCGCCCAACTCGTCATCATCAAGATGGTCGCGAGGTTGATGAATAGAAAAGGTAGGTCGAACGCGCTCGCGGTCAACAGGCTGAAGAGGAACAGCTTGGCGAGGGAGAGCGATAAGTAACTCCAATAATCGAGATATTTCATGAAAGGCCTCCAAACGGTACGGACAAAGTGTGTTCTTTGTCTTGTACCTGTTCGAAGACGGCGAAAAACATGAGGGTGTGCGATTTTGGCAATAAAAAAAGCAAGGCAGCGCCTCACTTGATGACAAACGTGTCCCGGAGCTCGATAATCGTGCCTTCCGGGGCTTTTAATTTACTCAAATGACCATCAACGACGAAGTAGATGTTCCCGCCGTGCTTTGGTAGGAACGTTACACCGAGGTCCTCGAGGCGCCGCACTTCTGTTTCGAGGTCATCGACATAAAGCGCGAAGTGGACCGGGCCGGCCACGTGCTTTGAATAAGGCGACAACGTCTCGTCGACTTTTGCCGTTTGAAGCTCGATATAGAAATCGCCAAGTTTGAGCCAGCTGTTGTACGCGCGCGTATGAAAGTCAGGTGACTCCTGAACGAGTTCGAAGCCGAGCGCCTCATAAAATTGTTTGGACGCCTCATAGTCGGGTGTTTGAATACAGATGTGATGGATTTGTTTCATGATGTCACTCCTTTGTTTTAGTGTATCGAATCAACGTTCTGAACGGAACTTTTCTTCACGTGAGACGTATAGGACACCGAGGAGGGAATGATGATGAAAATCCAATACGAATTGACGGAAGACGACTATATCCGGTTCAACTTGAGCCATATTAAACGTTCGAAGACCGGAAAGCGAATGATTCTCCTGCAGCGAATCATCGGACCACTTATCTTTTTAGGCGCTGCTTTCGTGCTGGCGACGTGGCTCCAAGAGACGGACTGGTGGCTGTACGGGATATACGGAATCGCGAGCGTTCTGTGGTTCCTATATTATCCGAAATACTTTGAACGGCACGTCCGGAAGCAGACGCGGCGTCTCATCGACGAACGCAGCAACGAAGGTATGCTTGGCTTGCATACGATGGATTTGGAGGAGACTGGTCTGCGCGATTTAAATGAGTTCGGCGAGACGCGTGTGTCATGGGCAGGAATCAAGGAAGTCGTCGAGGAGGACGATTATGTGTATCTATACAACTCCTCGGTCAGCGCCTATATCTTGCCGAAGCGCGGACTGGACATGGAAGAGGTGCGCCGATGGCTGCCGATACGCTGACGATTCAACTTGTCGATGACACGAACCGGGAGGCTGTTGTCGCCTTGACCGTCGCTTCTGACCAAGCTCGCTTTATCGAAACAAACGCCGAATCGCTCCGCGAGATGGAAACCGATGTCAAATATGCGTGGCAGTGCTATGCACTTTGTCGCGATGATCATCCCGTCGGTTTCATGATGATTGGGGCAGAGAACAAGGTGGAGCGTTACATCTGGCTCGATCGATTTATGATCGATGTGACAGAGCAAGGGAAAGGTATCGGTTCAACATGTTTACAACTTGCGATTCAGTGGATGCAAGAACACTTCGATGTCGATGACCTCATCCTCAGTTTGCATCCGATGAACGAACCGGCAAAACGGTTCTATGCGAAGGGGGGATTTGTCGACAGTGTCCTGATTGATGAGGCAAACGGGGAAGAGATTTGGGTGTATCACGTCAAACAGGGACAGCCGTCATGAGTCGGCCGTCCCTGCTTTTGTGGACGATGTATTTTGGACAGCACTGCCCGCTTTGAAAAAGAGAACGATCACGGCCACTCCGAAAATCGAGATGAACACGTTTTGGAGCAACACATCGACGAACATCGGCTCGCTCGAGAATGTACCCGTTGCGATTTGAGCGTTCCACCGTGTATACATGGCAATCCGTTCAAGTGTGTACAACAGACCGGACATGAACAGGCAAGCGGTAGCCGCCAATAATAGCGTCAATCGATTCAAGACATGACTTCCCAGTATGTGTTATCCTGATTTTACCATTTTTTTCAGCGGGGGGAACTCCTATTTATCGTTTCACCGTGAGCGGTCGTAATTGCTTGACCCGAGCCAAGACGATCCAGCCGAGCACGGCCCCAGTCACACTCGAGGCAAGGAAGGCTGGGAAGAAGAACAGCGCCCCGAACTCGGTCCCCATCAACACCTTGGCGTACGGGACGGCGACGAGCGAAGCGATGAGGCCGGTCCCGATGACTTCACCAAATGCGGCGAAGGCTACGCGGTTCGTCTTCATATAGAAGACCCCGGCCAAAAGCGCCCCAATCATACCTCCGGGAAAGGCCAAGAGCGACCCGGTACCGGTCATGACACGGACGATTCCGGTCACGAACGCAACGAGAACGGCCCCGATCGGCCCGACGGTGACGGCGGCGATGACGTTCACCATATGTTGAATCGGATAGGCACGGGCGACACCGGTCGGAATCGAGATGAACAGGGAACCGATGACGGCGATGGCGATGAGCATCGCCATCCAAGTGAGTTGTTGAATACGCATAGATAGTCTCCTTTCAAAATGAAAACGCCACTTCTCCAAGTGGAAAAGTGGCGTGGAAAGACAGACGAATCCCACACCACTTCCCTACGCTGGTATGAGCCAGATCAGGTTCGAAGGGTCCGGCGCATGCCGTCTCAGCCCGAAGGCTCCCCTAGTGGTCGTTTATTAACATGAGTATAGCATACCGTCACTTGACGCGGTCGAGCTTTCGTGGTCGGAACGCGACATAGATGATTCCGACGAACAGGCCGTACAACAAAAGGGAGAAGACGAGATTGATCAGCCACGGGAGTGTCCCCATGAACACGGCGACGGACGCGTTTTGAAACCAGACGAGCGAGAGCGACAGCCCGACAAAGCTGAGAACGAGCGTTGTCCAAAAGCCGACAGCTCGGCGCTTGAACAGACGCCAAACGAGCAGCCCGATGATGAGACTGACGACGGCCGTCGCCCCTAAGTACATATACAAGATGGCATCGACCGGGTATGAGTAATATACAACGTCCATATCGTTTCCTCCTAGGAGATGATGAAAGAAAGAGTGAAAAGGATGAGACAGGCAATCCCATGGCGTGAACGATCGTTTCGTGAACGGTTCGAACGATGGATTGAGGCAAACGTGCCGAATGCGAGGTGGCACGTGATCAAAGATACCGATTTGACGTACTTGCTTGTTGGCGCGCTCGATGAGGAACGTTACTACGCCAAAGTGGTGACCGATATCAGCCGCGGCGAGGCCGGATTGTCGGCGTTTCTGGCCGAGCGGCATCCTGATTTCGTGCCTGACGTCATCGCCATCGATTCAGCCCGGAACTGGTTGCTCATGCGAGACATCGGCGGAGAGGCGCTACGTGAACGACCTGACGTGAGTCGATACGAAGCGGCGTTGCGTCAATACGCACAGCTGCAGCGACAGGAGATCGACCAGATCGAGACCTACTTGTCTTACGGCATCCCGGACCGCCGACCGGCCAAGTTGAAGGGCGAAATTCGCACGTATTTACCTGAGCTCTGCGCCGGGCTCGAGCAATACAAAGCCGAGGCTATGCTCGCGCTTCAAGATGAATTGATCGCGATGTGCGATGAGCTGGCGATTGGGATGCCGATGAGTCTCGAGCACGGTGATTTGCACGGCGGCAACATCTTCTGGCGGGAACGGACGAATGATTTGTGTATCCTCGACTGGGGCGACGCGACCGTCACACATCCGTTTTTCAGCGTGCGCGTGTTTTGGAACGCGCTGTACGACTTATTGCCGGAAGAAGACGAGGTCGCCTGGTATGAACAGATTCAAACGATGCGTACGGTTTACTTGGAAGCGTGGAGCGGCGTCGCACCCAAGGACGTACTTTGGCGTCATCTATTGATCGCCGAAGAGCTCGGTTGCGTCTATCGTGCCTTGTCGTGGCATGTATATGTGACGAGGTACCGGTACGATGTAGCTGAGTCGAGCGATAAGCCGGCGCAATGGCTCAATTTGCTACTCGAGTACCGGGACTTGAAACGACGCTTCCCATAAGTCATTCATGTTTCTCGAGTAGGTTTTCATAATCCGTCTCGCTCCAAAACAGCGGAGCAATCGACTCCGGCCCTTTGAAAATCTCACCGTCTCGGTCGTAGACGATGGCGTAGCCGCCTTCGACTTCAAAGACGATCAAGTCGGCCTTCACTTCCTTGACCCCGTTTCCCGCGATGATGACGTTCTCGAGCGGATCGCGCGCCAGTTGTACGCCCCATTCGTCGAGCTCGACGATGAGCGCGGATGTGTAGGCGTGGCGATTATAGAGCGCCTGAAACTCGTCTTCGGTCAAAACGACGTCCGTCGGTGGGGCACTCGTCCCATATTTTCGTTTCTCGATTTCTTCGACGAATTGAAGGAACGATGCTTCTTGCCAAAACAGCGGCGCGACCGACTCGGGACCGTTGGCGATGTCTCCGTTCGCGCTCTCATAGACGGTGGCGTACGTGCCGTCGTCAAGTTTGAACGGATGAATGTCGGCGTATGTATGCTGGATGCCGTCGCCGGCGATGACGACGTGCTCGAACGTCTCGCGGAACGGGGTGAGTCCATCGTTCTCGAGTGCCTTCAAGAGCGGCGGGACTTTTTCATATTGGTCGAAGACGTCTTTAAAATCTTCTCGCGTCCAAGCGGTGATGTCTTCGGACGACGGTTCATTTGTATCGGCCGGGACGATGGGTTGCTCAACGGAATCGGTGCACCCGGTCAGCAAAAACACACTGAATCCGAGTAGGCCTAGGCGTTTCATCAATCAAACCTCCTAAGAAAGTTACATTTTTTTCCTATTATCAATGAGCGTAGCATGTTTGCCAGTCATTGAGAACCCGGGTACTTTCTCGCTCAGGGTTGCCGCTTCAAGTAACGGTCGAGTGCCTCGTGAAATCGTTGTTGTTGCTCGAACGGGATGTCATGATCGGATGCGGGACCATAGCGAATCAGATGATAGAGCGAGGCATCGATATCTGTCAGCTCGATGCGCTCGAACCAGTCGACGACCGTCTCATTCGTCCGAAGTTTTAACTCAGGGGCGAGCGACGCGTTGAACGTGATCAGCCAATCCCTCAGTTCGATATTCGTGAGCATCGGGAACGTCCGTGCCTCAATCGATGTGTCCGCGTTGAGAGACAGTGGCGCAAAGGCATTTTGTCTACTAGAAAACGTGAATCCTTTCCCCCGTCGACGACGCAGCCATCTACGCACGCCATAGACGGTCAACCCGATGGCGGCAAGGAAGGTAAACAATGTGCCGAGTCCGCCGGGGGCATCACCATTCCCGCTACCAAATTTGAATTTGAGCATGTCTTCCTTCACTTGCCGTTCTCCAGCTTTTCCAGGCTCATCGGTCGAACCTAAATCAATACCATCTTTTGGCGGTGGTGCCTCTTCTGGCTTGCCCATTTCGATCACACTACTTGGAGCAAGTGTATTGATTGTTTGGAACCAACTGAACGTCTCCTTGCTGATAAAGACGAACATCACTACGAGACAAGCTGTCACAACAAGGAACCCTATAAATCGAGATGACCACTTCATCCTTTCCCTCCTTATCGGAATGTTCAGACTATTTATTGTCTATATTACCATAAACAGGTAAACTTCGAATAAGACATCTACCAACGGAGGGGAACGAAATGGGAATCGAAGCGGTCATCAAACAGTTGAATGAAGTGTATTTGGGGAAAGATGAAGTCGTCCGGCTCTGCTGCACGGCGCTTCTCGCCGAAGGGCACATCTTGCTCGAGGACGTACCTGGAACTGGGAAGACGTTGCTCGCCAAAGCGATTGCCGGCAGTTTGGACGGGTCATTCTCGCGCATCCAATTTACGGCCGATTTGCTCCCGTCCGACGTCATCGGGACCGACTACTTCAATATGCAGACGCAAGACTTTGACCATCGGCAAGGTCCGATTTTTGCGAACATCGTCTTGATTGATGAAATCAACCGGGCCGTCCCGCGCACCCAGTCGGCGCTGTTAGAAGCGATGGAGGAACGACAAGTGTCAATCGGCGGGAAGACGTATCCGATGCCGAAGCCGTTCTTCGTCATCGCGACGCAAAACCCGATTGAATCGGCCGGGACGTTCCCGCTCCCAGACGCGCAGCTCGACCGATTCCTCATCTCGATTCCGGTCGGCTATCCGGAAGCCGCCGAAGAGCGAGAACTGTTGTTGCAAGTGTTGACCGAGACCCGCAAACACATCGAGGCCGTGACGTCACTCACCTCGCTGCAAGAAGCGCAGGCCGAGACGAGACAAGTCGCGATTCAAGACGATGTCCTCGACTATATGCTCGGTCTCGTCCATGCGACCCGGGCGCATTCTTCTGTCGAGGTCGGGGTCAGCCCGCGCGGCGCGATCGCATTGCTCCGCGCGTGTCAAAGTTATGCCTATTTGGCCGGCCGACTGTACGTCATCCCAGAAGACGTCAAAGCCGTGGCGCCGTACGTGCTCGCCCATCGGATCAGCTTGACGCTTGAAGGCGGAATTAAGTCGACGAAAGCGAACGTCATTGCACACATTTTAGACACCGTGCCCGTGCCGGTCGAGGGCTGACGCATGATCCTGTCCACGCACGCTTGGTTGCAGCGCCGGCTCCTCCCTATATATCTCGTGAGCGGAGCCATGCTCGTGTTCTTCCCGTACGTCTACGGATTCGGCTATCTATGTTTCATTGTAGCGAGTGCGATTTGGATGCTCGAGCGGACGCGGCAACAACTCGAGCGGCACATCGATCTCCGGTTCACGCAATACGAAGAATTGCTGTTTGTCGGAGATGAGAGCCGGATCGTGTTAGTGGTCGATGGGGTGGACGAGTTGGATCGACTCGGCCTGCCACTTCGCATTCGTTTGAAGTCGAGCTCGGGAATAAGCTTTCCGGCGCATGAGCGCCTTCCGAACGTGCTCGACTATAAGGTCGATGTCAGTCGCGCCCGCCACGAATTGGTCGTGCGCGCTGAGTATCGCGGACCAGCCACGTTCGAGGAATGCGTCATCGCCGTCACGCTCCCGTTCCGACTCGGGACGTATTTATATGAACGACCGGTCGATATAGAGTGGACCGTCCTTCCATCGCTCCTGTTGCATCCACCGGTCGGGACGAAACGGTTAGCGCTCGGGGACCGGCCGCTCTTGGCGTCACCGCTTCGAAATCCGTTGCAACTAATCGGGTCGAAACCGTATGAAGGGGAACCGGTGAAGGAGATCGATTGGTACGCGACCGCCAAACTCGGACGCCTGCAGTCAAAAGTATTTCAACAGACGACGCTCGATACGTTCACGTTCGCCTTGGACTTGAACGGTCCGTCCGGTTATACGCTCCATCACGACTTCGAATCCCTCATCAGCCAAGCCGCCTTCGTCACGTCACGACTGTTAAAAGAAGACTGCAAAATCGAATTGTTCATAAATCGATTCAATGAGGATGGGACGATGTTTCATGTCCCGCTTCAGGAAGGGGAGCGCGGCATTCGCTTCATCTTGTTGCAGTTGGCGACGATTCACCCGGGCAATCGCTTCATCTCGACCGACGCCTTTACACGGATGGTCGAGCGAAAACGATTGAAACAAAGCCATCTCGTCTCGTTCAATCAACACAATCTGTACGATTGAACAGGGGAATGTCGGATTTTGGCGAACTCTTTACGTATGAATTGGGTCAAAAGGAGAGAGACATATGCCAAAACGAAAATTTGCCAATCGCCGGGACTGGGAACGGATTTTGCAACATCGCTACGCGCAGATGGAAATCCATGATGACCGTTTCTCCGGGACGGTCGCCTTGTTTCAAATCGACGCCGTCCGCGCACCTCAATATAAGATGCACAAGGGAGAAGAGTTCATCGTCGCCGATGCCGGATACGCTTGGCTACAATACTTCCCGGACGACGAGCCGTTCGGTGTGACCGTCATGTTTAATGAGGAAGGGCAAATCGTCCAATGGTACATCGATATCGTCGAAGCAATCGGATATGAGGATGGAATCCCGTATATGGACGACTTGTTGCTCGACATCCTCATCTTCCCGAACGGGGACGTCGTCCGCAAAGACGAGGACGAGTTCGAGGAAGCTACGGTGGCCGGAGAACTGACGCCAGAGCTCGTCGAGAAGGGCTGGCGTGACTTCCATGCGACGCTCGACCGGATTGAACGTCGGGACTTCGTCTATTTCGACTTGGCGAACGAGCATTACACCGAGTTGAAGCAAAAACTTTGAACGACCTGTTCCCTTTGGTACAGTGAAAGAAAAAACAGGGGGACGAATCATGAAAATCATCAATACCGAGACGTGGTCGCGCAAGAAGCATTACGAATTCTTTCAGGCGTTTGACGCTCCGCATTTCAATGTGACGGCGAGCGTTGATGTGACGAAGTTACATACGCACGCCAAACGGACCGGCCAGTCGTTCTTTAAACTGTTCTTGTACGGTGCTGTCAAGACGGCGAACGCCATCCCGGAGCTTCGCTACCGCATTCGCGGCGACGAGGTCATCGAGCACGACGTCGTACATCCATCGTTCACCGTCATGATGGACGATGACGTCTTCAACTTTTGCACGGCAACGTATAAAGACGCGTTCCCGGACTTCATGGAAGAAGTGACGGCCCGGATGAGCGGGGCGAAACGGGAAGTCGTCGTCGGCGACGATGAGCCGGACAGTCTGCTTTACATCACGAGCGTGCCCTGGGTCACGTTCACGAGCATCAGCCACCCGACACACGATCAGCAGCATGATACGGTGCCGCGCATCGCTTGGGGCAAGTTTACGGAGACGGGCGGCCGAATGTCGATGCCGCTCTCGGTTCAAGCGCATCATGCCCTCGTCGATGGCGTCCATGTCGGTCGCTATTACGAGTTGTTGCAAGCGTGGCTCGACGACTTGAGTGACCTGGAAGTTCAAACCCCAGAGGAGAAAGGGCTCGACGAAGCGATTCGTCTCCGCGAGATCGGAGAGCTCGAACCGGCAAAGCAGCTGTTCCTGATGTTGCTCCGACAAGATGAGAAGAACCCACGCCTGCATGCCCATTGCGCCTGGTGTTATGACTCGCTCGGGGAAGAGCGTCAAGCCGTCCCGCATTATGAACGGGCAATCCGGCTCGGCCTCGCCGGCGAAGAGCTTCGGGAGACGTATATCGGACTCGGCAGCACGTATCGGGCGCTCGGCCGCTATGAGGACGCTGAGGCGTTGTTTGCCAAGGCGATTGAGCAGTTCCCAGACATCGGGGCGCTCAAAGTGTTCCAGGCGATGACTCATTATAATCTCGGGCGCCACAGTAAGGCGACTGGTACGTTGCTCGAACTGCTCGCAAGCCCGGAGCCGGATGACAGCATCAAACGGTATCGTCGCGCCATCGCGTTTTATGCGCGTAACTTGGATGAGACGTATGACTGAAACGACAAGACGAGGCAACTCGTCTTTTTTTTTGAGACAAATTGATTGACCCATCAAATTTAGCGTGTTATATTTATCTCGAATTAAAGATAATGAAATTTAAAGTATTGTTTTCTCTCAGCAGAGGAGGGGAACACATGGAAGAACGACAAACGTTAAAAGCGATCACGGTGTTGCTTCGGGCCTCGCAATCGATTCAAGACGTGGTCAAGCATGAAGTCGCCGAGTACGGGCTGAATCCGACCGAGTTCTCGGTCCTGGAATTGCTGTACCATAAAGGCGACCAACCGATTCAAATGATCGGCAAAAAAGTATTATTGACGAGCGGGAGCATGACATACATCGTCGACCGGCTCGAAGCGAAAGGCTATTTGATCCGCAAAGCGTGTCCGAGCGACCGTCGCGTCACGTATGCGGCACTGACAGAGGAAGGACAGACACTTATGTCATGCATCTTTCCAGCCCATGAACGACGAATGGACGAGCTGTTCGACGGTCTCGATTTAGCAAATACAATTACTCAATTGAAGACGATCGGCAAACGTGCCGAAGCGGCAAAAAAATTTTAATTAATTATCTCGAAATCAAGATTTTGAAGGAGCGATTCGAATGAACCATGTAAAAGGAATTCACCACGTGACGGCGATTACGAGCAGCGCCGAGAAGAACTATGACTTCTTCACGAACGTCCTTGGGATGCGTCTCGTCAAAAAGACGGTCAACCAAGACGACATTCAGACGTACCACTTATTTTTCGCCGATGACAAAGGCAGCGCTGGAACAGATATGACGTTCTTCGATTTCCCTGGCATCCCAAAAGGCGTGCATGGGACGAATGAAATCGCCAAGACGTCGTTCCGCGTCCCGACCGACGAGGCACTCACATATTGGGAACGTCGATTCGACCGCCTCGGAGTGAAGCATGAAGGCATCGCCGAGCAGTTCGGCAAGAAGACGCTTTCGTTCGTCGATTTCGACGAGCAGGCGTACCAGCTCATCTCAGATGAGTTCAACGTTGGCGTCGCGTCAGGCGAACCGTGGCAAAACGGCCCGGTCCCGCTCGAGTACGCCATCACGGGCCTCGGTCCAATCTTCATCCGCATCGCGGACTTTACGTATTTCAAACAAGTGATGGAGCAAGTCATGTTGTTCGAAGAGATCGGACAAGAAGGCGACGCGCATCTCTTTGAAGGAGGTGAGGGTGGAAACGGAGCGCAAGTCGTCGTCATTCATGACGAGACGTCACCAGTCGCGCGCCAAGGGTTCGGAACCGTGCATCACGTCGCTTTCCGTGTTGATGACCGCAGTGTCCTCGATGAATGGACGGCACGATTGCAACAGTTCGGGTTACCGACATCAGGCTATGTCGACCGCTTCTTCTTTGAATCGTCTTACGCACGCGTCGCGCCGCAAATCCTGTTCGAATGGGCAACGGACGGACCAGGGTTCATGGGCGATGAGCCGTATGAGACGGTCGGTGAGAAATTGTCACTCCCGCCGTTCTTAGAGTCGAAGCGGGAACAGATTGAAGCGATGGTTCGACCGATTGATACGGTCAGAAGTACAAAAACGTTTGAGAAAGAATATGAGGGAATGAAATGAGCTTTTTAAATCGTTTGTTCGGTAAACAAGAAGAACCAACCAACTCACAAGGAGGAACTAACATGTTGAAAATTGGAATCGTACTCGGATCTACTCGTGAAGGACGCGTCAGCCCACAAGTCGGAGAATGGGTGAAAGAACTCGCGAACAAACGCGGTGACGCTAACTATGAAATCATCGATATCGCAGACTACAGCCTTCCGCTTCTCGGCGAACCAGGCGGCGACGCATCAGGTGCGGCGGCATGGTCTGAGAAAATCGCAGAGATGGACGGCTTCGTCTTCATCGTCCAAGAATACAACCACTCAATCACAGGCGCGCTCAAAAATGCTCTCGACTACTTACGTAACGAATGGCATAACAAAGCAGCCGGAATCGTCTCGTACGGTTCAGTCGGCGGTGCGCGTGCGACAGAACACTTACGCGGCGTGTTGAGCGAGCTCTTGATCGCCCACGTCCGTGTCCACCCAGCCCTCTCGCTCTTCACGGACTTCGAGAACGGGACACATTTCGCACCGAAAGACGTTCAAGTCCAATCGGTCAACGACATGCTCGACCAGCTCGTCCCATGGACAGAAGCGATGCAGACGGTCCGCACGAAAGCGGCAGAAGCTGCGAACAACTAAGTATTTGGCCAGCCTTTAAACAGGCTGGTTTTTTTGTGCGCTTTTTTTACGGGTCATGTAAAGTTGGAGTAGAAGAAGGGGGGAAATGAGCATGTGGGCTCGGAAAATTGTCGCGGCGTCGCTCACGGCCCCGATTTATGCACTCTTGTTGGCGTGTTGGGTCGTCATCCCGCAATATCCGGACAGCGGTGGGGTGAGCGATACGGTGAATGAGCTATTGATGTTGACGGCAACTTATTTAGCAGTTAGTTTCCCGGTCATCGTCACGTACGGCGTGTTGACGTCGGTGTTCAGCGATTGGGTGACACGCCGGATGTCGAAGCGGTTCGGGCCGCTCGTCTCGTTTGGGTTACATATCGGGTTCGGGCTCGTCTTGCTCTGGCTCAGTTTAGGGGCGGCGCTATTATATTGGGCGATTGATCGCTACTTGACATATAAGGGCTGTCGGTTCGCAACAAGGCAGGTGTGGTCGAGTCTCGTCATCCCCGTCGGTGTCATAGTGACGGCTGTTGGCATCGTTTATTTGATTGGTGTGATGCAAGACGTGATGCATCGGTTACACGGGTGAAAGTTGCCAGGATAGGGAACAAAGAAAAGACATGTTTGTAGAGTTGAAGGAGGAATCGTGATGAAATGGATGATTTATGGGGCGAACGGCTATACAGGCGAACTGATTGCCCGGCAAGCAGTAAAAGAAGGGATGACACCGGTGCTCGCGGGTCGGCGTGCGGACGCAATCGCAAAGCTCGGGGAAGAGCTCGCGTGTGAGACGCGCGTCTTTAACTTGTCGTTCGATAAGGCGACACGCCAATTGGAAGACATCGACCTCGTGTTACACTGTGCCGGACCGTTCGCCGATACGAGTCGGCCGATGGTCGAGGCATGCCTCGCCACGAAGACGCATTACTTGGATATTACCGGGGAAATCGAAGTGTTCGAATACATCCACTCGAAGAAACGGGCCAAGCTCGCACAAGAGGCCGGCGTGTTGCTTTGTTCGGGTGTCGGCTTTGACGTCATCCCGACCGACTGTGTGGCCCGCAAGTTGAAAGAGCTGATGCCGGATGCGACGAATCTAGCACTCGGCTTCTCGGCGGCCGCCGGTATCTCACGCGGGACGCTGAAAACAGCCATCCGCGGACTCGGGTCGAGCAGTGCCGAACGGAAAGATGGCGAACTGACACCATTCCCGCTCGGGGCGAAACGCCGTCACATCGATTTCGGACGCGGCAAGAAAACGGCACTTGCGATTCCATGGGGGGATGTCTCGACCGCCTATTATACGACGGGTATCCCGAACATCACGACGTGGGTCCCGGTCCCGACGGCTTACGCTTACGGGGCGCGTCTCTTATCTTGGTTCGGCCCGATTCTTGGCAGCGACGCGGTGCAAGGAAAGCTGCTCCGTTACGTTGATGAGCACGTGAGCGGACCGGATGAGTCGGAGCGGGAGCAATCATCGACGTATGTCTGGGGCGAGGCGACGGACGCCTCAGGACGTAAAGTGATCGTTCGCATCAAGACGGCGAGCACGTATGCCTTCACCGTGTACGGCGCACTTGAGGTCGTGAAGCGTCTTGTCGGATCGGGCCGTGTCATCCCAGGTAGCTTTACACCGGCGATGCTGTTCGGGTCGCACTTCATCGAAGAAATCGAAGGATCATCGTCATTTGTCGTCGATGAGGTCCGGCTGTAACGGAATCACAATCTGTTCGCAATCGAAGTGTGGTAAACTCAGGGGAGATTAGTAGGGAGGGAATGAGATGAGACGCTTAGAACTAGCCAGGCGGATCGAACGCATCAAAGCGGAAGGGACGTCTGCCTATATTCGGCATCGTAAACAGACCCCTCCCTATGAAGGTTCGGAATTGATTGTTGAAAACAAGGGCCACGTCTTCCGGATGGGCAATACGAGTTTCGCGGTCGGCTTCGGGTTGAATCGACCGACCAGTTTTTACGATTTGCACCAGATGGAGAAGTGGGTGCGCGGGAAGAACGTGTCCCGCCTACATATCGAAGTCTGTCCACTCGCGGACATGTCACTCATCCGGTTATTGCAAGAACGAAACTATACGCTCGACCACTTCCTCGACGTCTGGTTGCTCGACGTGAATGCGTTCGTCTTGCCAGAGATGGCGCATCCGGTCGAACGCGTGCACGCAAACAACGTGAATGAGTGGGCCCGGGCCATCGCGGCCGGCTTCGCCGAGACGGGGACGGTCATGCAAGAGACGATCGATACGGCGAAAGGTTTCTACGCGCTTCCCGAAAACCAGGCGTTTCTCGTCCGCGAAGGCGGGACGGCCGTCGCTGGCGGGATTCTAGCCATCCAGGACGGGATGGGTGAACTGTTTTTGACGAGCACGATTCCCGCTTATCGGGGCAGAGGCTATCAGACGCAGCTCATCTTGGAACGGATTGCGGCCGCGAAAGCGGCCGGATGCGAGTACGTGACCGTGACGACGAAAGTCGATACGGCCTCGGGACGGAATATGGAGCGCTTAGGGTTCATTCCGTTTTATCAGAAAGCGGTCATGAAAAGTCCAATCCTCAAATAAACAGGTCGCCCCGCGGGGCGACCTGTTGTCCGTTAAAGTAATGATTCGGCGCCGTCGACGTACACCTCAGAGCCGGTGACGTGACTTGACATGTTGCTCGCGAAGAACAAGACGACGTCCGCGACTTGTTTGGCTGAACCGGATTTCCCGGCAAGCGGTTGGTTTCCTTCCGGATACTCGATTGGGATGACGACTTCTTCAAGCAAGGCATCATCGCGGTTCGTCGAGTCATCGATGTTCGTGTCGATGGCCCCCGGACAAATCGAGTTGACGCGAATGCCAAATTGGGCGAGCTCGGCCGCTGCCATTTTCGCAAATCCGGTCTGACCGGCTTTCGTCGTCGCGTAGCCGCTGAACCCGAAGTTTTTGAAGTAACGGTTCCCGTTGATGGATGACGTGATGATGATACTGCCGCCCCGTTCTTTTAAATGCGGAATGGCGTGTTTCACTGTCAAGAACGTGCCCGTCAAGTTCGTCTCGACGACACCGTTCCAATCTTCGAGTGACAAATGCTCGATTGGTGTGATTGTGCCGTTCCGTCCTGCGTTCGCAAAGACGATGTCGACGCGGCCGAAACGTTCAATCGTTTGCTCGTACGCTCGTTTCATCTCGTCTTCGTTCCCGACGTCGGCACTGATGCCGACGGCACGCTCTTCTCCAATCAGACTCGCGAGTTGCTCCGCATCTTCTAAATTCAAATCGACGATCGCGACTTTCGCCCCGGCTTGAACGAACCGGATGACGGTGGCACGTCCGATTCCAGATGCCGCACCCGTGATGAATGCGACTTTCCCTGATAACAATGTATGTGAAATCATTCAATTCGCTCCTTTCAGCTTCCTGTTCTCATATTCCACCGTTCCCTAAAAACTATGCTCGTTTTCTGAAAAAAAGCCGTGTCGCTTAATCCGGCGTTACATGGATTGACACGGCAATTTTGAGTTTGGCGTCACGGTCGAGCTCCACCGTGACGACTTGACCGACCCGAAGTTCTTGCACGTCGTTCGCACCCCCGGTCACTTCGGTCTGATCATTGATTAAAATCGTATACAACTTGACTTCATTGCCCGAGACGTCACTTGGACCAATCATCATTTGGGGGATATCGATTTGCTCAATCCGTCCTTCGATTTGATGGTCGTCCCACGTACTAATCCAATACACCGCCACTAAACAAAGACCGATAAACGCGAGGGCAAAGATGAGTCGTGTCCTCATGACGTTCCTCCTCTGCGGTATTCCGGTACGATGGTTTCCATTAGTTATTTACCCGTATTACAGGAATTGTACAGGATTCTTTTGACAGGAATTTGAATCAATGTTGCGGAATATAACAAGACAATTTGATGAGTGGAGGTGCTGACGATGATGCTAGTCGGGCTGGTCGGTTTAATCATTTTAGGATTGGTGGCGTTCGGATGGTGGACAATCGGGTTCCCACGGCGACGCATATGGGGCGGACTGATCATGTTAGGTGTCGCGTTCACCTGCTTCCCTTTCCTTCTTGTCTTGAGCGGGGAACGCTTTGGGTTCCATGGCATCATCGCGGGATTGGTCGGATTATTTTGTATTGTTGCGGGCGGATTCTTCTTTCTTGTGCTCGGTTGGATGGGCCGTCCGCAGAAAATTCGAAAGGTACGGACACTCTCGGAAGACCCTGATTTGTTTTAGGATAGGTTGTCAGCCGACTCTTGGAACCCGTACAGTGAATGAAACAAACATGAGGGAGCGATGAGGTTGGGGACAAGTAAACAACCGCCGACGTTACGGGCGGGGGACACGATTGGAATCATCACGCCGTCGTTTCCGGCACCGGTCCGGTTTCCGGAACGGTATGCGCGAGGAATTGAACAGCTCAAGCGGATGGGTTTTCTCGTTCGAGAGGGACGGTGCACGCACCGTTCAGAAGGATACCGTTCGGCCTCGATCCGCGAACGAGCCGAGGAGTTCAATGAGTTGCTGCGCGACCGCGACGTGAAAGCAATCATTAGCACCATCGGAGGGACGAACTCGAACTCGCTCTTACCGTATATCGATTACGAGGCGTTGCGACACCATCCGAAAATCATCATGGGGTATAGCGATGTCACAGCACTCCTCCTCGCCTGCTATACAAAGACAGGTGTGACGACGTTCTATGGTCCAGCCATCGTCCCGTCGTTCGGGGAATACGAGACGATGTTTGCGGACGGGGAGCGCTACGTGCGAGAGGTACTCTGTTTGGAGCGGACGGCGCCTTACTCACTCGACGTTCCTGGAGAGTGGACCGAGGAGATGATCGATTGGTCGACGCAGGACCGGGAGAAAAATTTCCGGCCGAATGATGGCTGGCTCACTCTCCGAGAAGGTCAGGCTCGTGGCAAGTTGATTGGTGGGAACATGAACACGATGACCGGCTTCTTGAAGTCGGACTATTTCCCAGACATGGACGGGGCCATCCTGTTTTTAGAAGACTCGTTCAAGACGATGGCAGACGAGGAACGTTCCCTCAGTATGCTCAAACTGGCCGGAGTTTTCAATCAAATCAATGGACTCATCATCGGGAAACATGAACATTTCGATGCGGCCGGCGCACCGTTCACGTTTGAGGAGCTGTTGCTCGAAGTGCTCGGAGACGTCGACTTCCCGATTTTGACGAACGTTGATATCGGGCATACGTTTCCGTCACACGTGTTCCCCATCGGCATCGATGTCGAACTCGATGCGACGTCAGGGACAATCACATTTTTAGAGGATGGAGTGACGCGATAATGGAATTCATCACGGTCGTAGACCACCGGCGGAAGAAAGTCGGGTTGAAGTCACGCGCCGATGTGCACAGGGACGGGGACTGGCATGAGACGTTCCATTGTTGGATGACAGCCCACGACCGTCTCTTCCTGCAACTTCGAAGCGAACGGAAGACAGATTTTCCCGGATTGTTCGATATCACGGCAGCCGGGCATTTGGCGGCCGGAGAGACCGTTCGGGACGGGGTGCGGGAGATTCATGAAGAGCTCGGGCTCGACCTGACGTTCGATCAACTGACTCCGCTCGGCGTCTTCGAAGACGTGATCGAGACAGGGACATTTTTGGATCGAGAGTTCGCCCATACATATGTCTACGCGTACGCGGGAGAACCGTTTACATTAGATGAGATGGAAGTGGGCGATGTCGTCACGGTCGATTTTGCGGCGTTCCGGTCGCTCTTGGCCGGCAAGCATGCGGAGGTTGAGTCGATCTCGGCAATCTCAGGGGAGACACGGACCGTGACGAAGCAAGATCTCGTGCCCCATCCGACAAGCTACTGGGAGCAAGTTTTGACAGGCCTTGAAGAGTTGACTTCAAGCAATCGAGGCGGGTCTCATGATTGATTTTATTTGGCAACTGCTGAACGTATTGCTCGTGCTCGGTTTAGGTAGTCTTTTGGTTTGGTGTTTTCGCAAGTGAAGAGGGGGGAATGACGAGATGAACGTTGAACGTACAGATACACCGCTCCAGATTGAGACCGGGCGGTTATACTTGCGGGCACCTCGCGCCGGAGAAGATGCCCGTATCGTCAACGAGGCGATTCGGGAGTCGCATGATGAACTGAAGCGCTGGCTTCCGTTCGCGCAAGAAGTGCCGACGTTATCCGAGACGGAAGAAAACTTGAAGCGGGCACAGGAACTCTATGTAACAGGTGAGAGTTTTCGGTATCTCATCTTTTTACGGGAGACGGGGCCGTTCGTCGGGACGGTCAGTCTGTTTGGGATTGACTGGGACGTACGGAAGGCTGCAGTCGGCTATTGGCTTCACACGGAACACACCGGCCACGGTTATATGAGCGAGGCGGTCGAGGCGATCGTCCGTTTCGGATTCGCCCACTTCAGCTTCCAGCGGATTGAAATCCAATGCGAGTCGACCAATGAAGGAAGTCGAATGATTCCGGAACGGCTCGGCTTTCAGTTGGAAGGCACGCTCCGAAACGAGGACTTGTCTGCTGACGGAAAACGCTTGACGGACACGGCCGTCTACAGCATCTTACCCGGCGAACTTATACCTGCAGCGACATGATGCGTTGGGGTCCGACCGGTCCGTCGATCAAGCGGCCGGTGTCGACGAAGCCGACAGTTTGATAGAGCGAGAAGGCCGGCTCATTTTTGAGATTGACTGACAGGACGACCTCGTGTTTATCGGTGAAGTGCTCCCGGACATAACTCGGCAAGAGACGGAGCGCCGCTTTGGCGTGGCCGTTTCCTTGAGCCGGATGATTGATGGAAAACATCGAGAGCAATAACGCATCTCGCGCCTCCGTGTAAGAGGCGACCCGTTCCGTGTCGTGGAGCAGAAAGAAGCCAACGGGCTCATCGGTCGTGATGACGACAGGGTACACCCCGTCTGGCAACTGCGAATCGAGATCTGTTGGGAGCGTCGTATATTTCTCTTGGTCGAGCGGTAGGGAAAATGTCTCCAAGACAGGCCAATGGGCGTCACGGAGTGGTTCGAGTTTGATTGACATCCGGATTCCTCCTCGGTGTAAGTTGACTCTTCTAGTATACTGAACTCTAACTCGAAAGGAACTGAGCACGATGGCGAGACCAATCATTTCTTATGTCCAAAATCCACCGCGCGCGGATTTATACCATGCCTTCATGGACGGTTTTTCTGATTATATGATTCACTTTGACATGGATGAGGCTCGATTTGAGGCGGTGTTTCTCGTCCGCGATCAAAACCAGCCATCCCGTTCCGTCGTCGCCTATGCGGACAATCGTCCTGTTGCCGTCATGTTGAGCGGCGTGGCGCACCTGGATTCGGGATGGGTCACTCGTTGCGGTGGCTTGGCGGTCGCCCCTGGCTATCGACACCTCGGCATCGCGAACGAGTTAATGCGCCGCTTCGATGAACAAGCGATGGGCACACGCCTGCTTGAAGTCATCCAAGGGAACGAACCAGCACTCACGCTTTATGAACGGCTCGGCTATGAAACAGTTCGAGAAATTATGTACTTCCAATCTGTACCGACCGAGACGGAGGCGTCGCTCGAACCGGAACCGATCACCGAGCTATTCGAGACGTATTATCCGTCTGCAATCCACCGACCGATTTGGCAAGTCGACGTTCGTACGACCCAACAACAGGCTGAGCTTGTGCGAGTCCGTGAGGGCGAGACGACAGGAGCCCTCCTTTTTCGAGGCGATTTGCTCCTTGATGTGTTTGGTCGGGATGAAGATGCGGAATGGTTGTTGCGAGCGGCAGCAGCGGCCGGTCCGATTAAACTGACGCTCACTTCGGACCGTCCGGCCTTGATCGAGGCAGCCCGCCGACTCGGATTCATGCAGGATGAAATCGCTCAATTCGAGATGGTCAAACCGGGAGGTATCGTGTGATGCATCGTTTCTTGCCCGTCCTGATGGTGCTGCTGATTGTCGGGAATTTGTTCACAATCCTCGGTCTGACGACGAACTTGTCGTCAGCCAGCACCCGGTTCTTTTTAATCGGTGGCCCGGCCTTGACCGTCTGCGCCGCCCTCGGTATTGTCATAATCGTATTGAAACGAAAGCGATGACCGCGATAGGACGTATGAAGTTTGAGTGAAGTTTGTGGAGGGTCGACTCATCGTTTTGACATGTTCGACATATAAATGAAATGCTTCATATATTGAACTTTTCAAACATGGATGCTATATTCGCACTTGTAGCTTTTTATATAGCTAGCGAATCATCCTATTTGGAGGTTTTTATCAATATATGTGGAAACAACTACTCGTAACCGTCGGTACAGGCGTCCTGATTTTTTCAGGGACTTCAGCCGTATCGGCGGATCAACTTACCCCGCAAGACCTCGTCAAGGCGACGAAATCGCTTCAACAGACCGAACAGCGGCTTCATACCTCGAAACAATCGGTCGCGAAAGCCAAACGCCGCGCTGAAGCGGTTGAAGCAAAAAAGAACGCGATTCAAAAGAAGATTGATCGTGCCAACGCGCAACTCGCGTCATACGAGACGGCGCTGAATCCCGAGACGGATGATCCATCTCTGTTCAAACAAGTGCTATCGACTGTTCTTCCGAGCGCGAAAGCGGAAGCGGCGGCATCTGAAAAGAACGAGGCTGACTTGAAAGAGAAACAAGCGGCGACGACTCGGTCGTTAGAAAAATTAGAGAACGAACAGGCCAAAGTGGGCGCAGAGCACAAGAAGGCCCGCTCGACCCATTCAGCCGCCTACAAGCAATTGAAACATCGGGCCGCCGAGTTGAAAGATTTGAAACGACAAACGACAGCGTTGGCGCCTGAGAAGTTCATGATGCCGGCGACCGGTCGTCTGTCACAAGGCTATGGCGCTGCGAGCGGACAGTTCGGGTACACGTTCCATAACGGACTCGATATCGCCGCGAACGTCGGCACACCGATTTACGCGGCCGCGGCCGGAACGGTCACCGACGTCAAGTCAGGTGGTCCTTACGGCAAGCACGTCTTCATCGAGCACGAAATCGATGGTCAGAAATGGACCACGGTCTACGCGCACATGCATAAAATCGAAGTGAAAAAAGGACAGGCGTTGCTCCAAGGCGAAGCCATCGGCCAAATCGGCAACACCGGCAACTCGTCAGGTCCTCACCTCCATTTCGAAGTGCATAAAGGCGAATATGCCTATTCATCCAGTTCGGCCGGAAACACGGTCAACCCGATGGACGTCGCCGAAGTACTCGGTGGCGCGTCGCCCATTAAAGCTACTTATTGACGCAACGAAATTTCGTTGCGTCATTTTTTGTGTCATTTCTTCAAGCCTGCTCATCATGTGTCGTTCGCAGTTCGAACAGCTTTTGAAACGCCTCGTCGCGGTCGAACGTGCTGAACCAGCGGAAGTCGTCGTGGTCGAGAATCCGGTAATGTTGACTGACCATATTCTGTTGAATTCGATATTTCCCTTGATGCTCGATCGTCGTCCACCAGACGTGTCCGCCCAACGTCTTCGTCGCCAACGTTGGATCGGTATGCGCGACGAGGCGAATGAACTCGATCGGTTGATCCCCGATCAACGAATGGAGATAAGAGCTTTGATTGAACAAGGCGCAGATGGCGACGGTCGTCGTCCAGTTCGCGTTCAGGCGTCGCTTCTCGATTTGAATCAATGTCTTTTTTGAGATACCGACGAGCGTACAGAGTTCTTCTTGGGATAATCCTTGTTCCGTCCGAATCAGTTTGAGTTTGCTGGAAATCAGCTCAGAAAACGTTTCTTTTGTATGCATAAATTCTCCTAAGATGTATTTTTACACATCGTATCATGTGGCTTGAAAACAGGGAAGATATAGGATGGGGAAAACAGCTGTTTATGGTCATGAAAAAGCGGAAGGAGATGGACTCCTTCCGCTCACGCAATGGCCTACGTTATTCTCGTGTCGGGTCGTGATTGCCTTCGCTATCAGCAATCGTATCCGAGCTCCCGAAATCCTCGACTTGGCTGAACGCGTCGGTGCTTTGGCCAGGCTCGTCCGTCCCATCGAGCTGTTTGCGGGCGGCTGTCTCGGACGGGTTGAGCACGTCTTCTTCGACCGGGCGTTCACGGTCGGTCTGATGCTCGTCTTCTTCTTGTTCACGCGCATGCTTGATGCAGAGTGTCGCTTCCGGGATTACCTCTAGGCGGTCCAACTCGATGTCTTCCCCGCACACCTCACACTTTCCATACGTGCCTTTCTCGATGGCGAGCAGTGCCTTGTCCACATCGCTCAAAAAATCTTCATCGAGTTCCGTGAGCGCTTGGTCACGTTCACGCAAAAAGAGCTCTTCCCCGGAATCGGCCGGGTGATTATCATAGTGCGACAGTTCCCCTTCGTCATATACCTCTTCCCGATTTTCCATATATCCTTCGGTCTTCGCTTTTTCTTTTAATAGACGCTCCTTGAACGTATCGATCTGCTTCTGTGTCAACATACGGTTCACTCTCCAGTTCTGTTTTCATTAGTATTAGCATTTCCCATTTTGAGTCGTGACAAACCTTCCCGTCGGCGGGGTCCGTTTCTAAACGATTCGGAAAACGGGTATGATGATAGAGAAGGAACGAATTAGCCGAAGGAGGAATTAGGACGATGAGAAAAGTAGAAGTCATCCCATATGACCCGATATGGGCGACGAAATTCGAAGAAGAGGCGGCCAAGCTCCAGCGATTGTTCGAAGACGAACTCGTCGCGATTCATCACATTGGTAGTACGTCGGTCCCCGGGCTCGACGCGAAGCCGATTATCGATATCATGCCGGTCGTTCGGCAAATCGAGCGAATCGACGACTGGGTCGGTCATATGGAAGCGCTCGGTTATCGGAGTTTTGGTGAACACGGCATCCCGAGACGCCGTTTCTTTGCGAAAGGCGAGGAGGTTCGGACTTTCCACGTCCACATGTTCGAGGACGGGGATGACGGCGTCATCCGGCATCTCGCCTTTCGTGACTACTTGGTCACATTCCCGGACGTGCGGGACGAGTACGCGTCGCTCAAGCAGCAGTTGGCGAGCCAACATCCGGACGATATCGAAAGTTACATCCAAGGGAAACAAGACTGGGTATCGGCGACGGAGCGGGCGGCTACAATATGGTATGGATCCAGAAAACAAATTTGAAACCTTTTTCCATTTCCCCTCGTAAAGAATGGTAATTATTTTAAGGGGGGAACGGAATGAAACAATTTCTTGGCAAGTGTATCGAGTACGCGTTCGTCGCCGTCGTGTTCGTTGGTTTGTTTTTCGGACTGCGTTACGGAGTCAGTTACTTCGTCTTAACAGCCGAGGAGTCTTATTTCTATGTCTTTCTCGGCACCGCGTTTATCCTCTTTCCGGCCTCGCTATTCGTAGGTTATTGGCTGGCCCGTCCCATTCAGCGCCGTTTGAGCGGAAGAGAGACGGTAAGTTCGAACCACACGTTGCGCGGCTATGAAAAACCGCACGGGGTCACTGAGACACGAGATTATGGGAACGAGGGATCGGGGCCGTTATGATGCAGTTGAGACGAACCGACGATGCGAGCTTGATTGCGACGTTGAATCGTCCCATCCATGAACATCATCTTCAACTCGCACCGGCCTTCTTTGCATCTTACGATCACGCGGCGATGGAAGCGGCGTTTTCGGAGATGATGGCGCGAAACGATTATCATTTCTTCACGGCAGAGGTCGACGGGGACACAGTTGGCTACGTCTGTTTTCAAGAGCGGGTGAGTGAGGCGAACGCATTTCGGCAAGCAGTGCGCACGCTGTACGTGCATCAAATCAGTATTAACCCGGAAGCGAAGCGAAAAGGGTATGGACGTTTGGTTATGGAAGAAGTGGAACGCTATGCCATCGCGCACGGAGTTCCCTCAATCGAACTGGATTATTGGTCGGTGAACGAAGCGACTGCGGCTTTTTATGAACAGGTGGGATTCCGACCGAAACGTCAAGTCGTCGTAAAGCAGCTGTAGAACGGAGAGACCGGCCATGGCCCGGCGGATCACCTTGTTCATCGTGTTGACGTTTAGTCTGTCATGGTCGTGTTGGGTGTGAACATCTGGCTTGTCCGCACGACGGGCATCTCGTCTTGGCGCGCCGCTATGATGCGCAATTTTTGAAAGTGGAATGAGGAGGATTTGATGGAGACAGTCATTTTAGGCATCGGTGTCATCGGGACGATTTCGCTCATGTTATTCATGTCGAACCAATGGTTGGGTTATGGCAAAGGCAACATCGTCATGACGCTAGACGAGCATTATACGAATTTGAATGAGTATGTGCCGGCAATCCTGACGAAACTGTATGAGGACGGGAAGTCGGCCCATTATCTCGGCGACCGGAAGTTTGAAGTGGACGGGAAACGCTATGTCCTCGTCGAGCGGACCGTCCCGATTGGTCGGGTTCCGACACAACAGACGGTGCTCATGCCGGACAAACAATAAGCCGCGCCTCAGGCGCGGCTTATTTTATTTGACGGCCGGGGGACCGAACACACCGGCGTGATAGTCGCGGAACGCTTGGCGAATCTCATCCTCGGTGTTCATGACGAACGGGCCGTGAGCGATATAGTCTTCTCGAATCGGTTTGCCTGAATAGACAAGCAGTTTCGTGCGTGACGTTGCTTTTATGCGGAGTCCGCTCTCACCCTCGGCCGTCTCGTCGAACGTGAGCGTCGCTACGTGCGTCTTCTCGAGCGGTGTCGCGGACGTCCCGAGTTCGACCGAACCGGCGAGCATATAGACGAAGGCGTTATGATTCACGGGGATGACGTGCTCATAGACTTCACCTTCCTTTAAGCTGACTTCACTCATTGTGATCGGGACAAGGCTGTCCATCGGGCCTGTCGCACCGCCGACCTCACCCGAATAGACACGGACTTGTCCACCGTCGATTGGCACGACCGGGGCGTCTTCGACGTACACGTTTTGATAAGACGTCGTCGTCGTTTTGAGCGCTTTCGGTAAATTGAGCCACAGTTGCAGCGTATGAATCAAGTCGTCGTCGACGGCCTCCTCGGCGTGTCGGGCCGCCCAGCCCGCGTTCATGTACTGGACGTCTCCGGCATCTAAAATCGAATGGCCGCCGTGGTTGTCGATATGTTCGAGTCGTCCGTCAATGACGTAGGTGATCGTTTGGAAACCGCGATGCGGGTGGTCCGAGAACGTGCCGCGTTTGAACCAGTCCTCGGCCATCAAGATGAACGGGTCGAACTCGTTTTTTCGCTCAGGGGGCAAGACCCAACCTTGTTGTACGTGTGGATATCCAGGTTGCTTATAAGCGACGGGCCAATGTGTGGCGACGTCGCGCTCGAATCGTTTGGTCATCAAATTCTCTCCTTTACATCGTTTGCTGTCATTGTCGCATAGCGACCGATGGATGCTTTCTGATTTTGCCTAGAAAACGTGCAAAGACAGACCGGTTCATACCGGTCTGTCTTTAGGAAAGGGGTTAGCCCTGTTGCTTATTGAATAAGTCGTGCCAACGTTCGGCATCGGCGCGGAGCAGTTTGAAGTGTGACCCTGTCAACGTATTCGTCAAAAAGACATCGTCTCCGTTATAGCTGATATCGAACGTCTGCGCACAAATACCCTCGAAAACGGTCAAATAGGGAGTCGGGGCCGGGGTCCCGGCCGTGGCGACAGCTTTCGAACGATCGATCGCTTGGAACACGAATTGGACGGCCTCGGCATTGGCGTGATGCAAGAACGATGCGTCCTTGGATTCCGTTCCGAGCAGCGCCAAGTCATGTGTCACGACATGCCGGCGGTGGGCAAATTGTTGGCGCATCTTCGTTTTCAACCGATCGCCGCGAAGCAACGTTTCTTCTCGATAGGTGATTGAGACGACTTGTTTATGCGGTTTCCCGTCACGGATGAATGAAAAGCTGAACAAAGGATAGCGCTCATTCGGGATGAGTGTCGTCGGGAGCGTGCTCGCTTGACGAGCGCCAAGCATGCGGTCGAACCTCGCGTCTTTCGGTCGAAGCACATCCCCATATAAGGTTTGATCAGATGACAAATGAAGCCCATATTGTTTTGTATCTTGAGACACCTCGGTACCTAAGGCGAGGGAGAGGAAAGGTTGGCGCGATGCTTCGTTAATCGGCAACGTGACCGTCTCATATGTTTCCGGGGATTCGAACGTGAATTCGAAAGAGCCATTGAACGGCATCGTCACGTGAACGAGCGTCTGCTCGAGCCCGCTCCGTTTCGGATATGGCTCGTTGCCGACGGGTTTAGTCATTTCCTCTGTGAAATGGATCCGTTCGTGCGGTTGGGCGTTTCGTAGTTTTGACGTTGCCGAAGACGGGACAGCGTGGTCACGATACGCAATGAGACTGTTCGGCAACGTGTCGATTTGTTTCATATACGTGATCGTCTCGGCTTGGCACTGGACGTAGGCTTGATTGTCCACTTCAAAAAAAGTGGCGGTCGGAAAGACATCGGTCGAGGATGTCGTGATCAGCGGTTGGGTCAATGTGACCGTCCCGATCAAGTGACGTTCTCCGTCAGGAATACGGGATAGCGCGTCCTCTGGATAACAAGCATCGAGGACGTTCGTCCGATCGGACTCGGTCATCTCGATTTGTTGTCCTGATGGCAGGGTAGCGCGACCTTGATAGTACTCTGGAGCTATATGTAAACGAAAGGCATGTTCTTCTTCACATCCAAAAAGGACGAACAACATGGCGAGCGTACAAAGAATCAAGTACTTTTTCACGGGGGTGCACTCCTTTGATGATTAACTTTCATCATTTTAGCACCATTTTTTTGTGACTTTAGTCTTAGGAAAAATAATGTGTTTTTTTAAAAAAAAATCAAAAAACCCGCTCAACTTGAACTGAGCGGGCTTGTTTTACACTTATGGATATGAAATGGAATTTCACTCTTGTGAACATGTCGATTTTTGACGAATGAACCGTTGAATGGCCACGTTCTTGAAAATGATGAAACTATTTAAAAAATCAAGGATGGAACCAATCAGGGTTTATTTGTTTATTTTTACCTTCAATCGACGTCGCGGCCGCGGGCTGCCTTCAAAATTTCGAACCATTCTTCACGGGTGAGCTCGATATCGAGCGTGCCGACGGCGGTCTTGACTCGGTCAATTTTCCCAGATCCGACGATCGGCATGATCTTGGCAGGGTGTTTCAAAAGCCATGCGTAAACGACTGCATCGATACCGCTCGCTTCGTGGCGGTCACTGACGTCTTCGAGTTTCTCGCGAAGCGGCGCATACTGTGACTCGGTGAACAGTTGACCGCCGGCGAGCGGGCTCCACGCCATGAGCGGCATCCGCTTCTCGTGGCATAGGTCGACAGAACCATCTTCGAAGTGTTTCAGTTGCATCGGTGAAAGTTCGAGCTGATTCGTCACGAGTTGGAACGGTAAGCGTGACTGGAGCAACTGTTGGGTTGCCGGTACGTGGTTCGAGACACCGAACGTCCGGACTTTTCCACTGCGTTGTAACGTAATGAATGCCTCAGCGACTTCGTCCGGGTCCATGAGCGGATCGGGACGATGGATCAACAGCGTGTCAATCTGGTCAATGGCGAGCTCTTTGAGTGAACGCTCGGCTTGACGGATGATATGCTCTTTCGTCGTATCATAATGGTTGATTGTTTGGCCTGGGTTGAAAGAACCTGTCAGTTTAATGCCAGTCTTCGTCACGATCTCGATTTGATCGCGAAGTGAAGGATTGAGGCGAAGTGCTTCCCCGAATAGTCCTTCACATGTATAGCCGCCGTATATATCGGCGTGGTCGAACGTCGTGATTCCGAGTTCGATACATTGCTCGATGAACGTGAGACGTTCCTGCGGGCTCATATCCCATTCAGCGAGACGCCACATGCCGTGGATGATCCGTGAGAATGATAAGTCTTCTGTCAGTTCGATACGTTGCATGATTGATTCCTCCTCATTTTCTGTCGCTTTCATTATAGAGATAGTCGGGGGATGCGTCACTTATTGGGCGTATCGGACGGACGCGGACCGAGTCAAATGAAAGTGATTTCAGTTATGATAGGAAAGAGATGAACCGAAAAAGAGGAGTGCTCTATGAATCATTATGAACAATATGCGGGCGTCACGTTTGAGCGACACGGGCAAGACACGCGTGTGACCGCCTATCATCCTGACCTCGAACTGCACGGGATCGGGCGCAGTGCTGCCGTGTTCCGCATAAAATCTACACGACTCGTCATTAAAGTGTTTTTCCCTGGCTATACGTACATCGCGGCCGAGGAAGCCGTGATCTATCGGAAGCTCGAGGGATTGCCACAATTCCCGGGTCTGTACGAAGCAGGTCCGAACTATATCGTCATCGACTATATCGAAGGGAAGACACTGTTTGAATGTTTGATTGAAGGCATTTGGATCGACCCCGCGTACATCAAGCAAGTCGATGAGGCGCTCATAGCGGCCCGGCGACTCGGGTTGACCCCGTCCGATGTCCATTTGCGCAACCTCATCCTCACGCCGGACGGCCGACTCTATTTGATTGACTTGGCGCGATTCCGACAAGGGCAACAAGTCGATCACCAATGGGAAGATTTGAAGCGGATGTATCGGCTCTATCGCCTCCGTTTCATGCCGAAGCGGTATTCGGAGCGCTGGTTGAACGGTGTCGCCTACCTATATCGTACATTCGTGAACGACCCGAGACGTTAGTCGACGGTGGTTTTTCTTTTGAAGATTAGGGAACAACAGTAACGTATTGTCGTTGTGTAGTCATTCAAAAGGAGGACGAATACATGGCTCATCGAATTTATGCGAACGAACTGGAAACGTTGCACGATTGCGTGGAGACGTGCAATTACTGTCTTGAATCTTGTCTCGAGGAACATGACGTGAAGATGATGGTCGACTGTATCCGACTCGATCGTGAGTGCGCTGCAATCTGTTCATTCCTCGCCGAGGCGATGACACGGGAGTCGGCGTTCGTACCGGAACTGGCCCGGGCTTGTGCGGTCGTCTGTAAGGCGTGTGCCCAAGAGTGTGAGAAACATAAGCACGAACATTGTCAGGAATGTGCGCGCGTCTGTTTCGAGTGCGCATCGATGTGTGACCGTTTGGCAGCCTAAGGTAAAAAAGTCAGTCGAAACGGCTGACTTTTTTTGTGGCAGCAAATCGTTACGTGTATTTTGAAATTGAGATAAGTATAATAAAGAAAACTTATAGAAAGTATGGTGTCCTCATGATTCGCAACTGCCGTCGAGACGACCTTCAAGCCGTTTTACATATTTACAATGACGCAATCGTCAACAGTACAGCTGTTTACCATTACGAGCCGGTGACGCTTCAAAATCGCGTCGCTTGGTACGAAGATAAAAAAGCGTCCAGGCTCCCGATCATCGTGTGGGAGGAAGGCGATGTCGTCATGGGATTTGCCACGTTCGGCCCGTTCCGTCCATGGCCGGCCTATCAGTATACGGTCGAGCACTCGGTGTACGTGCATCCCGGCTATCGGGGGAAAGGGATCGGGAATAAATTGCTCCGTGAAATCATCCGCATCGGTGAAGAACGGGAAGTGAAGACGATGATTGGTGGGATCGATGCCGCCAATATCGCGAGCGTCAAAGCCCATGAAAAATTAGGGTTCGTCCATTCAGGCACGATAAAAAAAGCCGGCTACAAGTTTGGCAAATGGCTGGACTTATCGTTTTATCAGCTTGATTTGAAAGGCCCCGAGACTCCGCAAGAAGGCTGACCGCTAGCTGTCGAACTTCTAAAATTGCGGTATACTGGGAACAGTGTATCGAATGGAGGAATCAGTATGACAGAACTACCGAATTGCCCAAAATGTCAGTCGACTTATGTGTATGAGGACGGGAGCTTGCTCGTCTGTCCGGAATGCGCCTACGAGTGGTCGCCGAGCGAGGTAGCCGAAGCGGAAGCAGACGCGCAAATCAAAGATGCGAACGGAAATGTGCTCCAAAACGGGGACACAGTCACGGTCATCAAAGATTTAAAGGTGAAAGGGACGTCGCTCGTCGTCAAACAAGGCACGAAAGTGAAAGGGATCCGTCTCGTCGACGGGGACCATGACATCGACTGCAAGATTGAGGGCTTTGGCGCGATGAAGCTCAAATCGGAATTCGTGAAGAAAATCTAAAAAAAGCGTGTTGGTCCGTTCGCGGACCAACACGCTTTTTGCTGTTTATGAGAAAAATGGTTTGTATTTCCGGCGTTCGTGCATGACGGATACCCACTGGAGCGTCGTGAACTCCTCGAGCACCCACTCGCCGTTGAAGCGGCCAAGACCCGAATCTTTCTCTCCGCCGAACGGCAAGTGCGGCTCGTCGTTCACCGATTGGTCGTTGACGTGAATCATCCCCGTCTCGACTTGGCGGGCGAACTCGGTCGCACGGTAAATCGAACCGTGGACGGCACCACTCAGTCCGTATGGCAACTCGTTCGAGAGTTTCAGCGCCTCGGCGTCGTCCTTGAACGACAGAATGACGGCGACCGGTCCGAAAATCTCATTTTTCGCAAGCGGCATGTCGTTCGTGACACCGCTCACGACGGTCGGCTCGAGCACGTTCCCGTCAGCGTTGCCGCCGACCTGGAGCGTCGCACCGGCGTCGACCGTCTGCTTGATTTGATCGAGGATGCGGTCGACTTGGTCGTGGTCGATGAGCGGCCCGACTTGTGTGTCTGATTCGTTCGGGTTGCCGAACTTCAAGGCGCGGACTCCCTCAACGAATTTTTTGAGGAATTCATCGTGAATCGACTCGGCGACAAGGATTCGGTTCGTCGACATACAGATTTGCCCTTGGTGATAGAATTTCGAATAGACGGCCGATTCCACGGCACGGTCGATGTCGGCGTCGTCTAAGACGACGAAGACGTTATTCCCGCCGAGTTCGAGCGCTGTCTTTTTCAACAGGCGTCCGGCCTTCTCGGCGATCCCTTTGCCGACCTCGGTCGAACCGGTGAACGAGATGAGTTTTGGCACCGGGTGCTCGACGATGGCGTCCCCAATCTCCGAACCGCGACCGACGACGATGTTCAAGACGCCTTTCGGAAGACCCGCTTCTTCAAATAGCGAGGCGAAGAGGAGACCTCCTGTGACCGGTGTCGCCGTCGCTGGTTTGACGACGACGGTATTCCCCGTCGAGAGGGCGGAGACGATTGAGCGGACCGCGAGGTGGAACGGGAAGTTCCATGGACTGATGACGCCGATGACGCCGAGCGGTTTCCGATAGACCCGGTTCTCTTTGTTCGGGACGATTGAAGGCTTGATGAGCCCGTCCATGCGGAACGGGAACGTCGCCGCTTCCTTGATGATCGCCATCGAGGCTAAAAATTCGCCTTCTGCTTTGATGCGCGTGCTGCCCGACTCTTTGACGAGCCAGTCGATGATGTCATCTTTATGCTGCAACGTCACTTCGGCGAACTTCTCAATCAAGGCCCGGCGATTTTGTGGCAGCATCGTCGCCCATTCGGTTTGTGCTTCTTTCGCAACGGCATAAGCCTTGTCGAGATCAGACTCGTCGGCCGACCGGATGGAGAACAATGTCTCATCCGTGAACGGGTTGGTGTTATCGATCGATTTGTCGCTTGACCCTTCGACCCATTGGCCATCAATGTACATCTTTGTAAAATCGGTATGCATATTCAAACACTCCTTTATCTTTTTGCTTCACCTTAAGAAGTATTCACCTGATTTGAAAAAATAAACCTCTCGATGCGCAACTAACTTGTTTTACAAAGTAGTTGCAATTGGTAGTGCCTTCCATTACTATTGTGTATAACAAGTTAGTTTAACGAAAGTGAGGTCACGCCATGGCGATGAGTCAAATGTTAAAAGGATTGCTCGAAGGTTGCCTGTTGGCCATCATCGATAAAGGAGAGACGTACGGCTATGAGATGTCGGAGAAGTTGCAGACGTATGGCTTCACGATGGTGAGCGAGGGCAGTATTTACCCGGTCCTGTTACGGATGAAGAAAGAAGGGTGGGTCGAGACGGTCCAAAAGGCGTTGCCATCAGGGGGACCGAAACGAAAATATTACATTTTGACGGAGGCGGGGCACCAAGAGTTGCTGGCCTTCAAACAACGTTGGGCGGAAGTGTCAAGCGGCGTCGACCGCGTACTCGGAGAGGGGAATGAAGATGGAACTTTCAAAAAAGAGTCGTGATTTTTTGGATGATTTAGCGGTATATCTCATGTCGAGCGGGAAATCGGAAGGGGAAGTGCAAGACGTTGTCGCCGAGCTGAAAGACCACCTCGAGGAGGCGGAACGCGCAGGCAAAAGCGTGGACGATGTCGTCGGCCAGAGCCCGAAAGCCTACATGCAGCATCTTGGGCGTGAGATGGCGTTCGATGGAAAAGGGTTTTTCAAAATCATCGCGATGATCATTCCGAACGTGTTCGCCTACATCATCATCGCCAACTTCATTCAAGGCGAGATGACATTCTCGACGGTCCAGTTGATTGGGTTCCCGCTCGTCGCTGTCCTGTTCTTACTCGCCGCTTCACAAGCGTTCCGCAACATGTCGGTCCGCTCGAAAGAAAGTAAATTCAAAAACGGGATGATATACATTGCGCTCGCCACGATGCCGATGACGTTATTCCTCGGGCTGATGGTGCTCGACATCTTCGTCGAGACCCCAACGATCGTGTTCGGCCCAACCGGTCAACTCGTGTTACTCGGCCTTGCCGTCGTCACGTTGCTCACCGTCTCGGTTTGGACGAAAACATGGATCAATCTGATCATACCGATTCTCTTATTCGGGCCCCAATACGCGTTCGCGCAAACAAGCTTGCCGCTCGAACAACAATTGATTTACTCGATGCTGATTTTGTTCGTCGGGATGGGGATTTTCTTGTTCGTGTGGTGGAAAAAGAACCAAAAGGGGCAAGTTTGATGTTGGCACGCTTCGGATTATTTCTCTTCTTGAGCCTACCTTTGGGCTATCTCATGGCCGCAGCCGACGATCAATGAGACAGGTTGTCCGAAAAAGCACTCACGTCTGCTTAGAGTGTAACGCGGCTGGGAATAGGCAACTGTACGCCTAAAAGAGAAAGAAGGGATTCCCGTTGCCAGTCAATCCGACGATTCAATTTTATTTGAACCAGTTTCAAAATCAGCTCTCGACCACATATGACCAATTGGATCCGTTCGAATTAAGACGACAAGAAGACGCAATGATGACCCGGTTTCAACATAAAGAGCACGTGCATGATGTCGAAGAGCGTCTGATCGCGCTCTCAGGCCGTTCGCTCCCGATTCGCATCTATCGGTCGGGTCGAACGATCGCGCCAGCACTCGTCTATTATCGTGGTGGCGGATATGTCACAGGCAGTCTCGACACCCATGACGCGATATGTCGGACGATCGCGAACGAGGCCGACTGCACCGTCATCTCGGTCAGCTACCGACTCGCTCCGGAGCATAAGTTTCCGACAGCCGTCTACGATAGCTATGAGGCACTCGTTTGGATTGCGGATCACGCCTCGGAACTTGAAATCGATGCCGAGCGCATCGCCGTCGGCGGTGACAGTGCCGGCGGGACGCTCGCTACGGTCAGCGCCTTGATGGCGATTGAACGAGGTCGCCCCCTCGTCATGCATCAGCTACTGTTTTACCCGGTTACCGGGACCGAGGAGAACTTGCCGCTGTCATTGATTGATTACGCGAACGGTTATCTGCTCGATGAAGGGCTCATCCGGTGGTTCCAGCAACAATATTTCCATGATGAGTCGGAATTGATGCATCCGTACGCCTCGCCGATTTTTTCGGACCACTTAGGGGACCTTCCCCCGACGACGTTGTTGACGGCCGAATACGACCCGCTCCGCGACCTCGGACGCGCATACGCCAACAAATTGATTAGCCTCGGTGTCCCGGTGACGTATCAAAATTACGATGGCTTGATTCACGGCTTCGTCAACTATTACACGTATGTCCCAGAAGCGAGACGAGCCGTCAAAGAAGCAGCACAGGCGCTCGGAACGGCATTCATAAAAAAAACTCGTCCATGAGGCGAGTTTTTTTATGCTTTCGATAAGCTTGGGAAGCGACAGTCTTCCGGGAAGAGCTGTTCTTCATTCATGCGAATCATCCATTGCCCGTCCCGGGATGGGCGCTGTTCCACACCGTCCAGCTCAGGCGTGAATTCGAAGACGATCTCGGTGATGCCTTCGAAAGAGAGTCGGGTCACAACGTCACGCATATCGACAGGCCGAGATGACAGTACCGCGAATAACTTCAGACGCATGCCTTCAATCAAATAGATGACGTGCACATCGTCGAAGCGATAAACGTCTTTGTTCATGCCTTGATAGTAGTGGAACATCCAAATATGCATGTCGTCCGTCGCATAGAGGCGTGGCGAAAACGGGAGCGACTCCAGCTTGAATCGACGCCACTGCTCGGCATCGACATCGACACGTTCGAGTGGAGCCGCAGATCCCGATACTGAAACGAATAGCTCCGGTTCAAGTTGGACGGAGAACCCCTGTTGCTCGTAAAATGGTTCAACCCCTTCGTCACAAGCCAAAAAATAAGGCAAGCCATCGGCGTCATGCTGTTTGAACACATGCTTGAAAATACGGGTGGCAAGTCCTAGTCCTTGTCGGTCCTCATCCGTCATGACTGTCCCAATCTGATACGCCTCGCGAGCGGTTCCGTCCGTCATCAGTGTCATCCGGCTCATCCCGACGTTCGAGATGGTATTCCGATAGGACGTCAACGAATAGCAACGATAGCGCTCGGTCCATTCACCGGCCCGATACCAGGCCCGAAAATCGATGCCGAACATCTCATCGGCCAAATAGAAAAACGACGCGAGTTCTTTCTCCGAATACTCGAGGTTGGAGATGGGTGGTTTTGGCATGTGACTCACTCCCTGTTTTGAACTTCTCGGCCCATTCCTGTACATTAGAGACAGAGAGGGGTAATACCGATTATGAAACGATATGAAGCGATTTTATTCGATGTCGACGATACGTTGTTAGACTTTAAACAGAGCGAGCACGTCGCCTTGGAGCAGTTGCTCGCGGCACACAACGTTCGGATGACGGATGAATTGAAACAACAGTATGTGACGATCAATAACGGATTATGGCGCGCGTTCGAGCGCGGCGAGGTCGGACGGGAAGACGTCTTGATGGGCCGGCACACGCAACTGTTCGACACGCTCGGCATCACGATCGATGCACATGAAGTCGAACAGCGTTATCGCGACCATTTGCACGCCGGGGTGCACATCATCGATGGGGCACTCGAACTCGTCCGTACGCTCAGTGAACAGTATCCGCTCTATATCGTCACGAACGGGGTGACGGAGACTCAGTTCAAGCGGCTCGAAGCCTCGGGACTGCTCCCTTATTTCCAAGACGTGTTCGTCTCGGACGCGACCGGTTCACAAAAGCCAATGAAACCATTTTTTGACTATGTATTTGACCGGGTTCCGAATGTGGCACCGGAACGCGGGCTCATTGTCGGTGACTCGCTGACGGCAGATATCGCCGGCGGGCGCATGTATGGGCTCGACACGTGCTGGTACAATCCGCACGAGATTGCGGCGACGGTCGAGACGACGTATGAAATTCAAGACTTGCACGAGTTGAAATCGATTCTATCCGGCTCAGCGGTCGATAAAGTGGGGCGGTAATGATTGTGGCAACGCATAGAGCGTCTCCGGGAAGAGTTTCAAGTCACGGAGCGCGTCAAGTGGCTGCCAACGATAGATGAGGTGATCGCCTTCCGGTCCGTGGAAGTCTCCATGCCGGAGCGGGAGGTCACCCGATACATAGAAGTACATGCCGATCTCGTGGACGGTGCGCTCTAAGTAAGTGAAGAAATTTTCGGAGACGAAGGCGAACGTCGTTCCCGTCAGTGTCGCTTCGAGTTCTTCTTGCAGTTCACGCGTCAAGGCGATTTCGGCCTCTTCGCCGATGCCGACGCGGCCGCCCGGCAACGCCCAAAAGTCATCGTTCACGTTCCGATGAACGAGCAAATGACCGTCCTGGACCCAGATGCCGGCGACGCGATAATTGAACGTGCCGTGCTCGGTCGGAAATACGATATCCATTTTCATCACTCCATTCCTTAAGCTACATCAAGTATACGCCAAGGAGGCAGGTCATGTTTCAATCAAATGAGAGCTATAAAGGTGAGGACTTCCGCGACGAGACGCTCCGTGACATCCAACTCACGCAGACGACGTTCGAGAACTGTCGCTTCACCTATATCGATGCGACCGAGTTCGAGACCGAACAGTGTCGTTTCATCAACTGTGACTTCACCGATTCGAAGTGGAACGCCTCGCGCCACAGCGGCAGCTCATTCCTGAATTGTCAGTTCAACGGGGCGAATCTGTTTTTGAGCGAGTTCGATCAGTGCAAGATGACGGGTTCGTCGTTCGATTCATGCACGTTTGAAGGGGTCGTCGTGCGTGAAGGAGATTGGTCGTTCGTCAATCTGCGTCACGCCCCGCTCCGGAAGATGGATTGGTCCGGTGTCCGGTTGACGGAGGCGGATTTATACGGTGCGGATTTGAAAGAATCACGCTGGACGAACGCCGTCTTGTCCCGCGCCGTGTTGCAACACGCGGATTGCACGGGGGCCGATTTTGTAGGGGCGGAGATGGATGGGGTCGATTTCTCGGACGTCATTCTGAAACAAGCGACGCTTGACGTCATGCAGGCCGTCCAAGTCGCCCGCTCGCTCGGGGCGAACGTCATATGACCAATGAGCAAGTGCTCGAGCACTTGACGGCCACGGCCGCGGAGCGGGAAGACGTCCGCGTCCTCGTCTTGAACGGGTCGCTCGTCAATCCGCACGTAAAACCAGACCGTTTTCAAGACGTCGATGTCACTTGTTTCGTCGAAGACGTGACCGCGTTCATCGAGGACCGTTCGTGGATGGCGCCGCTCGGGGACGTCTTGATTATGCAGACGCCGGACGAGGTGCCAGGAGGCGACGAATATGAGCGTTTCGCGTTTCTCGTCCAGTTTGCAGCCGGTCATCGCGTCGATTTGACCGTCCGTCCTATGCGTGACGTGCAGGAAGCGATTCACGCTGACTCACTCAGTCTCGTCCTCATTGATAAAGACGAGATTGCCGGTCAACCGATCCCATCTGATGACACGTACCGCATCAAACGACCGAGCCGATTCGACTATGAGCAGTGTTGGAACGAGTTTTGGTGGGTGTCGCTTTACGTCGTCAAAGGTATCAAGCGGGGTCAACTGTTATACGCTTTCGACCATGTGACGATCATGCGAACGATGCTCCGGCAGATGCTTGCATGGGACGTCGGCTTTGCGACAAACTTTACGGCGAACGGAGGAAAGTCCGGGGATGGGCTTGAGAAGCATCTGGCCCCTGAAGTATGGCAGGCTTATCTTGATACATACACTTTGGTCGAAGTGACAGCGATGGAAACGGCCCATGCGACGTTGGTGGAACAATTTGAACGTGTCAGTCGCCGCGTGGCCGACCAAGCCGGATATTCGTTTGCGGAGATGGAAGCCCGACGAATTCGTGACGCCTTTTCGACGCTTTGGTGTTCAAACGATTAGTTTTCGGTTGAGTCGGGAAAAGCCCCTCTATAGAAGGGGGAATGACGCTTGAATCCGTATACGACGTTCATCGCGCTCCTAGTGGGGAGTTTACTTTTATTTGTCGGCATCCGGACGAAAAAATGGCCGATTTTAGTCGTGGCCTTATTTCCGCTTGGACTTGTCGCCTTCAACATGTATTTGCTGATTACTGGACGTTAGAAGACTGTTTTCTTCAGTCTTCTTTTTTGTATATCGATTTTACAAAAAATGCCGTCGGCAACAAAATCCCGATGGCCGCTTCGAGCAAGGCGAACAACCGGGCCGGACCGATTGGCAGCAGGTCGCCGAATCCGATAGACAGCAACGTGACCCCGCTGAAGTAAAGCAGATTGCGCCAGTTCGGATCGACCGCGTTCATCGTCTCGAGTGACGTCACCAATATGACGCCATCGCGTGAGAGCGCGTAGTAAATCAAGGCAAACCCGATCATGACGCCGAGTAGGCTGACGAACAAATGGCTGAACAAGCGCATATCGAAGCCGGTCTGTCTATACGTTTGGCGCCGAAAGAAGGTAAACACGTTCAAGCCGACGAATAATAGGGCAATCGTCAATAAAATGGTATTCACGCCCATTTCTCCCTTCTGTGATAGTCTGTATTATGTTGTTTCCCTGATCGTTCACCGTCAAACGGACCGATTCACACCAAGACGGATTCATTCAACAAGGAGGTGTCCGAGTGCGACGATGTCTAGTGAGCGGCTTATTGTTCATCTTCTGTTTAGGAGGATGTACGACGAAAGAGCCGTTTGATTTTGATGAGATCCATTCCTATAAGATTTTTTATAACATGCCGACCGAGGCGATCATTGAAGACATGGCCCGATACGACCTCGTCATCATCGAACCGATTTGGTATACAACGGAACAGATTGAAGCGATTCGGTCGAACGGGACGAAAGTGCTCGGCTATATTAACGTGATGGAAGCAGATACGTGGAATCGTGCGCTCATCGGCCAAATGGACAAAGACGATTTCTTCTATCGGGACGGGGAACGCATCTATTTCCCGAAATGGGATTCGTATTTGACGGATATCAGCTCGTCCGACTTCCGTAAAATTTTAATCCGTGAAATTCAAAAACAAGTCATCAATAAACATCTGGACGGAATTTTCCTCGACACGGTCGGGGATATCGATGACGTCCACCTCGACTATCCGGACGACTTAGAAGAACAGTTGGCTGGGCTCGAGGCCTTTTTACAAGCGATTGAAAAGGCATACCCGGGCGTCCCCGTCGTCCAAAACTGGGGCATCGAGACGCTCGAACGAACGAGTGCGCCTTATGTGGAAGGCTTCATGTGGGAAGGCTTTAACTACACGGAAATCACGTCTGACTCTTGGTCGATGGAGATGCTCGATCGAATGAACGCGATTCAAGACGAATATGGAATCGCCGTCCTCACCGTCTCGGACCAAGAAGAGGCGACAAGTCGGGACATGGCCGAGGCGAACGGATTCATCCATTATCACGAACCAACTTATTACAATACGTGGGATTTTTAGGGGGTAATTAGGGGAAAGGAAGATAAGGGACTATGTATACCTGTCCGAGGGCAGGGGATCATCCCGCATTAAAACTGAAGAGATGTTATCCATGAGGAGGGGATTATCATTCTGTACGCTCAAGACCGTCCATGGCTCAAATGGGTCGAGATTCTTGTCGTGTTCGCACTATTGATCGGAATCGATTTATTCTTCAGCCTAGGCACGATTCAAAATGAACTGAACTTGTTTTATGTGGCCGCCATCCTGTTCGCGCTCAGGTATGGAACGATTTTCGGCTTAATCAGTTTCGGCATTTTGCTCCTCTATAAAGTGTTATACACCGGCTTAATGGGAGGAGACATCTTCCTGTTGTTCTACGATACAAACTCACTTCTTACACTGTTTTACTACTTCGCCATCACTGTCATCGTCGGGTTGTTCAGCACCTCATTTCGAGAGCGTTACGAAATCAGCCAGTTCCGCAACGAAGAACTGAAAGATGAAAACACGTATTTGAAAGAGACCGTCGATTTACTCAACACTTCGCAAACCACACTTCGTCAAAAACTACTTCAATCCGAGTACAGCTTGAACCAATTGTATGAACTGGCCGTATCGCTTGATTTGCCGCATCCAGAATTGATTCGGAGCGAGACGATTCGCCTATTGAAAAAAACGTTCCTCGCGAGTGACGTCGCCATCTACCACGTCGACCGTTCCCAGAAGTCGATGCGCCTCTTGATTCGCCAAACGGACAAGAAAGAGTTTCCACAAACGATTTTTCTCGATGAGGCGTCGAGTATGTTCAAACGGTTCTTCCAAGTGCAAGAGACGACGCTCCGTCAACTCGACGACGAGGACACGGACCCGATGTTGCTCGCACCGATCATCGTGGACGGGACGACCCGAGAAGTCGTCGTCATCAAACGGTTGCCGCTTCGGAAATTGACGACCGATGACTTGCACGTTCTCAACATCCTCTTCTCGTGGATTGGCACACGCATTCAAAATGCCGAGAACCTGATTCGTAAAGAGCAGCACGAGAAGATGCATAAAGGCACCTCGTTTTATAAGAAAACAGCGTTCACAGAACTCGTCGCCATCCAAGAACGAAAGAAGATTCACCATGGACAGCCTTATATCGTCCTCGAATATCCGCTCGGGTATGAGCCTGTCTCACTCGAGAGTATCGAGGCCATCGTCCATTCGTATTTACGGGAGATCGATGTCGTCGGGTATGACCCGGATGAGAACAAGCTGTTGCTCTTACTCCCAGGAACGAGTGAAGAACACCGTCAACGGATCTATGACCGGATCGAAGGGATTTTGATCCAGAAGGGAGTGTGACGGGATGGAGTCTACCATTCGTCTCGTATTGATCGGGATTTATGTCGTTCATGCACTGCTCGCCTTCGGATTATTGATCGTGTTGAAACGAAGAATGAAAGCGCCGGATTATGGCGTCGCGGTGGCGGCGCTCAGCTTCGGTCTGTTCTTACCGTTTCTGGCCGAACTTGCCGTCTATGCGGTGTATCGGCTTGCTGAACGGTTCGGTCGGAGCGGTCTGATTGAAGACTATGACGACTATATCGACTTCAAGGTCGTCAACTATGAACAAATTCGTCATGAAGCGAGCAGCAGCAGTCATCTGTTACCGCTCACCGACGCCATCAACTCGAAAGATCCGGCTATCCGCAAACACTCGATTTTGACGCACGTCAACCAGTCGATTGACCAGCAAGGCAAGTATTTGCAGATGGGACTTGAGAGCACGGACAGCGAGACTGTCCACTACGCCGCGGCGACAATGAACATCTTGATCGATCAATATGAACAAGAATTGAAACACGCCAAACGCGAATACGACTTAGGTAATCCAGACACGATTCGACGGCTTGCGACGATTTATAAACGCATGATCCATAGTGAGCTCATCACCGAGGTCATGTTGAAGGACAAGCGAGGCGCATGGCTGGAGGAATTATTGAAAGCGAAGACGCTCTATCCACCTTCGCCTTGGATTTACGAGGACTTGAACGAGATTTATCTCACGTTAGAGCGCCCCAAAGAGCAATTGAACATCTTAAAAGAGTACGTCCATCATTTCCCGGAACGCATCGAGGCTCATCTGATGCTGATCAATTACTATTATGAGCGCGAACGTTGGAACGAAGTGAAGGCGGTCATGTTTATGATGCAGACCCAATTCTCACTGGAGGACGTACCGTATGAGTACCGACTGTTGTTTGAAGAATGGAGTGACACGACATCATGGAAAAACGAACTGTAATCTCCTTCTCGCTCTTCATCGTCTTATTTTTAGTCGTCGTCGGTGCGATTCAATACTTACGGATCCACTCGCTACACACGTTGTTGCCAAACGTCGCCGAGCAACAGATGAACATCGACCAGTTGAAGAGTGATGCCTCGGCAAAAGCGGGTGAGCATCAGCTACAAGTTTATCTCGTCCGGGATGAAGGTGATTTGGCGGTCGAAACGGCAAACAACCTGCTGTACGGTCTGCAGTATGCGAAACTTGATGTTCGCGAAGTGAACCCAGGCGCCGTCGGATCGATTGCGCCATCTCCATACACCATCATCATTTTCACGGGTGAAGATACGACAAGATGGCCGTTCGTGGAAATGAAACGTTATGTCGAACAAGGCGGGAACCTCGTCTTTGCGAATCGGTTTAAAGATCCGGCATGGAACGCGTTGACCGGCATCGAAGAAATCGGTGAGTACGTACCGGACGTGTATGGTCTAAATTTTGAAGAGACGATTTTCCCTGGGTATGTTGACTTGAACCCACCGGACGACTTATTTGTCCATAGTGTCGTCGATTTTGCGATTGCAGACGAGGCCAACGTCATGTTGTCGGCCGAAGGATTCCCGATTCTTTGGGAATACGGCGTCGGCGAAGGGAACGTCCTTTATTGGAATACGACGATCACCAACCAAAAGATGATCCGCGGTCTGTTCGTGCAGACGCTCGGCACGATGCCGCCGGCGTTCGTCACGGCACAAGCAGCGATCAAGCTCATGTACATCGATGATTTCCCGGCACCGGTCATGGATGGGAAAATGAAAGACGTGTCCGCGACCCCGCTCGATAAATCGGTCAAAGATTTCTTCGCCGAGGATTGGTGGGAAGATATGGTCGATTTGGCGAAAGACGACGATTTGATTTACACGGGTGCCATGATTGGGACGTATGAAGAGGAGATGGAGCTCGTCGACGAACAGTTGATCAAACGGGGTGAGTTCCCAATGCTCTACTTCGGTCGCAAATTGATCGCCCACGGTGGGGAAATCGGACTCCATGGCTATAACCACCAGTCGCTCGTCACGGCCGATGAACCGATTGACCCGACGTACGGGTACATCCCCTGGCAAGATAAAGACGAGATGAAACGGTCATTGCTTCAAGCCGAGTCCGTGTTTGAGAATTATTTCCCGGCTGAAACGCTCAAGTCATATGTCCCGCCGTCGAACGCGCTCAACCGGACTGGGGTCGATGCGATCGCCGAAGCGTTGCCAGAACTGCGCACGATTGCTTCGCTCTACACCGGGGAGCCGGAGAGCGGGGACTTCGTCCAAGAATTCGAATTTGATGCGACGCATCCGAACTTGTACCATTTCCCGCGTGTGACCAGCGATTACGGGGAAGAGCGCGGATCGATTTTCCAAATAGTCGATGCAATCGCCAACTTCGGTGTGTTTTCCCACTTCATTCACCCGGATGATGTCATCGACCCCGACCGGGCCTTCGGTCGGGATTGGGATACGATGTTCGTGAGTCTTCGCAAAATCGTCCACGACGTGAAAGATCAATATCCGCACCTCGAGGCATATACGCAACACTACGCGACCGAAAAGATGATCACATACCAACAAGCTGATTTGAACGTCACGTTTGATGAGTCGACCGTCTATTTGGCCGGGGAAGGTCTCGTCAACCCCTCTCATTTCACGATTCGCCTCAAACCAGGCCAATCACTTGAGACGGGAGAGTTTGACTTTGGGACGGTCGAACAATGGGAAGCCGACCGTCCGCTCTACCTCGTCGAACTGACATCGGCGAACGCTGAAATCGCCATCAAGGGGGAAGCGCAATGAGAATCGGACTCGTATTAGAGGGCAGTTATCCATACGTGAGCGGAGGCGTCTCAAGTTGGACGCAGACGTTGATTGAGGCGATGCCCGAAGTGTCGTTTGAAATCATTTCGATTCAACCGACAGAGAAGCGTCCGGAAGAGATGAAATATGTGTTCCCACCGAACGTTTCAGGGATCACCCACTTGTATTTGAGCGACTTGGGTGAGCGGGCGAAAGGGCGATTAAAGTGGGGCGCTGAGGACGAACAGAACGTATCGGACTGGCTCATGTTGAAAAGTCCGAACCGGCAAGCGCTTCGTTTGCTTGGGAAAGAAGTGCCTTCAAGTCAGGCGTTTTTCGCAAGCGAGTTCTTTTGGAAAAATGTCAAGGCGGCCTACGCCGAGGAAATGAACGGAGGTTCGTTCATCGACTATTTCTGGATGTGGCAGAGTATGTACACTCCGATTTTACGGGTGCTCCATCAACCGCTCCCGAAAGTCGACCTCGTTCATTCCGTGTCAACGGGTTATGCCGGTGTGGTCGCGTCCTACATGAAAGAGACGCAAGGGATTCCGTTCATCTTGACGGAGCACGGCATCTACTCGCGGGAACGCGAAGAGGAGATTCTACAGTCGTATTGGATTCCAGCGCCGTATAAGCCGAGGTGGGTCCGTTTCTTTCACCATTTGTCGCGTGAGGCCTATAACGCGGCCGATGAGATCATCACCTTGTTCGAGCGGAACCGCGAATATCAGGAGTGGATCGGCGCCCCGAGCGAGAAGACGAAAATTATCGCCAACGGCATCGCCGATCGACAAATCCAGGCGACGGTCGATCGCCCGGAGCACGATCTCTTTCAAATCGGGGCCATCGTCCGCTTGGTGCCAATCAAAGATTTGAAGACGATGATTTACGCCGCCAAGATTTTGCAGGAGCGGCATCGTCTGTTCAAGCTGACGATCATGGGACCGCTCGATGAGGATGAGGAATATGCGGAAGAGTGCCGGTTGCTCATCGAACAGAGCGGGCTGACCGATTATGTCGAGCTCGCTGGAAAGGTTGATGTCCAAGCCTATTTGCCGAAGTTTGATTTACTTCTGTTGACGAGTATCTCGGAAGGTCAACCGCTCGCGATTCTTGAAGGCATGGCAGCCGGCATCCCGTGGATCGCGACCGATGTCGGGGCTTGTTCCGAGCTCCTGTATGGACGAGAAGACGACCCGTTCGGTCCAGCCGGGTTTATCGTGCCCCCGGTTCATCCGGAAGCGGTCGCAGACAAGGTCGAGTGGATGATGGATTATCCGCAGGAGCGGATGCGTTTCGGTAAGAACGGGCGGGAGCGGGTCCGCCAATACTATCGTCTCCAACAAGTCGTGGACCGCTACAAAGCCATCTATGAAACGAGGAGGGAACAGTATGGCGGGCATCGGGTTTAAGCTGCAGAAGTTGTTCCAAGAAGACTACTATTCGTCCAGGTTGAAGGCGTACACGTTCTCGGGCCTCGTCACATCCGGACCGTGGTTGATCGTCATCTTGGTCGTCGGGACGATTCAATGGTTGGCGTTCCAAATGCCGACGTTATCGCTCGCCGAACGGACGCTTTTCATGATCTCGGTCTCGTACGCGTTCATCTTCTCGCAAATCTTGTTCAGCTTCCAACAGCTCGTCGTCACCCGATATGTGGCGGACTTGTTTTATGAGAAGAAAGCGCATGAAATTTTCCCGGTCTTCACCGGGATGCTCAAAGTGACGATCCTCGCCGCGACGATTCTGTACAGTATCTTTTGGCTATTGTCGCCGCTCGATTTTCTGTACAAACTGACGTTGTTCATTTTATTCATGACGATCAATGTCATCTGGGTCATGTTCTTGTTCTTGAGTGCCGCCAAGTATTATCAAGCGGTGGCCTATAGCTTCTTGCTCGGCGGACTCATCTCGGTCGGGAGCGTCTATGCGATTAGCCGTCTCATGGTCAATCCGTCGAGTCTCGAGCTGTTGCTCGGTTTCACGGTCGGGATGATTGTGACGTTGTTCGGGTTGTTCTTCGCGATGCTCCGGACGTTCCCGCTCCGTTACGCGGTGAAAGAGTTCTCGTACTTCAAGTACTTCGACCGCTATCCAGACTTGTTCGCCATCGGCGTGTTGTACGTGCTCGGGATTTGGGTCACGAACTTTATCATCTGGTTCGGTGAAGGACGTGTGATCATCGCGGACTCGTTCTTGTTCAACCCGTATTATGACACGGCCATCTTTTGGTCCTACTTGACGATCATCCCGACGCAGCTCTTGTTCATCGTCGCCGTCGAGACCCGGTTTTATGAGCGCTATCGCACGTTTTATGGATTGATCAACTACGGCGGGGCGCTCCATCAAATCGAGAAGGCGAAACAGACGATGACGTCGGTGCTGAAAAATGAGTTGATTCGACTCGCGCGCAGCCAAGGCGTCGTGACGTTGTTCGCCATCCTCATGGCAGGCGTGTTCGTCGGTTGGATCGGCGTCCCGGATGAGATCGGTCAAATCTTTCGGATGACGACGCTCGCGGCGTTCGCGAACGCGATGATTCTCATCTTGACGTTGTTGTTGCTCTATTTCGAGGATCGACGCGGGGCATTGTTCGTCAACATCTCGTTCTTCACGTTGAATGCGTTGTTCACGCTCTTGCTCTTGCCGCGCGGCATCGATTGGTACGGCGTCGGCTTTGCCGTCAGCACGACAATCACGTTCTTCTTGGCCGGCCTGCGTTTGATCTATTACATGGGCAAAGTCGATTATTACGTGTTCGCGGCCTCGAATCGACGCAAGCTTGGTACCGAACGGTTCTCCCAAATGGGGACGTTGTTGAACCGTCACTTCTCGCGATAAAGGGTTTTCAACAAAGATAAAGACTGATATGATGTGGTCGTAGACGACCGAATTTCATAATGTTTACCACTAGGGGAGTCGCGTGACGCGGCTGAGATGGACGAGGTCCAGACCCTTTGAACCTGATCTAGTTCACGCTAGCGTAGGGAAGTGGGCGAACCGATTGTTCTCGTACACTTTGTGTAAATCCGACGCCGCTTCCGTTATGGGAGGCGGCGTCTTTTTTTATTACAAAGGAGGAGACAAGAATGACATTCACCGCACATCTTCGACAAGAGGCCGATGCCTTGTTTCAAGCCAGCTTTGACCATCCGTTCGTCCGCGAGCTCGGAACGGGTGAACTCGACGAGGCGAAATTTCGGCATTACGTCATGCAAGACTCATATTATTTGAACCAGTTCTCCAAAGTGCAGGCGAAAGGCGCGACCCTCGCCCCGAACATGGAAGTAGCGAGCCGCTTTTTGACGCATGCGCTTCATACGATTGAAGCGGAGCATGCGTTGCACCGTGAGTTTTTCACCTTGCTCGACGTGACGGAGGCAGAGTGGGCAACGTTTGAGCCCGCTCCAACGGCTTACGCCTATGCGCTCCATATGCAACAGGCCGGTCCGACGCTCGGCGACGTGCTCGCGTCGATTTTGCCGTGCTACTGGGTCTATTATGAGATTGGGGAACGAATGAAAGATGCCACACCCGATCATCCGATCTATGCGACGTGGATTGCGACGTACGGTTCGGAATGGTTCCGCGATCTCGTCGAGGAACAGATTGAACGGCTCGACGTGCTCGCCGGACAAGCGACAGCGGAAGAACGGGTCCGGTATCAACAGCTGTTCTTGAAGAGTTGTTATTATGAACATGCGTTTTGGGAAATGGCGTGGACGCTCGAGTCGTGGGATTTACCGGCGGGGGTGACACGATGAAGCGCGACTTATGGGACAAAGTCAGAGCCGAACGGCCACTCATCCATAACATTACGAATATCGTCGTCGCTAACTTTTCGGCGAACGGGTTGCTCGCCATCGGCGCTGCGCCGGTGATGGCGTCAGCCGTCGAAGAAGTCGCGGACATGGCGTCTGCGAGCGATGCGCTCGTACTCAATATCGGCACACTCGATGCGACGACGGAACGTACGATGATTCGAGCCGGACAGGCGGCGAATGAATCGAGCCGGCCGGTCGTCTTCGATCCGGTCGGTGTCGGGGCGACCGCGTTTCGACGTGACGTCGCTACATCCATTTTGCAACACGTCCGCGTGACGGTCATCCGAGGCAATGCCGGAGAAATCGCGACATTGATTGGTCTCGACGCGGCGGCGCGCGGCGTGGACGCTGGGGAAACGCGGGTTGATTTGAATCACATCGCGCGCGCGGCGGCACGACGCTACAACTGTGTCGTTGCCGTGACCGGAGAGACGGATGTCGTCAGCGACGGGGACGCGACGATTGAAATCAAAGGCGGCACCGCAGCAATGGCCCGGACGACAGGGACCGGTTGTTTACTCAGTGCGGTCGTCGGTGCGTTCCTTGCGGTCGAACGGGATGCGGTTACGGCAACGGCGACAGCGCTCGCCGGATATGCCCGGTGCGGCGAACTGGCTACCACTTTGGCGGACGGACCGGGCGACTTCCCCGTTCATTTCTTGAATGAACTCGGCAAGATGACGGCCGTCGAGTTGCCGAGCGACCGTATTGAGGTGGTGTTATGATGCGGCCGCAAGTATTGACGATTGCCGGTTCGGACTCTGGCGGGGGAGCGGGAATCCAAGCTGATTTGAAGACGTTTCAAGAGCTCGGCGTGTTCGGGACGAGCGTTCTGACGGCCGTCACCGCTCAAAATACGCGTGGGGTGCATGGGGTCGAAGCAGTGTCGCCGGAACTCATCACGCAACAACTCGATGCAATCGGTTCGGACTTTTCGATCGCAGCATGTAAGACCGGGATGTTATTTGATGCGGCGCGCATCGAGGCGGTCGCTACCGGGGTGAAACGTCATGTCTTCAACCGACTCGTCGTCGACCCGGTCATGATTGCGAAAGGAGGGGCCCCGCTTTTACAGGACACGGCGGTCGATGCGCTCAAGACCTCCTTGTTGCCACTCGCGACAGTCGTCACGCCGAACGTGCCGGAAGCGGAAGTGCTGACCGGTTTGACGATTCGATCGTTTAATGATCGTCTCGAGGCGGCTCGGCGGATGTTAGCGTACGGTGTGCGCGCGGTTATTTTAAAAGGCGGCCATCTCGAAGGTGAAACTGCCGAAGACTTGATCATGACGGAGTCAGAAGTGTTCCTCCTCTCGGCCCCGCGCATCCAGACGAGCGATACACACGGAACAGGTTGTACATTTTCGGCGGCGCTTACAGCGGAACTTGCCAAAGGTCGTTCCATCATGGAGGCGGCGGTGACGGCGAAGCGGTTCATTCAAAGCGCCATCACCCATGGCCTCGAGATCGGCGCCGGACACGGACCGACGAACCATTGGGCATATGTGGCGTATGGAGAGGAGGGCGTGACGATTGAATCCATCAAGGCGGGCACTCGCTGAACAGTTACGGCTTTACTTCGTATGCGGGACACCGAACACGAAAGACATACTCCAGACGGTCGAAACGGCGCTCCGATGTGGCGTGACATGTTTCCAATTTCGCGAAAAAGGTAAAGAGGCACTGTATGGGGATAAAAAAGAAGCGATGGCGAGAGCGTTGCAAACACTTTGCCGCTCGTACAACGTCCCGTTCATCATCAATGACGACGTCGACTTGGCAGAGCGCATCAATGCGGATGGCGTGCATATCGGGCAAGACGACGCCGATGCCGCACGCGTTCGCGAACGAATCGGTCCGGGCAAATGGCTCGGTGTCTCCGTCCATACGCTCGAAGAAGCGGCTGCGGCGATCGACTATGCGGATTACGTCGGCATCGGTCCGGTCTACCCGACGAACTCGAAAGCAGACGCCGGGGCAGTCAATGGGACGGTGCTCATTCGCCAAGTTCGAGCCATGTATCGAGAGCTGCCAATCGTGGGGATTGGTGGCATTTTACCGGAATACGTCCCGATGATTCGGCAAGACGGGGCGGACGGCGTCGCCGTCATATCGGCCATCGCTTCTGCACCGGATGTGGCCATGGCCACACGGCGTTTCGCTTGTCTCTGAATTCAAATCGAGGAGGAAGACAGATGAACGTATTTGTAATTGGCGCGAATGGACAGATTGGGAAACAGCTCGTCGAACGATTGCACGAGGAAGGGAAGCATCAAGTCACGGCGATGGTGCGGAAACAAGACCAACTCGACGACTTTACATCGAAAGGCTATCAGGCGGTGTTGGGCGACCTCGAAGGTGACGTGTCGTCACTTGAACAGGCGATGTCTGGCATGGACGTGATCGTGTTCGCGGCCGGTTCGGGTGGTAGCACTGGAGCCGACAAGACGTTGTTGATCGACCTGGACGGCGCGGCGAAAAGTATCGAGGCTGCCAAGAACGGGAATGTTAAACAGTTCGTCATGGTCAGCGCCTTGAAGGCGGAAGATCGTTCGGCATGGCCGGAAGAGATGAAACCATATTATGTCGCGAAGCATCATGCGGATCGTCTGCTCGAGGAGAGCGGGCTTACGTATACGATCGTCCGTCCGGGCGCTCTCACAGATGACGCCGGTACCGGCAAAGTGAAGACGGGCGACGTATCGACTGGTGAGATTCCGCGTGCAGACGTGGCGGCCTTCTTGGCACATCTCATTGGTCATGACGCAGCCCACAATCAAGCGATTGACCTCGTCAAAGGTGACACGGCGATTGAGGACACATTATAAACGAGATGACGACAGCGAGCGGACTTGGTTCCGCTCGCTTTTTGTATGGATGTGTCCGTGAACTCGACAAAGGATTCGCTTCGACCGATAGAGAAAGTAAGAGATGGATTTGTTAGAAGAAAGGGGTCTATCCATGACCGCATTATTTCTCTATATGGCCGTTTACTTGCTTCCGGCTTTTCTATTGAGCCACCTTGCTCTTGACGTATTGGTTCGGTAACGCCGGAATTTTGATTTTCGTCTGTTCGGTCCACTTCATTGTCAAAGTGACGGGCGTCGGGGCGAAGTTACCGAGATGGATTTATCCGTATGCCATTTATTTGCCGCTCGTCCCGGTCGCGTTGACGTTCATCCGTCAAGAGAACATCTTGAACAGTCAGCGTTTCGACCAAGTCGGTGTCTGGATTTATCCTGAGTTCAACGCGTCTTATTTGACGACGATGACCGTCGGTAACGTGTTTCATTTTCTTGTGATTCTATTATTGATGTATGCCCTTAAGCGGTCCGAGCGCTTCGAGCATCATCGTGTCCTGCGCTTGTCGTCATCGACCTCGACGGCTTTAAAGGAATCAACGACACGTACGGCCACCAAGTCGGCGATGATTTTCTCATTCATCTCGGTGAGTTGCTTGAGATGGCGACGCCGGAAGCAGGACTGGCCTCGCGCGTCGGTGGGGATGAGTTCTATATGTATGTGCCGAACGTCGATGCAGATGACATCGTTGCGTTCGTCGAGCGCTTGCAGTTGCTACTGACGGAGCGGCCGTTCCGGCTCGGACGGGAGACGATTCCGATTCGAGCGAGCATCGGGGTCAGTGTCGCACCGGATCAAGGGGCGGACTTGGACACGCTCATTCATAAAGCCGATCAAGCGATGTATCAAATCAAGCAACACGGTAAAAACGACTATGCGATTTATGACGAAGTGTTACATGGACCGAAATAACGGGAACGAGAATGAAGATGGCAACTTGATAGAGGAGGAGACAATATGACTGAAAAACCGTTAGTGACGATGCGAGCCGAAGGGGAAGCGACGAGTGTGAAGACGACGGTGCATGTGCGTGACCTCGAACCGTTCGTCGTCGATGAACCGGAACGTCTCGGCGGGACGGACGCCGGTCCGAACCCGCTCGAATATTTGCTCGGGGCATTGTCGTCGTGTACGACAATCATGATTGCCTACGTGGCGCAAGACCAAGATTTCAACTACGACGGGGTGACGTTCGTGACCGAAGGAACGCTCGACCCGCGCGGCTTCCAAGGCGTTGAAGGAGTACGGACGTATTTTGAGAAAGTACACGTCAACATCGTCCTCGATACGACCGAATCGGATGAACGGATTGCGGCGCTCCAGAAAGGCGTCGAAGCTCGTTGTCCGATCCATAATTTGATGCATGCGGCCGACGTCGACATCACGGCGACGTGGACACGGAAGTGAGGATGGGGCGACCCATCCTTTTTTGATGTAGACAGGAATGTTTGCCGACGAGCACGAACAAAAAGAGACGTGAGAAAGGAGGTTGTCATGGATATTCGCCCGATGACACAGCAAGACGCCCGCGCGATTCAAGCGTGGACGTACGAGGCACCGTATGATTTCTATAACCAAGAAGCTTCGGATGAACTGATGGCGTATCGGGCCGTCCATGACGAGGCGTTGATCGGTTTCTATTGTCTCGGCACGTATGCACAAGTGCCGAACGATACATACGTCTACGATGACACATGCGTCGACCTCGGGCTCGGCATGCATCCGGATCGAACGGGACGGGGGCACGGGCGTACGTTCGTCCGGTTGGTGATGCAAGAAGCGGCGCACGAAGGCAAACCGCTCCGGTTGACGGTGGCCGCGTTCAATGAGCGGGCCATCCATCTCTATGAGCAGCTCGGGTTTCGACAGGTCACTTCGTTTGAAAAAGGGGCGACCCGTTTTCTCGTCATGACCCGATAATCAGCCGTACTGTTTCTGATGGGCTTTCTTTCGCTTCAAATAGTCTTCATCTGCCCGAAGCTGGTCCCATCGCTCTTTGAAGATGCGGGCCGATTCCGCTTTCTCCTCGTCGATTTGTCGGTCGTGGAGATCGCCGTCGTCCTTATATTTTCGTCCGCCTTTATAGTTGGCGTAACGTCTCGCCCGGGTATAGCCCATCTGGATGAATTTGCGGGCCATATCCATTCCGACGAAATCATCGTTGGCCCGGTATTTTTCGAACAGCTCCATGATCTCATCGGCGGACTGTTTGGCGATGTCTGGCGTCTTGAAGCGCCAATAGGGGAGAATCTCACTTTTATATGGTTCGACGAGCAGGACGCCTTGTTCGCCGCGTCCGACTCGATACAGCTCGGGGTGTTCGCGGAAATCAATCGTTTCAAAATCTAAATCATAATCAAATGGCATCGTCATCCCTCCTTATGGATTCATTCCCGGAACGAATCCGAGGGAAACGACAGAAAGGAAGAACAAGATGATTCAACTTGATACAGACCGGCTCCGGTTGCGGGCGTTTCAGCTCGAGGACGCTGAACAGATGTTTCGATACGCGCAAGACGAGCGGGTCGGACCGAAAGCGGGATGGGCGCCGCACCAGTCGGTCGAGGAGACGCGTGACGTCATCCGACTGTTCCAACAAGACCAAGACGTCTGGGCCATCACACTGAAAAAGACAGGTGAGTTGATCGGCAGCCTCGGGTTGCACGACCGCCGACCGGACCCTGAGATTCAGCATGACCGGCAGCGCGAGATCGGGTATGTTCTCAGCCCGGACCATTGGGGGCAAGGGTACATCCCGGAGGCCGTCCACGAAGTGATGCGGCACGGTTTTGACGACCTCGGACTTGAACGCATTTGGTGCGGTCATTTCGACTTCAACGACCAGTCGCGCCGCGTCGTCGAGAAGACAGGCTTCACGTACGCGTTCACGACGTCTCAGCAGTTGACGCGCTTGGATGGGCGCACTGTGCAGAGCCTCATTTACGTCGTGACGAAAGAGGAGTACGAACGTGTTAAAGCGTGAATAAAAGCCAGCGCGTCGCAAATCGACACGCTGGCTTTTATTTATGCGTGCTCGACAGGTTGGAGCGCTTGAATGACTTCGTCTTTGATCGTGACGCCGTTCGCTTCAAGTTCAGCGATTTTATCGGCGAACTGCGGCAAGTAATCTTTATGGGCGATGAGCAGTTCATCGAGCACCCGTTTCGCGGTCTCGCCGCTCGGGATAAGCGGATTGATGATGAACGCTTGAAGGGCGAGCCCGTAGTCACCGGTCACGGCCGCTTCTTCGACGCACAGCTCCATGTTCTTCATAACTTGGAGCCATCCTTTTTCAGCCGGGGCGAGCGTGCCGAACGCGATTGGTTTCGCACCGGTCGCACCGATATAGGTGGACACTTCGACGACGTCGTCCGGGGCGAGATCAGGGACGGCCCCGTTGTTCTTCGTCGAGACGACGATATGTGTGTTCTTATTGGCGTAAATCGAGGCGATCGTCTCACACGCCGCGTCCGAATAGTGGGCGCCACCGCGTTTAGATAGTTGCTCCGGTTTATGGTCGAGGTTCGGGTCTTTGTACAGCTCGAATAGCTCCGCTTCCGTCTGCTTCACTTGCTCGGCCCGCGTGCCGACGGCCGGGTCCCGATATTCCTCGAGCATGTGGGCGAGCATTTCCTCGGCACGATAGTAATACCGGTGATAGCCGCAAGGGATCATGTTCATCTGTTGCAGTTGTTCTTGGAAGAACGGCATGTCGTGAATATTGGCGGGAATCCCCGAATCGCCGTCATACATCTTGTCGATGATGTCGCGTGTCACGTCTTGTCCGCTCACGTCGTGGACGCGGTGCCAGTGGAAATGGTTCAATCCGGCGAACGAGTAAATCAACTCTTCCGGTTTCTTGCCGATCAGTTCTGGTTCTGCCATCATCGCATTGACGGGCACGTTGCACAGTCCGATGACTTTGTCCCATTTGCCGTACCGGATGACCGCGTCGGTCACCATTCCGCTCGGGTTCGTGAAGTTGACGAGCCAGGCGTCCGGACAGAGCTGTTTCATGTCTTCGACGATGTCGAGGATGACAGGAATGGTACGGAACGCCTTCAAGATACCGCCGGCCCCATTCGTCTCTTGACCGACCATACCGTACGAGAGCGGAATCCGTTCGTCTTTGATGCGGGCGTCGAGCAAACCGACACGGAACTGTGTCGTGACGAAGTCGGCATCTTGTAACGCTTCTCGACGGTCGAGCGTCAGATGTACTTTGACGTCATACGGAGAAGCGTCCCACATCCGCTGCGCCATCTGTCCGACGATGTCGAGTTTGTCTTGGCCGGCCTCGATATCGACGAGCCAAATCTCACGAATCGGTAACTCTTCGTAACGCTTGATGAACCCTTCCATCAATTCTGGTGTGTAGCTGCTGCCGCCCCCGATGGTGACGAGCTTGATTCCCGTTGTCATTCCAATCTCCTCCTCGTTTGTTCACAAAATAGTCTCAGATGTGTAAATGAATATCAGCGCTGAATGTATCTTCTCATTTCTTATTCAGTATAAAATATAGAAAAATGAACACAATAGATTTACAGGCAACTCCGAAAGCGTTTACAAAAAGAAACATATAGACATTTATTTTTGTGAATTCAATTCACGAGAGGAGACCGGACATGCTATTGACCGAGAAAATGAAGCAAGACCTGTTCTCGAAATCAGAACGGGCCGTCATCGACTATTTGTTCGTCGAGCGGGAGCGGATCCACGATAAGACGATGAAACAAATCGCCGAGGCAACGTATACGCACCCGTCGATGTTAAGTCGCATCGCCATGAAATTGGAGTTCACGGGTTGGCTCGAGTTGAAGGAACAGTTTTTGGAGGAAATCGAGTATTTGAATCGTCACTTCTCGGATATCGATGCCAATAAGCCATTCTCGGCTAAGGATAACTTGATGGTTGTGGCGAACAAGCTGGCGGCCCTCAAACAGATGACGATCGAGGACACGCTGTCGTTGCTCGATCATGAGGCATACGAGCAGGCCGTAACGATGTTGAGTGAAGCGCGCCATATCAAGGTCTTTTCTGTCATCCATAATTTGTTGCTCTGTCACGACTTCAAGTCAAAGATGAACCGGATCGGCAAACAAGTCAGCCTCTGTGAATTCGATGCCGAATTCGAGGCGGCCAACTCGGACGAAACGACGTGTGCGCTCCTGATCTCCTATACGGGGGAAAGTGATTATACGGTCGGACTCATCCCTTACTTAAAGAAACAACGTGTGCCGGTGCTCGCCTTGACGAGTCTCGGAGAGAACGCGATCTCGCATCAGGCCGACTGCACGCTCCGTTTGACGACCCGTGAGCGCCTCTACTCGAAAATTGGGAGCTTCACGACGAACGATTCGATTCATTGTCTGCTCGACCTGTTGTACGCTGGTGTGTTCTCGAAAGACTATGAGGCGAACATGGCTTACAAAGTGCAAATCTCGAAACGGTTCGACCATCGTAAAAGTTCGAGTGAGGTCATGCAGGAAGACTGAAAACACCCCTTCGAGCGAAGGGGTGTTTGTTTAATCGAGTGAACGCAAGAGCGCGCGCACCGGACTGCCGTCACCTTTGACGATCGGGAGCGGCACGGCGTTCAATTCGTAATCACCAGGGGCGATATGGTCGAGGACGAGTCCTTCGAGAATGTGGACCCCGTTGCGGGCGAGCGCGTGGTGCGCCGCCATCTCTTTACTGTCGATCGCGTCGACCGAAGGCAAATCGAGACCGATCAAGTAAATCCCAAGTTCGCCGAGACGGTCGGCAAGTGAAGGCGTGAGTTCAGGGATGTGGCTCGGGAATTCCTGCTTGTTTGGCCAGCCGTCGGTCTTGAAAATCAACCGTTCGACGCCGGTCAAGTCAAAACCGTCCAAGTCCGTCGCTTCGATTCGTTCGTGTCCAGGGAGATGAATGACCCGGGCCGGACCGATATAGAGCCCGGGATCGAGATCGATGACGCGCTGTCCGGCGTCCTCGAAATGGAACGGGGCATCGATATGCGTTCCAGTATGCAGGCTCATCGTCACTTTCCCGACGTTGACCGAACCGCTATCGGCCATCGGCCACGCGATCTCGTAACGGAACGCCGTGTCGCCTGGCCATGTCGTGATCGTGTCTTCGAGCGGTTGCGAAACATCAATCCATGTCATCGTGTTCGTCCTCCTTACAGTTTTGTCCGGACAGTCCAAAGTTCAGGGAAGAAACGGTGGTCGAGGACGCGGCGCAAGTAATTGACGCCTGACGATCCACCCGTCCCCATCTTTTGACCGATAATCCGTTCGACGGTGCTCATATGGTTGAAGCGCCACATCTGCTGCTGGCTGCCGATATCGAGCAGTTTCTCTCCGAGCTCATACAAGTCCCAGTACTTGTCCACGTCCCGGTACACCTCGGCCCAAGCCGCTTCGACGCTCTCGTTCCAGTCCCAGTCCTTCGTGACGTCCCGGTTGAGCACGGCGTCATCGATGGCAAGGCCACGGCGGTGCATTTCGTGGACGGTCATATCATAGATGCTCGGTGCCTGTAGCGACGCCTCGAGAAGCGGGTACAGTTTCTCGTCATGGGCGTAGACGCTGAGCGTACGTGCATTTTTAAAGCCGAGCGCGAACTCGATTTGGCGATTTTGGTACGATTGGAAACCAGAAGACGAACCGAGTTTGTCGCGGAACTCCAAATATTCAGCCGGAGTCAATGTCGCGAGCACGCTCCACGACTGGATGAGCTGTTGTTGAATCTTCGAGACACGGGCGAGCATCTTGAACGAACGCTCGAGCTCTCCTGTCTCGATGGCGGTCACGGCCGCCGTCAGTTCATGCAAAATCAATTTCATCCACAGCTCACTCGTCTGATGGATGATGATGAACAGCATCTCGTCATGATGATCCGATAAGCGGTGCTGACTCGATAAAATCGGGTCGAGTTGCAAATAGTCACCGTACGACATGTCTTTCGAAAAGTCTGTCTGAATCGATTGCTCGACTTTGTGTTCAATCCGTTCACTCATATTGTTTCTCCTTAGGCCACGACTTCGCGGACGTTCTCGAACGCCTCGTATTCTTTGTTTTCCATAATTGTCTGTAACGTCATCACGACATCATACACATCGGTGAACGTGTTGTAGAGCGCGACCGGTGCGAGGCGGATGATGTTCGGGGCCCGGAAGTCCGGGATGACGCGATGCTGTTTGAGCGCTTTACAAATGCGGGCTGCCTCAGGGTGTTCGAGACTCAAATGGGCACCACGTTGTGTCTCGTTGCGCGGACTGCCGATAACGAAGCCGTATGGTGCGAGCACTTCGTCAATCAGTGCGGTCATATACGTCGTCAAGGCGAGCGATTTCTCGCGGATGGCGTCCATCCCGATCTCATTGAACATCTCGAGGGCACCAAGTTGCGGGGCCAGGCTCAAGACGTGCGGCGTCCCGATTTGGAACGCACCGGCGTCATCGGCCGGCGTCATCGTATGATCCATGTCGAACTGTTTATCTTTGCGTGAACCGAACCAACCGGCAAGACCAGGCGTCGTCCCGAAGTGACGCTCGTGAACGAATAGACCGCCGACGCTGCCAGGTCCGCCATTCAAATGCTTATAGTTGCACCAGTAGGCAAAGTCGACACCCCAGTCGTGGAATGCGTGTGGGATGGCGCCGACCGAATGGCAGGCGTCCAAGCCGATCAAGATATCCCGTTCATGCGCCGCCTTGGTGAGACGGGCCATATCGAGGATTTGTCCGCTGCGATAGAGGACGGTCGGCAAGACGATCAAGGCGATGTCGTCTGTCATCGCTGCGATGATGTCTTCTTCCTTCAAGTAGCGTCCGTCCGGGCTCGAGACTTGGACCAAATGTTCACTCGGGTCGAGTCCACGGAGCTCGAGTTGACTCTTCAAAGCGTAAATATCAGATGGGAAGGTGAGTGTGTCGGCTAAAATTTTCGTCCGCTTGCCTTCCGGTTTAAAGAATGAGGCGACAAGTTGGTGCAAGTTGACCGTCGTCGACCCGGTGACCATCACTTCTTCGGCTCTTGCTCCGACGAGCGGGGCGTTAAGTGCGGCCAATTGTTCTGACAAGTTGAACCATGGGTGGCGTCCCGACATCCAGCCATCGATTCCGAGCTCTTTCCAATCGTTCAGTGATTCGAGTAACGTCCGTTCGGCCCGTTTCGATAACAGGCCGAGTGAGTTACCGTCCATATAAATGCCGTCTTGCGGCAAATAAAATTCTCCCCGGAATGGTGCGAGCGAGTCGCTGGCGTCGCGTGTTTCCGCATACGCCCGTGTGAAATCTTGAGCCATATCATTTCCCCCTTTGACTTGCGTGTCATGCTGACAAAAGCGTAGCAATCGGCTTTGCACGTGTCAATATGGAGGGACGCATCCCCAAAAGAAAAGGCCGCCTTTGAGGCGACCCCAATTCCTATTTGATTTTACGGACATTTTCTTTGCGCAATAGACTGAACAGCGTGTACACCATCAGAATCAAGATGACGGTGAACGGGAGGGCGGAGATGAGTGAAGCGGTCTGCAATCCCTCGAGCCCGCTCGCGATCAATAGAACGGCGGCGATTCCGCCGAGCAAAATGCCCCAAACGATTCGGACAGTGAGCGGTGGATTCAAACTACCATTCGTCGTCATACTGCTGATGATGTACGTCGCCGAATCGGCTGACGTGATCAAGAAAGTAAGAATCAACAGAATCGACAAGACGGATAAAACAAAACTGAACGGCAATTCGGCGAACGTGACGAACAAAGCACTCGTCACATCGGCATCGACCGCTTGCGCAATCGATGTTCCTTCGAATAAGTCGAGGTGAAGGGCCGTTCCGCCGAACACGGCAATCCACAAGAGCGCGATGAACGGTGGCACGATGAGCACCCCGACGATAAACTCACGAATCGTTCGGCCACGTGAGACGCGGGCGACGAATGCACCGACGAACGGCGACCAAGCGATGGCCCATGCCCAGTAGAAGATGGTCCAATCACGTACCCACGTCCCTTGCTGGTACGGCTGCAAACGAAGACTGTAGCGGATAAAGTTCTGTAAATAATCCCCTAACCCGAGCGTGAACGTCTCTAAAATAAAGATGGTCGGGCCGGCAAAGAACACGAATACCATCAATACGAGCGCGGTCCCGAGGTTGATATTACTGAGCCATTTGATGCCGCGGTCGAGACCGGTCGTCGTCGAAGTCAAAAACAAGACGGTCAAAACAACGATAATCAATACTTGGACGAGCGCTGTGTTCGGCAACCCGAAGACACTGTTCAAACCACCGTTGATTTGGAGCACACCGAGACCGAGTGACGTGGCGACACCCATGACGGTCGCGATGACGGCTAAAATATCAATCGTTTGATTGAGCGGCTGTTTATAAGCCCGGTCTTTAATGAGCGGAGACAGACTCGTCGAAATAAGCCCGTCCGCATTTCGGCGGAACTGGAAATACGCGATAATCAAGCCGACGATGGCGAAGACGGACCATTGGCTGACGCCCCAATGGAAGAAGGAATATGCCATGGCCAATCGAGCTCCTTCGACGGTCAGCTCGGTCGTATCCGCATACGGAGGGGTGATGAAATGGCTCATCGGTTCGGCAACGCCCCAAAAGACAAGTCCGACCCCGAAACCAGCGGAGAACAGCATCCCGATCCAAGTAAAGAACGGGTATTGCGGACGGTCCTGGTCCGTCCCGAGCCGAATCTTCCCGTATTTACTGAACGCGAGGAAGACGAGGAAGACGACGAACAAGAAGACGGCGAGTAAGTAAAACCAACCAAACGAGCGGGTCGTGAAGTTGAAGATGTTCCCGGCAATCGTCGCGAAAAACGTCGGACGAATCGCACCAAACAGGACGAGGAGAGCGATGAGACTCGCCGAAATGTAGAACACGCGATTCAAGCGTGGCTTTTCAGGTGAAGTGTTCATGAGGACTCCTTTCCAAACGCACAAATTATTATTTAGGACTAATAAATATTTCCCTATTTGCGTGAAAGGAAAACGCCTATATGCCAGAATGGTGTTTTCTTTGCGTTGAGATGAATGAATTCGGGGAATGGAATGATGAGACGCGTTTGAGAGGAGATTGGAATATGAAATTGATTGCCATCGATTTAGACGGGACGTTATTGTCTCGAACTGGTATCATCACAGAAACGAACCAAGACGCAATCCGGCGTCGCCAAGCCGAGGGAGATTTGGTCGCCATCTCTTCGGGCCGATCGATTCACGATATCGAAGAGTTGCTGCGACGGAGCAGATTGACTTGTCCAATCTTGTCCGGGAACGGGGCAATCGCTTTCTATGAGAACGAACGCATTTATTACCACGCGCTCCCGAAAGACGTCGTACAGGAGTTGTGGGATGTGGCCCATGAGCACGGAGCGTATGTCGAATTTTATACGAATGCCGGGGTGAAAGTACTCCGTTCGGGTACCGATTTACTGAAGGGCGAGTTGGATGAGGTGTTGCCACACGACCAATCGTTCTCACAGGAATGGGGCGAGCGGGAGATTGAGATTCAAAACGAACAGTTCGGGCTGACATATGTTGATGCGATCGAGGACATCGACTTTGAGGCCGACGAAGTGTACAAAGTCTTTGTCTATTCGTTCGATCGGCGCAAACTGCACGAGCTCCGGAAACTGTATGAGCCACGGACCGACATTTTGATCACGACGGCAGGCTGGACAAAAATCGAGATCGGTCATCCGAATGCGAGCAAAGGGATGGCCTTGACGCAGTTGGCAGAGCATCACGGTATTCCCCAAGCGGATATTGTGGCCATCGGGGACAATTTGAACGACATCTCGATGTTCGAAGTGGCGGAAACGAGGATTGCGATGGGGAACGCCGTCGATCCGTTGAAAGACATCAGCACCCATATCACGAAGGATGTCGAGGACGATGGCGTCGCCTATGCGCTCGACCATTATATCGACGACTAAATTTTGGAGAAATGGTGAACACGGATTCGATGTCACGTAAAACGGTTAATGTATTAGTGTAGTCCTTATTCAACGTGTTGAGCTGATGGGGGGCAACGGATGAAACGAAGATTCAATCGTTGTTTGACTGAGGCCGGCTCGGTGAAACGAGAGACAAGTTGGTTGAAAGACCGGCGGACCAGGTGATCTCCTGATTCAAACTGTCGTCCACCTGACCTCGCGCGAGAGGTGAGGGGCAGACAAAAAGGATATGTGGGAGGCAAAACGTCTAGGAAGTTCGGTGTTTCAAAACAGGTGGGCATGATGAGGTTCAAGATGGATTTCAACCTTATTACGTCGAAACGCAGTCATGGCCGTTTTGGAGGCAATGTCTCTGTGCAGGGTCAGATTGATGTTCAGACGAACGAACGCTCCGAAATCACGTTCTGAACCGCGTCCATTTTCTAGCACGTATCGATTGATTGCATGGGACGGTCGGCTGGGAACTTTCTCGGTCGGATGAAAGTCCGCTCTACTAGAATCGCTCACCGTTAAGCGCCACGATACGTGGCGCTTTTTCTTATGGGGCGAACGTGGCGACCCGGTCCGGTTGTTTGCCATCTGCTCGTTCAAACTTCACACGATGGCCGTCTGCGGCCTGTTCGACCTGAAACGTGTAAGCGGCGTCGGGTTCGTCTTCGAACGTCACATCATAGACGTAGCCGCTTAAGGAAAGGGTACCGTCAATCGAATAGGTTTCCGCCGAAATGTTATAATGAGTCGCAAGGTACTGCTCCAAAGCCCGCTCGCGTTCTTTAATTTCGGTCGAGTAGCGGACGTAGAGGAACGTAGCGGCCGTGATGGTGACGACGAGGGTGAATCGGAGAATCGTCTCCCAGTTTCGTTTTGGCATGAGCACGTCCCCTTTCCATATCTGTAGAATAAGAATTTCAAAATATTTTACGAAAAATTCTGACAAATTACAAGAAAAAATTGTAGAGGAGTGACGACATGCCGAAAATATATTGGCTCGGGACGTTCGTGAGCGGATTGATCCTCATGATGATGGGGGAAACGGGTGCTGTCCCACGTATCGTGCCCTATTTTTTGATGGCGCTTGGCGTGACGGGCTTTCTTGTCCAAGCTTGGTTCGAACAAAAACGACGCCGCTAAAGGCGTCGTTTTTGATTAAATCGATTCGAGCAACTGGTTCAACAACGTGTCGATGTCTGCTTGGAGCGCATCGGCTTGTTGCTGCAACGTCATTAATTCTTCTAAATCGTTCGTCTCATTCATCTGGTGCAGGAGTGCTTGATGTGATGCCTCGAGCTCGGTCAGGCGAGCTTCATCAACTGTGGTGTCGTGAGTCGTTTCTTGCTTCGGTTTCACGAGTTTCGGTTTAGGAACGACGACCTCTGCGTTCATTTCATGTTGCCGTTTTTCGAGCGCATACGACACGTTTCCCGGGAAATGTGTCGCTGTCCCATCAAGCCAATACGTAATCGGGAACAGCTTGTTCAAGAAGTAGCGATCGTGTGAGACGGCGACGAGCGTGCCGGTAAAGCGGTCGAGTGCGTCTTCGAGTGCCTCACGCGCTTCGATGTCGAGATGGTTCGTCGGTTCGTCTAACACGAGCACGTTGATGTCCTCGTGCATGAGGATGGCGAGCATGAGCCGCATCTTCTCACCGCCGCTCAAATCTTTGACTGGTTTGAAGACGCTCGCGCCATAGAAGAGGAACTGGGCCAGCAATTGACGGGCCTTCCCTTCATCGACAGCGATGCGGTCACGGAACGCCTCGATGAGCCGATGGGAGTCATCAAAGTCGATGTGTTGGGACAAGTAGCCGATTTGGGCCCGTTCCGCTCGTCGCACCTCGCCTGTCGCCGGTTCGAGGTGACCGAGCAACACTTTCAACAGGGTCGACTTGCCGCTCCCATTTGGGCCGACGATGGCGATGCGTTCGCCATGACCGGCGTAGAACGAGACGTGTTCGAAGACGGTCCGGTCGTAAGTGACCGTCACGTCGGTCGCCTCGAACACATCGCGTCCGGTCCGCCCCTGAGCCGTGAACTGAATGTCCGGTTGAACGGCCTCGAGTCGTGGTTTTTTGATCGTCTCGATGCGGGCGAGCGCTTTCTCCATCGATTTGGCGCGCCGATAAAACTTCTCGTTCGGTGGATTGCCTTCGTTCGCCCACTGTCTTAGCTGTCGAATCGTTTCCTTCATCTTCTTGATTTTCTTTTGTTGCTCCGTATAGGCATGGAATTGATCGAGCAACTTCTTTTCTTTTTGGGCGACGAACGCGCTGTAGTTGCCATTAAAACTAGCCAACTCCCCGTCCTCACATTCGACGATGCGTGTGGCGACGGCGTCGAGAAACACGCGATCGTGTGAGACGAGGAGAAGCGTGGACGGGCTGTCACGCAGGAATGACTCGAGCCAAGTCATCGCTTCTAAATCGAGATGGTTCGTCGGTTCGTCGAGGATGAGCAGTTCCGGCTCTTGGAGCAACGCCAAGGCGAGTCCGACTTTGGTCCGTTCGCCGCCGCTGAGTGTATCGAACGGTCGGTCGACGAAACTTGTGAGCCGTAATCCATCGATCATCGCATTCACTTTCGAATCGATGGCATAGCCGCCGTCGTTCTCATAGCGCATCTGCAGGGCGCCGTACGTCTCGAGGAGTGAGTCGATGTCATCACTTGAGATCATCTGTTCCTCGAGTCGTCGCATCTCGTCACCGAGTCTCGTCAACTCGGTGAACGCGGTATAGAGTACGTCTCGCCCTGATTTACCGGGATGGGCAGGAATCTGGGCCAAATAGCCAATCGTCAGCCGTTGTTTTCGATAGATCGTCCCTTCGTCGGGCGAATCGGCGCCGACGATGAGGTGTAGGAGTGTCGTCTTGCCGCTCCCGTTCCGTCCGACGAGCCCGATTCGCTCGCCTGCGTTTACCTGAAGATTGGCATCGATTAAGACGGCGTGGCCGCCGAATTGTTTTTGAATATGTTGTAATTCGATTAACATAGATGGTTCCTCCTAAAGTAGAGGCCTATCAAAAAAACCGAGCGCAAAGAAGCGCTCGGCAAGAAAGAGAGGCGCTTTGTCGTATTTCAACAATGTCTAAAAAAGGACAGACGGGTCCTGTGGTTACGCGACATCGTGAAAAATCGCACGCAAAATGTACAAATGTTCTGTTGACCAGTGCGTACGTCCGACAAAGTTCACCTTTCTCCCTCCTTTCAATCATCATTAGAGTTATTGTAAGCGATTTCGGTCAGTTCGACAACTAGAGAGACAGGAATTTCAGGAAACGGTGTCGTATTGTTTAGGCATCAGAAAGGAGAGACGCTATGCGCAAGGAATGGCTCGGTGCTATCAGTTTAACGCTCGCCGCCAGCATTTGGGGCGGGATGTACGTCGTCAGTAAGTATGCGCTCGGCTATATCGAACCGTTCACGCTCGTCTGGATGCGCTACGCCGTCGCTTTTGTCGTTCTGTTTATAATGTGGTGGGCGTTCGGACGCGAGCAGATTGCCAGGGGCGCCTGGAAGTGGATTGCGCTCGTCGGAGTCGTCGGCTATGTCGCCTCGATTTCATTTCAATTCATCGGCACGAAACTCTCAGATGCCCATACCGGATCGCTTGTGACGGCGGCGACGCCGGCGTTCATGGTAATCTTCGCCCGATCGATCTTGAAAGAGCGGCTCACACCTGTCAAAATCGGGTCACTTCTGTTGGCGACGCTCGGGGTCATCATCGTCGTCGGCTGGCACGTCGAAGGTACGTATTTCATCGGTAGCCTCGTCTTGGTCGGTGCCGCCATCACGTGGGCGCTCATGTCCATCTATGTGAAAATCGCTTCCGAGACGATGTCGTCGTTAACGATCACGACGTTCGCCATCGGCATCGCCTTCGTATTGATGACGCCACTCATGGGAATGGAAGTGGCCGCATCCGGTTTACCGGATATGACCACGGTGTTGTGGCTCAGTGTGTTATACGTTGGCATCATTTCGACGGCCGGGGCGTTCTTCTTTTGGAACAAAGGGATCGAACTCATGGATGCGAGCGTCGGGTCGCTGTTTTTCTTCTTCCAACCGCTCGTCGGGGGTTACCTCGGCTGGCTCGTCCTCGACGAACGGCTCGACCGCAACTTCTTCATCGGTGCCGGCTGCATCATCACGGCCGTCACCTGGTCGACACTCACCGAACGACGGCAAAAGCGTGTCCACGAGACACGTCAAGCTGAGGAGCGCCATATCTTATAACCAAAGACGACCGACCCGCTCTGGACCGATCGTCTTTTTAAAATCCGTGATGATCGAGTTTGTCTTCGTCGCGCTTCATCTCGAGCTCGAGCCGCTGGATGGCGAGCTTTTCTTGTTCGACTTTGAGTCGAAGTTCCTCGACACGAACCTTTTGCCTCTTGTTGAAGCTGTCCGCGGCGATGGACACGACGACGATAATCATAATGTAGAAAAAGAAATCCATCTGTTTTCCTCCTCTTAGCGTGAGCTGAACAAATCTGTCACCATCTGTTGTGTGAGGAGCGCCTCACGACCGTCCGTCATGATGGCCGTATCGTCGGTCAACGCCGAGATGAAGTGGTCGATCGCTCCTTGAAAGCCTCGTTGAGTCAAGAGTGTGTCCCATGACCCGAACGTCTTCGTCGAATGGGCACCGTGCTCGAAGCGCTGAAGCGTCACCATCTCATCGACCGTCACGCGAAGTCCGTCCCGGATGGCGCTGAGTCCTTCATGATTCGTCCCGGCTTTACGGTGCATCGACGTCGTGTGCAGTCCGTGCTCGTCTTGCCAGACGTGGCGGGCGAAATGAAGTCCGTTCGCTGTGGTCTTCTCCAAATGCCCTGTGACTAGACGCAACTCGCTTCCGGTGAGATACCGGAGCGTGTCGACGACATGCAAATAGTCATCGAGCAATGTGAACTGATAGTCGTGGCCGCGCAATCCGTCCCCGCGATGCTTGACGAAGTCGAGCGTGTGGAATGGGGCTGCTTCTTTCACGTGCTGATACATCGGGGCGAAGCGGCGATTGAAGCCAACCATGAGCTTCCGGTTCGTCTGCTCGGCCAGCTCGACGAGACGTTCCGCCTGTTCGATTGTCGCAGCGAGTGGTTTATCGACATACACATCGACACCGTTTGCGAGCAGATAAGAGACGACGTCGAAATGCGTCTCGGTCGAACTGTGGACGAACGCCGCGTCGACGGCTGCCGCAAGCTCGGGCAGTCCTGTGAATGATTCCATCCGGTGGGCTCGACAGATCGCCTCACGTTTGGCGACGGTCGGGGAATAGGCACCGATCAGTTCGAACGATGTGCTGTTCGATAAAATCGGTAAGTACGCTTTCTGAGCGATGCCGCCGAGACCGACGACACCAATTTTAGGCTGACGCATATGTACCACTCCTTTTCTATCATCATAACGAAAAAAGAACCGAATGACACGTACGCGTGGTGCGTCAGGTCATTCGGTCCTTGCTTATAGGCTGGCACTGAGCACGATGTCGCCCTCGGGTGCCGTGTTGCCCCGTTCGGGTTCTTTCGTGACAGCAACGGTATCCCAGTCCATCTCTGATTCGGTCGAATCGAGCGTATAGATGACGGTCCCGTTCCCTTTGTCGTCCGTAACGAACGCCCCGGTCGGAATCGGCGAGCCGTCTTTTAACAACCAAACTTGATACACTTCGTTCGCTTCGAGCGCATCGAGTCCCTTCGTCTGGACGATGAGCTGGCGCTGGCCGTCCTGTTCGGCGAGGTAAGCCACGCCTTCCGATTCGCCTTCGAGCGGGACGGTCTCGGTCAAGGCGATGCCGCTCGGGTCATCTTGGTTCAAGAGCAGGTAGCCGTTCCCGATCAAGGAGAGCATGAGTGCGGCTACGAGAGCGAGCGCTCCCCATGGCGTCTTCTGTTTTTTCTTCGATGCCGTGAATGGGGTGACCGGGGTCGGTTCGTCTGGTTTCGACGCTGTCTCCGTATCGTCTTCTGCGAACACGTTGTCGAGGATGCGTGCCTTCATCCCGCTCGGTGGTTCAGCCGGTTCAGAGAGGAACGCGACGCCGCCGACGAGGGCCTCGAGTTGTTCGAGCTCTTCTTGACACGTTTGACATGTCGCGAGATGCGCTTCAAACCGGATGCGTTCGTCTTCCGTCAAATGCTGGTTGAAATAATCAATCAATTGGTCACAAGCGTTCATCGTTCCACCTCCTTATCGATCAAATCATGGGATAGATGCCTTCGTAACTGTTTCAACGCTAATCGAATCCTTCCTTTTACGGTACCGAGCGGGATGTCGCACGCATCGGCAATCTTTTGTTGGCTGAGCCCTTGGAAATACATGAGACGGACGACTTGTTGTTGCTCGGTCGGCAGTTCGGCCATCGCCGTCTCGATTTGCGTTCGCTCTTCTTGCCATTCGACCTCGGTCTCGACGGACGGGGCCGGGGACGGGATGGCTTCAGCGTAAGACTCGTCTAGTTGTAGGTCGGGTTTTCGTTTGCGAATCAAGTCGATCGTGACATGACGGCTCATCGTGAACAGCCACGATTTGAATTTTCCTTTTGAGTCATCATATACGCCGCCGCCGCGCCACAGCTTGATGAATACTTCCTGCATCGCTTCTTCGGCGAGGTCGCGGTCTTTCGTCAACTGCATGACAAAGGAATACAGGATTCGTTCGTAGCGATCATAAAGTGCCTCGAGCGCTTGTTTGTCTTTTTGCCTGACGCGCTCGTACAGTTCAATATCAGTCATGGCTGTCTCCTTTATCCATAAGGGAATCCCTTGTATTGATCTAACGGATGAAACCGTGAAATGGATGCCTATTTGAGGTGACTATTTTGTGAACGGTCGTTATGTAGTCCCGTGTTTAACGGGAGCATGTCGACGTCGCGTCGCCGAGGCGGCGGAAGAGTTTCAAATTCAAGGCGCTGAGCAGTCGATACGTCATAAAACTAATGAACGTCGCCGTGAGGAGCGTGACGAGAAGTGCGGGTCCGTTCGAGAGCCATTGTTGCCAAAATGAATATGTCCGTATGCCGAACAAAAAGGCGAAGACAAGTCCGAACCCGATCACGATTCCGCTATACTGACAGTAGTAGCGGCTTAAACGATTTTTCATGTTGCACGTCCTTTCTCCTTTTACTATACGAGAAGGGGTATGGCGACACAAGGAGGATGACGATGAAACGATTTACAAAGGAAGGACGGACGCTCATCTGTTTTGATTTCGACGAGACGTACTTCCCGCATGCTTGTTCCGCAAAGCAGTTGGAGCACTTGCGGCAACTCGAAGATTTTCTCGATCATCATTCACATCGCTTATCGACGATGTGGGTGACGGGGAGTTCGCTCGAGACGATTATGGAGAAAGTGAAGCGGGCCGAGATGCGTTACTTCCCACATCGAATCGCGGCGAGTCTCGGGACAGAGCTGTATCAAGTGATGGCGTCCGGACAACTGGAGCTTGATCCCGGTTATTCGTCACGGTTTCCCGATGATTTTTCAGACCGCGTCACCCAAGTCGTCGACAGGCTAGGGCGAACACTCACGATTGAACCACAGACGAATCTTGGCACAAGCGGCTGGATGCACAATTATTATTACTTCGGCAAGAGCGCACAGGAGCTCGAGCATATTCGTTCGAGTGCCGGTGACTTCGGAATCGCGGTCAACGTTAGTCGTTGCAACCCGCTCGCCGGGGATCCGGCAGACGCCTACGATATTGATTTCATCCCACGAGGGGCGGGGAAAGTCGCTGCAGTCGACTACGTGTGCGACCGATATACGTTTCATACCGAGCACGCCTACGCGTTCGGGGACAGTGGGAACGATTTAGGAATGTTGGGGTATGTCGGTAACGGCTATGTGCTTGGCAACGGGACGGAAGAAGCCAAACGAGAACATGGTCGTGTCACCGAGGGCATGTATGCGGATGGGATTCTAGAAGTGTTGCATCGAGCGATGCGATAGACGAACTCAAGCGCTGGCGACTAGACGTAGCGCTGCGCTCTCCACCCGCTCGAACAAATGCGTTCTCAGCCGATGGGTCGTCAAATCGAGCGGCAGACGATGCTTCCAAAGCTCGGTGAACACCTCGAATAGGACGGCCTCGGCCCAGTCGGCTCGCGTCGTCAAGCGGAGGGTGAGCGAATATAAGATGCGCTCATAGCGGTCGTACAGCAGTTCGAGCGCGGAAGTGTCGCGGTTTAACAATCGTGCGTATAAATCGTGATCGGATATGAATGACATGGTGAACTCCTTTAGGAATGAGACTGTCTCGTGGTTTGACTTGCGGGAAAATGACGAAACCTTCTTAATTTCACTTATAAGGTGAGCGTAAACGGTTACTTGCTGATTCGAGCACATTCAAAAAACACCCGAGGTCCGCGTCTAGCGGCCAGGCGGGTGTTTTTGGGTTAAAACGACGTATAACAGTGAGGGCATGTCTGGGTGTTCCCACCGGACCGTTTGAACGTTTTCTTACAGTTCGGACACGTGACGGTCTCGGTGTCTTGGCCGAACAGGCTGCCGCGGTTGAATAAGACATTTCGCAAATTTGGCAAGGCTTTGGCGGTATAAATCATGGAGATGAATAGGACGATGGCCAAAACGGCCAACATGACATATGTCATAACGGGCGTACTCCTTTCGCAAAAGATTCATTTCTTCTAGCATACGGCAAATCGCTCAAACGCACACCTCTAGACTGGAGTTACGAACAAATGTTCGATATAATAAAGGTAACAAAAGGAGGGAGATCAGATGAGGCAAGAGGTCATGCGTTGGATGCGGAACGGACAAGTCGTAGAAATGGTGTATATCGATCGGAACGGGGTCATTTCAAAGCGACGCGTCAAACTGATGAAGCTGCAAGGCGATCGACTTGTCGCGTGGGATATACGCAAGAAGGCCCGTCGGACATTTTGTATGGAACGTGTCCTCGCCTGTCTCCCGACGATCGAACGAGATTCAGGACGAGAGGAGGGAATTGGATGACACCACTTCCGAAATGTTCGGCGCCGGCCGAACGGGCGCTCAAGGCCGCCTATATCGATACGCTCGAACAGTTGGCCACGTATACGAAGCAAGAGATTGCGGCCTTACATGGGATCGGGCCAAGTGTGCTGCGGATCTTGGAAACCGCGCTTCATGAGCAAGGACTTCGGTTCACCGACAGCGAAATACATTCCTAGTCCCGTCCTGGACTAGGAATTTTTTAATTGGGCGATTGCATTGCACGTAAAAAGGGAAGTAATATATTTGTCATCTCCATTACAGCCTAATATCTAGTACCATGACGATAAGGTTTGCGAACCTAGCGACACCCATGAGAAAGGAAGTACACAGCATGAGGACGAAACGTTTATCCGCCATTCTAGAAAATGAGATGGATGACATCGAACGCGATCCATGGGTGACCGGAATTGAGACAGATTCCAGAAAGGTCAGTCCAGGGAATTTATTTATCTGTATCCGCGGTTATACGGTGGACGGACATGAATTCGCTGAGGATGCCGTCTCCAAAGGAGCGGTTGCTGTCATCTCGGAATACCCGCTTGATCTTGAGGTGCCGAACCTTGTCGTCGCGGACACGAAGCGGACAGCCGGTGTGGTGGCCAGTGCCTTTTATGACCACCCCTCACATCGGATGCGTATTTACGGTGTCACCGGTACGAATGGCAAAACGACGACCGCGACATTGACATATGATCTATTTCGTCTGTCCGGACGACCGGTCGGGATTGTCAGTACGATTGGAGCACGTTATAAAGATCAAACATTAAAAACACCAAATACGACGCCGGAAGCCGTCGTCTTACATCGTATTTTGGCCGAGATGGCGGATGCCGGCGTGACCGACTGTGTCGTCGAAGTCTCCTCGCATGCAATGATGGAAGGACGTGTCGAAGGCGTCCGATTTCACGCGGCGGCGTTCACGAACTTGACGCATGACCACTTGGATTACCATCGCTCAATGGACGAGTACGCCCGGGCCAAAGCCCGATTATTCGAACAAGTCGAAACGACAGACGGGGACGCCATTATTTTGAACGCCGAAGACCCGGCCAGTAAAACGATGGCCGCCTTTGCCCCGACCCGTCGACGTATCATGTATAGCACGCATGCGGACGTACCGGCCGATATCCAAGTCATTTGGCATGACCAAACGGTAGTCGTCAAAATGAACGCACTGACGATTGAGGCGCCGGTCCGCTTCATGGGCGCATTCAATGCCGCCAACTTGGCCGCAGCCATCGGTCTCGTCTCGACGTCGGAACTGATGTTGCGTGCAATCATCGCCAACGTGCCGGGACTCACGCTTCCGAAAGGTCGGCTCGAACGACTCGATACGGAAGACGCCGAGATTTATCTCGATTATGCCCATACGCCTGATGGTCTCGAGAAGTGTCTATCGACGCTTCAGCAAGGTGAGCGAGAGCTCGTGGTCGTCTTGAGTGCGGCCGGAGACCGCGATCCGACGAAGCGGGCAGAGATGGGTCGAATCGCGAGCCGCTATTCAGACGATTTAATCGTGACAGTACATGACGTGCGGACGGAAGACCCGAGGCACATCATCGATGGATTGCTCGAAGGTGTTGATTCGAACACGCATTACGTGACGTTCGAGGAACGGCGAGATGCCTTGCGCCATGCAGCGCAACAAGCGCTCGTCGGGAAACGGATCGTCGTCGTCGGAAAAGGTCATGACCATGTCGAACGAGTCGGACAAGAGTCGATTCCGTTCAACGAATCGGACATTTTGCTCGATGAATTAAAAAAATTAAAAGGCCAAGAACCGGCCGTTTAACGAAACGATGACAGCTGTCATCGTTTTTTAATGTGTCATTTTAGGAAAAGAAGGTAATTACTCTTACTGTAACGCTATCGAAGGAGGGAACTACACATGTCAGTTTTGTACAAAGAGTTCACAAATGATGAAGAAGTCGTGACCGCCATTCAATCGATGAAAGCGAAAGGGATTGAGGACAAGCACATTTATGTCATCACCCATGACGATGACCGGACCGACCGTGTGGCCGATAATGCCGACGCGAATACGGTGACGGCATCAGACGTCGGCCTGGGGACGGCCGCGAAAAATGTGTTCCGTAAAAAAGGGGACGAGCTTCGAGCCCAATTCGAACAGCTCGGCTTCTCATCGACCGAAGCGGATCAACTCGAGAAAAAATTAGACCAAGGCAAGGTGATCGTCGTCGTCAAAGACGCACCAGCCGGATTCACGTTATAATTCCACCACCATGGAGAATACAGAGACAGGGCTGAATCGATGGATTCAGCCCTGTTTGTTAGTCATGGATCCGAACGACGGTCCGACCGCTCAGTTCGCCGCGCATCATCGCCTCAGCGTGGCGAGGGATGTCATGCAACGGAATCTCATGAATCATATGGTTGAGCACGTTAGAATCAAGCAGCTCATCCAGTCGTTCCCACGCCTTCAGACGACGTACGATGGGTTGCATGACCGAGTCGATGCCGATTAATTTGACTCCGCGCAAAATAAACGGATAAACAGTTGTTGGAAGGTCGGAACCGCCGACAAGTCCGCAAGCTGCAACGGCACCTTCATAACGCGTTTGACTCAAAATATTCGCAAGAGTGGCCCCGCCAATCGAATCGATTGCCGCGTCAAACCGCTGTCGAGCTAACGGACGAACCGCTCCCTCAAGCTCGTGTCGATCGATGACGGTGTCAACGCCAAGTGCTTGCAAATAAGGGGAGTCTGTTTTTCCTGTGGATGCGATGACGTGATAGCCAAGTTTATGAAGTAAGATAATCGAAAAACTGCCTACGCCTCCAGTTGCACCTGTTACTAGCACTTCTTCCCCTGGTCGAACGCCAGCGGACTCAAGCGCATCGATTGAAAGCATGGCTGTCAATCCAGGTGTCCCGATTGTGATGGCATCACGCATGTCCATACCTTTAGGCAGTTTTACAAGCCAGTTTCCGGGAACTTGTGCAAATTGACTGAATCCGCCGAAATGTCGTTCGCCGATCCCGAAACCGGTGGCGATGACTTCATCGCCGGCTTTGAAGTCGAGATGATCGGACTCGACGACCTTGCCGACAAATTCACATCCAGGGATGAACGGGTATTGATTAATGATTTTTCCGGGTTCGGTAAGACCGAGGGCGTCCTTATAATTGAGTGCGGAATAATGGACCTCGACGAGGACGTTACCGTCTTCTTCTTTTGGAAGCGCGTCGAGTTTGACGTCCGTCACCTTGGCGTGAAGATGGTCATCCGTCTTGTCGAGGACGAGTGCTTGAAATGATTCGTTCATGGTCAATTGGCCCCTTTCGCTGATCCGTATTCTATTCCTTTGTTATGATTCCCTACCTGCCAAAATATATACACGAATGTTTCGTTCTAACAGGGAGTGGAATGGTACAATGAAAGAGATTCAACTAGAGTGAGGAGGAATGAAGCATGCGGCACGACGACTATGAGTTTGATGAAGAAGTAGAAGAAGGCGAATTGTTCAACGTATACGACATTCTGCCACCGGATGGTACCATTCTTGAGATGGCAACGGCCGAAGAGATGGTACGTGCGGCGGAACTCGAGGCGACACATAATGCGCTCGAGCGAATCCAAGACTCAAACTTTCAGTTGTCAGGGGTAACCTTTAAAGAGTTGCTGGCAGAGTTCGAACGATACGAGCAAGAATCGATGGAATTCTGGACAGGTGTTTATAGCCGATTGCGCATTCCATGGGCATGGACGATTCGAATCGATGTGGCCAACGGTCCGATTCACGTCGTCAATGACCGCGACATCTTTATCGATGAAGCGGACTTCGAAGAGTACGATTTCGAGGAATATGCTGATGATGATTACGAAGAAGAAGACAATCAATGAATCCAAAAACGTCTTTCCCTCATTCAGGGAAAGACGTTTTTTTGCTGTCGAGGAGAGCAACACGGATGCGCGTTACTTCTGTCGCTCCGAACCAAAGTCCGACGCTACATAAGATGGCGACACCGCTCACCATCGCTCCGACAATCGCCGTGTCCCCAATCATCGTGAACGACAATCCGAGACTGAACAAGCCGAAAAATAATAATCCTCCTGCAATCGTCTTCATGACTTAGCCACCCTTTCTCATTTCATCTGTCTCTAGTGTAGGCGGTTGAACCTAAAAAGGGTGGCTGAATTTTATACCAGGTGAAAAATCAGTCTAGGTCATACACCGAATACGTCTTGCCATTCTCGAACGGCTCGTCTAGCAAGTGTTTCGCCAAGATGCGGGCGACCGTTTCAGGGGTGCGCAATCGTCCTTCCGTCACATAGGAGCGGAACTGTTCAACGTCACGGAACGCGTCTTCTGACGAGGCTCGAATGCTTTCCTGCATCGCGGTGTCCATGACGCCTGGATTGAACAAGGCGACCTTGTCGTCCGTATCGGTCAATTCAAGGGCGACCGTCTCGGTGAAATGATCGAGCCCGGCTTTCGTTGCACAATAGGCACTCCAGCCCGAGATGGGGCGCTTGGCGGCCCCAGAGGTCACATGGATGAGCGAGACGGGCAGGTCGTATGCGAGCACCGCGTTTGTCAAGAGCATCGGGGCGAGCAGGTTGGCTTGGACGTGGGCGATGAGCTGCGCAGCGTCCAATTGACCGGCCCGATGAATCGGTTCAATCAACGCCGCATTTTGGACGACGAGCAAAGACGTTGCCGTCTCGATGAGCGGCTTCATCTGTCCAATTGCGGCCAGTGTGCTTGTCGGATCAGCTAAGTCGACCTTGACGTGACGGAACGAGGCATCGGTCGCCTGCGTCCGTGAAAAATTGACGACCTCATAATCACGCTTCAATAGTTCTTCGGCGATGGCACGGCCGAGGCCGCGCGATGCACCGGTCACAATGCCTAGTTTCATGACAGTTCCTCCTATTCGTGAATCGTCTTTCGATACCCGTAAAACGGGCGGAAATTCAATTTCTCGTAGTACGTGTGGGATGAAGCGCTCGCGAGCATCTCGAGGCGCGTTTCGGGGTAGAGCGCATGCACGTGTGACAGCAGTCGCTCGCCAATCCCGAGGCGACGGTGCGAGGCCGCGATGAGCAGTTCGCACACGTACAGGCTCACGGTCGTGTCGGTCAATCCACGCAAGTAGGCAATCACCTGTCCTTCTGACTCGACGACATAGGCGACGTTCGATTGCCGCCACGCCTGTTTCGTCAACTCGTGTTGTCGGACGAGTTGACTCCAACCTTCCGTTTCATTCAACGCTTGAATCTGTTCGAAGTCACGTTCTTCGTATGGGCGGATGTTCAAGAAGACACACCTGCTTTCTGTTCGATGACTTTCATGAGGTCGAACGCCCCGTCTGACTCGTTCGAACAGACGACCGAGACGATGTCTGCGGCCGGATAGTAAGCAGAATGAAAACTGACGCCGGGGTCATAGCCCATGACATGATATTTGAAGACGTGTCGATTCGCGTCCAATTGAATCCACAGACCGTAGCCATAATGTACGCCTTTGTCGGTTACCTTCACATGAGGAGTCAGCAGTCGTGATGTCATCTCCTCATCAAGTAGGCGATGAGCGAGCAGGGCGTTCCAAAGTTTGGCCATATCTTGTGCCGTCACGAACGCACCGCCGTCCGCGCCGCCTTTTATGGGAATCGAATAGTGGTTCGTCCGCCAAGAGCCGTTCGCGTGGTCGATATACCCGAGCGCCGTGTGCGCTGGTAAGGCATCGAGGGAGAAGTACCCCGAATCGGTCATGTCGGCCGGTTTGAACACGAATCGTTCGATATAGTCCGAGAACGTCAACCTGCTCGCTTGTTCGATGATGAGGCCGAGCAGGATATACCCGGCATTATTGTATTGGAACATGCCCTGTTCTTGTCGCATCGGTTCGTGCTGGAACATCGGGAGAAAGTCACGTAGCTGCCTGATGTGATACATTGGACGCTGTCGCCACAATTCCTCGAAATCGTCCATGACAGACTCGTCGAAATAGTCGGGGATGCCGGACGTGTGGGTGAGCAACTGTTCAACTGTCACGGCTGGGTCAAATCGAGGGAAGTCGATGTCCAAACTCTCGCGGAGTGTCGACGTAAACGACAATTTTCCTTGTTCGACGAGCTGGCAGATGGCAATCGCTGTGAACAGCTTACAGCCCGAAGCGATGCCGAAGCGGGTCGACGTTTGATTTTCGATTTGTTCGGCCCGATTCGCGTAGCCTTGCTGAAGTTCGAACAGGATGTCGTCTTGTCGCATGACGAGCGCCGATCCGGAAAAGGTAGATGAGACTCCATAGGGTGACCAGTCAGGACTCATGGTTGACCTCCAACTTCTAATTTTAAGTTTAAGTTTACATTCATCAACAAATGAACGTTACATTTAAACATTAACCTAAATAATGGAAAAGGTACAGGCGGCGTTTCGCTAACATGATACGATAGAATAGTACGTTTAGATGGGGAGCGGGAAAACATGGAACAATTTTGGTTAGGTTTATTAGTTGGATTGATTTTGGTACTTGTTGCGCAGAAGATACTTCAATCACGTAAAGAGGTGGACGGGGCGTTTGCACATTTCGGTAACCACGTTAAAGACGTCATTTATATATTTGAAGTCAAACCAACGTTTCGTTTTCGTTACATAAGTCCTTCCCTTGATTTGTATTTAGGTGAGGGTGTTGTAGCGGAAAACTATGAAAATCCAGATGATTGTTTTCGTCGTATTCACCCAGATGATTATCAAATTCTCATGAATAAAGTCTCAGGAAAGATGAGTTACGATGAGGCTATCTCGCAACGTTGGCGCACTAATGACGGTCGTTACTTGCGCTTTGAAGAATACACGACTCCGATTTATAAAAATGGTGAGATTGTAGCTGTACAAGGAATCATTCGAAATGTAGAAGCGGCTGTAATGAAACGTGAGGAGTTAGAATATGTGAGCCGTCATGACGAACTCACTGGGGTTTTGAACCGACGTGCCTTTAACGAAACAATTGATCGTCTTTCTTTTAAAAAAGTAGGGTTGATCGTCATCGATTTAAATGACTTGAAGAAAATTAATGACCATCAAGGTCATTCGGCTGGTGATCAGTTACTTCAGAAAACGGGACTCCTCTTGCAAGGGTTAAGCACAAACGTTTATCGGATTGGAGGCGACGAATTTGTTGTATTAACTGATCAACTACAACAAGATAAATTGCTAGATTTGACGGTTTCCATTAGAAGCGTGTTTGAATCGAATGATATTTCAGCCGCTGTCGGTGCAGCTTGGGAGGAACAGTTAAACGATTTCAAGAAATTGTATGATCAAGCGGATCAAAACATGTATGAACAGAAGAATAGAAGTAAGACAAATCGACACGTTCCTTGCTAAAAGATATCAGCAAGGAACGTGTCTGTTTGTCTAAATATATTATTCACCCATCGCTTCTTCACGCTCGGTGTCTGTCGTATCGAGATTGTTCAAGTATGCCTCATAACGCGGCAACCAGTAGCGATACGATGTCCAGACGAGCCCACTCGTCGTCGCGACCAAAGCGAGCGTCGCTGGCCAGAACCAGCTCGACACGATCCCGTCCGCGTAGGCGAGACCGATTGGTGAGAAGACGAAGTAGACGAACACCATCGAAGCAATCAGGATGATTGACGTCGAGATGGCATGGCGCCAAGGTTTGACGCGACCGAGGTCGATGCGAATCGGATTGATGTGTTGCATCGGACGAACTTTCGCGAACACGAGCATGATGGCCGTCTCGAGGACGAACAAAATCCCGTAAATATGAATGAAGTTAATGCCGAGATCGAAGCCGAACCACTGCTCCGTTCCCCAAACGAGGAAGTAATACGTGACGACGTGGAAGCCGATGACGAGTTTCGCGGCGATCGGCGGCACCCGCTTCACGAGCATCCCGATTAAGACGATGACGAGAATCGGGATGTTGAAGAAGCCGGTGAAACGGCGAATCAAGTCCCAAAGGCCGTCCGGTGCATACATCAAGTTTGGAGCGACGAAGAACGAGACGAGCGCGACGAACGTCCCGAACCATTTGCTGACCCGAATCAAGTCTTTGTCTGATGCGTCCGGTTTGAACTTCGGTTTGTAAATATCGAGCACGAATAGCGTAGCGATACTATTCAACAGCGAGTTGAACGAGCTGAACACGGCACCGAGCAAGACGGCGAGGAAAAAGCCCATGAGCCACATCGGCAACAAGTCGGCAATCAAGCTCGGATAAGCGAGGTCGGCCTTGTCGACGTTCGTGCCATACAAATGGAATGCGATAATCCCCGGGAGCAACATGAAAATCGGGACGAGCAACTTCAAATAGCCGGTGAAAAGCACCCCTTTTTGACCTTCGGCCAAGTTCTTCGCTCCGAGTGCCCGTTGGATGACGTATTGGTTGAGCGCCCAGTAGAACAAGTTCGCAAAAATCATCCCTGTGAAGATGGACAAGAACGGGACGGAATCGTTCTCTGAACCGATTGCGTTCAGTTTCTCTGGATTCTCGGTTGCAATCGTCTTCATCCCATCGACGAGGTTGCCGTCACCGAGCGCGATGAAGCCGAGCGTCGGGACGAGGAAACCGATGATGATCAAGCCGATTCCGTTCAACGTGTCGGAGACGGCGACGGCGCGGAGTCCGCCGAAAATGGCGTAAACCGCTCCGATAATCCCGATGAACCAAATGACGAGCCAGAGCGACTGCTCGAAGCTGATGCCGAGTAATTCCGGTACGTCAAACAGTTGTAGGACGGCCAAGCCGCCGGAATAGAGCATCGATGGAATCGTGACGCACATGTAGCCGAACAAGAACAACAAGACCGTCAAACGGCGGACGTCCTCGTCATACCGTTGGCTCAAAAATTCAGGGATTGTCGAAATACCGATTCCGAGAAAACGTGGCAGTAAAAAGAGCGCCATGATGATGGCGGCGATTCCGGCTGTGACTTCCCAAGCCATGGCCGACATGTTGCCGGCGAACGATTGCCCGTTTAAGCCAATCAACTGCTCGGCTGATAAGTTCGTCAATAAGAGCGATCCGGCGATAAAGATACCGGTGAGCCCCCGTCCTGCCAAGAAGTAGTCGTCGGCACTCTCGACTTTCCCTTTCGTCATGCGATAAGACACGTAAGCGACGAGCCCCATGAATAAGGCCCCTGTGATTAATATGTAAACAACTTGTTGAATGGTCAACGAATATCCCTCCCTCAATCTCTTCTTATTTATAAGTACTTTTTCATAACTACCCTTCACGAAGTATGATTATTTCCCGTTTTCTCTTTTGTAAAAGAACTGTAACAAACCTCACAACAAAAAAAGACACCTGAGAGGTCAGGTGTCAAAAAAAGCGAAGCAACGAAGTCGCGACCGTGAAATAAATGATTAAGCCGAGATTGTCGACGACCGTCGTGATGAACGGACCCGACGCGACGGCCGGATCAAGTTTCAATCGATTGATGAGGAGCGGCACGAGTGTCCCGACGATGGTCGCCACGCTGAGCGACGCAAAAATCGACAGACCGACAATCATACCGATTAAGGCACTGTCATAGAGGACGGTGATGACGCCGAAGATGACGACCATACAGGCGAGACCGAGCAATAGCCCCGTCCCGAACTCACGGCGAATCATCTTCAACACGTTCTTTCGATTGATTGTGCCGAGCGCAATCGAGCGGACGGCGACGACGAGCGATTGGGTGGCAGCGTTACCGGCCGAACCCATGACGAGCGGCATGAAGACGGCGAGTAAGACGATCGTTTCAAGCGTGTCCTCGAAACCACCGATCGTCGACGCGGTGATCATCCCGAGGAACATGAGACTGATAATCCATGGCGCCCGTTTCATCGCCGCCTCGACCGGTCCCATGTTGATGTCAGACGAACCTTTCGTCGCCGACAGTTCTTCAAAGTCCTCGGTCGTCTCGCGTTCGATGACGTCCATGACATCGTCGACCGTGATGATTCCAAGCAGATGGTCCTCGCTGTCGATGACAGGCAAGGCCAGTAAGTCATACTTTTGAACGGTCCGGGCCAAGTCTTCCTGGTCGGCGAGAACGTGGGCCGACACGACACGCCGGCCCATAATGTCCGCGATTTGCACGTCGAGCGGGGAGACGATCAAATCGCGTAGCGAGACGACGCCAACGAGGCGCCCGTTCGTATCGATGACATATAGATAATAAATCGTCTCAGCTTCCGGTCCAAGTTCGCGTAAGTCTTCGAGCGTCGCGCCAACAGTTTTGTCCGCCTTCAACACGATGAATTCGGTCGTCATGATGGCACCGGCCGTATCGTCCGGATAACGCATCAAGTCTTTGACCTCGGTCGCCTCGGTCTCGTCCATCAACTCGAACAGTTCGTTCATGAAATCATCGGGGAGCTCGGTCATCAAGTCGGCGGCGTTATCCGAGAACATGTCGTTCAACACACGCACGGCGAACGGACGGGGCATCTCTTGAATGAACTGTTCCTGCTCATCGAGCTCAAGCTTTTCAAACAGGTCAGTAAACTCTTCCGGGGACAGCGCCTCATAGACGAACTCACGGGCCGGACGTTCGAGTTCGATGAACAGGTCGGCCTGTTCACCAGGGTGGAGGGTGAGGAACACGTCGCGGAAATCGACCGGGTCCCCTTTTTGAATGAGCGCTGTCACTTGGGCTTCATGACGGGCGCGTTCTGTACGTTCGATTGCCATCGACTCACTTCCTTTTCACATCATTTGTCTATATTATGTCACGAATTTGAGCGGTCTCAAACAAAATCAAAAAAAGCTATGAATTTTTTTCACAATCTATACAGCGTGTATACGTCACTTTCTCTCGATTCGAGGGGCCACACCGTTTCTCGAGTGATTGTTCATTCATGTCACGTCATGGTCTATGCACTTTAGTGTGGAATCCAACACAGTCCAAACGTCGGACTTGCCCATCGTGGAAATGGGTAAGTTGATAATGTAAGGGTAGCAACACACCCGAATCACAAGGAGGAAGCGAGATGATATCGATGACGGATCAACAAACCGCACGGGATACTACGCTGAAACATCCGATCCACGTGTATTCAGAAATTGGTGAACTCAGGACCGTCCTTTTAAAACGTCCAGGACGCGAACTCGAAAATTTGACCCCGGAATATTTGGAACGACTCCTGTTTGACGACATTCCCCATCTTCCAGTCATTCAAAAAGAACACGACTACTTTGCGAGCGTGCTGCAAAATCGAGGCGTCGAAGTGCTTTATCTCGAAAACTTAATGGCTGAGACGTTGTCGTTGCCGGGTGTCCGTGAACGTTTCGTCGCTGATATCTTGTCAGAGTCCAAATCAAATATCAACGGTTCGTACGAGACGCTGAAAGAGTATTTGCTCGCCTACGACAATGAAAAGTTGATTGAGACCGTCATGGCCGGAATTCGAAAGTCCGAGATTAAGCCCGAAAAACGGCGCCACTTACACGAGATGATTGAGGACACGTATCCGTTCTATCTCGATCCGATGCCGAACTTATACTTCACCCGTGACCCGGCGGCAGCAATCGGCAACGGGCTATCCATCAACCGGATGAAAGAGCCGGCTCGTCGTCGTGAATCGTTGTTCACGCAATATATTATGCGCTATCACCCACGATTCGCGAAACATGATATCCCGATTTGGTCGGACCGCGACTACCGCTTCGCGATGGAGGGTGGGGACGAGCTCGTATTGTCGAAGGAAGTCGTCGCCATCGGGATTTCCGAGCGGACGACGGCCCAAGGGATTGAACGGGTCGCCCTCAACTTGTTGAAAAACGGCGGCACATTCAAAAAAGTCATCGCCATCGAAATTCCGAAGTCACGTGCGTTCATGCATCTCGATACGGTCTTCACGATGGTCGACCATGACAAGTTCACGATTCATCCGTTCATCCAAGGTCCAGGAGGCAAGATGAATATCTTTGAACTGACGTTGAACGCTGAAGGCGAACTTCACATCACGCAGCATACGGATCTGTTGAACGTGTTGAAAGCCGCACTCGGTCTCGATGAGATCGTCTTAATCCCATGTGGGGGCGGGGACCCGATTGCCGCTGCCCGCGAGCAATGGAACGATGGGTCGAACACGCTCGCCATCGCCCCAGGCGTCGTCGTCACGTACGACCGCAACTACGTTTCGAACGAGTTGCTCCGTTCCGAGGGCGTTGAAGTCATCGAAATCATGTCGAGTGAACTGTCGCGTGGCCGTGGGGGTCCACGCTGTATGAGCTGTCCGATTATCCGCGAAGACATTTAACGAGGAGGAAACGAGCATGTCCACAACGTACAACTTTGATTTGAAAGGCCGTCATTTTCTATCATTGAACGATTTTTCAGGAGACGAGTTGAACTATTTGATCGATTTATCGGCCGCCTTCAAGCGTCAAAAGCAACAAGACGTCCCGCACCGCATCTGTGAAGGGAAGAACGTGGCGCTCTTGTTTGAAAAACCATCGACACGGACGCGTTGTGCGTTTACCGTGGCGGCCATCGATCTCGGCATGCATCCGGAATACCTCGGGAAATCGGATATCCAGTTCGGCAAAAAAGAATCGGTTCGAGACACGGCCATCGTGCTCGGACGTATGTTCGACGGCATCCAGTTCCGTGGGTTCGCCCATGAGACGGTCGAAGGTTTGGCCAAAGATGCTGGTGTCCCGGTATGGAACGGGTTAACGGACTTATATCATCCGACTCAAATCTTGGCCGACTTCTTGACCGTCAAAGAACAGAAAGGCGAGTTGTCTGGCATTCGCTTCGTCTATGTCGGCGATGGACGCAACAATATGGGCAACACGCTCTTGATTGGTGGGGCCAAAGTCGGAATGGACATGCGCATCTGCGCGCCGAAATCGCTCTGGCCGTCAGATGAAGTCGTCGATTTTGCCCGCTCGGTCGCTGCCGAGACCGGGGCGAAGATCACGTTGACCGAAAGCATCGATGAAGCGGTCGCCGACGCCGACGTCATCTACACGGACGTCTGGGTGTCGATGGGCGAAGAGGCGGAATTCGCCGAGCGGATCAAGTTGCTCCATCCTTACCAAGTGAACATGGACATGCTCACGAAGACGAATAATCCGGACGTCATGTTCCTCCACTGTCTGCCTGCCTTCCACGACTTGGAGACCGAAGTCGGCCGGGCGATCCATGCGGAGTACGGATTGAGCGAGATGGAAGTCACGGATGAAGTGTTCCGGAGCCGTCACTCCTTCGTCTTTGACGAAGCCGAGAACCGGATGCATACGATTAAAGCGGTGATGGCCGCGACGCTCACCGACACGAACGAATGGCTTGAACGCTGACGGATGGGAGGGGACCTCCCCTCCGGCCCGTACTAAACGAAAGGGATGAGTTCAATGTCTACGAAAATAGCACATGACTCAAGTGGAACGGCTGGCGTGCAACCAGAGAAGAAAGATCGACGTTTAGGGCTCGGGGCGCTGACGGCACTCGTCGTCGGTTCAATGATCGGCGGCGGCGCCTTCAACTTGGCGGCCGACTTGGCCCAAGGTGCGAACGCGGGAGCGATTTTGATTGGGTGGGTCATCACCGGAATCGGGATTATCGCCCTCGGCCTCAGTTTTCAAAATTTGACGATGCGTCGTCCGGATCTCGATGGTGGGGTGTACAGTTACGCCCGGGCCGGCTTCGGTCAGTTTGTCGGGTTCAACTCGGCGTGGGGCTACTGGCTCTCCGCGTGGCTCGGCAACGTCGCCTATGCGACGCTTCTGTTCAGTTCGGTCGGCTATTTCTTCCCAATCTTTGAAGGCGGTCAAAACATCGCTTCGATCCTTGGTGCCTCGATTATGCTATGGCTCGTGCATTCGTTGATTTTACGTGGTATTCACGAAGCGTCGATGATCAATATCATCACGACGATTGCGAAACTCGTACCGATTTTTGCTTTCATCACCATCACCTTATTCTTCTTCAACCTCGATAATTTCACGTTCGATTTCTGGGGACAGGGTGGTTTCTCATGGGGTAGTGTGAGAGATCAGGTCGTCTCGACGATGCTCGTCACACTATGGGTGTTCATCGGGGTCGAAGGGGCGGTCGTCTTATCTGGACGGGCCCGCAAGCGCTCGGACGTCGGGAAAGCGACGGTCATCGGATTGCTCGGAACGCTCATTATCTATCTGCTCATCTCGGTCATGTCGCTCGGTCTGATGAATCCAGAGAACGTGGCGAACGCCTCGCAACCGGCGATGGCGTACTTGCTCGAGTCAGCGGTCGGACCGTGGGGCGCGATGCTCATCAATGGCGGTCTCGTCATCTCGGTTCTCGGAGCATGGCTCGGCTGGACGTTGCTCGCCGCTGAGATCCCATTCGTAGCCGGGAAAGACGGCGTGTTCCCGAAATGGTTCACGAAAGAGAACAAAAACAACGCACCGGCCAACGCGCTCTGGCTCACGAACGGATTGATTCAATTGTTCCTCTTCACGTTCCTGTTCTCGGATGCGGCGTATAATTTCGCCTTCTCGCTCGCTTCGAGCGCCATCTTGATTCCGTACGTCTTCTCGGCCTTCTATCAAGTCAAAGTCGCAAAGAACGGCATCGGCTACAACGCCGGTGAACGCCGGACCCGCGACCTCATCATCGGGGCCGTCGCCTCGATTTACGGCATTTGGCTCATCTATGCGGCCGGAATCGACTATTTGCTCTTGACGACGTTACTGTACGCACCAGGTACGTTGCTCTATATCAAGGCGCAGCGTGAGAACGGCATCAAGACGTTGACGAAGACGGAGTGGATTGTGGCCGGTGTCTTGACCGCGCTCGCCATCTTGGCCGTCGTGCGCATCGTCTCAGGCAATATCTCAGTCTTTTGATCGGGGGAAACCAATATGCGGAATAAACGAGTAGTCATCGCACTAGGAGGAAATGCGATTCAACAAGGGAAAGATGCGACGGCCGAGGCTCAGATTCGAGCCGTCGAGGCGACGGCTGAATCACTGGCCGCGCTTGTCGCCGAAGGCATTGAGGTCATCATCACCCATGGGAACGGGCCGCAAGTCGGAAATTTGATGTTACAACAGGCCGCATCAGACAGTCCGGCGACACCGGCTTTGCCACTCGACGTCTGCGGGGCGATGACGCAAGGGATGATCGGCTATTGGTTCGAAAACGCCCTCACGAAAGCACTAAGAGCACGTGGTCTAGAACGTTCGGTCGCACCAATCGTCACACGTTCGGTCGTCGACCCGAACGATAGCGCCTTTAGTCACCCGACGAAACCGATCGGTCCTTTCTACGACGAGGCGGAAGCGCAACAAATCGAACGGACGACAGGGTATGTGTTCAAAGAAGACGCGGGCCGCGGCTATCGTCGCGTCGTCCCAAGCCCGTTTCCAGTCGCGATTCTTGAGCATGCGGTCATCCGTGACCTCGTCGCCCATGAGCACATCGTCGTCGCCTCTGGCGGCGGCGGGATTCCCGTCATCGATACACCAGAAGGATACGTCGGTGTCGAGGCGGTCATCGATAAAGATTTCGCCGCTGCGAAACTCGCCGATTTCGTCGATGCCGACATGCTTCTCATTTTGACGGCCGTCGAGCACGTGTTCGTCGATTACGGCACACCGTCGGCACGGGCGCTCGAGGAGACGACGAAAGAGCAACTTGAGACGTATATCGCCGAAGGCCAGTTCGCACCGGGCAGCATGTTGCCAAAAGTTCGGGCCGCCCTCCAATTCGCCGAATCAGGCCAGGACCGGGTCGCCGTCATCACGTCGCTTGAGCAAGCCCTTGCGGCGGTCCGAGGCGAGGTCGGGACGCGCGTCCGACTCGCCGCGACGCTCCAACAATAAGCACGAAACCGCAGATGTCCGCGTCTGCGGTTTTTTTCCTGAAATGGTATCTCGTCGTTTTTTATGGTCCGACATGGGGAAGGGAAGTTGTATGTCGATTTAGACATTGTTATCATCGTTAGTGTAAACGTTTGCACAATTTAGAAGGGAAGTGACGAAGAGCGGTAACGCTCGAGCTTATGCGTCTATTTGAAGAGGAGAACGTCTATACGCAACAAATGAAACCGCAGGCAGATGATCGGGCGATCGTCCAAGGGAGCTGCTATCGCTTCACGGTACTGACGAGCCAACTGATTCGGATGGAGTATGCCGAGGATGGGGTGTTCGAAGACCGGCCGACCCAAGTCGTCTTTAACCGGGCCTTCGCAGTCCCAGAGTTTCGCGTGATCGAGGATGAGACAGAACTGCAAATCATCACGGAGCACGTCCACCTCTACTACACGAAAGGGCCGTTCGCGCCGAACACGCTCTACGTCGATGTGAAAGGGAACTTCAGTACGTACTATAGCCGCTATACATTTAACGGACCGGAGCGGACGTTGAAGGGGACGGCGCGCACGCTCGACCATGTCGACGGGGCGACGGAACTCGGTGAGGGCATCGCCTCAAAACAAGGGTATGCCGTCATCGATGATTCCGATTCGTTCATCATGACCGAGGACCGTTTTGTGGAACCGAGACGGAAGCATATCCATGACTTGTACTACTTCGGGTATGGGCATGAGTATAAGCGTGCACTCCGTGACTTCTATCAATTGACCGGCCCGACGCCGCTGTTGCCACGAAAAGCGCTCGGCAACTGGTGGAGCCGCTATTGGCGTTACGACGAGACGGAATATAAAGAACTCATGCGTCGGTTTAAGACAGAAGACATCCCGTTCTCGGTCAGCGTCATCGACATGGATTGGCACGTCACCGACGTCCCGGAAGAATACGGGAGCGGATGGACGGGCTACTCATGGAATAAGAACTTGTTCCCGGACCCGAAAGGATTCTTGACGTGGCTCAAGCAAGAAGGGTTGCTCGTCACGTTGAACTTGCATCCGGCGGATGGCGTGCGTGCGTTCGAAGACCAATATGTGGCGATGGCCGAGGCGATGGGCATCAATCCGTCCCAAGGCGACCGCATCCCGTTCGACTTTTCCGATAAACGCTTCATTCAAGCCTATTTCGAGCAGATGCATCATCCGCATGAAGACGACGGCGTCGATTTCTGGTGGATCGACTGGCAACAAGGCTCGACCTCGAAAATGGAGGGGCTCGACCCGCTCTGGATGTTGAATCACTATCATGCGACCGATATCGCCCGGGATGGCAACCGTCCGCTCATCTTCTCCCGTTACGCGGGGCCGGGCAGTCATCGCTATCCGGTCGGATTCTCGGGTGACACGCTGATTTCGTGGGCGTCACTGGCGTTCCAACCGTACTTTACAGCGACGGCGGCCAATATCGGTTACGGCTGGTGGAGCCATGACATCGGCGGGCATTATCGCGGTTCGAAAGACGACGAGCTCGCCGCACGCTGGGTCGCGTTCGGGGTGTTCAGTCCGATTATGCGACTGCACTCGACATTGAGTACGTTCAACGGCAAAGAACCGTGGCGCTTCGGTCTCGAGGCGGAGCGGTCGATGAAGACGTTCTTGCGTCTGCGCCATCAATTGATCCCGTACATCTATACGATGAACTGGCGGAACCACGCGGGTGCCTTGCCGCTCATCTTACCGATGTATTATGAACATCCGGACGAGGACGCGGCGTATGAAGTACCGAACGAATACTACTTCGGCAGTGAGCTCATCGTCTCCCCGATCGTCGAACCGATGAATCGACAGCTCCATGTGGCGGCGACGAACGTCTGGCTACCGAAAGGTGACTGGTTCGACTTCTTTACCGGTCATCGCTACAGCGGGGACAAATCGGTTCGCGTGTTCCGCGGGCTCGAAGATCAGGCGGTGTTCGCCAAAGCCGGGGCGATTATCCCGATGGCACCACACCATTCGGGTCGAAACGATACCGACAACCCAGCCGATTTGGAAGTGCTCATCTTCCCAGGCGCCTCGAACACGTTCACGCTCTATGAAGACAATGGGAAGGACCGTGGCTATGAGACGGGAGCCTACGCCGAGACGACGTTCACGCTTGATTGGGAGGAACGGAGCCTTCATATCCAAGTGACAGGTGACCGGTCTGTATTACCGGTGGACCGCCATGTCACGTTGCTGCTTCGAGGGGTGACCGGGTCTGGTGAATACAAACGGGAGACACAGACGCTGCGCCTCGAGCTCGGACCGATCAGAGACGAGCTGACCGTGGAACTCCCGGTCGATGTGACGGCGAACGACCATCGTCTCGATCGGTTGTATCGCTTCTTGGACCGTGCGGAAATCTCATACGATTTAAAAGACCGGTTATACCGGTCAGCGGCCGCGAAGACGCGACTCGAAGCATGGCTGTTCGATTTACATGCGCTCGAACTCGATCGCGACCTGCAAGACGCGATTATGGAATTGATGCTCGACTGAATACTTTATTGTGACGAAGAGGGGCGGTTCATGCCCTTCTTTTTTGTAAGAAAATCGTTGGATTTTGTAAGCATTTTCACAAAAGAGTCGTTTTATACTTAAAAGGGAGGCAAGATGGATTGGAGGATGCGACATGAAACCAAAATGGACGGTGGACGATTTGAGACAGCTTGATGTGTTCGCCAAATGTGCCACACGAGAGCTCGAGGCGCTGTTGCCGCATGTGTATTGCCGCGTGTATCGGAAAGGTCAACTCTTGTTCATAGAGGGCGATCCCCGGGAACGGGTCTATTTCTTGATTAGCGGTTATGTGAAGCTTGAACGTTGCAACGAGACGGCGACACATCAATATACGGACTACTTGAAACCGAAGCAGTTGTTCCCGTATCGCGGCTTGTTGACGGAACCGTACTATCAACATTCAGCCGAGGCCTTGACCGATATCGAGGTCATCTATATGCCGACGGACCGATTCGAACAACTCGTCTCTCGGAACGCGTCGATGTTACTCCATATCGTCGGACAGATGAATCGGATTCTCGACTTGCACGAACGACGGGTGCAGGACATCATCACTCCGAGTCGACCGAACGCGTACTCAACACGATCCATTACTTGATTGAAGACCTCGGGGAACCGGAAGCAGAGGGGGTTCGCGTCCGGTGTCCGTTCACGACGATTGAAATCTCACGCTTATCCGGCACGTCACGGGAGACCGTGTCGAACATCTTGTCGCGCTTACGAAAAGAAGAGGTGCTTCACTTCGATGCGCGTGAATTGATGATCGGCCATCCCGAATACTTTGAACAGTCGACCGTATGACGCCACGTGATATACGCGGCGTCTTTTGCATGTCTGGCTAAGCGAAGCGTTCGCCATGGTCGTATGCATCAGTTATAATTAGTGAGAATCCTCACAAAGAAAAGTTTTGGATAGTACAGAAAGGATGAACGCAGTGAAACGACTGCAAGCTCTCGCTTTAGCTGAAAAACGCCATATCGTCGGACTCGTCATCGCCGCGGTGATGATCGGATTGTCGATTTTGGCGCAGGCGTATTTAATCGTCGATATCGTCGACCAGGTCTTTTTAAAAAATGCATCGTTTGAAAGCATCATCCCGGCGCTCGGCTGGCTCATTCTCGCCCTCGTCACGCGTGCTTTGTTCGGCTACATGTCAGGACGAATCGGAGCTAGTCTAGCGGAGAAAGCGAAACGGACACTCCGTTTGCAGTTGCTTGACCGTTATACATCGAATCCGATCGAGACATCTTTGTCCGGACAGTCCGGAAAGAAAGTCAGCGTCTTCATGGACGCGGTCGATGAAGTCGACGCCTACTTCAGCCAATATTGGCCGCAAGTCATTCAAACGTCGATCATTCCGCTGCTCATTCTCGTCGTCGTCTTCAGCCAACATTGGATCTCGGGCATCATCATGATGGTGACGGCGCCGTTCATCCCAATCTTTTTCATTATCATCGGGATTGCGACGCAGAAAAAATCCGAACAACAGATGGAGAAGATGAACCAGTTCTCCGGAAAGTTCTTGGACGTGTTGCAAGGATTGACGACATTGAAACTATACGGTCGGACCGAGCGTGAGGCGCAAGCGATTGAAAAGAGCAGTCTCGACTTCCGCGACGCGACGATGGTCGTCTTGAAGACGGCGTTCTTATCGGGTCTCATGCTCGAGTTCATCTCGATGCTCAGCACGGGCGTCGTCGCACTCGAAGTGGCGCTGCAAATGGTCGTCTGGCAGAACTTGACGTTCTTCTCCGGCTTTTTGATTCTCGTCTTGGCTCCGGAATACTATTTGGCCATCAAAGACCTCGGCGGTGCGTTCCATACCGGACGCGGCAGCATGGGGGCGGCCGATCGTATTTTCGAGGCGCTCGACGCACCGGATGAACGTCTGCAGTGGGGCGACCGGACGTTGACGAGCCGGACGCCCGACCTCGAGCTCGACGCCGTCTCGTTCGCCTATGAAGGTGGACGCTTCACGCTGGACCCATTGAGCGGTATGATTCCTACTGGCGCTCATGTGGCGCTCGTCGGGGCGAGTGGATCTGGCAAGACGACCGTTTTGAACGTGTTGTCCGGACTCGTCAAACCGGACAGTGGACGTGTCCTCGTCGACGGAGAACCACTCGAGACATACACCGATTCGTCATGGTATGACACAATCGGGTACATCTCACAAAATCCGTATTTGTTCGCCGGTACCGTTGCTGATAATATCGCCCTCGGGGAAACAGCCGACGAGATAAAAATCCTTGAAGCCGCGAATGCAGCCGGACTGAACGATGTCATCGCGCAATTGCCGAACGGCATTCATACCGAGCTCGGTGAAGGCGGTTATGGATTGTCCGGAGGCGAACGACAACGACTCGCCTTGGCCCGTGCCTTCTTGAAACGTCCCGGCATCATCTTGTTTGATGAACCGACGACAGGGCTCGATTTAGTGACGGAGCAAATCGTTCGGCGTTCGATTGAGGAGTTGTCGCGTGAGGCGACGCTCGTCACGGTCGCGCATCGGTTGCATACAATTAAGCAGGCAGATGCGATTTGGTTCATGGACGATGGAAAGCTACTCGCCCAAGGCACGCATGACGAACTGCTCAGCGTTCCGCAATACGCTGACTTGTTCACGCTACAGAAAGGGGTGAGAGGATGAATTCACTTTGGACGATCACGAAATGGATGATGCGAGAGAAGAAAGATATCGTCCTCTCGATCTTCTTTGGGTACGTGGCCGGCATCGCGGCCGTCGCCTTGTTCGCGGCGAGCGGTTATCTTGTCTCACGGGCCGGCCTCGTACCGCCGCTCTATGCGCTCATGGTACCTGTCGTCTTGATTAAATTGTTCGGTGTGATTCGGGCGAGTGCGCGTTATCAAGAGCGCCTTGCCTCGCACCGGGCGACGTTCACGATTTTGAGCGAGTTGCGGGTCCGGTTTTACCGCCAGCTTGAACCGCTCGTGCCGAGCATCTTTGCCAAGTATCGGAGTGGAGATTTGCTTGCTCGCGTCGTCGGTGACGTCGAGAGCTTGCAAAACTACTTTTTACGGGTATTCTATCCGCCGATTATCTTGGTGCTCGTCTTCTTGAGCACGATTTTCTTCGTCACGTATTTCTCGATGTGGGTCAGCCTCTGGATTTTGTTCGGTGTGTTCGTGACCGGTTTTTTGATTCCGGCGTTCTTCGCCCGAATCCGTGCCAAGCACGACCGCGAGCTTCGCGCTTTACGGGGTGACCTGTCGAGTGGGATGACAGAGATGATGTACGGATATCGCGATTTGTTGCTTCATCATCAACTTGGACGGACACGCGGCGAGCTGCTCGAACAGAGTGACCGTTACGCCGAAGCGCAGAAACGGGATGTGACGAATCAGTTCTTCAACTCGTCACTCGTCGTGGCGGCATCCCTACTCGTCTCGTGGGGTGTTCTTGCTATCGGGGCGTATCTCGTTGTCGACGGCGAGTTAAACGGCCTATTTTTGGCCATGCTCATCATGATGTCGCTCACCGCGTTTGAGAACGCGACACCGATGGCGGTCTTCCCAGGCCACTTTGCCGACAGCAAGCAAGCGGCCGATCGACTGCTCGAAGTCGTCGAGCCGAGTGAAGCAATCGTCGCGGCCGAGGTCGCCCGGACGGACATGGTACTCGAATCCGCTCCGGACGTATCGTTTGAGCGCGTGACCTATCGCTATCCGGATACGTACCGCGACGTCCTGAGCGACGTGGATGTGACGTTACGAAGCGGGACGAAGACGGTCATCGTCGGGCCGAGCGGCTCAGGGAAATCGACGCTCCTGCAACTGTTGCTCGCTTTCGTCAGACCCGATTCCGGTGAGATCCGATTGAATGGGCAACGGTTGGACGATGTGACCCAAGCATCGGTCTGGCGTGAAGCCAGCGTCGTCCTTCAAGAGAACCACTTCTTTTTCGGGACGGTACGGGAGAACTTGGCGCTCGCCGGAGAGTTCACCGACGCTGAGATGGAAGCGGCGCTCACGAGCGTCCGGCTCGGTTTCTCGCTCGACGAGCCCGTCCTTGAGAAAGGGGCGAACTTATCGGGCGGCGAGCGGCAACGTCTTGCCATCGCCCGAGCCTTGTTGAAGAATGGATTGCTCTGGATACTTGACGAAGCGACGTCGGCCCTCGATGCGCGGACCGAGGCGGACGTGTTCGCCGAAGTCTTCCGCCGTGCCGAGTCATCGACACTCGTCATGGTCAGCCATCGCCTGACCGGGCTCGAGCGCTTCGATCACATCATCGTCATGGAAGGCGGTCGCGTCGTAGAGACGGGAACGTATGATGAACTGATGCGGTCCCGCGGTGTCTTCTATGGCTTGAAACAGATCGAGCAAGATATTTTCGCATGAAAAAACGAGCGGCTCCGTCGGAGAGCCGCTCGTTTTTTTGGATGGCAAATTTGGGTGCAACAAATGGGGGTTGTCGCATTGCTTTCAAAAAGAGTGTCGTGGAGGGGAATCCACGTGACGTATTGGTTTGGGGAACGTTTACGTCAAGCTTTGGGAGCTACAACTAGAGTATAAGTGATAACGATTCTCATTGTCAATTAGTAAATTGTACAAAAAAACCGCAAACCAAACTGTTTGCGGATCGTTTTCAGCTCGACGGTACGCCCTTACGAAGCGTGAAGCGAAGCAAGCTGAACAAGTAACGAGTATAGAAGAGCGCGAACGCATAAAATACAGCGATGGCAGAAGCACCGAGTTCAACACCTGGAATGTTCATCAAGAACTCGAGGATGAGAATCGACAGCAAGAAAATATAAAGACCTGCATCAAGATAGAGCGGCATTAATTTTCCGCGTTGGTGCCAGAACGTCCGGACGAGCGGTGCGACGATCATCCCGATGATGCGTTCCGCGAACCCGATGCTGAGCACGGCAATCATGAAGGCGGCGACCGTCTCGAACGATACGAGTTCTGAGAAGGCGAACATGGAGATGAGTAGGAGCGGACCGATAAAAATCATCATCGAGAGGGACGTGCGTAAAAAGATAAACAAGTTCCGTTTCATCGTATCGACTCCCCCGAAGAGCGACTGCCGGAACGTCTTGCCACGTTGATAGTCGAGGATGAACGATCCCACAAACATCAAACCGAATAGTGATAACAATACTGTCATGAAATGTGTTTCCCCTTTTTCTGTCCAAATCTATGATCACTGTAAGGATAGTCGAATCAAAGTCTAGCCTAGTGTACCGATTCACTAGTTGAAAGTAAAGAGGGAAAACTGCGGAAAATCGCAATCTTTTGCGAACATGAGGCGCTTTACGACGCCAGAATGAATCGATTTCGTCCCGATTCCTTTGCGTGGTATAACGCTTCGTCGGCATGTTTCAACACGCTGTCGACTTCGATATCGTTCGAATGGCAGGCCCCGAGCGAAACGGTGATATGGAGCGTCCCCGCGCTCGTCTCGAACGGGAACGTCGAGACTTTTTCTCGTATAGATTCAGCGAGGCGAGTCACTTCATCTCGATTGGCGTTCGGCATGATGATTAAAAATTCTTCTCCACCGAAGCGACCGACGAGATGTCGTTCCTCGCTCTCGGCGACGAGTAGCATGCCGAGTTCACGTAATACGTCGTCGCCGACGTCATGGCCGTACGTGTCATTCACGCGCTTGAAATGATCGATATCGACAAGGATCAACGCGTACTCTTTTGCCTCGACGTTCAGGTTGGCCATGGCTTCATTTAATAGACGCCGGTTGGCGATGCCGGTCAGTGCGTCCGTCCGGGCAAGTTGTTGCTGGTGCTGGACGTTCTCAAAGTGACGGCGCAGTTCTTGAAGTAACCGGTAAGCTGCATAGGCACCGCCGTATGCCATCACGACGTAGGCAAAAATGATAGGGTAGAACAATTGAAGCGGTAACGCATAATAGATGGCGGCACCGAAAACAGCGATACTGATCGTCGTGAAAATGAGTAGCGTATTGCGGGTATTATCGAGTTTGAGGCGCAATAGACTGATAGGAAGGACGAGCCCGATCATCGTCAAGATCGCCAAATAAAAGCCGATATACGCCCCGTCGGTGACCATCAAAAATCGGGCGGTCAGAAAGATGACAGCAGCGACAACCCCGCTGACCCATCCACCGAACAGGACGGCAAGTGAGATTGGTATGGAGCGCAAATCAATTAGGATCCCTTCAAGTGGCAGTGCGTTCGCTAGTAAAATCAAGGCGACAATCCCGGTTTGAACGCCGAGCAGGATTCTGCCTTTCAACGGCGATTTCGGTGTGAGTCGTGGATGGTTGCGGAAAGGGAGAAACGAAATCGTGAATAACGTGAACAGGATACACAGATTCAGAAAAAATGAGTTGATGATTGTGAGCATGAACGCATCCCCTAACGTGAAATGGAAATAATTAGTTTCAGTTTAGCATATTCAAATCAAGTTGACGCTCTTTGAATGAAGGGAATGTGTTCACCATTCCCGCCATTCTTCCGTCACGTATTCTGTTGTCTCATAACCAGCTAGAACGGCACCGGCTTGTATGAAGTCGTACAATTCCTCACGCTCGACCGTCTCGATGAAATGGTCGTGTTCTTCATCAATTTCGTTTAAACGCAATACGACGTCGCGGACAGCCGTTAACACGTTTACTTCCGTCCCGTCTGCATGTGTCAAGGCGGTCACGTACCGTCGGAGCACGGCATCGACTGCAAAGATGATCTCGATGGTATACACGTCATCTCCCTCGGTCATCCGGTTTTCCCAGATTAGTGTCGGGCGCTCGGCCCATAATCGTTCAACTTCCATATTAGGTGTCTTCTTTAAAATGGAACATCATCTTCCACTCTATCTTAACAAATAAGTTTGGTATGATAGAGAAAAAGGGGGACTGTCCGTGCGGTATTGGGATCATTTTAAGCGAGCCTTCATTCCGATCGCGCTCATCTTGATCGGGTTAGCCATCTTTTATACATTATCGGCTCGAGGGAATATGGCGTTGACTATTCTCGGGGCGGTCATCGTGGGCGTCATCTTATTTTTAGTGATGCGGCACATGAATCAGGTCGAGGAAGACTAAGACGAGAACACGTTCGTGGTTCTCGTCAGACTGTAGACAAAACATTGTCTGCAGTCTTTTTTATTTGCCCGACCGGGCACAGCTCGCTTTTCTGGGGGCAAGCAGGGAGCCGCA
>NZ_JACSLH010000009.1:0-87990 GCF_018618035.1 Exiguobacterium sp. s64
CGTCCTGAGCCAGGATCAAACTCTCCAAAGAATTTGATATAGCTCTTTAAAAATGACGAAGCTTGCGCTTCATTCAAAAATTGTAAAACTTTTTTGCCTCATCGTTCAGTTTTCAAAGTTCGTCTGCCGCTCTTAGCGACTCATTAATAATAGCACCTGCTCTACTATTCGTCAACTATAAAAATAAAATATTTTAAAAGAATAAAAACGTGGTGTGTTTTCGGTCGCCACTATATAGAAGAAACACACCACAGATCATTGGAATGCAATGATTCGAACTTCATCTAAACGAGTCAAATCGTACATTTCTTGCGTCGGTTCAGATATGACAATCGGTTGTTCGACGTTCGGTGTATAGTTACGGATGGTACCTCGAACCCCACTACTCAACAACACAGTTCGACCGACTTCATAAAATCCAAGCAATGTCGCCAAAAGGGTAAGTGCTTCCCCATCGTAAGCTTCATTTTGCCACATATAGAAATATGCCTCTTCCGGTGTCAAAGCGTCTCGAAACGTGCGTGGGGCTGTCAACTGACAAAATCGATCTGCCACAATGAACAGCGGCGAGGCCGGATGGAGCGACCGCTCCTCGAGACGATTCGGAAAGCCAGAACCATTAAGACGCTCATGGTGTTCCGCAACCAACTTACTGACGCGCTGGCGCAGCGTCTGATCTTGAGGCAACATCGCCATCGATACGAGTGGATGTTGATACAATAACTCTCGTTCCATTTTTGTGAAATAACGCATATGCGACCATTTTCGAATTTTTGCGTAGCTGGCGTCTGCAAAATACGAGGCGATGCCGTAGTCGAACTGGAGTCGATGTTCATCCCCCCGATACTTGGACAAGGTCCTTGCAACGAGTGCGCGATAAATCGCATGATGAATGACGTGATTTTTTCGAAGTGGTTGTTTCGTGAAAAATGTAACGATAGCTGATAATGGATAATCACGACGAAACAATTGATGGATAAACTCTAAGGCTTCATAGGGATTCGGAGCAATCCGTTCCTCCCATTGATTATAGTGACGTTCATATTGGAGGATCTTCTCACACAAATCGCGTTCTTCTTCTTGCGTGAAGCGACGACGTTCCACAGGAGCAACTTCAATCGTCTCCACTTTTAAAAACCGAAGCAAGCGTAAATGTTCATTCGTCAGTCTAATGCCAGCCTCTAATGAAGAGACCGATGTTTTTAGGACCATCCCTACGTGAACGTTTGAAATAGCGAGTCGCATGCTCATCCCTCCTGATCGTATGAAAACAGGTCGAACGGAAGCTCCGTTCGACCTGTTTCGCCTTATTCGGTCACTTCAGACGATAGGTCGGTTTCTGGTGCTTCACCATCAAATCCATTCTCCATCTCATCTGCTGATTCCTCTTCTAGCTCATCTTTTTTCAATTTTGCGATGGTCGCTAAGCGATCGCCGTCCTCGATGTTCATGACTTTCACACCGCGCGTACTGCGACCCATTTGTGAAATCGTCTGTGCGTCAATTCGAATGGCGACACCGAGCTCGGTCATGAGCATGATATCGTCGTCCTCATCCACGACTCGCATACCGACGACGGTGCCGCGGTCGGTCTTGATTCCGATGATTCCAGAACCACCTCGACCTTGCGTACGGAATTGCTCCATTGCGGTACGTTTTCCGTAACCTTTTTCCGTGATGATCAATACGTCTTGTGTCGGTCGTACGATTTCCATCGAGACAACTTGATCATCGTCCTTTTTCAATCGGATGGCACGAACGCCGCGAGCTGTACGGCCCATCGAACGCACTTCCCCTTCAAGTGGGAAACGAATCGACATCCCTTCACGGGTCACAATCAACATTTCGTCGTCGCTCTTCGCGAGACGAACGGTGACGAGTTCATCGGTGTCATTCAAACTGATGGCACGAAGTCCATTTTTATTGATGCGGGCATACGCCGAGAGCGGTGAACGTTTAACGAGTCCTTGTTTCGTAACGAATACGAGCGACAATTGCTCATCCGCCACTTCCGCTTCCGAGTCTTCAGTGCCATCCTCGACGATGGCCTTGTCCGCCAAGTAACTCTGGAAATCGACCGGAATCATCGTTTCGACTTTCTCTCCTTTATCGACTTGGAGCAAGTTGATAATCGGCATCCCTTTCGCAGTCCGACTCATCTCAGGAATCTCATAGCCTTTCAAGCGGAAGACACGGCCGAAATTCGTAAAGAAGAGAATCGTATCATGCGTAGATGCAGACAAAAGACGTAACACGAAGTCTTCATCGTTCGTGCCCATTCCTTGTTTCCCTCGTCCACCACGGCGTTGCGTACGATATGAGTCACTCGGGATCGACTTGATGTATCCTTCACTCGTAAGTGTGATCATCATGTCACGGACCGGAATCAAATCTTCATCTTCGAGTTCGATGATGTCCGTACGGATTACCGTCCGACGTGGATCGCCGTAACGCTCCTTGATTTCTGTCAACTCGTTGCGGATGATTTGGAGCAAGAGTTCTTCGTCCCCTAAAATGGCACGAAGTTCTTCAATCAAGGCACGAATCTCACGATACTCGCCTTCGATTTTCTCTCGTTCAAGTCCAGTTAACCGCTGAAGACGCATGTCGAGAATCGCTTGTGTCTGTTCAGTCGACAATCCAAAACGAGCGATCAACTTCTCGCGAGCCTCGTCACCGGTCCGTGTACTACGGATGATGGCGATGACTTCGTCCAAATGATCCAGTGCCACGCGCAATCCTTCGAGGATGTGCGCACGTGCCTCAGCCTTGTCGAGGTCGAATTGTGTCCGACGACGAACGACTTCTTTTTGGTGCTCGATATAGTAATAAATCGCCTGCTTCAAGTTGAGGGTCTTCGGTCGACCGCCGACGAGGGCGAGCATGTTGACTCCAAACGTCGTTTGCATCGGCGTTTGTTTATACAAGTTGTTCAAAATGACGCTGGCATTCGCATCCCGGCGTACTTCGATGACGACACGCATCCCGTTACGGTCTGATTCGTCACGAAGGTCGGTGATGCCTTCGATTTTCTTGTCGCGTACCAAGTCGGCAATCTTTTCGACGAGGCGCGCTTTGTTCACTTGATACGGGATTTCATGAACGAGAATGCGCTCACGGCCATTTTTCAACACTTCGATTTCAGCTTTGGCACGCATCGTGATCGATCCACGACCCGTCTCATAGGCGCGGCGAATTCCGCTACGTCCTAAAATCTCACCAGCTGTCGGGAAATCAGGACCAGGAATATGCTGCATCAACTCAGAAATCGTGATATCCGGATTATGCGTCAATGCAAGTACCCCATCAATCACTTCGTTCAAGTTATGCGGCGGTACGTTCGTGGCCATCCCGACTGCAATCCCGCTCGTTCCATTAACCAAGAAGTTCGGGAACCGGGCAGGCATGACGACCGGTTCTTTTTCTTCCCCGTCAAAGTTCGGTTGGTAATCGATTGTATTCTTCCCGATATCACGGACGAGTTCCATCGCAATTTTCGACATCCGCGCTTCTGTGTAACGCATCGCTGCCGCCGAGTCACCGTCGACAGAACCAAAGTTTCCGTGGCCATCTACGAGTTCGTAACGGTAACTAAAGTCTTGTGCCATCCGAACCATCGTCTCGTAAACGGCAGAGTCACCGTGTGGGTGATACTTACCGATAACGTCACCGACCACACGGGCCGATTTCTTATGGGGCTTGTCAGCACGAATTCCAAGTTCGTTCATCGCATAAAGAATGCGGCGGTGAACCGGCTTCAAACCGTCTCGTACATCTGGGAGGGCACGTGACACGATTACGCTCATCGCATAGTCCATGAACGAGGTGCGCATCTCTTGGCTAATATTTATATCCTTGATATTTTCTTGTTCTGCCATTCGTTATTGCCTACCCTTCTTTTTAAATATCGAGGTTTTTCACGTAATGCGCATGTGATTGGATGAAGTCACGTCGCGGCTCGACATTGTCACCCATGAGTGTTTCAAAGATCTCATCCGCCTCAATGGCGTCTTGAAGGTCGACACGAAGCATCGAGCGTGTCTCTGGATTCATCGTCGTGCTCCACAGCTGTTCAGGGTCCATCTCACCGAGACCTTTGTAACGCTGTACACTGTAACGAGCATTTTCTGGAAGCTGTTTAATCGCTTCTTGCAGTTCCCGTTCATTTTGGACGTAGGTGACGTCTTTTCCGTGCTTCAAGCCGTAAAGTGGCGGTTGCGCGATATACACATAGCCGCTTTCAACGAGCGGACGCATGTAACGGTAGAAGAACGTCAAGAGCAGTGTCCGAATGTGGGCTCCATCGACGTCGGCATCGGTCATGATAATCAATTTATGGTACCGCGCCTTCGCGAGATCGAACTCTTCCGCGATCCCAGTCCCGAGCGCCGTAATAATTGTACGAACTTCTTGGTTGGCTAAAATCTTATCGAGTCTCGCTTTTTCGACGTTGATGATTTTACCTCGAATCGGCAAGATCGCTTGGAAGTGACGATCGCGACCTGATTTTGCAGAGCCACCGGCCGAGTCACCCTCGACGATGTACAATTCAGACTTCGATGCATCTTTCGATGAACAGTCTGCTAGTTTCCCAGGCAATGAACTGACTTCGAGGATTCCTTTTCGGCGAGTCATTTCACGAGCACGTTTCGCTGCAAGACGAGCACGTGCCGCCATTAAACCTTTGTCGACAATCAATCGCCCGACAGACGGGTTCTCAAGCAAGAACTGCTCGAACGTGTCTGTGAAGAGCGAGTCTGTCGCTGTACGAGCGTCAGCGTTGCCGAGCTTTGTCTTCGTTTGACCCTCGAACTGTGGCGACGGGTGTTTGACCGAGACAATCGCCGTCAATCCTTCACGTACGTCATCCCCTGACAAGCTACCGTCGGCTTCTTTCATGAGACCGAAGCGTTTTGCATAGTCGTTGATTGAACGCGTGAGCGCCGTTTTGAACCCTGTCTCGTGCGTTCCGCCCTCGTGGGTCGGAATGTTGTTCGTGAATGAATAGATGTTGCTCGCAAATCCTTCGTTGTACTGAAGCGCGATCTCAACTTCAATCCCATCCTTCGTGCCATGTACATAGACAGGCTCATCGTGGATTGAGGCTTTTGAGCGGTTCAAGTGTTCAACGTATGACTTGATTCCGCCCTCGTAATGATAGTTGCGTTCAATCGTCTCATCACTGCGCTCGTCTTTTGCGACGATGCGAAGCCCTTTGTTCAGGAAGGCAAGTTCGCGCAGACGTGTGGCGAGTAAATCAAAGTCGTATTCGAGCGTCTCCTCAAAGATATCGCCGTCCGGGAAGAAACGGACAGTCGTACCCGTCGTATCAGTCGTACCAACAATTTCGAGTTCTCCTTGTGGAACACCGCGTTTGAATGATTGGTAGTAGACGTTGCCGTTACGGCGAACGAACACTTCAAGTTTCGTCGACAAGGCGTTAACGACCGAGGCCCCGACGCCGTGCAAACCGCCTGAGACTTTATATCCGCCACCACCGAATTTACCTCCGGCGTGAAGGACCGTGAAAATGACTTCAACGGCTGGACGTCCCGTTTTCTTTTGAACATCGACCGGGATGCCTCGCCCATTGTCTTCAACGACGACTGAGTTACCCGGCTCGACCGTGACCGTAATCGTGTCACAGTGTCCCGCGAGTGCTTCGTCAATCGAGTTATCGACGATTTCCCATACTAAGTGATGGAGTCCTCGTGAGCTCGTCGAACCGATATACATCCCCGGGCGTTTGCGAACAGCTTCTAACCCTTCAAGTACTTGAATCTGATCGGCACCATAATCTTGCATTTGTTTTTCGTTTTCGTTACTCATCGGTTTCATTCACCTACTATACATGAATTGGTGTTCATATGGATTGGTCTTACTTCATACAGATTCTGTTTCAACTTCGCCCTGTTTCACGTGAAACACCTTTGCTTGTTGAATCGTTTCGTGAGCGATCCCATCAATATTGGTTGTCGTGATAATCGTTTGGACTTTTTGGCCCATCGTATCGAGCAGATGGGTTTGGCGATGGTCGTCTAATTCAGATAACACGTCATCTAACAAGAGCAGCGGATATTCCCCGACCTCTTCGTGAATCAGTTCAATCTCCGCTAGCTTTAAAGACAAAGCCGCTGTGCGCTGCTGACCTTGCGAACCGAACGTTTGGACATTGCGATTGTTGACGTACAACTCAAAATCATCTCGATGCGGACCAAATAACGTCACACCCCGTCTTCGTTCGTTCTCTCTTATTTTATCAAACTTTCGACGATACGTTTCAAACATCGCATCTTTTGGGTAACGTTCTTTTTGGAATGTATCCGATACGTACTGAATCGTCAGTGTCTCCAAGTTTCGCGTGATGCCGGCGTGAATCGGTCCGGCCCATTTTTCGAGTTGATCGATGAAATGATGGCGCCGTGAAACGATTTTCACCGCAAGTTCAATCATTTGATCGGTAAGTACCTCGAGCAGTGTCTCATCCCCGCCTTTGATTGAGAGCTGTTTCAACAGGGCGTTTCGTTGCTTTAGCGTCTTCAAGTACTGGTTTAATTCATGTAGATAAACAGGACTCACTTGCCCGATCTCCATATCTAAAAACCGACGTCGTCCTTGCGGGCTGCCTTTGACGATGGCGAGGTCTTCTGGTGCGAACAGTACGACGTTGAAGGCCCCGACGTAGTCGCTGAGACGACGTTGTTCGAGATGGTTCAATTTCGCTTTTTTCCCTTTCGGTGAAAACGTGAGCGATTGGACCGTCTCACCGGTCCGTTTATGAATCCGCCCTTCGACCATCGCAGCATCCGCTTCCCAGCCGATCAGTTCACGGTCTTGCGTCGTCCGATGTGACTTCGCGAGCGCAAGTACGTAAATCGATTCGAGTAGATTCGTTTTCCCTTGGGCATTTTCCCCGATGAGAACGTTCGTCTGTTCTGAAAAATCTAGCTCGAGGGTTTCGTAGTTGCGGTAGTTTTGCAATCGGATCGACTTTAAGTGCACGTTAGTTCCCCTCGATTTGGAAGTCTCCGAAGCCTTCGACTTCAATCGTATCCCCATCCCGTAGTTTCCGTCCGCGACGTTGATCGACCTCGCCGTTCACTTTGATCTGAACGTCCTCTAAAAAGAACTTCGCTTGGCCTCCGCTTGAAATAATATCAGCCAACTTCAAAAATTGTCCGAGTGTTACATACTCGGTTGTAATCGACACTTTTTGCATGTCGTCACTTCCTTTCTTTCATACTTAGTACAAAAAATCGCCATACTTATTAGTTTATCGAAAAACGTCGAATAAGGCAAAAACGGGGATGATAAGGTGAAACACCTCATCATCCCCGAATCCGCTCCGTCAGATTTAAGACGTACGGACTGGCAAGATCAACTGAAGGACGCTATCCTGTTCGACCGGACGCAAGATGAACGGTCGCATCGAACCCGTAAACTGGATTTCGATTTCTGAAGCATCAAGCGCACGGAGTGCATCCATCACAAATTTAGAGTTAAATGAAATTTTTAACTCTTCTCCTTCAAGCGACAGGATGCTGACGCGTTCTGACACTTTCCCGACTTCTGGAGAGTGGGACGAAACTTCAACCGTCGTCGCTTCTTCCGCGACAAATTTAATGACGTTGTTGCGATCGGCCCGGGCGAGCAGCGAGGCTCGGTCAATTGCCTGCAAGAAATCTTTAGCGTTCAAACGGACCGCTGTCCGGTATTCTTCCGGAATCAAACGTGATGTGTCCGGGTACGCCCCGTCTAAGAGACGTGAGAAGAACGAGATGTTTTTCATTCGGAATAAAATTTGTTGATCCGTCAAAACAATCTCGACTGGCAATTCTTCGCGGTCGAGCAATTTAGCGAGCTCGTTCAATGAGCGGCCCGGTACGACAACGTTTTGGAACGTCAAATCGTTGTCGGTCTCGAACCGTGCCCGACGGAGGGCTAAACGGTGGCTATCCGTGGCGACACAAGTCAAAAATCCTTTTTCAGCTGAGAAGTTAACCCCTGTAAGAACGGGACGTGTCTCTTGAGCTGATACAGCGAAGCTCGTCTGGCGGATGATTGTCTTCAACAAATCAGCCGGCAAGTAAAAACGACGCTCGCTTGAAAGCTCAGGAAGACGTGGGTATTCATCTGGGTCGAATCCGTTCAAGTGGAATTCGGCTTGTCCTGACTCAATCCGCGTCATAAAGTTTGGAGACACTTCAAGTGTCACTTCATTCGTCGGCAACTTTTTAACAATTTCGCCAAGGAAGCGTGCATTGAGCACGACGCTGCCTGCTCGTTGGATTTGAATGAGTTCGATTCCGCCTTCTTCAATCGGGATTAAGCGTTCGATTGAAATCTCGGTATCACTTCCTGTGAGTGTCAACCCATCGGCATGAGCCTCAAGCTTTAAACCTGTGAGGATTGGAATCGTCGTTCTAGAAGCAACGGCCTTCGATACGTCTTGTACGGCTTGCATGAATACATCTCGCTGAATCGTTAAGTGCATGTGGATAATTCCTCCTAAGTGAACTGAGTCATATAGTTTAATAATAATAGTATTATTTAAATCATAATAGTAATAAGGGCTGTGGATACTGGGGATAAGTCACTTGAACCACTCGTACTAAGCCATTCTGCCTGTGAATAACATGTGGATAACTATGTGGGTTTATCCACAGGATATCCACAGCGAAACACAAGACGTTAGGACAAAGCCTTCTTTAGTGTCTGAATCGTCTCTTGCATCTCTGGATCATGCTTGAGTAACGTACTAATTTTCTCATGAGCGTGGATAACTGTCGTGTGATCACGTCCGCCGAACTCTTCTCCTATCTTAGGAAGCGAGCTTTCCGTCATCTCACGGGACAAGTACATCGCGATTTGACGAGGGAATGCTAGCGTCTTCGTCCGTTTCTTCGCTTTCAGCTCGTCTACTTCAATATTAAAGTGACGACCGACAATCTCTTGAATGTCACGAATGACGATCTTCTTCGCTTCTTGGACCGGCATGATATTGTGCAACGCTTCGGCAGCGACATCCGGATCAATCGGACGACCGACGAGTTTGGCGTAGGCGACGACGCGCGTCAACGCCCCTTCGAGCTCACGAATGTTCGTGTCGATTTGATTGGCGATGTACAGCATGACGTCGTTCGCGATATCAAGCCCTTCTGCTGTCGCTTTCTTACGTAAGATGGCAATCCGCGTTTCGAGGTCAGGCGGTGTGATATCTGTGATAAGACCCCATTCGAACCGTGAACGAAGACGATCTTCGAGCGTCGGGATCTCTTTAGGCGGTCGGTCGCTAGAAATCACAATCTGTTTTTGGTCGTTATGAAGCGCATTGAACGTATGGAAGAACTCTTCCTGCGTCTGCTCTTTACCGGCCAAGAACTGAATGTCATCAATCAAGAGGACATCGATGTTCCGATAACGGTTACGGAACTCTTCGGTCTTATTGTCACGAATCGAGTTGATGAACTCATTTGTGAACTTTTCAGATGATACGTAAGCAATTCGTGCGCCAGGCTTTTGCCCTTTCACGTAATGCCCAATCGCATGCATCAAATGTGTCTTGCCGAGTCCGACTCCCCCATAAATGAAGAGCGGGTTATAGGCGCGGGCCGGAGCTTCTGCCACGGCGAGCGAGGCGGCATGGGCAAACCGGTTTCCGGAGCCGATGACAAATGTCTCGAAAATGTATTTGTCATTCAGTTGTCCGAGGTTCCCTTCCTCTTTTGGCAGTACTGGAAGCGGCTGTTCTTTCATTTCTGTGGCAGCAATCGTTTCTTTCGATCCATCCGCAGGTGCATACTTGTGTGCTTGCGACTCCTCGATAAAATGAATCTCAAGCTTGTTGTTTGTCACTTCTTCAATCGTATCTTGTAACAATGACAAGTACTGACGTTCAAGCCAAGTCACAATGAAACTGGCTGGCGCGGATACGACGAGCGTCGTCCCCATCAACGAAATTCCTTCTGTTGATTTCAACCACATATCAAAGCTGGCTTTTGGCGTTCGTTCCTCTTCTTCAATCAGAGATAAAACATTTCTCCAAATCTCGCGAGCATTCTTCAATGAAAGACCTCCTTTACTCACATGTTGGCGAAACTTATTCACATGATATACACATTCACTATTCTATAGTAGATACTAGGGTTATCCCCAGAGAACAAAAACTGTGGATAACGTTATCCACATGTTGTTGATGTTGGGGATAACAGTTATCCACAGCCTGTGTATATCTTGGAATTGCTAAAAGTTCATCCACAAGTTTGTGCACATTCAGTTTATCAAAATAAAATAGACGTGGCAACGGTTTTTGATATTTATCCACAGACGACCAAAAGAATCCACAGGCAGTTATCCACATGCTGTGTACAGTGTGGATAAACTGTGGATATGTTGTGGATAATTGTTAGTAAGCAAAGTTGTGGTCAGAAAAGTTATACACAAAAGAGGAAGAAGGAATGGAGAAGAATATTTTTTTAAAAGAAGAAAATGAAAAATTAAAAAACGGCATGCTTAATTTGTTGAAAAAGAAGGAGTTATTCACATATAAGTGTGGATAACTCTTGGGATATGTGGATAAAATGGCTTAAGACAGCTGTTTGTAAAAAAGTCACTGTAAGATTGTTAATTCTCGATGTTACTTAACGCTTCCGTTTCTTCTAAATCGTGCCATCCAGAGATCGTCTCCCCCTCCCCTGGCAATTGATTTCGCCCTAATGGAAAACCTAACGAAAATTCATTGACAATCTGGGGAACTGTTTATATAATCTTAAAGACTGCCTTAAATGAAACTATAACTTGCTAATAGAGCGTTAACCTTGAGGAGGTGCTTTAACCATGAAACCAACTTTCAATCCTAACAACCGTAAGCGTAAGAAAGTCCACGGATTCCGTGCTCGCATGGCGACTAAAAACGGCCGCAACATTCTTGCAGCTCGCCGTCGTAAAGGCCGCAAAGCCTTGACTGTCTAATAAAGATCATGAGATTGCCCGAGGATTTTTCCTTGGGCAATCTTTTTTTTATATCGTCACAGAAGTCACACAAACGGACGGAAAAAGCTGATTCGCCCTCGTTGAAACGAATGGGATATGGTATGATGTTAGTTGACGATTTTTGAAGTGAAGGATGGAGTGAGAATTTTGAAAAAAGAATACCGCCTGCAAAAGAATGAAGAGTTCCAAGCGGTGTTTCGTGAAGGACGCTCCGTGGCCAATCGTCAGTTTGTCGTCTACACGCAAAAAGCGGATCAAGCGCACTTCCGGGTCGGACTTTCGGTCAGTAAAAAGCTTGGAAATGCCGTGGAACGAAACCGGATGAAACGATTGATGCGTGAATCACTTCGCTTGCTCGAACCAAACGTGGCTCCGCACAATTACGTCATCATTGCGCGCAAACCTGCGACGTCCCTTACACAAGATGAAGTGACGGAAAGCTTGAAACACGTCTTTAAACGGGCTAAAGTTTGGAAGCAGAGACAAGTCGATCGATCGTAACAATCCGAGCTCGTTCTTTCATATATAATGCGAACTAATTAGGATTGACCGATAGACGTGTGATGAAACAAAAGAATCGATAAAGAAAGCGTAGGAGGAACTATGAGCAAAAAGCTAAAATTAGGATTGTTGGCCGTCATGACCGGCGTCATCATGTTGATGGCTGGTTGTGTCGACCCATCGACGATCCAAGGAGAGCCGATCACGGCTGAGACGGAAGGCTTCTGGTCGAAATACTTTGTTTGGCCATTGGCATGGTTGTTGAAAGAAGCGGCTTACTTAATCGGTGGGACGTGGCAGTACGGATACTCGATCATCGTTGCGACGATTATCGTTCGTCTCTTGATTTTACCGCTTATGATCAAGCAGACGAAGAGCATGGGTGCGATGCAAGTGTTGCAACCGGAAATGCTCAAGCTTCGTGAGAAGTACAGCTCGAAAGACCAAGAGACGCAACGCAAGCTTCAAGAAGAAATGATGAAGATGTATCAAGAGTATCAAATCAACCCGCTCGCGGGCTGCTTGCCAATCTTGATTCAAATGCCGATCCTCTTCGCGTTCTACGATGCGATCCGTCGGACACCTGAAATCTTTGAAGCGCAGTTCCTTTGGTTCGACCTCGGGGCACCAGATCCGACGTTCATCTTGCCGATTCTCGCGGCAATCTTGACGTTTGCACAGCAAAAAATTTCAATGGCGGGCCAAGAACAAAACCCACAATTGAAAATGATGCTCTACATCTTCCCGGTGATGATCTTCGTCATGTCGATTACCCTTCCGGCTGCCCTCTCGATGTACTGGGTCGTCGGTTACATCATCTCGATCATCGTGACGATGGCAATCATGCTCCCGATGCGTGAGAAGATGAAAGTCCAAGCTGAAGCGAAGATTGCGGCGAAAGAAGCAGAACGTGCCGCGCTTGCTGAAGAAGAGAAGAAGACGAAAAAGAAAAAACGTAAATAAATCCTAAGGCTGTGGATAATCAATCCACAGCCTTTTTTTGTCGCTTCGGATGGATAAGGGCCGAATACGGGAATAAAGGAAGAAGTGGTCTACTTCGTTACATCGGAAAGGGGTCTTTCAAATGGAGACGCTTATCAAACGGTTGGAACGGTCGACATTCATTCAGGCAGCACTTTATGTCATCATCGGTTTACTCATCATCTTATATCCACGTTTCTTTTTTGATGCGATTGTCTATGTGGTCGCGGCTTATTTTGCCATCATCGGTCTAATCGCCATCGTTCAAGGGTTGCGCCACAAACGAAACGGCCTCCCACCCGGCTTTTTTATGGGAATCATCTATCTATTGATCGCCTTGATCGTCTTTTTCTTCGCCGAGACGTTAGCGAGCCTGCTTCCAATCTTCATCGGTGCCCTCTTCTTGTTCGGGGGGATCATCCGGTTGATTCAAGCCGTCGGATTTCGCCGGACGATCGCCAATCGGTGGATGTACTTCATGCTGAGCAGTCTATTGTGGATTGGGATTGGCCTGCTCATGTTGGCGAACCCGTTCGATAGCCTGCTCGTCTTGTTCCAATTGTTCGGCGGTTTTCTCATCGTCGTCGGGGTGATCGAATGGGTGCTCTATTTCACGCTCCGCTCGTCGAGACGTCAGCAAGCATAAACGAAAGCCGCTCACATCAGGAGCGGCTTTTTTCACGGGTGACGAGTCGGTCCAAAAACGGACGAATCACTTCGAACGCAACGGTCGTCTCGAAGAAGGGACGCTCGGCTTCGAGACGGGAGATATACCAGCGAGCGGCTGTCGCATGATGGTCGAGTGTCAACGCTTCATAAAAGGTCCGGATTTCAATCCGCTGCCGGGCGGCCACGTCTTTCAACCCGAGCGCGGCCCGTTCAGGTTCATAGTGAGCGGCAAGTGCGTAAGCGAAATGACTCATGCCTTGCCGGAGCATCTCGACGGCCCAGACATCGTTGCCGCGGTCACGGGCTTTCGTATATTGGAAAAAGAACCAAATCGCATCAAACACGTGTCCGCTCAAATTTTCAACAGATAAAGTGAGCGAACTCGGGTGATGTTGCAGTCGGTGTTCCGGATCGTACAGCACCGTAATTGTGTCTTGATGGTTCAACGTGTCCGCCGTCACCGTGAAGAAGTCGAGATGCAAGAAATCATCATAGACGACGATCAGTTGCGGGGCCACGATATCGATTTCGTCCTCGAGCAGGATCGGGCGATATGTGGCCAGATGGTCGCGGCGGCGCGGCAAGAACTCATTCAGGCTGTCAGGGGCGACCATGACGTACAAGTCGACATCGGAATGTTCGTCCGCTTCACCACGTCCGAACGATCCTTTCAAGAAAATGGCCTGCACATCCGTGTCGGAGATGAGGCTGTCGGTCAATGTGGCGATGGCATCTTGCTGTCGCATTTCATCACGTCCTCCATGGAAATATATTCCTTTATTGTACTAAAGTAATTCCTTGAAATGCAACCGTTGCTCGAGAGGTCGGACTCTTTCGTTCGAGACAAATATCGTGTATAGTAGGTGCGTTATGCATAAGATAGAGGAAGTAGTAAGAAGTATGGGAGGGAAAGATGATGCTAGAGTTTGACACGATTACGGCGATTTCGACGCCGATGGGTGAAGGGGCAATCGGAATCGTCCGCTTGTCCGGTGACCGCGCCGTCGAGACGGTGGGCCGTGTGTTTTCTGGAAAAGATTTGACGAAAGTGGAGTCACATACGATCCATTACGGAAAATTGAAACGTCCTGGCACGGACGAGGTCGTCGATGAAGTCATGGTGAGCATCATGCGCGCACCGAAGACGTTCACGCGAGAAGACGTCGTCGAAATCAATTGCCACGGAGGAATCGTCGCGGTCAATCGTGTCCTCGAACTGATTCTTGAACAACCGGACATCCGCTTGGCAGAACCGGGCGAGTTCACGAAACGCGCCTTTTTAAATGGACGCATCGATTTGTCGCAAGCAGAAGCCGTCATGGATTTAATTCGTGCCAAAACGGATCGGGCCATGAACGTCGCCATGTCACAAATGGAAGGACGTTTGTCACGGCTTGTCCGCGAGTTGCGTCAATTGTTGCTTGAGACGATTGCGGCGGTCGAGGTCAATATCGACTACCCGGAATACGACGCCGAAGAGATGACCCAGGCCATCGTCGAAGACAAGGCGGGCGAAGTGAAGCGTGTGCTCGAGCAACTGCTTGAGACGGCGCGGCAAGGGAAAATCTTGCGGGAAGGTCTCGCGACAGCGATTATCGGTCGGCCGAACGTCGGCAAGTCATCGCTCATGAACACGCTCGTTCAAGAGACGAAAGCGATTGTCACGGAAATCGCCGGCACGACGCGCGATACGATTGAAGAGTATGTGAACGTCAAAGGAGTTCCGCTCAAATTGATTGATACGGCAGGGATTCGCGAGACGGAAGACATCGTCGAGCGGATCGGTGTCGAGAAATCGCGCAAGGCGCTCACGGGCGCGGACTTGATTTTGCTCGTCTTGAACGGGCACGAAGGTCTGACTATCGAGGATGAGGCCTTGTTTGAGGCGATTGCTGGTATGAATGCGATCATCATCATCAATAAGACGGACTTGCCACAAAGTATGGATTCTTCTAAGCTGGAGAAACTAGCGGCAGGTCGCCCGATCGTGGCGACGTCTCTCTTATTAGAAGAGGGAATCGACGCATTGGAGAAGGCGATCTCGAACTTGTTCTTCGCTAAAGGCGTCGAATCACAGGATATGACATATATCTCGAACGCACGACACATTCAACTCATCAAACGGACGATCGAACAAATCGATGAGGCGCTCGGAAGTGCCGTCATGAATTTGCCGATCGATATGGTCCAAATCGATTTACGACGGGCGTGGGACACGCTCGGCGAGATCAACGGGGACACCGTTCAAGAAAGTTTGATTGATCAACTCTTTTCACAGTTTTGTCTTGGGAAATAATAAGGAGGAACAACTATGGCTTACACGGCAGGCGAGTTTGATGTCATCGTCATCGGAGCCGGTCATGCAGGGATCGAGGCCGCACTGGCGTCGGCACGCATGGGCGCGAAAACGGCGATGCTCACGATGAATCCGGATATGGTCGGATTCATGTACTGCAACCCATCGATCGGTGGTCCCGCGAAAGGGATCGTCGTTCGCGAAATCGATGCCCTCGGCGGCGAGATGGCGAAGGCGATCGATGCGACATACATTCAAATGAAGATGCTCAACACATCAAAAGGTCCAGCAGTGCGCGCATTACGGGCGCAAGCGGACAAATTCCAATACCAAAATCATATGAAGAAAGTGCTTGAAGACGAACCGAACCTATTGCTTCGTCAAGCGCTCGTCGAACGACTTCTCATCGAAGACGGGAAAGTCGCCGGTGTCGTCACGAATACCGGTTCGGAGTACCGCTCGAAAGCGGTCATCGTCACGACGGGTACGTTCATGCGCGGTCAAATCATCATCGGCGAGTTGTCGTATGAGAGCGGTCCGAACAACCAGATGCCTTCGGTCGAATTGTCGAAGCATTTAGAAGAGCTCGGGCTCGAACTCGTCCGTTTCAAAACGGGGACACCACCACGAATCGACGGCAAGACGATCGATTACTCGAAGACGGAGATTCAACCAGGGGACGACAATCCGTCGCTCTTCTCCTACACATCGAAAGACCTCGACCCGATCGAGCAAATCCCGTGCTGGCTCACCTACACGAGCGAGCGGACGCACCAATTGATTGATGAGAACTTGCATCGTTCGCCAATGTACTCAGGTGCCATCAAAGGGACGGGCCCGCGTTACTGCCCATCGATTGAAGATAAAGTCGTCCGGTTCAACGATAAACCGCGTCACCAAATCTTCCTCGAGCCAGAAGGTCGCGACACGGAAGAAATTTACGTGCAAGGCTTCTCGACGAGTATGCCGGAAGACGTTCAGCATCAAATGCTCCGGACGATTCCAGGGCTTGAGAACTCAGAGATGATGCGCCCTGGATACGCGATTGAGTACGATGCAGTCGTACCGACGCAACTTTGGCCGACACTCGAGACGAAGACGGTCGGCGGATTGTTCACGGCAGGTCAAATCAACGGGACGAGCGGCTATGAAGAAGCGGCCGGACAAGGAATCATGGCCGGAATCAACGCCGCATGCCAAGTGCTCGGCAAAGATCCGGTCATCTTGGACCGCTCACAGGCGTATATCGGCGTCTTGATTGACGACCTCGTGACGAAAGGGACGAACGAGCCGTATCGCTTGCTCACATCCCGTGCCGAGTATCGGTTGCTCCTGCGTCACGACAATGCGGACCTTCGCTTGAGCGACATCGGTCATGAAGTCGGTCTATTGTCACCAGAGCGTCATGCCCATCTTGAAGACAAACGAGTCGCGATTGCGGCAGAAGTAAAACGTCTCAACGGACTCGTCATCAAACCGTCGGCTGACGTGAACGCCGTGCTCGAAGAAGTTGGCGCGAACCCGCTCAAAGAAGCGACGCATGCCAGTATTCTTTTGAAGCGGCCAGAAGTGACGTACGCGACGCTCATGCGCTTTGCACCGGCACCGATCGAAGTGCCGTTTGAAGTGGCGGAGCAAGTCGAGATTCAAGTGAAATACGAAGGCTACATCTCGAAGCAGCTCGAGCAAGTCGAGAAGATGCGTCGGATGGAAGAAAAACGGATTCCGGAGAAACTCGATTACGATGCAATCGGTGGTCTTGCGACGGAAGCGAAACAAAAACTAAAACAAGTTCGTCCGCTCTCGATTGGACAAGCGTCACGTATTTCCGGGGTAAACCCGGCGGACGTTTCGATCCTTCTTGTCTATATCGAGCAAGGACAATACGCGACAGTGGAGTGAAACGATGAACCAATCCCAATTTATTGAGGCGCTGCAGGCAGAAGGGTTTGAATTGAGCGAGAAACAACTCGCTCAGTTCGAACTGTATTTCGAGATGCTCGTCGAGTGGAATGAGAAGATGAATTTGACGGCGATCACGGACAAGGAAGAAGTGTATTTGAAGCATTTCTATGACTCGCTCAGTGCGGCGTTCCATTTCGACTTCGCAAACGTGGATACCGTATGTGATGTCGGTGCCGGGGCTGGATTCCCGAGTTTGCCGCTCAAAATTCTATTCCCACACCTTCACGTGACGATTATCGACTCGCTTAACAAGCGGATCACGTTCTTAAACGAACTCGCGCTCGCGCTCGGGTTAGAAGGTGTGGCGTTCCATCATGGACGCGCCGAAGAGTTTGGAAAAAATAAAAAATTTCGTGAGCAATTTGATGTCGTAACCGCCCGTGCAGTTGCCCGGATGACGGTGCTCGCCGAGTACTGTTTACCGCTCGCAAAAGTCGGCGGAACGTTCGTAGCGCTCAAAGCAGCGAAGGTTTCTGACGAGCTTATCGATGCGAAAAACGCCTTGGCCGTGCTCGGTGGGAAAGTAAAAACGACACACCAGTTCCTATTGCCAGGAGAGATGAGTGAGCGTAATATCGTAATTGTAGATAAATTACGAAAAACGCCTGGGAAATATCCACGTAAAGCGGGTACCCCAGCGAAAGAGCCGCTAATCTGAGCAATAGTGTTTCACGTGAAACTAAAAGCAGATTCCGGTAGTGGAATCTGCTTATTTTTTACATAGAGGGGTGCCGACGTTGAAGAAAACATTTGCTAAACTGTTCGGAAGTCGTCCGGAAGTAGCCGTCGCGGAACTGGCAGAAGTCAAATCGAATGATGCTGTCCAAGAAATTGCCTTATCGTTGCTTTTACCGAACCGTTATCAACCGCGTAAAGTATTCGAGCCGGCTAAAATCGAAGAGCTCGCTGTCACAATCGATGAACATGGTCTTTTGCAGCCAATCGTCGTCCGAAAAGCAGAAGAGGGACGCTACGAGATTATCGCTGGGGAACGCCGCTTCCGCGCCGTTAAATCGCTCGGCTGGTCGGTCATTCCGGCCATCGTCCGGGAGATGGATGACGATACGACAGCTGCCTTGGCGCTGATTGAGAACTTGCAACGCGAACAGCTCAGTCCGATTGAGGAAGCAGAGGCGTATGATCGTCTGCTCGCCATGAAAGGTCTGACACAAGACGCGCTCGCGAAGAGTCTCGGCAAGAGTCAGTCGACGATTGCCAATAAACTACGCCTGTTGAAATTGCCGAACGACGTCAAGCAATGTTTGCGCGACCGCCAAATCAATGAACGTCACGCTCGGGCGCTTTTGCCGCTCAAAGAGGAAGGACTCCAGCTCCAAGTGCTCATGGAGATTATAGAGCAGGACTTTAACGTCAAAGAGACGGAAGAACGCGTCGCCTTCTTGACGACACCGATTGAAGAAGAGAAGCGGAAACCGAAAAAGCAACGCCGTCGGACGAAAAGTTTCGCACGTGACACGCGAATCGCCCTCAATACGATCCGGGACTCGGTCAGTTTGATCGGCAAAACCGGAATCGAAGTCCAAACCGAGGAAGTCGAAGAAGACGAATTTGTTGAAATTCGAATTCGAATCCCGAAAGCACGGCCACAAAAGTGAGCCTGTGCTTTTTTTATAGCTATCAGTCAGAAGGAATGGAGGAATCATGATGGAACGGTTACCGATTAAACACATTCGTCCCAACCCGAACCAGCCCCGTAAGCAGTTCGAACCAGAAAAGCTAGACGAGCTCAGGCAATCGATTGAACGTTATGGTGTGTTGCAACCAATCGTCGTCCGTAAAGCGAGTGGGTTTTATGAAATCATCGCCGGCGAGCGCCGGTTTCAAGCTGCGAAGTTAGCCGGCAAGACGGATATCCCGGCATTGATTGTCACGGCCGACTCGGACCGCGTCATGGAACTCGCCTTGATTGAGAATATTCAACGTGCCGACTTGAACGCGATCGAAGAGGCGCTCGCCTACGAACAGTTGATGCAAACGCTCGGATTGACCCAGCAACAACTGGCCGAACGCGTCGGCAAGAGTCGGAGCCATGTGACGAACAGCCTCAGACTGCTTCGGTTACCGAATGCGGTCCAGCATGCGGTCATGGTCGGTGAGTTGACGATGGGCCACGCCCGGGCCATCACCGGCATGAAATCGGTTCAGGCGATGGAACAGATTGCCCGTCGCGTCATCGCCGAGCAATGGACGGTCCGCCGACTCGAGCGCTATTTACAAAAAGAGCGCATTGAAAAAAAGACGCTCAAACGCTCGGACGCCGACGTGGAAGCCGTCGAGGCGGTGCTAGCGGAACGTCTTCAAATGGATGTATCGATTCGCCCGCGTCGAAAAGGGGGCGTCCTCGAGCTGAAGTATTTCTCGCAAGACGATTTGGAGCATTTGTTGACGCTTTTATCGCCTCAAGATTTCGATTCGTCGCGAGATTGACGAAGCCGGGTAATGGCTGCCTCTTCTTGATGGAGCCGTCCGATTCGTAAGTCGAACTCGACGAACCCGTCGGTGATGAAACGGGCCAACTCGTAGACGAGATGTAAGCGTGTGTTCTGCAAAATCATCATCTCCATAAAGCCGCTCACGTTGACGACAGCTTTGATGTTGTATTCACCGACCGAAGGGAGCTCTTTTTGGACGCCGGCGCCAGGAGCGAGCGGCCCTTCCGAAAAGAAGATATACCCGACACTCGACAATCGGCCGAGACAGGCGTCGATTGCAATGATGAGGGGGCGGTGAAATCGTGTCTGAATCTCGTGGAGCGTCTCGACGAGGTTCAAGGCATGGACCGGTTTTGTCAGTGTCCCGTAAACATGGATATTGCGAACGGACCGTTCTTCGAGGAAGGTACCGACGAGCGGTCCGAGTGAATCCCCCGTGGAACGGTCGGAGCCGATACACACGAGGACGATGGGACGATGCGTCTCTTTCGCCAACTGGTCGTGCAGTTGATCGGCAAAGAGCTTGGATCCACTCCGTTCGGTATGTTCGATGAAGAAAGAGTATGGTTTATGAGGTTTTAGGCGAAACGGCATGAATCTCATCCTCTCTTCTAAGCTGCCTGCGTCTAGTTGCAATTGCGGAATGAAACCGTATTATCCCATTCCCGGAACACCGAAACTTATAACGTCCGGATGTAGGGTTTGAGAAAAGTCGTCAATTATGGTTTGATGAGTTAGAATCTATAACTTTAGAGGTGACAACATGGCTTCACAAAATACAGATACAGACTTGAGCACAGTGGCCGATGAGACGATTGATAACGTCAATCGGTTCGTCGCTTATTTCCAAGACACGGAGATGTGGATTGGACTCGGCATTAAATTGACAGGTGTCGCGCTCATCATCTTGGCGCTTTATGTGGCGTCACGCATTTTGACGTCGATGGTGCAGCGCGTGTTCGCCTTGCGCAAAATCAAAGAAGATAATATCGTCGCCCAGCGCCAAAATGAGACGCTGTCAAAACTGGCTCAAAACACGATTCGGTACGTCCTTGGCTTGATTATGATTTTGACGGTGCTAGGCCAGTTCGGCGTCAACATCGCTGGTTTGATCGCATCGGCCGGGGTCGCCGGTCTCGCCATCTCGTTCGGGGCGCAGAACTTGGTGAAAGACGTCATCACGGGCGCCTTCATCATCTTTGAAAATCAATACAAGAACGGGGATTACGTCAATTTGAATCAACAAGTCGACGGGACCGTCATCGAAGTCGGGATTCGGACGACGAAGTTGAAGGGATTGAACGGGCAAGTGACGATCATCCCGAACGGACAAATCATGCAAGTGACGAACTACTCGCTCGAGAACAGCGTCGCGGTCGTCGATATCGGTGTCGCCTATGAAGAAGACATGGGCAAAGTCGAGAAGGCGTTGAAAGAGATCGCGAAGACGGTCGAAGAGAAGTATCACGACTTGTTCATCGAGCCGATCACGCTCGCCGGGGTCCAGTCGCTCGGACCATCGGAAGTCGTCTATCGTCTCATGGCCGAAGTGCCACCGACGCAACACTTCGCGGCCGGACGGATTTTGCATAAAGAGTTGAAAACCGGACTTGATGAGCGCGGAATCGAGATCCCGTATCCGCGGACCGTCATGATGCCGCCAACCACATCGACTAAAGGAGCGCCCGAAAATGCAGGCTAAATCGTATGAGTTGAACGATTTTGTAGAAATGAAGAAACCACACGCCTGTCAGACGAACCGTTGGCAGGTGACTCGGGTCGGGATGGACATTCGTATCAAGTGTCAAGGCTGCGGGGCGAGTGTACTCATGCCGCGCCGCGACTTTGATAAGCGATTGAAAAAAGTGCTTCCACAAGAGAACGCCGCTGAATAAGTGGCGTTCTTCTCTATGTTACAACCGTGAGTTGCGGTTTAATCGAGGACTAACTATAATTGTGAAGGATGTGACGGTGTGGTGTACTGAACGTACCCACTCCACAGACGGATCAACATTTCCCGGGAAAGCCGGATGAGGAGGAAATACAAGTGGGATTAACAGCAGGAATCGTCGGATTACCGAACGTCGGGAAATCGACATTATTTAACGCCATCACGCAAGCCGGTGTAGAGGCAGCCAACTATCCGTTCGCCACGATCGACCCGAACGTTGGGGTCGTCGAAGTACCGGACGCGCGTCTTGACCGGTTGACGGAACTCGTCAAACCGAAGAAGACCGTACCGACCGCATTTGAGTTTACAGACATCGCCGGAATCGTAAAAGGTGCGTCAAAAGGGGAAGGGCTCGGAAACAAATTCCTGGCTAACATCCGTGAAGTCGACGCGATTTGCCAAGTCGTCCGTTGCTTTGAAGATGACAACATCACACACGTCGCGGGTAAAGTCTCACCGATCGATGACATCACGACCATCAACCTCGAATTGATTTTGGCCGACCTTGAATTGGTCGAGAAACGCATCACACGCGTTCAAAAAATGGTCAAGTCGAAAGACAAAGGCGCAGCTCAAGAGCTCGAAGCACTTGAAATCGTTCAAGCAGTCCTCGAATCGGAGCGCCCGGCTCGTGTTGCTGAATTGACAGAGGATCAACTCGCTATCGTCAAACATTTCCAGTTGCTCACGATGAAGCCGATGCTTTACGTCGCGAACGTGAGTGAGGACGAAGTGGCTGACGCGGACCAAAATCCTTACGTCCAAGCAGTTCGTGAACACGCCGCGACAGAAGAGGCGAAAGTAATCGTCATCTGTGCTCGCATCGAGGAAGAAATCTCAGAACTCGAGCCAGAAGAGCGCCTTGAATTCTTGCAAGACCTCGGCATCGAAGAGTCGGGGCTCGATCAATTGATTCGTGCCGCCTACTCGACGCTCGGTCTCGCCACATACTTCACGGCTGGTGAGAAAGAAGTGCGCGCCTGGACGTTCAAGCAAGGCATGAAAGCTCCACAATGTGCGGGCGTCATCCACTCTGACTTTGAACGTGGGTTCATCCGTGCCGAAGTCGTATCGTATGAAGACTTGTCAGCTGCCGGCAACATGACGGCAGTTAAAGAACAAGGGAAACTTCGCTCAGAAGGAAAAGAATACGTCTTCCAAGACGGCGATGTTGTCACGTTCCGCTTCAACGTTTAAGCCATTTTCCGCAAACGTATTGTAAAATGAACAGAAGTTTGATAGTATATTATGACGTGAGTAAAACAATTGTTTGCTCCTTGCTCCTACAACCGGTAGGAGCCGTTAGTCCAAGAGGAGGTGAAAGATAATGCGTAAATACGAACTTCTTTACATTATCCGTCCATCAGTTGATGAGGAAGCTAAGAAAGCTTTAATCGAACGCTTCAACAACGTCATCACTGAAAACGGTGGTACTGTTGATAAAACAACAGACATGGGTAAACGTCGTCTCGCTTACGAAATCAACAAGATGCGCGAAGGACACTACGTTCTTCTCAACATCACTGCTGAGCCTAAAGCGATTCAAGAAACAGAGCGTCTCATGAAGATCTCTGATGACGTTGTCCGTCAAATGACAACTAAAGACGAGCGTTAATTCTTAACGCTTCATATTGCGAAAGGGGAGCTTTGAGATGATTAACCGAGTTGTGTTAGTTGGTCGATTGACACGCGATCCAGAAATGCGTTATACGCAGAGCGGGATTGCCGTAACTCGCTTCACTCTCGCTTGCGATCGTCCATTCACTGGACAAGATGGGAAGCGCGAGGCGGACTTTATTGATTGTGTCGTTTGGCGCAAACAAGCAGAGAACGTAGCACAATATTTGAAAAAAGGCAGCATGGCCGGCGTAGACGGTCGCCTTCAAATCAGTAGTTACGAAGGTCAAGATGGCCAACGTCGTTACCGGGCAGAAGTCGTAGCCGATAGCGTACGCTTCCTTGAACCACGCGGTGCTTCAACGCAACGTGATACAGCACCGGCTGGAGATGTCTTCGGTGGTGGTGAGTCAAGTGGATCAGGATGGGGCGCAGCCGCTTCTTCGACTTCATCTCAGTCCTCGAACTCAAACAAAGGTTTTGAAGCTGACCCGTTCTCGGGTGGCGGAAAAATCGACTTATCGGATGACGATCTACCATTTTGATCGCGTCGATTCGAAACTAAACTAAAAAGGAGGTCTTCACATGGCACGTCGTCCAGGAGGTCGTCGTCGTCGTAAAGTATGTTTCTTTACGTCGAACAACATCACTCATATCGATTATAAAGACGTAGAATTGCTCAAACGCTTCGTTTCGGAGCGTGGTAAAATTCTTCCACGTCGTGTGACTGGTACTTCAGCGAAATACCAACGTCCACTTACTGTCGCTATCAAGCGCTCACGTCAAATGGCTTTGCTTCCATACGTTGCAGAGTAATTTTTGACACACGGCTTATCCCTCGGGATAGGTCGTTTTTTGTTTTCCGAGCCGATGTAGGAGTGTAAGTGAAACGGACGGATATGGTATGATAGAGCAGAAACCATTTAGATATCATGGGTGGAACACCACTCATTTTAGGAGGCACACATGTACAGTGGTGAAGCAATAACATCAGTGAAGAACCAGTACGCGCGTCACGCCGTTCCATATGTGATTGGACTGCTTGTCGCGTTAGGATTGGCGTTCTACAGCATTGTGGCGGCAATCACCCTGTTCGTGGGCACGCTGATTTTTTTCATCTATCAGCAAGTGACGATTCGACGAGAACGCAAGGCGTGGGAACAATACGTCCATTCTTTGTCGCATCGAATCGAAGACGTCGGGAAAGAAGCGCTCACCGGCATGCCGATTGGGATTCTCGTCTTTGACGAAACTCGTCGCATCAGCTGGTTCAATGAACAGTCTCGACTCATCTTTGAGCTCGAGATGGAACTCGGGATCTCGATCGATTCGATTCACTCGGCGTTCACCGAGTTGATTGAGGAAGAAGAGGACGAGGCGACCATCGAAGTCGGAGACCGCGTTTATCGGGTCCTCTACAATAAGGAATATCAGACCCTTTACTTGTTCGACATGACGGATGAGGCAGAGATTGAACAAAAATACTCGGAAACACAGACGGTGATCGGCGTCTTATACTTAGACAACTATGACGAGATGTCAACCGCTGTGGATGAACAGGTCCGGAGTGAAATCAATCGACGCGTGACCGTCCTCTTGAACCAATGGGCTCAAAAATACCACATCTATATGCGTCGAACGGCAGCCGATCGTTTCTTTCTCGTGATGAACGAACGGACGCTCTCCGAACTCGAGAACAATCGATTCTCGATTCTCGATGAGGTCCGTGAGGCGACGAAAGAGCATAAAATTCCGCTCACACTCTCCATCGGGATCGGTTGTGGGGAGACGACGCTGACGGAACTGGGGAACTTGTCGCAATCGAGCCTTGATTTAGGGCTCGGACGCGGCGGGGATCAAGTCGTCGTCAAACGTCATAACGGGAAAGTCCGCTTTTTCGGCGGCAAGACGAACCCGACCGAGAAACGGACCCGGGTTCGCGCCCGCGTCATCTCGAACTCGATGCGTGATTTGATTCGCGAGTCGAGCCGTGTCCTGATTATGGGGCATAAAAACCCGGATATGGACTCGCTTGGAGCATCCATCGGCATCATGAAACTGGCTGAATTTGTCGGACGTGAGGCGTACGTCGTCATCCCGGCCGGCGAGACGAGCGTTGGGATCCAACGTCTCGTCAATGAAGTCGAAAACGACGAAGAGCTGTATAGCCGTTTTTTGACCGAGTTCGAGGCTCAACCCCTCATCGACGAACAGACGCTCCTCGTCGTCGTCGATACGCACCGGCCGTCGCTCGTCATCTCGCGGGATATTCTAGACCGCGCGGAACGGGTCGTCGTCATCGACCACCATCGCCGTGGTGAAGAGTTCATTGAAGATCCGGTCCTCGTCTATATGGAGCCGTACGCATCCTCGACGTGCGAACTCGTAACGGAGTTGATCGAGTATCAGGCCGGTACGCGCAAGCTATCGATTTTAGAAGCGACGTCGCTCCTCGCAGGTATGGTGGTCGACACGAAAGGATTCACCTTGCGGACCGGGTCGCGGACGTTCGATGCCGCTTCCTTCCTTCGGATTCAAGGGGCAGACACCGTGCTCGTCCAGCACTTCATGCGGCAAGACCTCGATTCGTATATCGAACAGTCTCATATTCTCGAAAACACGGACATCTATTCCGACGGCATGGCGATCGCCGTCGCCTCGGACGATGAAGTGCACCATCAAGTGTTGATCGCCCAAGCCGCTGACCAGCTCCTTAATATGGAGGGCGTCAAAGCATCGTTCGTCATCGCCGTCTTACCTGACGGCCGAACCGGCATTAGTGCCCGTTCGCTCGGTGATGTCAACGTCCAAGTCATCATGGAGATGCTGGACGGGGGCGGTCATTTGACGAATGCGGCGACACAATTGAACGTGAGCCCGGAACAGGCGAAAACGTTATTACAAGAAGCGATTGATCATTATATGACAGATGAAACAGAGGGAGAGGATTCTGAATGAAAGTCATTTTAAAAGTAGATGTTAAAGGTCAAGGTAAAGCTGGTGACGTCAAAGACGTCGCGGACGCTTACGCGAAGAACGTACTCTTTAAAAAGAACTTGGCGGTCGAAGCGACACCGGGTAACTTGAAGGCGTTCGCCGCAAAAGAGCGACGCGCCGAAGAAGCGGCTGAAGAAGAATTGAAACAAGCCCAGCAGTTGAAGGACAAGCTTGAAAAAGAGACGATCGTCGTCAAGACGAAGTCAGGTGAGGGCGGTCGCGTCTTCGGATCGGTCACGAGCAAACAAATCGGTGAAGCGTTGAAAGGGATGGGCTACAAGATCGACAAGCGTAAAATCGAGCTCGAACACCCAATCAAAGCGCTCGGGTTTACGAAAGTGCCGGTGAAGTTGCACCACGACGTCACGGCTATGTTAAACGTTCATGTTCAAGAAGCGTGAAGGTGAGGTAGACACGTATGAGTGATGCGATTCAAGTCAATACCCCCCCACATAGCGTCGAAGCGGAACAAGCTGTCCTCGGGGCCGTCATTCTCGATTCCGATCGGCTGATCACGGCCTCGGAACGGGTCGACCCGGACGACTTTTATCGTGTCAGCCATCAACGGATCTTTGAGGCGATGCTGAAAATCAATGACCGGGGCGAACTCGTCGATTTGGTCACGCTCAGTTCGGAGCTTCAAGCCCAAGGTATTCTCGATGAGATCGGTGGATTGAACTATTTGGCGGAAATCGCCGAGGCGGTTCCAGCCATCGGGAACATCGGGTATTATTTGAACGTCGTCGATCAAAAGGCGGCACTCCGCCGCTTGATTCGGACTGCGACGAATATCGTCTCGGACGGCTATGAACGCCAAGACGAGGTCGATGCCGTCCTGTCAGATGCTGAGCGGAACATTTTGAAAGTCTCGCAACGAAAAGGGCAGTCGAGCTTTCATCCGATCGGTTCGGTCTTATCGGACGCTTACTCGACGATTGAAAAACTGCACCAATCGAGCGGGGAGATTACCGGCATCGCGACCGGGTTCAGCGATCTCGACAAGATGACGGCCGGGTTTCAACGTAACGACCTCATTATCGTCGCGGCCCGTCCTTCCGTCGGGAAGACGGCCTTCGCCCTCAACATCTCGCAAAACGTGGCCGTCCGTACCGGCGAGAACGTCGCTATCTTCAGTTTGGAGATGGGTGCCGAGCAGCTCGTCATGCGGATGCTCTGTGCGGAAGGCAATATCGACGCCCAGCGTCTGCGGACGGGTCGGCTCGAGGCCGAGGACTGGGGGCGACTCTCGCTCGCCATGTCGTCGCTGTCACAAGCCGGTATCTATATCGATGACACGCCGGGTCTTCGCGTCAACGAGATCCGGGCCAAGTGCCGCCGCTTGAAACAAGAGCACGGCCTCGGCATGATCATGATTGACTACTTGCAGCTCATCGTCGGGAACGGTAAGCCGGGCGAGAACCGGCAACAAGAAGTCTCGGAGATTTCACGTACGCTCAAAGCGATCGCGCGTGAGCTTCAAGTGCCGGTCATCGCCTTGTCCCAGCTCTCACGTGGTGTTGAGAGCCGTCAAGACAAGCGGCCGATGATGTCGGATATCCGGGAATCCGGGGCGATTGAGCAAGATGCCGATATCGTCGCGTTCCTCTACCGGGACGACTATTACGATAAAGAGAGTGAAGACGCCAATACGATCGAGATCATCATCGCCAAACAGCGTAATGGTCCGACCGGCACGGTCAAGCTCTCGTTCCGAAAAGAATATAACAAGTTCGTCAACATGGAGACGCAAGCTTTTGCGCCACCGATGTAGGACGAGTCATTCCGCCAAAGGCGACGTCACGAGACGTCGCCTTTTTTGTCGGTCTTTGGACCTAAACGTATTCAATTTTTGAAGAATTCATTCGTTGGATGAGAAATGATGCGTCAATAACGAACGAAAGGTTACAACATAAAAATATCGTTCGGTATTAGGTTGACTTTCGCGAGAAGCAAGTGTACACTTACGGATGGTTTGAATAGAACGTTTATCTACAAGGAGGATTCATTATGTCATCAGTAGTCGTAGTGGGAACGCAGTGGGGCGATGAAGGTAAAGGGAAAATCACGGACTTCTTATCGAAGCAGGCCGAGGTCGTCGCGCGTTATCAAGGGGGAGACAACGCTGGTCATACGATCGTCTTCAACGATACGAAGTATAAACTTCACTTGATTCCATCGGGGATCTTCTACTCGGACAAAACATGTGTCATCGGGAACGGGATGGTCGTCAATCCGAAATCGCTCGTCACGGAGCTCGCGTACTTGCACGAGCGTGGCGTGAGTACGGATAACCTCCGCATCTCGAACCGGGCCCACGTCATCTTGCCGTACCACCAATTGCAAGACAAGCTCGAAGAGGACGCGAAAGGCGACGCCAAAGTCGGGACGACGCTCAAAGGGATCGGTCCTTGCTACATGGACAAAGCGGCGCGTATCGGGATTCGCATCGCTGACCTTCTCGACAAAGAAGTGTTCGCTGAGAAGCTCAAGACCGTCCTCGCGATTAAAAACCGCATGTTCGTGAAGATGTATGAAGTCGATGCGATTAAATTCGATGACATCTTCGAAGAATATTACGCGTACGGCCAACAGTTCGCCAAGTACGTATGTGATACATCGGTCGTGTTGAACAACGCGCTCGACGAAGAACAGAAAGTGTTATTTGAAGGCGCACAAGGTGTCTTGCTCGACATCGACCATGGAACGTACCCGTTCGTCACATCATCGAACGCAGCTTCAGGCGGCGTATCGAGCGGTGCCGGAATCGGACCATCGAAGATCCATCACGTCGTCGGCGTCTGTAAGGCGTACACGTCACGTGTCGGAGACGGCCCGTTCCCGACCCAGCTTGACGATGAGATCGGTCACACGATCCGTGAAGTCGGAAAAGAGTACGGTACGACGACAGGACGCCCGCGTCGCGTCGGTTGGTTCGACTCGGTCGTCGTCCGCCACTCGCGCCGCGTCAGCGGCATCACAGACCTTTGCCTCAACTCAATCGACGTGTTGACAGGTCTTGAGACGCTCAAGATTTGTACGGCATACGAGTTCGAAGGCAAGCTCCTCGACGAGTACCCACCGAACTTCCGCGTGCTCGAACAGTGCAAACCGGTGTTTGAAGAGCTCCCAGGCTGGACAGAAGACATCACAGGCGTTCGCAAGTTCGAAGACTTGCCGGTGAACGCGCAGAACTATGTCAAGCGCATCGAAGCGTTGACAGGTATCGAATTGTTGACGTTCTCGGTCGGACCGGCACGTGAGCAGACGGTCATCTTACGTGATATTTACGAAGCATAAGACAGAGAGCCCTCGTGGCTCTCTTTTCATTTCCACGGAAATGGACCACGCTTTCTAACCTATAGAAAAAGAGTTACAATGTAGACATGTACGTTTAACGATAAGAGGAGGACTCACTGAATGGATCGTACGATTTTAGTGGTAGATGACGAACAACCAATCGCAGATATATTGAAGTTTAAGCTTGAAAAAGAAGGTTACCAAGTCCACGTCGCCTATGACGGGGAAGAGGCGCTCGTGAAAGTCGAAGAAGTCAAACCAGATTTGATTTTGCTCGACATCATGTTGCCGCTCAAAGACGGTATGGAAGTATGCCGTGAAGTCCGGAAGAAGTACGATATGCCGATCATCATGTTGACGGCGAAAGACTCTGAGATCGATAAAGTGCTCGGACTCGAGCTCGGTGCTGACGATTACGTCACGAAGCCGTTCAGCTCGCGCGAGCTCTTGGCCCGCGTCAAGGCGAACATGCGCCGTCATGCAACGGCCCCGGCCCCAGAAACGAAAGGTGCCAACGCCAATGATATCGTCATCGGTGACTTGACGATTCATCCGGATTCATACATGGTCACGAAACGGGAAGAGAAAATCGAACTGACACACCGTGAGTTCGAGCTCATCCATTATCTTGCCCAAAACATCGGGCAAGTCATGACGCGTGAGCATTTGCTCCAGACGGTATGGGGCTATGACTACTTCGGCGATGTCCGTACGGTCGATGTGACGGTCCGACGTTTGCGCGAGAAAGTCGAAGACAACCCATCGACGCCGACGTATATCATCACGCGCCGTGGTGTCGGTTACTATTTAAAAGCAGGAGAAGAAGACTAAACGATGAAACGGACGAACTTCTTTAAATCTATCCAGTGGAAGCTCGTCGTCATCTATGCGCTGCTCATTCTTGTTGCGATGCAAGTCATCGGAGTGTACTTTGTGCGCTCCCTCGAACGACAATACATCAACAACTTCTCGCAGTCGCTCGTCGATCGCGCCAACCTTCTGAGCTATAACGTCAGTGAAGGGATCGCATCGAACGGCGGTGACTCGACTTCGGACCAGCAGTTGAACCAGGTACTGGATCAACTGCTGTCTGAGTTTACGGAGAGCACGACGCTAGCTGATGACATTCGCGAAGTCCAGATTATCGACACGAACAGTGTCGTCCGGGCGACGTCGAATCCGAATAACCAAAGTCTCGTCGGACAACGGACGGCGAACTCGTTTATTCAAAAATCGTTTGCGACGAGCGGAGCGCAAGAGACGCTCGTCTATGAAGACTCGAACGAACGCATGCGTGTCGTCGCCGTCCCGGTCAAATCCAAGGTCGATGGGACGACGACCGGTATGATCTATATCGAGGCCTCGATGCAGTCCATCTATAACCAAATGGAACAAGTGACGAGGATTCTCGCGACCGGGACGCTCATCGCTCTCATCATCACATCGATCCTTGGGGTGTTGCTGTCACGGACGATCACGCGACCGATTGCGGATATGCGTCGTCAAGCCGTCGAGATGCGAAAAGGGAATTTCTCGCGGAAAGTTAAAGTCTATTCCGACGACGAGGTCGGCCAACTTGCTTACGCCTTCAACGAATTGACCGATGAACTCATGGAGGCGAACGCAACGACGGAAGCCGAACGGCGCCGCTTGACGAGCGTCCTCGAGAACATGTCGGACGGGGTCGTCGCGACGGATCGCTCCTTGCGCGTCATCTTGATGAACGACCAAGCCCGCGATATGATCGGGCTCGCTGAAGAAGAAGCGATGGGCGCGAACCTACAGAACTTGCTCGAATTCGATGACGAGATCGTCATTCCGGAAGACGGGACGATGCCGCCAAAACTGATCGACCTCAGTACGGACGAAGAACTATTCCTCGTCCGCGCCTACTTCTCACCGATTCAAAAGCATAGCGGACCGATCACCGGTCTCATCGTCGTTCTGCACGATGTGACCGAGCAAGAACAAGTCGAGCAAGACCGCCGCGAGTTCGTCGCGAACGTCAGCCACGAGCTGCGGACGCCGCTCACGACGATGCGGAGTTACCTCGAAGTGCTCGCGGAAGGCGCATACAAGGACGATGAGCTCGCCCCGCGCTTCCTCGAGACGACCCAGAATGAGACGGAGCGGATGATTCGCCTCGTCAACGATCTGTTGCAGCTATCGAAGATGGACAGCAAAGAGTATACGATGCAAAAAGTGAAGTTCGATTTTATCCAGTTCTTCAACGACATCATCGACCGGCATGAGATGACGAAAGGCGAGACGATCCAGTTCCGCCGGAAGCTCATGAAACGCCGGGTATACGTCCACGCCGATCAAGATAAGATGACGCAGGTCATCGACAACATCATTACGAACGCCATCAAGTTCTCGCCAGAAGGCGGGACGATCACGTTCCGGACGATGCTCCGTGCCAAGCGACTCGTCATCGGTATTAAAGATGAAGGGGTCGGCATTCCGAAATCGAATTTGAAGAAAATCTTTGAACGGTTCTACCGGGTCGATAAGGCTCGGGCCCGCAATATCGGCGGGACCGGACTTGGTTTGTCGATTGCCAAAGAAGTCGTTTCCGCCCATGGCGGCGACATTTGGGCCGAGAGTGAGTTCGGACGCGGGACGACGATTTACTTCACCATCCCATTCGATACGATCGTGGAGGTGAATGACTGATGGAACGACCACGCTTCTTGGCGAAGCCAGAACTAGTGAAATCGCTCGTCTTGCTCACCTTGATCGTCACGTCCATCGTCCAAACGGTCATCCTCTGGGACTACCATCCGAAGTATCAGTCGGTCCAGTCAGAGACGCAAGTCGCGACGGTGGATGAGTCGCTGCAGCGACAACCGCGCCAAGTCATCGTACCGGTCCAGACGGTCGTCCACGAGAACAACGCCGTCTTCGCCACGAAAAACTCACCGAAACAGATTATGCGTGTCATCCGGGAGTCGTTCGAGGCGAGCGAATTTAAACCGCTCGCCGTCAAGAACGTCCCGAGTTTGTATGCGGGTGTCGATGAGGCCGTCGAATTGATTTTACCGGAGCCGTATTATGCGGATACACTCAGCTACATGCTTCCGGGCTCATACAGCTTGTCCGGGAAAGTGCCACAGCGGGCCCTCATCTTCATGGAGGACGACACGTGGCGCATCCGCACGATCATGAGCGACCAATCACTTTGGGAAGGGCGTTTGTCGAAAGTCGGCCAAGGGGACGTCAACAGTCTGTTCTTGAAAGACTCAGACCGATCGATGCGTCGTGTCACGTACACGGATGAACGCGTCAACTACATCCCCGTCGTCGGACCGGAGATGAACGAGCTGTTCGCTTACGACGTATCTCAGATTCAAATCTCGGCCCGTCTCGATTGGATGCGCGATACGTTCTTCCCGGGCGACCCGAACGTGCAGGAAGTCGATCCGGCCAGCTCCGTGGGCGCACTCACGAACGGGATTAGCGTCGCCGAATATGATGCGAACCTGAACGCGAGCCGTTATCGAAACTTATCACGCAACAGTTCGGAACAGGAGTCGGTCATCGGACTCGACACGATCGTCGAGTTCGTCAACTTCCACGGAGGTTGGGTCGATGAGACGTCGGAGAGCCAAGGTTTGTCGCTTCGGTTTGATGCGATCACTCCGGCCAACAAAGGCTTTGAAACGACCGTGTTCCGGTTTCACGTGAAGGGTTTCCCGGTGTTCAGTCAACGGGAGGCGTTTATCAATAACGATGCCGTCGACTTATCGACGTTGCGTGTCGAGAACGACGGGACACAAGTCCGGTCAATCACTCGGCACCATCTCGAGATCGATCGCTTGATCTCGGTCGGGACGACACAGCTCGCGGACGGACAAGATGTGGTCGATACGCTCGTCAATGCCGGACGATTTGAAAACGTGACCGAGATTCGACTCGGATATGAGATCGAATACAATGAAGACACGAGCCGTTACGTCACGTTCTCCCCGAACTGGTTCGTTCGGGAAGCCGGAAGATGGATCCCATTCGATCAACCGGATGACTGGACAGAAAGGATGATGTATCGTGGATTGGAGTAAAGCGAAAACGATTCTTCTCTTCGCCTTCCTCGCGCTGAACATCTACCTGTTGTTCCAGCTTTTGACGGAAACGTGGGCGACAGAGGTCGTGACGAACGATAATACTTCGATCGCGCAAATCTTGGACCAACGAAACGTCGATGCGTCGAAGTTGCCGCGGATGGGTCGGGATATCGGTTATTTGACGGGGTCGTCGGAACAGATGTCGGCCTCGATGATCACGAAGAACCGGGAAGCCCAACTGGCGACGACGCTCGACAATATGCAACTCGAAGTCGAGCTCAAACAGCCGGTCCCGCTCGATCAAGACGATTTACGGACGACTGCGTCGACGTTCGTCTCCGAGTATGTCCCGTTCGGTTCCGAGTATGCGTATTGGCGCTATGACGCCGAGACGCGTCAAGTCGCCTTCGTACAGACGTATGAGAACAATAAGATCTTCTCGAACCCCGAGATCGATGGGGGGACCGAGCAGTACATCGGTCCGTCGCTCCTGTTGCTTCAATTGAACGAAGCGCTTGAAGTGACCGACTATAAACAACGTCATTTGACGAACTTGTCCTCGAAGTCGCAAGACGATCTCGTCTTGACGGCGAGCGAGGCGATCTCGCAACTCGCGGCCCGGAAGTACTTCCAGCCGAACCAAGAGATGCGGGCCATCAACACGGGCTTCTATAGCCTGCCGCTCGACAGTTCCGGCAGCTTGATCATCATGCCGCCGCTCTGGTCGATTACGATTGACGAGGACGTCTACTTCGTCAATGCGATCGATGGGACCGTCGAACGGGTCGAATTTGATTCAGAAGAATGAAAGGAGTGATCGAGTGACTTTACGCTATAGTGTGCTTGCGAGCGGTTCGACCGGGAACGCCCTCTACATTGAGACGGAACGGGCGAAATTGCTCGTCGATGCCGGATTGACCGGGAAGGCGATGCAACAACGCATCACCGAGATCGGCCGATCGTTTGATGGGATCGATGCACTGCTCGTCACGCATGAGCACTCCGACCATATTAAAGGTGTCGGGATTCTCGCTCGAAAATATAACTTACCGATTTATGCGAACGCGAAGACGTGGGATGCGATGGAATCGTTGATTGGAAAAGTCGACCCGGCCTTGAAGTTTCACTTCGAGGTAGGGGAGATTAAACAGTTCGGCGATATCGAAATCGAGTCGTTCAACGTCAGCCATGACGCGGCCGACCCGATGTTCTACCAGTTCGCGCATGAAGGCAGACGCCTCGCCCACATCACGGACACGGGCTATGTGTCCGACCGAATGAAAGGCGTCATCCGTGGGGCCGATGATTTTATTTTCGAATCGAACCATGACGTCTCGATGCTTCAAATGGGACGGTACCCGTGGAGCGTCAAGCGACGGATTCTCGGGGACTACGGTCACGTCTCGAACGAAGACGCGGCCATCGCGATGAGCGAGGTCATCGGAGACCAGACGAAACGGATTTATTTGGCCCACCTCAGTAAAGACAACAACATGAAAGAACTCGCTCAAATGAGCGTGTCCCAAACACTCGGGATGCGCGATGTCGACCTCGGTCGCATCAAATTGTGCGATACCGACCCATCGACCCCCACTTCGCTCGTTTCTTTATAAGCGAACTTGGGAAAAGACAGGTAATACACTGTCTTGAAGGGGGGACGCGTCGTGAATGAAGAGAGACACCATGAGTATGAGCCTCAAGACGTCGAACCTTTAGAGCACGAAGCAGATACAATGAACGATGTAAAACCGACGTACCCATCTCGTAGCGAATGGCGCCCGAAGCAAGAAGAGCATGTGCGCCATAAGCCGCGAATGAACTTAAAACCGTTGTTACTCGGAGGGGTTGGCGGATTCTTAGGAGCGGCTTTGTTCTTTTTGACGATGATGCTCTGGGATTCCCCAACCTCTCGTTTTGTGACAAATGAACTGATTCGGACGGAACAAGCCGTCACCATCACGGAATCCGACATCACGAGCGCTGTGACGGGCGCTAAGACGTCCGTCGTCAGCATTACGAACATCCAGCGAGCGTTCACCTCGGACTCGCAGTGGGAGGCCGGAGCGGGTTCTGGTGTCATCTATAAGGTCGACGGTGACACGGCGTATATCGTGACGAATTTCCACGTCATCGAAGAAGCGGACGAGATCAACGTCGCGTTCGCCGACGGACAAGTTGCTGCGGCGACGATTCTCGGTGAAGACCCGCTCAACGATTTGGCCGTTGCCTCGGTCGAGCTACCGGCCAATATCGATGTCGCGCCAATCGCGCTCGGCGACTCGACCGTGCTTCAAGCAGGCGAGACCGTCATGGCGATCGGCAATCCGCTCGGCGTCTTTTCAAACTCGGTCACCCGTGGTATCGTCAGTGGTGTCGAACGCACCGTACCGGTCGACACGAACAGTGACGGTCTCATGGATTATAACGCCGAGGTCATCCAGACCGATGCCGCCATCAACCCGGGGAACTCCGGCGGGGCACTCATCAACATCCGCGGCGAGCTCGTCGGCATCAACTCGATGAAAATCGCCGAGGCGAGCGTCGAAGGGGTCGGCTTCTCGATTCCCGTCAACGTCGCGCTGCCGGTCATCGATATGCTCGAGCGTGATGGAAAAGTGACGCGGGCCCAGCTCGGCGTCACGATTCAAGAAGTCATCGCCGTACCCGGTAACGTCCGGGAAGAATACGGCATCAGCTTTGATAACGAGGACGGGGTGTTCGTCGAGGCGATCACGCCCGGCAGTCCAGCCGAAGAGGCCGGCCTTCGCATCGGTGACGTCATCGTCAAAATCGGCGACCGCGACATCAAACGTTACGTCGATTTGCGGGACGCGCTGTATCGTGACGCCACGGTTGGGGATAACGTCACGATTGAATATACGCGACGCGGCAAGATAGGCAAGACCGAGGCCACATTAACTGAAGCAACCTAAAGGAGCGGCGACGCTTCTTTTTTAAGGAGGAAACATTGTGGAAAAAAAAGTATGCAAGGAACATGTTGAAATCGCTTTAGATATCATTGTGGACGAGACGGGGGAATACCCGTTGCTCGAAGAACTATCCACAAGTGGACAAGTGACGTGTGAGTTCTGCGATGTCGACGCAACATATGTTGTGTCAAGCAAAAAATGATTATCAACATGTGGATTTGTGGATAACTCTGTGGATAACCCTATGGATAACTCCAAAAAAACTGTGGAAAAAGGAAGAATTGGATGAATATTTCAATTATCACGGTCGGCAAACTAAAAGAGAAGTATTTGAAACTAGGGATTGCCGAGTATATGAAACGCTTGTCGGTCTATGCAAAAGTGCTGGAAATCGAGGTCGCGGACGAGAAAGCGCCCGAGCATTTGAGTGAGGCGGACATGTTTCTAGTAAAACAAAAAGAAGGCGAACGAATTTTGGCGAAAATCAGTCCGGACACGCATGTGATTGCCTTGGCCATCAACGCCAAGCAACGGACGAGCGAAGAGTTCGCCCGTGAGCTCGATCAACTCGCGACATACGGCAAGAGCAAAATCGCGTTCGTCATCGGTGGGTCGCTCGGTTTGTCGGACGACGTCATGAAACGCTCGGATGATACGATCTCCTTCTCGAAGATGACGTTCCCGCATCAATTGATGAAGCTCGTCTTGTGTGAACAGATTTATCGGGCGTATCGGATCAACCGAAATGAACCGTACCATAAATAACCACATATAAATTTGTTTAGCGTCAAAGGCAACTACTGTCTTTGACGCTTTTTGGGCAGGTAAATATTTTCGGCTACCGAATGCTAATCATATTAAAAAGGTTTAAGAGCATTGAAAATCAAGTATCTACTTTGATTAAAATGTGCATGAACTGAATGATTGGAAGGAGAATTAACTTTGAAAAAAACAGTTTTAATCAATGCATCTTTTTTGGTGGAAGTAGAGGAAACTGAAGTTCACAAAGATTTTGGGATGATTGATCAAGTCACAAACGAGTTATGTCAGGGACAGACAATCAAACTCGGTACGAATGAAGTAGACGTGGAATGGGAAAGTTGCTCTACGGTTGTCTTGGATTCAGCTTCAATGAATTGTGGACAATGCTCAACTTGTGGACGATGGACAACAGACATAGAAAAAAGTAATCCAGTTTTACAATTGTGTAATGGAGCAACTTTTGAGGGGAAGCTGTTGTGTGATGAATGTTTACCAGAAAATCATAGGTGGTCTTTTTAGTAGTGAAACGAAAGACTAGTAGCTGATTTATTTAGCGAGTCGAGCAACTAAATATGGTTTTAACATATTCCTTCCGACAACATAGAAAAACGATTGTTGATTCTTAGTTTCAGATTTACAATAAAAATAATCATAAAATGGTAGTTTTTATAAAAAACATTCTTTAAGCATAGAGGAGTTTTCCATAATGGAATCGAAACGAGAGCGAACGACACGACAAGCATCATTTTTTCAACAATATTTGATTCCAATCACCATTGCTTCGTCTGTAATCGTATCAGGTGCAGTCAGTTACTTTGTCAGCCACTTCAACACGAACGAATCGATTGCTCAAGCGGAGATGCAATCACGTGTCGACGATATGCAAGCAGAATCTGTCAAAACTATCGAAAAAGAAGTACCACAAATCATCAGCGATTTAGATGAATACGATCAAGATTTAGCCCAGCTCGTTCAACAAGTCGATTGGCTGAAGCAAAGTATGACTCCTGTCCGTGACGGACTAAACTATATTAATTCAGCCACGCTTGTTATTTCAGGAGTCAACAGCGTGGTAAGTAATCCGATTCTAGTTAAAATGAGTTCTTCATTAAGTTCTGCCAACAGCACACTGAATGAAATGGACGCTTTTTTGTTCCGATTGGAGCACTTATCGAGCGTCAAAGAAGAGATGGGGAAGACGCGCGAACAAATCAATGAATTGTATGAAAGCTATCAAACTGAGAATGATCCAGCATTACTTTTAGAATTGGAGCATGAATTGGATACCAAACTCGTGTATCAAATTGAAGACGTTCGCACTGCAACGATTGAAGCGAGGGACGTCCTAGAATCATCTAAAGACGTCATTGTGGCAGCAAACTATGCAAACTCTTCTTATCAAAAGATCAAAAACGAGAGTGGAAAAGCCATCGAGAAATTGCAGTTTTGGAAAGACGGAAAGAACGAAAATAAAATTGATCAAGATGAATTTGATCGGATTGAAAAAGAACTTGCGGATTCAAGGGAGCGTCTGAAAGATCTTCCTGAAGAAATGGCCGAGCGATCAAAAGAGACGATTTCATCCATCAATGAAGTGAAAACGGAACTTCAAGTCGTAAGATTGGCTGAAGTGATTCAAGCAGATTAAACCATGAATAAAGAACAATTGATTCAACTCGCAAAATGTAAACTATACACCAAATCAATTCAACACGATTCCGCAAACGTGACGGTCGTCATGGACGCGGGATACGGGGATGACTCAACGGCTTGGAACCCGTTGGTGGAGGATGTTTCAAAGCTAGCCAACGTCTTCTTGTATGATCGAGCTGGTCTTGGGAAAAGTGAAACCAGCGCGAGCCCGAGAACGAGTCGAAACATGATTCAAGAACTGAGACAGTTACTGACGGAAACCAATACAAAACCTCCTTACTTCCTCGTCGGTCATTCTTTTGGCGGAGTGAACATGCAGTTGTTCGCGGATGCCTATGAAGAAGACGTCAGCGGGTTGATTTTAGTGGATGTCAGACCGAAAGACTATCGTGAGCGATTCCTGCCGACGATGTCACAAGACTTTCAACGTGCCTACCATCAGCAATTCGTCCGCGAAGGGAACTACGAAGAGTTCATGGAAAGTTTGAAACAATTAAAAGAGACGGAACTGGCATTACAGACTCCGGTCATCGTCATCGGAGCCGGCAAGAAGGACCACTACTCCAGTGAATCGCAACGATTATGGAACGATATGCAGAAAGAACTCACGCAAATCTCGTCAAATTCCGAATTCGTCCTTGCCGAAGCGAGCGCCCATTACATCCAGCGAGATGAGCCGGAAGTCATCTTGGCCGCCATCAAACGATTGATTGAACGATTCAAATGATTTCCCGAGACCGGCCATCGAACAGCGATGGCCGTTTTTTTCAATGAGCAACCCGCTTATCCGATGTCGTATTGCCGTCAAAAAACCGATGTGATAAAATCACATGGCAAATGATTATCATTATCAATAAGAAATGGGAGAACTTAATCCAATGAACAAGATCGAATTATATAAAACGGCCTTTATCAACGGACTTGATGTCGAGCCAGACGATTGAGTATGACTGGAAGATGTTGAAGCAGTTTGATGAACATCTGCGTCCGGGTGGGGTCGTCATCGTCTCACTCTCGCAAATCACGTTCAGCAATGCGGAGATGGGCCGGAAAGAAAATTATTATCAGGTGTTGGACCGGGAAGACATCGAACCGGTCAGCACGTTCGATTACTATACGTACACGTCGATTCCCGCGTTGAACAGTGGGAGCGTCTATACGGCGCTGTCGCGAGACATTCGTGATTTCAGGTGGGAGTCGCACGAACCGTGGGTGAATAACGGCAAGAACTATTCGGAACGAAAATACGAGATGGTCGAAGCCAGTATAAACAAGCTGTGGAGAATCGTGACATCGAGCAGAATATGGAACGCGTGACAGACATCGTCACGTATTGTCAGACGAAAGGCTATCGCGTCGTCTTGGCGATGGAGCCGGTCCACGCGTCTTACAACGCCTGTTTTGATGAAGCGGTCATGGACCGACTCGTCCATCAACATTTGGCCTCGCTCGAGTTGGACGTCCCGTTCCTGAACTACATGACTGACGAACGGTTTATCCATCAGCGCGAGTACTTTCATAATCCGGACCATTTGAACGGGAAAGGGAGAACGCTCCTATCGTCTCTCGTCTATGAGGATTTGAAACGGCTCGGCTATCTATAAGAAAAGGAAATCTACAATCGCGTAGATTTCCTTTTTGTATGTTCGCGCATCACGTTCGAAGCTCGCTCATCAACGCATGCGTGTTACCCTCCGAGTCTTTGAAAAAAGCCATCCACGTCTCGAGGGTCTCCATTTTCGCGACGAGGTGCGGCTCGTCGATAAACTGAACGCCTTTCGCTAAAAGCTGTTCATACGCCTCAGTGAGATTGTTCACTTGGAGATACAGCACGGAGCTCGCTTTGGCAAAGTCTTCATTCTCAGGACGCGACAACATGAGCCGCACGTCGTTGCATTCTAGAAAGGCGAGGCTGCCGGCTTGGAACAGGAGCGGAATTTCAAGTGTGTCCCGGTAGAAACGGACCGCACGATCCAAGTCGTGCACCGGTACGTAGATTTGTCTGATTTGCTGAATAAGATTCAATCGATATCCCTCCTAAAGTGGCATCTGTGACCGTGTAGCGCATGTATTCTTGATTAACGCGCTTGGCGAATCCGTTGAGCGGTGAACATCCCGAGCGCCAGAAGGACGGCAAGGCCGATCCATGTGAGGACGTAAATCAATGGCGACCCGGTCGTCCCGATGGCCACCTCTTTGTGAAGCGTGGTGACGTTGCCCGCCTCGGCGATGATATCAGGTTCATAATTGAGTGTGCGGATGAATCCGACCCCGAACGTGGCGACGAAATACAACAGGTGAAGCGCGGTCGAGATGAGTATCGCGCGTTTCGTGATCTTCAAGTCAATCTTCCTTTCCGTCTTTCGCATGTTGGCTGTGCGAAAGTTTTTGTTCCATTTGCGTATGTAATTTAGTGACAATCCCGTCCGGATGCGGAGAAATCGCGAGTTGAACATGAACCGGGAACATGGTCCATAAATCGGTCGGATAAGACGAGCCGTCACGCGGCAACCGATGACCTTGAATCGTAAATGATTCGTCATCGTCGTCAAGGTATAATACAAGGGGGACGGACATGCCCGAACCTTGATCGAAGCGATCACCTTCTTGCACGTACTCTTGGATGAGCGCCCAGACGTACACTTCATGTTTCGTCGTATTCGTGTCGAGTATTTGATATGACGTCCACACGTCACCGCCGAAGTTCGGTTCCATCACTTCGGTCGACAAATAGCGTTCCATCTCTTGATGATCAACCGAAACGGACTGACTCATCGAGACAAACGACTCTCCCGTCGTGACAGAATATATGGTTGCGACGATGGTGATGGTCCAAAAGGTGGTCCACATAAGTTTTTTCAAAATAAGTCCCCCATATCTGTTCACCGATAAAAGATTTGAGTTTATCGTAGCGCATTTCTACCTAATCGTGGGAATTATTGACTAAATTTTTAAGGGGAGGATTGGATGTAAACGGTATATATAGCGGGAGGATGCCTCTGGGGCGTCCAGGCGTTCATCAAGACGTTACCGGGCGTCGTCGAGACAGAAGCAGGGCGGGCGAACGGAACGACGGACACGCTTGACGGAGAGTATGACGGCTACGCCGAATGCGTCAAAACGACGTTCGATTCGAGCGTTGTCACGATGAAGGAGTTGATGAATTACTTATTTGAAATCATCGACCCGTATAGCGTCAATCGCCAAGGCGAAGATGTCGGCGAAAAGTATCGGACCGGTGTCTATAGTGCAGACCCAAGCCATTTGGAAGTCGCGCGCACGTTTATCAATAGTCGGAGCGATGCGGACCGAATCGCGGTCGAGGTATTGCCGCTCACGAACTACGTCCGAAGCGCGGACGAGCATCAAGACCGGCTCGCACGATGTCCGGACGATTACTGCCACATTCCTAAGATGTTATTAGACAAGTACAAGCAATGAGCCGACACGGCATCGTGTCGGCTCATTTGTTATACCCGCTCGAGGACGTTCACGAGCAGTTGATGCACGACCTCGTGGTCGCGCACGTCATGCAGTTTGTAGTCTTTCCCGGGCAATGTGTACCACTCGGCCGCCCCGACGTACGTGATGGCGAGCTCGAGCGTGCCGTCTTCCTGGCACGTCGTCCGTAATTCAAGTTCTCCACTGATGACACCGACTTCCTCGGTCATGACACCGTGGGAGGCTTTAAAGATGGAAGATTGCTGGTTCATCGTGAACTCCTTTCAAAACTTAATAGCTGCAGGCGTTGATGGCCGTTTGCAAGGCCGTCTTTTCTGTCGATTGGAGGCTGAGGCCCCAACGGCTCTTCGTCTCAACCCACATCTTCGCATAGGCACAGCGTGCACCGGTACGTGGCGGTTGCCATGTCGACGGATCTTGGTCCCCTTTTGAACGGTTTGAGCTGGCCGAGACGGCGATGAGCTGTGGCCCGTTCAAATCGTTGGCGAAACTTTGACGTTTCGTCGTCGTCCAGCTGCTTGCACCTGAACGCCATGCTTCAGCCAATGGGACGACGTGATCGATGTCGATGTCAGACGCTGATGTGAATGTGATGCCGTCATAGTAACTGTACCACTTACCTGTGGTGACCGGACACTCATTGACGACCGAGTCGGCGTCGCGTTTCAAGACTATGTGCCGCGTGTTACACCCGTTCCCTTGGCTGCTCCAATGGGGGAATAAGTCACGACTATAGCCGGTCATCGACCCTTCATTTTTCACCGTCAAGGCGTTTAATTTAGATAACGCCATTGACTTAGATGGGATACCTGGCGGGAGCGCCGAAGCGGTAGGGGTCGTGAAGTGAAGCGTTGTGGCGACTAAGATGATGGAGAATAACGAACTGATGCATTTTTTGAACATGTTTGTGCCTCCTATTATGTATGACGACTGAACGACGCGCATCGTAAACACACGATGCACATCGACTATACATGGCAAGGAAGTGAGAAATACGCAAATTTACAAAAAATGAATCCGAAGATTATAAAAGTTGAGGTCAGGGACACGATACATGACATCAGACGTCCCGGCTTTAGCACTACCGGCATACGCGCAGGCACCAACTATTGGTATAATGAAATCGGTTTGTAGTAAAGGACGAAGGAGTTGGGATGAATGAATCAAAAAGACATCGCGGCGATCCGCAAGCATTTCAAGTTGAATGCGGAAGCGGTCAAAATCGCTGACATTTATAATATTTATATTCGCCAAGACAGCAACGAGATTTTTTACGAGGAGTTACGCTCGTTCCCGTTCGTCGAGCAGGAGCACCAAGAGCTGTTTCTCGCCAACTTCAAGAAAGTGCTCGGCGGCAAAATCGACGAGAAGTTGTTCGAAGTGAAGTTTCAACATCCGGAGCCGGGCCAGACCGACCATACGCAGACGTTGTTGTATGAGGCACTTCGGACCGACGATATCGAAGAATGGGCCGGTATGATGCAGCGGATCGCGCTCAAGATGGTCCAGGAGGCACCGTTTGAGAAAGATATGGTCGTCACGTTCATTCGCTTCAAATACAATAAGCCGACGCGTCGTCATTCTGAGGAGACAGAAATCGATATGCGCGACGAGGTGTGGACGTCACGATTCATCCTATGTAGCATCAACCAGACCGAGCTCCCGAAACAGTCGCTCGTGTTCGACTATATCGAGCGGGAGTTCAAGTCGAATATCTTCATCAATCCCGTCATCAAGCTCGATGCCCCGATTGGTGGGTTTATGTTCCCGTGCTTCACGGACAACGCCGCCGACGTCAACCATATCTTGTATGCCGCGCAAAAGGCGCATCAACCGGACTTTGGCTTTATCGAGAACGTCTTGAACGGGACCGAGATCGTGACGGCGGTCGAGGAGAAGGCGATGTTCGAGGAGGTCGTCAAGACCGTCATCGGTGAAGAAGTGAACGTCGGGACGCTCGCTACCGTTTACGATGAAATCAACCAGATGATCCTCGCCGAAGCGGAGCGTGAGGACGAGGAAGAGAGCGTGCCGATGATTGACGCCCGCACCGTCGAAATCGTCTTGAAGGCGAGCGGGGTCGAGGACGTGACGACGGAGAAGGTCGAGCAGGCGTTCCAACAAGTCGTCGACGACCGCCAATATGAGATGAAGGCGAGTAGCGTCGTCCCAAAATACACGTCGAAGTCGATTAAAATCAATACGAAAGTCGCCAATATCTCGATCAGCCCGCAAGACTTGAAGTACGTGAGACAAGTGAACGTGAAAGGGAAACGGTGCCTGTTGATTGAATTAGAAGAGGATACGGAGATTGAAGGATTCAAGTTGATCTCGGAAGAACTGCTCGACTAATAAATTCCGACTGGAGGACATCGAGTGCATCCGATAGAGCTGATTGAACATTTGATGGCAGCCGTTATGGTTATGCTGATTTTTGCGGCGTCTTATGTATTTCGCGGGAAATGGCGGACGATGATTCGTCTGTTGGCTGTAATCTGCATCATCACGTATGCGGTGTTTTATGCGATTCGTCCGTCTTTAATCGAGGGCCGGGTCGCGGCGGACGTTGTCATCCTTGAAAACGAACTCGAAGAACGGTACCCGAATGAAACGTTCACCACTACGACGATCCCGTTTCGGACAGAAGGATACGAGAGCACGGATCCATACACGATATATGTGACGTTTTCGAGTGAGCCGGATGCGGAGTATTATTATCAGGTGACAGACGAAGGCGAAGTCGAGCAATGAGGATTCAGTTCGACGATTGAAGGGAAAATTGACTTTCACCATTTAGGAAAATAAGCTCAGGCTCAATGCCTGAGCTATTTTTATGACAATCAGGTGAGAAAGGTTGAATTTATGACGTGTAATCGTAAAGCGTTTTCGGAAATGCTGATTAAACATAAATAAGGTCCGGAGAGATCATCCTCTCCGAAACCTCGCTTGTTTACTTATGGGCTTTACTAACTTTTAGCTTTTTGCCTTTGATCGGTGTGGATTCCATCGCTTGGAGGACGAGTGAGCCTTTACCGTTCAAAATGTCAACATACGTCATTTGATCGTTGATTGTGATGATTCCGATATCGTCTGCTGTCACGCCAGGAATTTTTGCAATCGTCCCGACGAAGTCGACGGCGCGGAGTTTTTTCTTCTTCCCGCCGCTAAAGTGAAGTTTCATGATGTCTTGGTTGATGCGGGCCGTCTTGTTGTTGCGAACGACGCGTCGTCCGCTCAACTTCTCTTCGAACGCAGCTTGGTTGCGCGCGACTTGCGCTGCGTTCGGCGCATCCATCTCTGGGATATCGAATTTGATGAATGCCTCAATGGCGCGAATGAACTTGCCTTCATGAGGGGTTGCGAGCGTGATTGCCTTCCCAGCGTTTCCGGCACGGCCGGTGCGGCCGGTCCGGTGCACGTAACTCTCTTTTTCCATCGGTACGTCATAGTTGATGACGAGGTTGACGTTATCGACGTCAATCCCACGTGCTGCGACATCGGTCGAGACGAGATAACGGAAGTTACCCATCTTGAAGCCTTCCATGACGGCGAAGCGGTCTTCTTGCTCTAGGCCACCGTGGAGTCGTTCGCACGAGTAACCGGCTTGGTCGAGCTCGGTATACACCGTGTCGACATGTTCTTTCGTCCGGCAGAAAATGAGGCAGCTGTCCGGGTTCTCGACGACCGTCACATCTTTCAGCACGGCGAGCTTGTCTTCACGGCGGACTTCAATCAAACCATGTTCAATCGTCGATGCGGTGACCCCACTCGATTCGATGGCGACACGGATTGGTTCGTTCATATGCTTTTGGCATAAACGTTCGATATCGTTCGGGAACGTCGCCGAGAATACCATCGTCACGCGATCGCGCGGCAATTCTTGAAGAATCGCCTCGACGTCAGCGAGGAAGCCACGGTTCAACATCTCGTCGGCCTCGTCGATCACCAAGTAATCGATTTTATCGAGGACGAGCGTCTCCCGTTCGATATGGTCCATGACGCGTCCCGGTGTCCCGACGACGACGTGCGTCTTCTGCTTCAATTCTTCACGTTGCTTCGAGAACGGTTCTTTCCCGTAAACGGCAGTCGCCTTGATGCGTTTGAAACGACCGATGTTCGTCATATCCTCACGGACTTGGACGGCGAGTTCGCGCGTCGGTGTGAGAATCAAGACTTGCGGCTTGTTCTCTTCCCATTCGATGAGTTCCGTGACCGGGATGCCGAACGCTGCGGTCTTCCCGCTGCCGGTTTGGGCTTTGACGACCAAGTCTTGACGCTCGAGTGCGAGCGGGATGACTTTCTGTTGGACTTCAGTCGGTGATTCGTATTTCATGATGCCGAGCGCGCGCTGGATGTCTTCGCTTAGGCGATAGTCTGAAAAGCGTGGTTGATTCATAGGTTTACCTCTTTTTCGTGTAAGAAACTTCTATTCGAGAAATTTTCATTAGCAATTTGGATTACGCTTCATTATACACGAAAGCAACCCATTCGTCGTTCATCCCAATAATCGTTTGAATGTAAAGCGGGACAAGTCGAAAGGACGTTCCATATTTAACAACTGTTCTACAAAGACGCTTTTGATTGTCATTCTTCATAAAGCAACCGCTGCATAGACGGTTCAAGTTTAAACTGTGGATGGTCTTCCAAGCAGGCTGAGAATAAAGTGTGAATCGATTGTTTGGCACGTTGGATGGATATCGGGTCGATTGAATTAGGATATGTCTGTAAATAATCCTCGATGAACGAACGGTTCAATGTGTGATAAGCCTTGAATTGATGCGCTTTTCGTCCCTCTTTCAATGTCTGGGCTGTCAACGTCAACTCACGCAACGTCTCAAGCATCTTCAAAGCATAAATGAGATTGTTTCGCTTCAACTCTTTCTCCAGTGCTAGCGAGGCATAGATAAACTCAAAGGGAACATCACTGGTCTCGTATCGAATCGGGCTCTCAACAAAACGCTCATGTTCAATCTCCATGTGTTGGAGGAGTTGCCCGTCCCGATCGACCACGACGTTCCAAAGTGGAGAACGGACCGGGAGTAGTTCGAGTGGGGCGATAGAGATGTTAAACTCCAAGCGATTCTCGAGTAGGACAATCAGCAAAAAGATGTCCGGTCCGAACTGCTTTTCTTTAACGAAAGTAGGGGATAATCGGAGAAAGTAGTCGGTTAAATTCTGCTTGATTGATTGGGGGTCAACATCAGGGCGGGCAGCCACCATTAAATCGATATCGGAATAGCGGTCCTGATATCCTGCGGCACCGGAGCCGAGCTGAACAACCCCTTGAACGCGTGTGTCAGTTTGTAAGTGATTAAGAACGTGTTGGAACTGTAGTCTCTTTCAACTGTACTGTACATAGAATGACCTCAATTTCGTAGATGATAAATCCTTATTCTACCAATCAAAGGCGAATCCTTTTAATTTATAAAAGGATGGAATAAAGGTATACATAACTAGTGAGCGTATAAGCCAACTTTAAACTATAAATTCAGAGACGAATCATCAGAACAGTATGTTAAGGGGCCAGTCATAAAAAGACTGGTGGCTAGTTGTCGATTGTCCAGATACAAAATCGTTTGGCGACAACGCCGGTGAAGTGCTCACAGACAGTTCTTGCACACATGATGATTCGTTAAGTGTGAAAATAGGTGATGACTTTATGTCGACCTACTTTTGTATCAAAAGTAACGAGTTATTTTGTATAATGGAATAGACATCTTGTGATTTGAAAGGGGGCGCATATACGTGGAAAATCGTTTAAGATTTTCTAAGTCTTCAATCACTCATGCAAAGCCAGTTGTCACAAAGGCGATCGTTTGCATGGGGCAGAATGTATAAGTTGATCGCTATATAATTTTTACAACAATGGCTTTGCTTCCTTATTGTCGAAATTTTTATAAGGAGCGAGCAGATATGAAGTACGTAAATGCGCAACACATTCTTCCAGAGAAATTGCTTCAAGAGGTTCAACGATACGTCCAAGGGGAAACACTTTATGTGCCCCGGACAGTTCAAGAAAAGAAGCGTTGGGGAACGGTCAGTGGCGGGAAAAAGCTACTTGAAAAGCGTAACGAAGCGATTCGGATATCCTTTGCGAAAGGGACCGGGGTCGATCAATTGGCGGATGAATACCATTTGTCTGTCAGTACAATTCGCAAAATCATCTACACTTCAAAATAATTAGCGGCACAACGCATGTTTGCGATTGTGCCGTTTTTTATATAAAACAGTTCTAACTTAAAGTAGGTACATGTTTGTAGTGCAAAATCCTTTACACTAAAAGAAGTCAGGATTGGAAAGGATGACTGAACATGCTAGAGCGTTTTATTGAAAACCACCAATTTAATTACATTCGAGAACAAGTAGAAATCATTCGAGATAGTCGAAAGAAAAGTTTACCGGTCTCCGTGTTACAAGCTGTCATTGATTTGGCCAATGCCAAAATTTCATATCTATTTCCAGAAGCGACGCCATCTCAGCTCGCAATGATCGACGTGTCAACCTTACAAACAGATGAATCATATGACATGTTTATAGATGGATTAAGACCCCATGTCCGGTCGTTTCCACACGTTTCGGAACAACAAGTGAAAAAACTGTTTCCAAAACAGAAAAAGCTGAAACTTCCAGACGTAGCGGATCTCAATGTGAATCGGATGTCCTATATGAGTTGGAATGACTTGCGTTCTAATCGAAAATATATCCTTTGTGAGAAGGAAGATCATCAGCTGATTGGGATTGAGTGTAAGCCAAGCCCGAATTCGAAGAAAAACATTTGTGCCTTCTGTAATCAGTTGGCAGAAGTCTCATATTGTGTGACTATCACGAAAGCAAAACAAGCCAAAAATTCTGACTATTATAAAGCGATTGGGACATATATCTGTACAGATAGTGTCACGTGCAACGAAAAAATGACAAATCTTAACGGCTTAATGACGTTCGTCGAAACAGCTTTGACAGAGTGAGTAAAAGATCGACTGTGCGTCGATCTTTTTTGCATGGAGCTTAATAGATCGCTAGCTATGCTAATGCTTAGTTCTCTATTAGTATGCCTGAAGCGATTTGACGGCATAACGTAGCTGGTCGATCTCCTCGTTTTTCCATCCGTTTCGGTCTGCGGCGTTAATTAACTGCCGGCTCGTTTTGATGAATGCCTTTGTTAATTCCACAAGTGTTACCGTTCCCATGATTGTTTGGGGACGATCCTCTTCTATCAATGTGAGCTCAACTTCTGTGCCGGTCACTTTTTTAGCAGCTATTTGAATTGGACCGTCCATGAATTGGAATGAGTAGGTTTCCTGCAACGGGGCGAATAAGAGGGCGCGGCCATTGTCAATCCACCATGTCAACACGATAGCAACGAAATCTGACCAGCCTTGTCCCGGGAAATAACCATGAAAATCGATGACGAAAGTGATGTTCCCAACGATTTGATTCGAGTACGTTAATGAATGTACATCAAGTTCGATTGAAATATGATGTGGCACACTCGTTCCTCCTTTATGACCACTCACAACAATAAAGGCGGGTTCGTCGTAGGTGACCGTCTTTCAGATATTGTGGCAGCGAAAACAAACGGTCTCACTGCAATCGGGTGTCGCTTTGATTTTTCTTAAGAAGAGGAGTTACACCAAGCGGACTACATCGTTAATGAGTTGACAGACATTCTAGAACTCCTTAGTCCACCTCACGTTGCGTGTTGAAAGATTCTGAATCGATTTCGGGTATGGTTTCGTATATAAGGTACCACATACAATCGGAGGGATGACGATGAACACGCTCTACATGAAACAAAAGGTTTTCAGCCTACGTGGCCGGTTCAGTATCAAAGATGCAGATGAGAACGATCTTTATTTTGTAGAAGGTAGTTTTATGAAGTTACCGAAGTCGTTCACGATTTCTGACAAGAATGGATACGAGATTACGACGATTACGAAAAAGACATTCAGCTTTTTGCCGACATTTTACGTCGATGTCGAGGGGGAGGAGACGTTAACGATTTCAAAAGAGTTCACGTTCTTCAAGCCGCGCTACACAATTGATGCAGCCGGGATTGAAGTCGATGGCAACTGGTGGGATATGAACTTCGAAGTACGCCAAAACGGACATGTCATCGGTAGTGTCCAAAAGAAGTGGCTAACGTGGGGCGATACGTACGAAATTCGAGTAGTCGATGATACGATGGAACACTTACTCATCTCAATCGTCGTCGCCATCGACTGCGTCAAAGCAGATCAAGCGGCATCTTCGAGCGCCGCGACGTAAAGGGGATGGAACGATGGAGTTTTGGGATGTGTATGATGTAGACCGCAAGAAAACAGGGCGAACGTGGCAACGAGGGATACGCCTTCCTCAAGATGATTATCATCTCGTCATCCACGTTTGCATTTTCAACAAGGATGGACAGATGTTGATTCAGCAGCGCCAACCGTTCAAAGACGGTTGGGCGAACATGTGGGACATCACCGTCGGCGGTGGCGCCACGGTCGGCGATACGAGTCAACAAGCGGCGATGCGCGAGCTTGAAGAAGAGATCGGGCTGAAACTTGATTTATCTAACACACGGCCCCATTTGACGGTCAACTTTGACGAAGGGTTCGATGATATCTATCTCGTCGAAGCAGAAGTTGACCTCGATGAGTTGACGCTCCAACCATCAGAAGTGCAAGCCGTGCAATGGGCGGATGAGGCGACGATTCTTGATATGATCAGGTCAGGGAAATTTATTCCGTATCACGAACCGATGATTCCGTTGCTGTTCGCGATGCGAGGACAATGGGGAGGTATCAATCATGTGGAAGTCATATAAGTGGATCAATGAACCAGACGAAGTGAGTCTCGGTGAAAGCTTGACGTTCCAGACAGCACCCGACACCGACTTTTGGCGGAACACCCATTACGGGTTCAACCGGATGACGGCCCACGCTTTGGTGACGGATGTGGCGTCTAAGCGGTTCACATGTCGCGCGACGATTGAGATGGATCCGAGCCATACATATGACCAGGCCGGCATCCTGTTATACGTTAACGACGAGCATTGGCTTAAGACGTCCGTCGAATATATTCCGGACGGACCGTCACACCTTGGGGCCGTCGTCACGTCCTTTGGCTACTCGGATTGGTCGACACGTGATTTCCCGAACGACGCCATCCGTGAACCGTTGACGTTTGAACTCGGCTACACCGATGGCGATGTTGAGGTGTTCTTCGAATACGAGGGGGGTACGCGTGAACAGTTGCGAATCGCTCACCTCCATGACGTCTCGACGTTACGCATCGGACCGTACGCCTGTAGTCCGGATCCGAAGGCGTCAGGATTCAACGTCACAATTTCAGATTGGACAGTTACGGAAGCATCGACTTGATATAAGGTCGGTGCTACCATATTCGTTAAAAGAAGAGTTGAACACAGAAATGCATCTTATTAAAGAGAATGTATCAGTTTTAGATGCCCGACATTTCACTCATGACGTAACACGAAAGAGCGCCTCGCGTGTGAGACGCTCTTTCGTGTTTAAAGCTCTCGTTTCCGGCTAATCAACCGTGCCGTCCGAAGCAAAGAAGGTAGTAGCTTCCGACGCTTTCGAATGGCCAAATATCGAGCTTCCCACGTCGGTTTGAACTTATGTTTGAACTGACGAAGCCCGCTGAACGGGTAGATATAACTGATGTTTTCGAAAATATCGGCTGCAATCCGTTCCGGCCAGTACGCGAACGTGTGCTCACCGACCGATGCGAGTGGCGCCATGCCAAGACCGACGTAGGCGTAGTCGTTGGCTCGTGCCCACTCGATTACATGGAGAATCAGCACCTCAATCGAGCCGGGCAGAGCATCATTCTTAGAGCGCATTAAATCGATGGAGACGGTATCACTGCCGCGGAGCAACGTGATGAAGGCGACGACTTGTCCCGTGTCATCACGTAGGAGAGCAACCGGATAATGGGTCAAAGCCTGTTCGTTGAAAAAGCCGAGCGAGAATCCTTTCTCGCTTCGATTTCCGAGCCAGTCGTCCGAGATGAAGCGCAGTGACTTGATCAAGTCGGACGATGGATGCATGACGATGTCAGCCGTATAGTCTCGCTTCGTGAATTGGTTATAAAGCGAGCGCATGTTGGCGCGTTTTTTACCGATGAGCGAGAACGTGGCGACATCGACCGTCGCTTCTTCGCCAAGCTTGAAAAACGTGAAACCGGCATCGTGCAGACGTGGCATCCAGTCTGGCGTGACTTGATAAAAGAGTGGGATATAACCGAGCCGGTCCGTCTCTTCGATAAAGGTGAGCAACAGGTGTGACGCGGCGTCGCGCGCGCCTTGCACATCTCCGAGGACGATAGCGTGATTGCCGGACACGGCGAACAACAGACACGCCTCGTCGTCTGAACCATAATAAATCGATTTATCCTTCATATAAGCTAAATCGAAAGCACTTGTTGTCGCATGCATAGCTTGAAACGACGCGAAGCGGGACGGTTCGAAGGATGTACCAAGTTGCGGGCGTTTCAATCGGTTGAACAGCGTGAAGATACTAATCAACACTAGTCCGGATAAGACAACGGCGGCGATGCTCAATCCGGCAGCTGCGTCCGGGTAAAAGAAGATCGTGTCCGTCTGACTGAACGATTGCAGCAGGAACGCGTGTGTGCCGACATAAAGGCCGACATAGGCGACGTTGCGCACGAAACGGCTGACAGTCACGATGGAGCGATAGCGTTTGTGCTGGGTCCGGGTCAACCAAACGAACAAGGCGAACCCGCCGACGACGAACGCTTCAAACAGATTGAAGCCGCGCGCGATGACACCGATGCCGGCGACGACACAGGCGACCCCGACGAGCCAGAGCACACGTTTCGTCCGGATGTACATCCCGAACGTGGTCAGGAGTGTCAACAGACCGGCCGTGAACAGCGCGAGCGTACCGACCCACTGTACCCAGAGGGCGGTCGAATAGAGCGGTGACACACTCGGTAACAGCGTCTGGAACCAAAGGACGAGGCTCGTCATCAATGCGATCAGGCTTCCGGCGAGCCGTCCGGTCTTGACGAGTGTGCGCGACACGATGCGCCAGACGACGGTCCCGATCTCATAGGACGACCCGATGATCGGTTTATACTCGATCTGTTTGACGACCTGGTCTCCGAAGACGAGGGCCGCCAAAAACAGGCTGATCATGAATGGGACGATGAAATAGACGAAGCGATAGACGATCAAGGAAGATAAGACGATCTCTTGGTCGATGCCGAGCTGGGTCATCCCGACGAGGTATAATAAATCAAACGAACCGACACCACCCGGGACGAGCGAGACGACCCCGACGATGGTCGCGACGATGAAGACACCCATCATGGCCGGGAGCGACGCTTCGCCCCCGAGTAAATGCAGGGCATACAAGGCGACGAGTCCGGCCGTTACCCATTCGGCGAGTGACGTCGCGATATAGCCGACCAAGGTCGGCCAATCCAAGTTCGACCGCTTCCGCGTCACATAGATGTAGAGCGGCAGGACGGCGAGTGTCGCGAGGAGCACTGGCCAAATCCATTGTTTCGTTGCGGTGAGCGCACCGGCCGGGAAGAGCCCGAGCAGCACCCCTGCGGCAAGTAGCGACAAGCCGCTGATGAGTGTCGGGGTCATCCAGCCGATGGCCCGGAGCAATCGTTTCGTGTCCGTATACGGTCGATACAGCGACGTTCGGAGCGCGATGCCGATGACGCCGCCGAACCCGATCATGCCGTTCATCGCGTTCGTGATCCATGCCGCGCGAAGCAGCTTCGAGAGCGGGATATGGACGTCGAGCGAGCGCAGTAAAAAGTAATCGTAGCCGGTCATCGTCAAAACGGCAACGAGCCCGAGTCCGATCAAGGCGATTTGTTCAAAGCCCGTCAACGCCTCTAACGTTTGAAACGCCGCGGCGAGCGACAGGTTTTGGAGCTCCTGGCCGCTCTGATAAAGAATCAATCCAATCAATAGGAATGGAAGCAACCATTTCAGTTGTTTCCAGGAAAATCGCTTTTGCATCGTATGTACTCCTTCTGACTTGATTAGCTAAAGTGTACTCAATCGAGTCGCGTAATCATAGTACGAGTCAAAGGGGGAGACGGATTCAAAATCAATGAGATTCTTGAATCGCGGGAATGTAGACTGTAAGGGCAAGAAACAGGACGAGTGAACGAAAATCAATCTGATACATTGGAACAAAGGGGGTGGACTGAGATGCTGACGTTTGAAGAGAAGTGGGAGAAAGTGCTCGCCTGTGACGCGGCGTATGACGGACAGTTTTATACCGCGGTCAAGACGACCGGGATTTACTGTCGGCCCTCGTGCCGCTCGCGGAAGCCGAAGCGGGAGAATGTCGATTTTTATGAGACGAAAGCGGAAGCGGAGTCGTCCGGCTTTCGGCCGTGTAAGCGATGTCAGCCCGAGGTCGACCGTAGTCCGGCGAGCGCGCTCGTCCATGACGTGACGGCGTTCGTGCTCACGCATTACAAACGGCCGCTCAAGCTTGAGGAGATTGCCGAGCACGTCAACTTGAGCCCGTTCTATGTCGAGCGGACGTTCACCCAAGCGACGGGCGAGACGCCGCGCCGTCTGCTCGAAAAGGTTCGCATCGACAAGGCGACCCATCTGTTGCGGACGACGGACATGAGCAATCTCGCCATCTGTTATGAGGTCGGCTTTCAAACCCCGTCCAACTTTTATCGCGTTTTCCGACGTCTCAAGGGATGTTCACCGAGCATGTATCGAAAGGGGGGAGCCGATGAGTCGCTCATCGTTCGAGATTCACGTCACCGCTCCGTTTGATTTTCAACAATGTCTGCAATTTTTGCGACGCTCTGACGATGAAGTGATGCATGTCGCCCGTGAAACGTCCGTCTCAAAGCTGTTCGATGTGGACGGACGATTGCTGCTAGGGGATATCATGGAGACGGCTCACGGCCTCGTCATCACGTTCCGGGAAGACGACATCACGAGCTCGGAACAGAAACACGTGGAGCGCTACGTCCGCGACTGGTTCGACCTCGACCAAGACGTCGCGGCGTTCGTGCGGATGGCCGAGACGGATGAACTGTTGCGTCCGCTCGTCCGAGAGTACGAGGGGCTACGCCTGATCGGGTTCCCGGACTTGTTCGAGGCGCTCACGTGGGCCGTCATCGGTCAACAGATCACACTCTCGTTCGCCTATACGCTGAAACGACGGTTCGTCGAGCAGTATGGACCATCCCGGGAAGTGGACGGCGTGACGTACTGGGCGTTCCCAAATCCTGAGACGATTGCGCTGCTCGACCCGAGTGAACTGAGACAGCTCCAATTCAGCACCCGGAAAGCAGAATATATCATCGGCATCGCCCAGGAGATGACGGACGGACGATTGTCGAAACAGCAGTTACGCAGCGAGCCACCCGACGTGATGCATGAACGGTTGTTAAGCTTACGCGGTGTCGGGGAGTGGACGGCCGCGTATGTCCGGATGAAGTGTTTCCAAGATCCGACGGCGTTCCCGGTTGCGGACGCTGGTCTGCATCAGGCGTTGAAGCATCATCTTGGGCGAAGCGACAAGTTGACGGCAGACGAAGTGAGGCAGTACGGGGAACGCTTTGCCGGGTGGGAGGCGTACGCCACATTCTATCTATGGAGGTCGTTGTATGGAGACGTATAGACTGGACTATGTGAGTCCGATTGGAATTCTAGAGATTGTCGGGACAGAGACGGCCATCCGTTCCATCCTGTTCGTTGAACGCGATGATGTCCGCTTTGAAGCGGAGGAGATGACGCCGGACGTGTTGAAGACGTGCTACCGAGAAATCGAGGAGTACTTCAACGGACGTCGCCAATCGTTCACGTTCCCGTTTGAAGTCGAGGGGACGGTGTTTCAACAGGACGTGTGGCAGGCGCTGGTCATGGTTCCATACGCCGAGACGACCTCGTATCGCGAACTGGCCGTGACACTCGGCCGGGACCGCGCCGTGCGGGCCGTCGGCAGTGCCAACGGGCGCAACCGGTTGAGCATCGTCATCCCGTGCCATCGTGTCATCGGATCGAATGGGACGTTGACGGGCTATGCGGGCGGACTGTGGCGAAAGGAATGGTTGCTTCGACACGAGCAAACCAACGCATATTCAGGCCTGGCAAAAAAACTTCTACCCCTCCATATCTGATACAATGGAGAAGTCCTATCGTGACGTCTGAATCGACGTAGTGGTCTAGGACGATTCTCGTCACTCAGGAGCGATTTTTGGAGGGTACTATGATTAGATTATTGGCAGATTCAACTTGTGATTTATCCGATGAGATTTTAGCAAAATACGAGATTGGCGTCGCGCCGCTCATCATTACGATTGACAACAAGTCGTATGAGGACCGTGTCGACATCCAGCCCGATGCGTTTTACGGAATGTTGGAAGCGCTACCGGAATTCCCGACGACGGGGATGCCGAGCCCAGCGACATTTATGAAGCTGATGGAAGAGCCCGTCGAGAGCGGACATGACGAGATTCTTTGCATTTGTATGTCGAGCGGGACGAGCGGGTCGTATCAATCGGCCGTGCTCGGAAAAGAATATTTCGAAGAGGCACATCCTGATTCGACGGTGAAAATTCATATCGTCGACTCTCGTTCGATGAGCCACGGCAGCGGCTGGTTGTTAATGAAGAGCGGCCAGATGCGTGAAGCCGGGGCGACGTTCGAGGAGCTCGTTGACTTCAACGAGAAGTATAAGCTGAAAGTGAAGCACTTCTTGTCGGTCGACGACTTGGACCATTTGATTAAAAGCGGCCGCATCTCGAATGCTAGCGCCATCATCGGCAAGCTGTTGATGGTCAAACCGATCATGAGCATGAAGAATGGCAAAGGGGCCATTGTCGCCAAAGAGCGCGGAACTCGTAAAGTGCTCAAGCACTATACGGACGAGTTCATCAAACGTTGCGACAAAGACATTACCAACTTTGTCATCATCGGCTATACGTCCGATCAAAAGATTGCCGAGAACTTGAAGGCGAAGATTCAAGCCGAATCCGACTTTGACGGCGAGATTTACCTCATGCAGATGGGCGTCTCGGTCGGGACGCATGTCGGTCTTGGTGCCATCTCAATGTTTTTTGTGGAAAAATAAAACGAAAGCCGTCTCATTCATGAGACGGCTTTTTCTGTGGATAACGTTATCCACAGGCAGGGACGGTCCAGACGCGTGTCACGGACCAAGAGTTATCCACAATTTCTAGGCGGTAGATATCGGGATTGCTGAGATTGCGCCACGTGTCGAAGTCATAGCGGTTATCCACATGTTGAAGAAGCAACGCGAGCAGGTTTCCGTGCGTCACGAGGACGGTCGTGCCGTTTACGTCGTCAAGTGGCTCGATGACGCTCAAAATCCGGTCCGTCGCATCTTGACCTGACTCGGCACCTGGCACACGGAACGAGGCATCGGTGAACGAATGACGGAGCAACTCGAACCAATCGTCGCGCGGTTCGAGCGAGAGGATACGCTCGCGCAACTTCGGCTCCGTCTCGATGGTCAGCTGTTTGGACGTGGCGAGTGGTGCAATCGAGGCGATGGCTCGCGTATAGTCGCTCGAGATGATGCGGTCGACGGGAATGTCTCGAAAGAAGTCAGCGAGGGCGAGTGCTTGTTGTTTGCCGGCTTTAGTGAGTGGGGCGTCCGGCTCTTGGCCAGTCGCCGAGCAATGACGGATGAGATAGAACGCAGACATAAAGTTCCTCCTTGATCATTTTTATGCAGAAGATAATAATGAAATATATGTAAAATAAAATACTGGTATTGAAATTATTTGAATTTAGTATAAATCATGTTGGAGGTATGTATGACTCATTTTACAGAACAACTCAAAAATTCTTTAGAAAAAGGGTTCATTGATAAGCATCATCATCACGTGAGTCCATTTAAACCTGAGTTATTAATGAATGAAAAACATAAACGACAAGATGTACTTACTTCACTTCTAGACGAACTAAAGGGATGCCAATCTTTCTTATTCTCTGTTGCGTTTATTACGGAAGCTGGCTTAGCTACGTTAAAATCTACGCTTTCCGACTTACATGATAAAGGTATCCGTGGAAAAATCATGACTTCAACGTACCAATACTTTAATCAACCTAAAGTCTTTAAAGAACTATTAAAACTGAAGAATGTAGATATTCGCATTTCAGAAGTTGAGGCATTCCACTCTAAGGGATACATTTTTCAACATGAAGAGTACTACTCATTAATTGTTGGAAGTTCTAATTTGACGTCTGGAGCGTTAAAGACAAATTACGAGTGGAATCTGAAGTTGACCTCTCACGAGAATGGAGAAATTGTCGGACACTTCCTCGATCAGTTTGAAGAAATGTGGAGTGTTTCAGTTCCATTGACACTTGAATGGATTTCAGCTTACGAACGTTCGTATCGTCCAGTCTTCGGAGAACGTGTAGCTGAATTTCCAGACTCGTATGGAGTCAATCGATTAAAAGAAGCGTTACAGGTAGAACCTAATTCGATGCAACTAGCAGCTTTAAGTGGGATTGAGGCCGTTCGTGCGCATGGAAATACAAGAGCGCTCGTCGTATCAGCGACGGGCACGGGAAAAACATATTTAGCCGCTTTTGATGTTCGTCGCTATCGACCGAAGCGAATGCTATTCGTAGTGCATCGCGAACAGATTTTGCAAAAAGCAAAGAATGATTTTCATCGAGTCATTGGTGGTGATGAAAGTGATTTTGGTATCCTGTCAGGTTCGAGCCGAGCAATGGGAGCTAGGTATGTCTTTGCAACGATCCAAACAATTTCTAAACAAGAAACATTAGATCAGTTTAACCGAGACGCATTTGACTACGTATTGATTGATGAGAGTCACCGAGCAGGAGCGGTTACATATCAACGAATTATAGAACATTTCACACCACAATTTTTATTAGGAATGACAGCAACTCCTGAACGTTCAGATGGATATGATTTATTTAAGTTGTTTGATTACAACATTGCATATGAGATTCGGTTACAAGAAGCGCTTGAAGAGGACATGTTGTGTCCTTTCCACTATTTTGGAGTGACAGATCTTGAAGTGAGTGGAAATCAAGTTGAGTTTGATGTATTCACTCAGCTCGTGTCAGAGGAACGTGTAGAACGGATTATCGAGAAGATTGATTACTATGGTTTTTCTGGAGAGCGTTTATGTGGTTTGATGTTCTGTAGTTCAAAACGAGAAGCGAAACGACTTTCTGAGGAATTGAATCATCGAGGTTTTAGAACATGTGCTTTAACGGGAGATGATTCGCAAGAAAAGAGACGAGTTGAAGTGACTAATTTGGAAGAGGGTCGTCTAGATTACATTTTAACAGTTGATATATTCAACGAAGGTATTGATATTCCAAGCATTAATCAAGTCGTCATGTTGCGACAGACAGAATCAAGTATTATTTTTATTCAACAACTAGGACGGGGATTAAGAAAACACAGCTCAAAACAATACGTGACCGTTATCGATTTCATTGCTAACTACAAAAATAACTATTTGATTCCAATCGCTTTATCCGGAGACCGCTCTCAAAATAAAGATTCGATTCGGAGAAAAGTAATCGATCGTAGCTATATTTCTGGCACGTCGACCATTAATTTTGAAGCCATCGCAAAAGAGCGAATTTACGAATCGATTAATCAAGCAAAACTAACGGACTTAAAAGTGTTAAAAGAGGCTTATCACAATTTGAAAAACCGTTTAGGCCGACCTCCGATGCTAAGTGATTTTGTTGAACATTATTCAATGGATCCAATTGTTATTGGAACAAAGAAGGGTCATTACGGTGCCTTTTTGAATATAGTGGAGCCTGATCTCCCTGATCTTCCTTCCATTCATTCGAAAGTTCTGTTGATGGTGACCCAAGAGTTATTATCAGGAAAACGAGTACATGAGGCATTGTTAATGCAACTTCTGTTGGAGCAGGAAAGTTTGAACAAACAAGATTTTATTCATCGCTTGCGTGAGCAGGGCATACGAAGTGATAAAACTACCATTCACTCTTTAGAAAACGTATTATCACTAAACTTCTTTAAAGATGCTGATCGATTGAAGTATGGAGGACACGCCTTAATTTCTTGGGAAGGTGAGGTGTATAGATTCTCATCTCATATGCACTCTTTATTAAAAGATGAATGGTTCACTCAGCTGTTTAAAGATGTATTAACAGCTTCCTTAGCTAGAGGTCAACGATATGATCAAACAAAACCATTAACCCGACTTGAAAAGTACACGAGGAAAGATGCTTGCCGCCTATTAAATTGGGATAAAGAAGAACAATCGACGATATATGGCTACAAAATAAAACATCAAACTTGTCCGATTTTTGTCACGTACCATAAGGGTGAAGACGTTGAAGCTAGCGTCAATTATGGAGACTCCTTTATTAATCCAGAAGTGTTTCATTGGTATACGAGAAGCAGAAGAACGACAAAATCGGAAGAAGTACGTAAAATCATTGAGGCACAGGAAAGAGAAATCGATATTCATCTCTTTGTGAAAAAGGATGATGATGAAGGCGGAGATTTCTACTATTTGGGTGAAGTCAAACCGGATCGCGAATCTGTTCAAGATACGACAATGCTGAATCAAGACGGACAGGAATTGTCTGTTGTTACGATGAACTTACTCCTCCAAGAACGTGTCGATCAGCAAATTTACGACTACTTACACGAACAAACGCATTAATAAAAGCCGAGACGTGATTGTTACACGTTCTCGGCTTTTGTCGTTTGATTAATGACGTCGTTGACGGCAGGAATATCTGCTGGGGCCCACACAAGGGAATGTAAGTTATCGCGTTTTAACCAAATTAACGCATCGTGTTCTGTCGCGGTAGGCGTTCCTGATTTTAACTCAGCACGCAATGAAATCAATTGAATGATGAACGTTTCATATTCATGTACATGTTCATTAATCACTTCGTGCGCAGTGATTTCGCAAGCTAACTCTTCAGAAATCTCACGTTCAAGTGCTTCTTGCAAATTCTCACCGTCTTCAACTTTTCCACCAGGGAACTCCCACATGTTTGGGATCAACATATTTGTTGAGCGAAGGGCGCAAAGGATTTCTTGATTTTCATTTTCAATCACTGCTGCAACCACTTTTACTTTCTTTTTCATCATAGCAACCTCATTCTCTTCAGTATTCGTTGCACTCATCATAACATCTCTAGTTACTGAGAGTTGTCTAAGGGAGAAACTCTAAAAGTTTTCCGCACTTAACCCTTATCAAACATCACAAAAGCGTTATAATCAATATAACAATTATAAACGGGGCGAGTCGGCGAATGGGGATTTACCGAATCGTCTCATACACAAATCCAGGGGAGAAGGATGGGGTTTTCATGAGCAGTGTTCAAAAGAGAACAGACGTCATTTTGATTGGTGCCGGTATCATGAGTGCGACGCTCGGGTCGCTTTTTAAAGAGCTCGTACCAGAGTGGGAAGTCAAAGTGTTTGAGAAGCTCGAAAGTGCAGGGGAAGAGAGTTCGAACGAATGGAATAACGCCGGGACGGGACATGCCGCCCTCTGTGAGTTGAACTATACGACCGAGAAGCCAGATGGTACGCTCGATATTTCGAAAGCGATCAACGTGAACGAGCAGTTCCAAATCTCGCGTCAGTTTTGGGCGCATCTCGTCAATAAAGGCTTGATTCAAAACCCGGAAGCGTTCATCCGTTCGATTCCACATATGAGCATGGTCCAAGGTGAGAAAGACGTCGACTTCTTGAAGAAACGTTTGGAAGCGCTAACAAATAATCCGTTGTTTGAAGGAATGGTTTTATCGGATGACCCGGAACAACTCCGTGACTGGATGCCGATCGTCATGGAAGGACGTTCCGTCGATGAGCCGATCGCGGCGACGAAAATCGATTCAGGTACCGACGTCAACTTCGGTGCGCTCACACGGATGCTGTTTGATCATTTGACCGGCCAAGGTGTCGAGGTCAATTACAAGCATAGCGTTGAGGACGTGAAACGGTTAGCGAACGGATTGTGGGAAGTGAAAGTGAAAGATATCGAGGCGAACACGATTGAGACGCACACGGCGCCGTTCCTGTTTATCGGCGGCGGTGGAGGCAGTCTGCCACTCCTTCAAAAGACGGGCATCCCGGAGTCGAAGCATATCGGCGGATTCCCGGTGAGTGGTCTGTTCCTCGTCTGTAAGAACCGTGACGTCATCGAACAGCACAACGCGAAAGTATACGGCAAAGCGAAAGTCGGCGCACCGCCGATGTCGGTGCCGCACCTCGACACGCGCTTCATCGAAGGGCGCAAAGAGTTGTTGTTCGGACCGTTCGCCGGCTTTACGCCGAAGTTCTTGAAGACGGGCTCAAACCTCGACCTTATCCAATCGGTCAAACCGTACAACGTCGTAACGATGCTCGCGGCCGGGGCGAAAGAGATGCCGCTCACAAAATATTTGATTGAACAGGTGCTCTTGTCGCATGACAAACGGATGGACGAGCTTCGCGAATTCATCCCAACGGCGAAGAACGAGGAGTGGGAAATCGTCGTCGCCGGACAACGAGTCCAAGTCATTAAAGACACGCCGGACGGCAAAGGGACGCTCCAGTTCGGAACGGAAGTCGTCAGCGCCGAAGACGGATCGGTCGCAGCACTACTTGGTGCGTCACCGGGAGCCTCGACGGCCGTGCACGTCATGTTAAAAGTGCTCGAGCAGTGTTTCCCGAACCGGATGCCGGAATGGGAACCGAAAATCAAAGAGATGGTGCCTTCTTATGGCGTCTCACTCTCCGATCACCCGGAACTGTTCAAGACGATTCACGAATCGACAGCAATGGCGCTCGGCTTGAAAGAGAAAGGCGTCGTCCACAATTAAGCGAGTACAGGCGAGGATATGTTCATATTCTCGCTTGTTCTTCTTGATTGTAAGACAATTAATCCATATATTGGTTAAAAATAAGTAGGAGTCTACATAAAAATAGGAGGTGCTGCATGAATAAAATCATTCTTTCTGAATGGGAGCGTAAAAAATACGGTGATTATGTCAACAAACTTCGAGAGTACCCGGACTGTTTCGAGTATTGTGTGGTCCCTAACTACGAAGACCATATGGAGATCGCACAGACGGAATGTATCCAGTTGGGCGACTGTTTCGCAGTCCTGATGAGGCATGCGGATCACTATATCCTTGTTGCCACCCTGTTCGATGTCGAATGGGAAACGAGACAAGTGTTAGAATGGCTTGACCGCTGGGAAATGCGTTGCATGAGACCGACAACAGAGACGCTTCTAATCTCACATGCGAATGATGTGGTTGAACAAATCAAATTCAAAGACCATCCACTTCTCTTGATTGAAAAAGGGTCGAAGACATTGCTTGTGGATTCCGAAGAACTTGTTGATGTGGCGGATGTGTATGATCAGTATAAGAAAATCAATAACACAGGGCTCGCGGAAGACATCATTATTGAGAAGGAATGAGGAGGGGGATTAGTGATGCAGAAGAACATGGAGGAGCTGGTTCAGCTGAAAGAGGAAGACTCCTATTTTAGACCGTTTGTTGTTGAGTCTCCGGATTCAAGAGGGAATGTATTTGTCGTCGGCATCAATCCAGCCACACCTATGAAAGTGAAAGACTTCGAAGATACTAGCGAATATATCGATCTGATTTATAATCGAAGTCGATTCATGGAACGGATGCAGACGCTTCGAATCCGAGACGGAAAATCACGACTCTCTAAGACGCGGGTCGGTTTGAACGCATTCGTGAAAGATTTGGAGGCCAAATCTAGCGGAGTGATTAACGTGGTTGAAACGAACATGAATGCATGGCCTACAAAATCTGCAAAATGCTTGTCTTTACCAAAAAATAAACAAGCGGCAGTATACGGTGCACAAATCTTCAAAAGGGTTTTCTTCCACTACAAACCTAACGTGTTGATTGTCCACAGTAAGCAAGCACTTGGCGAATTGCTGGCGTTTTTGGAAATAGAAAAACTGAACCCATCCGTAACCTTCGATTCGAACGTGCGATTAGTGGACTGGATTGCAGCCGGCCCAATTACTTTCACGTACGAAGATGGAACAATCGGGACGATTTTCTGCTCCAAGCATTTTATGTACCACGGACATGTCGGACATAGCTTCCAACCGCTGAAAGAACAGGTGCTGGCCGTCTTTGAACAATAAAAAAAGACCTCTTCGCACGGAAGGGGCCAATCAAGTAGTGGCGACAGGTTCTTCGCTCAAATAAGCAGCAATTTGTTGATCGATAATTTCTTCCGACAATTCAAGCGCGAGCGAAAGTTCTTTCACGAGGATCGTTTTAGCGTTCTCTAGAATCTTGCGGTCCTGTTCATATAACTTCTTGTTCAACAAGATAGCTTCGCTTTGGCGGCGAGCAAGCGTGTTGATGACTTGAGCGATGTCGTGACGGTTACCCGAGTGCACGACGTTCAAGAATTCGCGATTGCGGTTGTTCGGATGGGGATTCCATTCGACACCCGGCGAGCGGAACGATTCGAGGATCTCTTTTGCTTCTTTCGCTTCAAGGAGCGTCAACATCATCACTTTATCACTATCGACGGGGATACTGATTTGCAACTTCTGTGCGTTATTGATGGGATGGAGCGTGTAGTACGACTTCGTCTCACCCGCGACCGTCATGTCGGAAATGTCGTCAATGCGGCAAACTCCGTGGGTCGAATAGATGATTAAATCACCAGTTTTGAACAAATCGATCACCTCTTCCTTTCATCAAGTATAGTAGTTCATGACACGAAATGTCAACTCGGTTGACATTTGAGGTGAGATATGACACAAAAAAATCTCTCCCAATCGTTAGGAGAGATTACAAATTCCAGTCGGCTTTCAACAACATTTTCAGTTGTCGGAATGCGTCGTCACCGAGTGATTCGGCTATTTTTTGTTCGAGTTCGGCTTTCAGTGCCTCGTTCTGTTCGTAGCAACGGACTCCGAGATCGGTCAGCTCGATACATTTATCTTTTCGACTCGTCGGATGATCGGTCACCGTGACGAGGTCTTTGGCTTTCAAGTTCTTGATGAGCTTATGGATCGCTTGGCGGGAGATGTGGACGTTGCGTGTCACTTCGGCAATGGTCGGCTTCGTCTTATAGATGCGGGCGAGCACGTACCATTCGGAGTTGGAGATGTAGATGTCATGTTGCTCGTTCCAAGCCCGTTCGCTGATGCGACGGATTTGGTCGTGACGCTCGCTTAGGAGATCGAGAAGTCGTGTCGTCGGTTCTGTTGGAGTCAAATTGGTCACTCCTATTCGTTTTTGTCGTTCCTAACTATACAAAAGCCGATGTGTCGCGTCAATGCGCAAACGAGATCGTCATCCTCCAATAAGATTTACTGATTTAGGGAACAGAAAAACAGAGGAGGGACTTTCATGCCGACACGTACTGACTTGTTTCAACGCTATAAACAACATATTCTCGAACTGCCCGACCTGGAGGAAGCGACACTGAAGAGTGAACCGTTCTTACTCGAGGAGGACCCGAACAAGCAACTCACGATTTACTATGCACCGTTCGAATACGTTAACCCGCAGGCCAAAGTCGTCATAGCAGGGATTACGCCAGGACTGTATCAAATGCGGCAATCATTCGAGGCCATCCGCGATTTGGCGGACGCGCCCGACGAGGAAGCGCTCCGAGCCGTCAAACAACGGGGCAGTTTCTCGGGACCGATCCGCAAGAACTTGGTGACGATGCTCGATGACTTGGAGTTGCATCACCACCTCGGTCTCCCGACGACGCTCGACTTATTTGGCGAGGCGAACCATCTTGTGCAGAATACGGCGGTGCTACCGTATCCCGTCTTCTATAAAGGGAAGAACTACAACGGGTCGAGTCCAGACATGTTGAAGACGGACTTGTTCCGGTCTTATGTCGAAGGCAGCTTCGCCGACGAGATGGCCGTCCTCGAGGACGCACTCATCTTGCCGATGGGCATCAACGTCCGTCGGGCCGTCGAGACGCTCGTCGACAAGGGCATCATCGCGCCAGAACGCGTCGTGAGCGGATTTCCCCATCCATCAGGGGGGAACGGCCATCGGCATCGCATCTTTGCCGAAAATCGTGAATCGATGCGGCGCCATATCGCTGACCATTTCAAACAGCACCCGTTAAAGTGAACCGCCCCGTGCGGTTCTTTTTTTGTGAAGCACCTCACCTGACAAATTTGCTTTAGTTCGCTAAAATGGGGTACGAGGTTGACCCAGTTTTCCCATAAGAGAAAGGAACCGTCTATGATCACGTTAACGAATGTCAGCAAACAGTTCGGCCGCGACGTAGCCGTCCGTGACGTCTCGCTTCAGATCGAGCGGGGCGAGGTCTACGGCATCATCGGCGCGAGCGGGGCCGGCAAGTCGACGCTGCTCCGGTTGATGAACCTGCTCGAGACACCGGATACAGGGCAAGTCACGGTCGATGGGGACGAATTGACGAGCTTATCGAGTCGACAGCTACGCGAGAAGCGCCACGTCATCGGCATGATTTTCCAACAGTTTAATCTCGTCGCGAACAAGACCGTCTATGACAATGTGGCCGCTTCACTGAAGCTGGCTGGCCGGCCGCGCTCGACGCATGAGGCCCGGGTGCTCGAGTGCCTTCGTTTCGTCGGGCTCGAGTCGTTCAAAGATAAATACCCGGCACAGTTGAGCGGCGGGCAGAAACAGCGCGTCGCCATCGCGCGGGCGCTCGCGAACGAACCGCACGTCTTGTTATGTGATGAGCCGACGTCGTCGCTCGACCCGAATACGACGGCTGAAGTGCTCGGCGTGTTAAAGTCGATTAACGAGCGGCTCGGCGTCACCATCGTCATCGTGACACATGAGATGGACGTCATCAAACAAGTGTGCGACCGCGTGACCGTCATGACGGACGGTTCGGTGTATGAGACGATTGATGTCATTCCGAGTGGGGTCGCAGACATCGACGACAATCCGTCCTGGTTCGTCGATCAACTGAAGAAGGCAGGTGAACCACATGCCTGAGGTGCTCCTGCAATATCAAACCGAGATTTGGCAATCGATCGGCGAGACGTTCATCATGGTCGGCGTCTCGATTCTCGCGGCCGTCCTTCTCGGCCTGCCGCTCGGGACGTGGCTCTACTTGTCACGAAAAGGGCAACTGCTCGAAAATCGGGCCGTCTTCTCCGTGCTCAACTTGATCGTCAATATCGTCCGCTCGTTCCCGTTCCTGTTACTCGTCGTGTTTTTGATTCCATTTACGCGGCTCATCATCGGAACGGCCATCGGGACGGCGGCGGCAACCGTGCCGCTCGCCATCATCGCCATCGCCCATTACTCACGACTCGTCGAGCAGTCACTCCTTGACGTACCGCGTGGCGTCGTCGAGGCGGCCGTGTCGATGGGGGCGTCCATCAAAGACGTCATCTTCAAGTTCTTGTACGTCGAGGCCCGTTCCGGTCTCGTCCTCGGGCTGACGACATCAATCATTAGCTTCATCTCGTACTCGACCATCATGGGGGTGGTCGGGGGCGGTGGCATCGGCGACTTTGCCATCCGCTACGGCTATCAACAGTTCAAGACGGAGCTGATGATGTACATGATTTTGATCATGCTCGTCTTCGTCCAGATGATTCAGTTCACCGGTACGACGGTGGCTCGGCTCATCGACAAACGCTAATTACCTAAAGAAAGAAGGAGAACTTATGAAAAAATTAATGGCGCTTTTCGCCTCACTCACACTCGTCCTCGCGGCGTGTGGGAACGATTCCGAAACGAACACGACGGAAGCCCCGTCAAACGAGCCGCAGACGCTCAAAGTCGCATCGCTCATCCCACCGATGACGGATATGCTTGAAATCGCGAAAGAGCAACTCGCAGAAGACAACATCGAGCTCGAAATCGTCGTCCTCGGTGACAACGTCCAACCGAACACGGCGCTCGCAGCAAAAGAAGTCGACGCGAACTTCTTCCAACACGTCCCGTACATGGAAGAGTTCAACCGCAGTAATGACGCTAACCTCGTCCCAATCGAACCGATTTACTTCGCCAACTACGGTGTCTACTCGAAAGAGTATGACAACATGAACGACATCCCGGAAGGCGCGACAATCGCCATCGCGAACGACGTGTCGAACATCGACCGCTCGCTCTCATTGCTCGCGCAACACGATGTGATTAAGCTCGGTGAGAAGAACGGGTCGTATTACACGCAAGCCGATATCACAGAGAACCCGAAGAACCTCAAGTTCGAGGAAGTCGATTTGCTCATGCTCGCGCGTGCGTACGATGACGTCGATGCGGTCCTCATGACGCCGGCCTATGCGGCGCCACTCGGCTTGACGCCGAAGAGCGATGCCCTCTTGACGGAAGGTGTCGAGAACGACTTCGCCATCACACTCGTGGCCCGTGAAGACAACAAAGACGAAGAAGCCATCCAGAAACTCGGCGAAGCACTCACAAGTGACGAAGTCCGTGCGTTCTTGGAAGAAAATTACGAAGAAACGGCGATTCCGGCGTTTTAACGAGAAAAGATTGAGCCCAGACGGCTCAATCTTTTTTAGTATTCCTCGTATTCTCTCGGGTCTTGATTATCGATGCGGCCGTCTTGCTTCGTCAGGGCGTTGAGCGTCTCCATTTCGTCCTCGGTCAATTCGAAGTTGAAGACGTCGAGGTTCTCTTTTTGGTGCAACTCGCTCGACGAACGCGGGAGCGGGATGACACCGAGTTGGACGTGCCAACGCAGAATGACTTGGGACACGGTCTTGCCTTTTTGTCTTGCTAGTTCCGCGATCGTCTCGTCATGCGTGACAGTCCGGGCTCGGCTCAACGGACTCCATGCCTCAGTGATGATGCCGCGCTCTTTGTCAGCTTGACGCTGTTCTACTTGGGAGAAGTATGGGTGGAGCTCGATTTGGTTGATGACCGGTGTCTCACCCGTCTCCTCAATCAAACGGTCGAGGTGCTCAGGCATAAAGTTCGAGACGCCGATGGAGCGGATCCACCCGTTCTCTTTCGCTTGGATGAGTGCGCGCCACGCCTCCACGTATTTGTCTTGTTTCGGGTTCGGCCAATGTAACAGGAACAAGTCCCAATAGTCGAGGTTCGCCCGGTAGAGCGACTCACGAATCATCTCGAGCGCATCGTCGTAGTCGAAGTATTGGGCGCGAAGCTTCGACGTCAAGAACAGTTGCTCGCGCGGGATGCCGGATTGCCGGACGGCTTCGCCGACCGTTCCTTCATTGTCATAGCGAATTGCCGAATCGATGAGACGATAGCCGTTGCGGATAGCGCTCGTGATGGCGTCGACGCCCGGTTCACCTCGTAAATAAACGGTGCCGAGCCCGATTGCCGGAATCTCGTAGCCGTCATGTAGTTTGATGGTTGGGATGTTCATGAAATGCCTCCTCATTCAAAATCCGTTCTCTTGTCCGATATTCCACTTTCCGGGGGAATCAAACGTTTGAATCGGTCGGAGTTAATTAAAATGGAGTTGCCTATTTTCCTGTTTTTGGGGTAATTGGCATGAGGTGATGGGGATGAAGTGGTGGTGGATGTTCGGGATATTGGCCATTGGAGGAATGATGTTCGTCAATGAGGCTTGGTATGGAAACTCGGCGGCATTTGGAACGGCGACCAGTATGATTATCGTGGCGTTGATTGGCCTAAAGAGTTTAGAAAACCGATATCGGATAAGAATGGGAGTCATCTTTTCATTATTGATTGCTGAAGCGATTTACTTTGGGTTGCCGAGTTATTCAGTCGCCGAGGCGGAACATACTTTGAAACATTCACACTGATACGGAACAAAGCCCGAAAACACGCTATCTTACGCGCTTTTGATTTAGAGTTGGTGTTTGTTTGGTGTTTAAAGATAATAAACGAAAATTAATGATGAAATACAAAACGGCCCTTTTTACACTTTCTGTTAGTGTTTGGATGAGCACCATTTTTTTATTATAGCTTGGAGGGTTTCGTTAAATAGTTGAGTTATTCACACATTCGCGACAAAATGTTAAACAAAACTACCTGTTTAGGTGATTAGGATGATAGCTGTTTGTTAAACAAACTATTTGAGCCTATGGCGGATATTCCAAAAAAAAACGGTAACTGGATCATGTTGTTCCATAATCTTCATTAGCTTTTGTTTAGTAATTGGAGCAAATTCTGAGTAACGCCAATGGATAATGTGAAAGAGTACACTTAAACTAACTACTTTTCTAAAGCCTGCTGAATAAAGAATGTACAATATAATGAATTTTTGTGATTGTATGTCGATGTTCGATAATATATAAGAGTTATTCCGTAAAACTGTTGGTTTTATTTTGCTGTTCTTTTATAATTTTTCACTTTTACAATAGAACTTGATTCGAATCAATTTTTATTTCATAGAAACATCCTAGACTAGAGTCATCAACAAGGAATACAAATGAAAATGAAATTGGAGGGAATCAACATGCAAAGATATATATTAAGTAAAAAGAATTCCATTACACTGATCAGTGCAATTTTGATTGCACTTGCATTCTTCGGACGATTTTCCTTAGACAACATGGCCATTTTCAATTGGTCGCTCATCATTGCATCCATTCTTGGTGTGGCGCCGATTGCAATCCAAGCCTATCAGGCATTAAAAGTAAAAGTTGTCAGTATTGATGTTTTAGTTACCATTGCAGTTATTGGAGCAGTATTGATTCAAAATTATGAGGAATCAGCCATCGTTACTTTCTTATTCTTATTTGGTTCTTACTTGGAGCAGCGTACCTTGAACAAAACACGTTCTGCCATTAAAGAATTAACAGAGCTGGCACCAGAAAGTGCTTTAAAGCAAATGGAAAACGGAGAATTTGAAGAAGTAGATGTCGATGATGTAGACGAAGGTGATATTTTATTAGTTAAAACGGGTGCAAAAGTTCCGGTAGATGGAACAGTGTTAACTGGTGAAGGTCACATTAATGAAGCAAGTATTACTGGAGAATCTCTACCTGTAAGTAAAAAGGTTGATTCTGAAGTATTTGCAGGATCTATCTTAGAAAATGGAACGATCCAAATTCGAGCTGATCGTGTTGGAGAAGATACAACATTTGGTAGAATTATCGAATTAGTGGAAGAGGCACAGGATTCCAAATCAGAAGCAGAACGTTTCATTGACCGATTCTCAAAATACTATACACCAGCTGTGTTAGTCCTTGGTTTTATTGTTTGGTTTTTCTCAAAAGATATTGAACTAGCTATCACGATTCTTGTTTTAGGATGTCCAGGTGCATTAGTTATCGGGGTTCCTGTATCCAACGTTGCCGGTATCGGAAACGGTGCACGTAATGGTGTCCTCTTAAAAGGTAGTGAAGTTATCAATGACTTTAGCAGAGTAGATACTATCGTTTTTGATAAAACAGGAACATTGACAGTAGGAAACCCTGAAGTTGCCGAAAAAGAATTTTACGGAAAAAATACTGAAGAGGTTCTAGGATATTTAGCAAGTGTGGAGCGTGAATCGGACCACCCACTAGCGAAAGCTGTCCTACAGGATATTGGCGAGATAACTTTCTCTACTGTTGAAGAAACCGAAGTCGTTAAAGGTGGCGGAATTGTAGCAAAAATAGGTGTTCATCGTATAGCCGTTGGTAACGTAGCTTTAATGGAAAAGAAAAATGTGAAATTAAGCGAAAAAGCTAAAAAAGACGTCGAACGCTTTGAGAAAAATGGGAATTCTCTTGTGTTAACTGCGGTCGACGGAGAATTAAACGTTCTGATGGGTATTCGGGATCAAATCCGCCCAGGTGTTAAAAAAGATCTTCAAAAACTGAAAAAACTAGGGGTCAAAAACCTTGTCGTTCTTTCTGGGGACAACCAAGGAACCGTAGATTTAGTTGCTCGAGAACTTGGGTTAACAGAAGCACATGGTCATATGCTACCGGAAGGAAAATCTGCTTATATCGAAAAAATGCAAGCAGAAGGCGAGATCATTGCCTTTGTCGGTGACGGAGTGAATGATAGTCCTTCACTAGCCTTAGCAGATATCGGAATTGCCATGGGAAGTGGAACAGATGTTGCAATTGAAACATCAGATGTTGTTTTAATGAATTCTGACTTTAGTCGTTTACCACACGCATTAGGCTTAACAAAATCAACTTCAAGAAACATGAAACAGAACATTACCATAGCAGTTGGTGTGGTATTAGTCTTACTTGCCAGCCTACTATTTGGTGAATGGATGAATATGTCAATCGGGATGTTGGTTCACGAAGCAAGTATCTTAGTAGTCATCTTGAATGGTATGAGATTGCTTCGATACCGTTTGAGAGAATAATTTTAATAGAAAGCAGTCTTGATGAATGATAAAGGGGAAGTATTCAGGTAGGAAGAACAAAATACTCCCCTACTTTTTCTTAAAACTTGATTTGCATCAAATTCATTTCGTTGAACCTGAACTATACTTAAATTGTAAAGAAGAAGAGGGAAAACAAAAAAATAAAAGATAAGATGAAAGGAGAAATAATTCATGCAAAAAGCAATTATTCAATTAGAAACATTATCTTGTCCATCTTGTATGCAAAAGATTGAAAATGCGGTGAAAGGATTAAACGGGGTTAATCATGATAGCTTAAAAGTATTATTTAATGCCAGTAAAGTAAAAGTAGATTTTGATTCAGAAACGATCACCATTAACGATATCGAAAAAGCCATTGAAGACTTAGGATATCCAGTCGTCAAATCAAAAGTAAAATCGGCCTAAGACCAAAAAACCACAAGAAAGAGGGAACGAATAATGTCTGAACAGACATTTAACGAAGTAATAACAAACCATTTTGAAAAGCTAGATTTATACACCACTGCAATTACACGGGCCCATGGTAAGAATCACCCAGAAGCCTTTGAAGTGCGTGAATTGTTTGAAACAATTAGTGGAAAAGTAAAAGACGCAGGTACGAACAAACCTGACTTAGATGCTGAATTTGCTCAATTACGAAAAATCACAGACAACTACACCATTCCTGGAGATGTATGTGAAACGTATGGAGGCACATTCGAGATGTTATCAGAAGTAGATAAAGCATATCAGGCTTAAAGTAACTCAAAAACAAAAGAATAGATTGGTTTACGGTCGTTAAAAAATGAAGGGGGAAATGATTTATGCAAAAAGCAACGATTCAATTAGAAACCTTATCTTGCCCATCTTGTCTCCAAAAGATTGAAAATGCGGTGAAAGGAATAAACGGTGTGAATCAAGATAGCTTGAAAGTAATGTTCAATGCAAGTAAAGTAAAAGTAGATTTTGATTCAGAAGCAGTCGCTATTAACGATATCGAAAAGGCAATTGAAGACTTAGGATATCCTGTTGTCAAATCAAAGGTAAAACCTGCTTAATCGAGTGAATAGAAAGGAAGCGTAGGATGCCCTCTTAGGCTTTTTATAAAAGGAAGAGGTTATTTTGGAACAAAACCAATGTTGTCATCACCAACATGGACATGCAGAATGTATTCGTATTGTCCCCATTTTCAACCATTTGGAAGACTCACAAATGGATTTGATTGCGGAATCTGCCAAGACACTTCATCTTAAAAAAGGGGAAATGTTATTCCGTGCAGATGAGGAAGATGATACCTTATATATTATCAATTCAGGTAAGGCTCGGATTTACCGCTTATCGGATTCTGGAAAAGAACAACTTGTTCGCATTTTAAATCCTGGTGATTTTACAGGTGAAGTCGCCATTTTCCAACCTGGAAGTATTCATGAGAATTATGCGGAAGCACTACAAAATACATCTATTTGTTTAATTAAACGAGGTGATTTACAGAAGTATTTGGTGGAATATCCGCAGATCTCATTAAAAATACTGTCAGAAGTAACGATGCGTTTAAAGGATTCTGAAAAACAAACCACACAAGTAGCGATTGAAAATGTAGAAACCCGCATTATATCCTTTTTAGCTGAGAATATTGAAAAGGGAAGTGGCAATAGTCCAACGATTATCTTACCAATGTCCAAAAAGGATTTAGCCTCGTATCTTGGTACCACACCAGAAACAATCAGCCGTAAATTTACTACTCTAGAAGAACTTGGATTGATTAAACAGTTACCGAAAAAGAAAATTAAAATAATGGATTTAGATCAATTGTTACTTCATACTAAATAAATATAAGCAGAGTAGCGTGCCATCATTAACGTGTTAAGTTTAATAGTAGACGGTTTGTCAAATTAAGCGCAACACTTCCTCCGCGAAGGCCTCGTGTGCGGTCTTCCAGCCGAGACATTTCCTCGGCCGCCCGTTGATCTTGGCGAGCGCGTCCACGATCTCTCCTTGGCCGACCGTCGCGAAGTCCGATCCTTTCGGGAAGAACTCGCGCAGGAGGCCGTTGGCGTTCTCGTTGCTGCCGCGCTGCCACGACGAGTACGGGTCGGCGAAATACAGCGGCACGCCGAGCGCGCTCGTGGCAGCTGAACTCCTTGCCCCGGTCCGTCATCGCCGTCCTGAACGTGCCCTCCGGGAAGGCGGCGTGCACCGCATGAATCGCCCCCTCCATCGAGGCCGCGGTGCGGTCCGCGATCGGCAGGGCGAGATAGAACCGGCTCTTCCGCTCGATGAACGTCGCGACGCACGCCTTCGACTTCCCTCGTCCGGAGACGACGGTGTCGAGCTCCCAGTGCCCGAACGTCCGGCGCCCCCTGACCTCCGCCGGCCGTTGCGAGATGGAGAGTCTGATGTTGATGCGCCCGCGCGTCTCGGTCGGCTTTTGACGTTTCCCTTTCTGGCGGAGCACGGTCAGGGGCACGTCGATCCGTCCCGCATAGATTCAACGGTAGATGGTGGAGAAGGCAATTATTCCTGTGTAGAGACGGCCGACGATCTGTTCCGGGGACCAGGTCGCACGCAGCTTCCCGACGATCGTCCGGCGCATCGTATCGTCGAGTTTCGTCTTGGCGCCACAGTTGGTCTTCGCCTTCTCGTAGCGTTTCTGGGCACGTTCAGCCACGTAGTCGGGGTTCCGTCTGATTTCCCGCGAGACGGTCGAGGGCTGTCGCCCGAGCCGTCTCGCGATGGACCGGATGGACATCCCAAGCTCCAGATACGTCTCTATTTTCACGCGTTCCGTTGTGGTAAGATGAATATAGCTCATAGCGATTCCTCCGTCTGAATGTTTGTGTCGTAACTTCATTCTACACGAGGACGTCGCTGTGGGCTTTTTGTGCGTTCACTTTTGGGTGTTGCACTTAATTTTATAATTCATCAAACCAAAATGAAGTTGCCTATTTTCCTGTTTTTGGGATAATTGAAGAGAGGTGATGGGGATGAAGTGGTGGTGGATGTTCGGGATATTGGCCATTGGAGGAATGATGGTCGTAAATGAGGCTTGGTATGGAAACTCGGCGGCGTTTGGAACGGCGACCAGTATGATTATCGTGACGTTGATTGGCCTAAAGAGTTTAGAAAACCGATATCGGATAAGAATGGGAGTCATCTTTTCATTATTGATTGCTGGAGCAATTTACTTCGGGTTGCCGAATTATTCGGTCGCTGAGGCAGAACATAACCTGAAACAAGTACATAAGAACGTGAACTATGTGAATGATGTCGGGGTGGTGAACGAAGGCTGGAATCCGTTTCAACCAAACCGTGTCTATTTATTTGAAATCGATTCAGGGGACCGAGTCTTGTTTTTACCCGATTCAGGAGACATTATAAAAACGCGTCCTCCAATGTGAGGACGCGTTTCTGATTAGTTGCGAATCATATAATCGAAAGCACCGAGTGCGGCAGTCGCACCAGATCCCATCGAGATGATGATTTGTTTGTAGGCGCTGTTCGTGCAGTCGCCTGCTGCGAACACACCTGGAACGTTCGTCGCGCCATGACGATCAACGACGATCTCACCGAAGTTGTTGCGTTCGACCGAGTCGAGCCAGTCCGTGTTCGGGACGAGGCCGATTTGGACGAAGACGCCTTCGAGTTCGACGTGATGCGTCTCGTTCGTCTCACGCGACAAGTACGAGATGCCGTTCACTTTATCCGTACCCGTGATTTCTGTCGTCTGTGCGTTCGTGACGACGGTCACGTTCGGGAGGCTGTGGAGACGGTCTTGAAGCACTTGGTCGGCTTTGAGTTCAGAAGCGAACTCGAGCACCGTCACGTGTTTAACAATCCCAGCGAGGTCGATCGCTGCTTCAATTCCAGAGTTGCCGCCACCGATGACTGCGACACGCTTGCCTTCGAAGAGAGGGCCGTCACAGTGCGGGCAGTAGGCCACACCTTTGTTTTTGAACTCAGCTTCACCTGGGACGTTGACGTTACGCCAGCGTGCACCCGTCGACAGGATGACGCTCTTACTCTTCAAGACGGCACCATTCTCAAGTTCGACTTCGACGAGGTCAGTTTTCTCAAGACGCTTCGCGCGTTGGAGATTCATGACGTCGATGCCGTATTCTTTCACGTGCTCTTCCAAGCTCGCGACGAGTTTCGGGCCTTCCGTGTAAGATGTGCCGATGAAGTTCTCAATCCCCATCGTGTCCATCACTTGACCACCAAAGCGTTCCGCGACGATGCCGGTCCGGATGCCTTTACGAGCCGCGTAAACCGCTGCGCTCGCACCAGCTGGGCCGCCACCGATGACGAGGACGTCATACGGGTCTTTGTTGTCAAACGCCGAAGCGTCAGGACCAGTTCCGAGTTTCGCCAAAATCTCTTCAAGTGACATGCGTCCGTTGCCGAACGCCTCACCGTTCAAGAAGACGGTCGGGACAGCCATGATCTCTTTCGCTTCCACTTCTGCCTTGAACGCGCCACCGTCGATCATCGTGTGTGAGATGTTCGGGTTGAGGACGCTCATGACGTTGAGTGCCTGGACGACGTCCGGGCAGTTGTGGCAACTGAGGCTGATATACGATTCGAAGTGGTACGTGCCTTGAATGTTTTGAATCTGTTTGATCGCATCCGCGTCCACTTTCGGCGCCCGGCCGCTCACTTGGAGCAACGCGAGGACGAGTGACGTGAACTCGTGACCGAGCGGGATTCCTGCGAAGACAATCCCTGTCTCTTCAGACGGGCGGTTCACGCTAAAGCTTGGTGTGCGTTCGAGTGTGACATTCTCGACCGAAATGCGTGACGACATGCTCGCGAGTTCGTTCACGAGGTCGAGCATCTCTTTAGAGACCGCGTCATCTCCAGCGCTGACACGGAGGACGACATCGCCCTCCATGAGCTGGAGATATTGGTCCAACTGTTGTTTAATATCTGCTTCTAACATGAAATCCGCTCCTTACAACTTGCCGACGAGGTCGAGGCTCGGGCGAAGTGTTGCAGATCCTTCTTCCCATTTAGCCGGGCAAACTTCGCCTGGGTTGTTGCGGACGTATTGTGCCGCTTTGACTTTGTTGACGAGTGTGCTCGCGTCACGGCCGATGCCGCCTGCGTTGATTTCAACTGTTTGGATGACGCCGTCTGGGTCGATGATGAACGTACCGCGGTCAGCAAGGCCATCTTCTTCGTTCAAGACGTCGAAGTTACGTGAGATTGTGTGTGATGGGTCACCAATCATGATGTACTCGATTTTACCGATTTTCTCAGACGTTTCGTGCCATGCTTTGTGCGTGAAGTGTGTGTCAGTCGATACTGAGTAGACTTCGACGCCGAGGTTTTTAAGTGTCGCGTATTCGTTTTGAAGGTCTTCCAATTCAGTCGGGCAGACGAATGTGAAGTCAGCTGGGTAGAAGCAAACGACGCTCCATTGACCTTTGAAGTCGTTGTCCGATACTTCGAGGAATTCACCTGTTTGGAATGCTTGTGCTTTGAAAGGTAAGATTTCTTTGCCGATTAATGACATGGGATATGTCCTCCTTGGTTTTTTACTCTAGTGGGATTCTATCTCTACTAGAATAATTATAATGTAATACTAACTTCATATAACCCGCCAAAAATGTCAAGGCGTTTGCATGCTTGGTAAAAAGTTGATATATCAACGGTAAATGGATAATACGCATGGTAAAAGGGGAGAAAACGGTTACAAAATAAATGTGAGTTTTTTTCAATAACCTATGCAAAAAAAATAAAACCTTACTCATAGATATAGATTTGCTGAAGAAATGAACACATGATTCTCGTAATAAATCGTCATATTATCAATTACAAATAAAAAACCTCAATCTAAAGCAGATTAAGGTTGTTGAATCTTATTGATGATATGTTGATTAAATTCTACTCTGTCTATACCTTTATGCAGGCGAGCGTGACAGTTCGGACAAACTGCTACGACTTGATCCGGTTGCGATAAGCCATCATCGGATTCTTTATAGAGCGAGTGGAGCTCGAGATAAGGTCCGTTTTCCGTTTCAAACGGAGCTGGTTGCCCACAAGCTTCGCAACAGTTATTGGCACGAGCCAGCACATAATAAAGAAGCGCTGCTGTTTGTTCGCGAACTTGTAACTTTCGAGCGGACATACTTAAGCCGGTGGCTCGTTTGGGATCGCGTGATGCAATTTCCTCTAACTCTTCAATTGATTTATAGCGCATCGTCGATGAGAACTGATGAGCTTCTTCCTGAATTACATGCAGTGGTTCAAACGCAAAGACGATCACTTCTCGTTGATTGTGATATTTATCAATTCCAAATTGAATATCAAAACCAATTAAAATGAGTTGATCGACAAAGCGGTAAGTCCCTCGTCCAAGCGATTCGAATAAATAAACGTCTTCGCCATTTTCTACATGGTTAAGGAGCGCTTTATTTCCGAAAGAAAACGATTGATTCCCTTCCTGTCCTTCTCCGCTGTAATAGTAGAGACCGTCATCTTCATTCCAGCCATTTTTATAGCCAAACTCTTTATCCATTCCACTATCGAATATAAAGATGAGTTTATGTTTGTTTGGGGTACTAATCCCTCGTTGTCGACTTCCACCATAACGATCGTGAAGTTCAGAGCGTTTATACAACTTATTTTTTTCGAACAGCATATGACACCTCATTCCCAAGAATTTCTTCTACGTTAAATTGTATCACGTCTCCATATGAATAAATGAAAAAGACAGAGGTCGCCCTCTGCCTTTCCATTATTCAGCCATCAACGCACACACCGCATTCGAATAGGCGACCGGGTCTTCAATCGGTAACCCTTCGATGAGGAGCGCTTGCTGATAGAGCAAATCGGTATACTGTTTCGCTTTCGCTTCATCTTCCTTGTAGATGCGCTGTAACGTCTGGAAGATGGCGTGGTCGGCGTTCACTTCAAGCACTTTTTCCGCTTTCATGCCGCCGCCGTTCGGCATCGTGTTCAAAATCTTCTCCATCTCGATCGAGACGTCGCCGGCGACCGTCAAGCAGACCGGATGTGACTTGAGGCGTGTCGAGGCGCGCACTTCTTTAACACGGTCGCCCAGTTCTTGTTTCATGAAGGCGAACAAGTCCTTGTTGTCCTCATTGAGCGAATGGGCCGCCTCATCATCAAGCCCGAGGTCACCGCTCGCGATCGACTTGAACTCTTTGTCGTCATACGACTGGAGCATCTTGATGGCGAACTCGTCGATTTCTTCAGTGAAGTAGAGAATCTCGAACCCTTCTTCTTTCAAGCGTTCCGCCTGTGGTAACAGGTCGATGCGGTGAATCGATTCACCCGTCGCGTAATAGATGTACTTTTGATCGTCTTTCATGCGCTCGACGTACTCTTTGAGCGTGACGAGCTTCTTCTCGTTCGACGAGTGGAACAAGAGCAAGTCTTTCAACTCGTCCTTGGCGGCACCGAACTGATCGTAGACGCCGAACTTGAGCTGACGACCGAACGATTCATAAAATTTCTCGTAGTCCTCGCGCTCGTTTTGGAGCATCTTCTCGAGCATGCCTTTGATTTTCGACTTCACGTTTTTGGCGATGACGCGGAGCTGTCGGTCCTGTTGTAGCATCTCCCGGGAAATGTTGAGCGACAGGTCTTCCGAGTCGACCATCCCTTTGACGAAACCGAAATAGTCCGGGAGCAGGTCAGGCGACTTCTCCATGATCAAGACGCCGTTCGAGTACAGCTCGAGTCCTTTCTCGAACTCTTTCGTGTAATAGTCGAACGGGACCGTCGATGGGATGTAGAGAATCGACTGATACCGGATGGAACCGTCGACGTTCAAGTGGAGGTGTTTGAGCGGCTCGTCGAAGCCGTAGCGTTTCTCGTGATAGAACGTCTTGTAGTCTTCGTCCGACAGCTCGCTCTTCCGTTTGCGCCAAATCGGCACCATGCTGTTGACCGTCTCTTCTTCGACGTAGTCCTCGTACTCTTCCGAGTCTTCTTTTTGACGGTGCTTCGTCACGTCGAGCTTGATCGGATAGCGGATGAAGTCCGAATGCTTCTTGATGAGCGAACGGATCTCGTACTCTTCGAGGAATGATGAGTACGTCTCGTCGTCCGTGTCGGCTTTCACGTGCAATGTAATCTCGGTACCGATGTCTGTCTTGTCGATTGGCTCGATCGTGTAACCGTCTGTGCCTTCCGACTCCCACAAGTAGCCTTGTTCACTGTCGACCGAGCGGGTGCGGACCGTCACACGGTCTGCCACCATGAACGCCGAGTAGAAGCCGACACCGAATTGGCCGATGAGGCTGTGGTCTTCTTCCATCTTCGTCGCCTGCTTCATCGCGAGCGAACCGCTCTTGGCGATAATCCCGAGGTTCGACTCGAGCTCTTCGGCCGTCATCCCGATTCCGGTGTCGCGGATGGTGATCGTGCGGGCGTCTTTGTCGAGCTCGACTTTAATGAAGTAGTCGTCCTTGTTGAAGTCGATTGCCTCATCTGACAAGGCCCGGTAATACATCTTGTCGATGGCGTCACTCGCGTTCGAGATGAGCTCACGGAGGAAGATGTCCTTATGCGTATAGATTGAGTGGACCATCAACTCTAAAATTCGTTTCGATTCGGCTTGAAACTGTTTCTTTGTCATGATCGTTCTCCTTTTTGTTTTTTCATTTTTGGCACTCTAGATATAAGAGTGCTAACACTATTGATTATCCTAATTTTTAGGAAGATGTCAACCCGGTACAAACAAAAGATTGACGCGGGGCTCGGATTCGCCTATAGTTGAGTACATGCGATGAGCTGGTCTATGTAAGACGGCGGACATTCCTTCGGGAGCACGTTGTGGAGCGTGGTTCGACGCGGTAGACTTTTCGAGAGCACCTCTAGTGAGAGGTGCTCATTTTTTTGTATATGGGGGATTATGATGCAACTACATACCATCCATCACGTGGCGATTATCGCCTCAAATTATGACGAGGCGAAACGGTTCTACATCGATATCCTCGGTTTCGACGTCATCCGCGAGCATCATCGTCTGGACAAAGGCGACCACAAGATCGACCTGCGGCTCGGCGCGTACGAGCTCGAGCTGTTCATCAAACCGGATAGCCCGAAACGGCCGAGCTTCCCGGAGGCGTGTGGGCTCCGTCATCTCGCCTTTAAAGTCGACGATATCGAGGCGGTCGTCGCCGAACTGAATACGCACGGTGTCACGACGGAACCGATTCGGTATGACACGTTCACGGGCGAGAAGATGACCTTCTTCTTCGACCCGGACGGTCTGCCGCTCGAACTGCACGAATAAAGCCCCTTCACGCGAAGGGGCTTTCGTTATGAGCGCACATACGACAAGAGCATCTCTCGCAACACCCGTTGTTGGATGTGCGGTTCGATATCGTCCTCTAAATAACTGATGTGAGACTTCAAAATGATATTGTTGCCGAACGTCCCGAACGCGTTGATGATGGTGACGACGGTCGTTTTCACATCGATGTCGCCTCGAAGCGAGCCGTCCGTCTTCCCATGCTCAATGAGCGGTTCGAGCGTCTCCATGATCTCGCGCTGTAGTCCGATGTAGTTATCGATTCCGGGAAGGGGACTTACGACGAACGAGGCATAACTCTCGAACGCCTCACGGAAGCGAGAGTGACTCGTCCGTTTCATTTGTTGGTCGAGCAAGTAGTCAATGATCGCCTCGAGTCGCGAGTACGCATCTCCCGTCCGGCTCGTCAATTCCTTGAACGCGTCAAGCGTCGGTGCCAAGTTACGGACAGCCGCTGCGACAATCAATTGATCTTTTTTCGGGAAATAGCGAAACAGTGTCGCGACCCCGATTTCGGCGGCGTCAGCGATATCCTGCATTTGGACGCGCTCGAATCCGTCTTTCAGAAACAGGGTTTCAGCCTGACTGATGATGCGATTTAATCGTTCTTCTTTGTTTTGTTGACGTTTACTCATATCATCACCTCTTTGTTCTCTTGTCATTATAACGCTTTGAAGCAGTTTCGTTGAGAATCGAATGTGCATCGACTACTATTATGATAGTTAGACTATCATAATTTAAGATTGGAGCTGGAACAATGCGGTTAACGGGGAAAGTAGCGGTCATTACGGGGGCAGGCAGCGGTATGGGTGAGGAGACGGCCAAGCTGTTCGCGCGCGAAGGAGCGACGGTTGTCGCGACAGACATCAATGTAGACGCGGTGACACGTGTCGTCGAAACGATCCGGGCGAACGGAGGAGAGGCGCTCGCGCTTCAGCACGACGTCACTTCGCGCAGTGATTGGGAAAGAATTTATGATGAAGTGCAGTCGGTGTGCGGGAAGCTCGATATTCTCGTCAACAATGCGGGCATCGCGCTTGCAAAACCGTTCTTGGAACAGACCGAGGACGACTGGTCACGGACGTATCGAATCAATATCGATGGCGTCATGCTCGGGACGCAGTATGCCATCCCGCTCATGGAGCAAAATGGCGGCGGTTCAATCGTCAACATCTCGTCAATCTCGGCGCTCACCGGTATGGCCGGGGCAGGTGCCTATACGGCTTCAAAAGGGGCCGTTCGCTCACTTACGAAGGCTGCGGCCGTCGATTACGGGAAGCACAATATTCGCGTCAACTCGGTCCATCCGGGCTATATCGTGACGCCGATGAGCGCGCCGCACATGGAGCACCCGGACTATAAACAGCATTTCCTGAATCAAATCGCTTTGCCGAATCTCGGTCAGGCGGGGGAAGTGGCTGCGGCTGTCTTGTTCCTTGCATCGGACGAGGCGAACCACATCACCGGAATCGAACTACCCGTCGACGGGGGTGTCACGGCCAAATAAGAAAAATCATTTGTCCAGGTCAGAGGAAATTCCTCTGACCTTTTTCATATTATTTTTCGAAAAACCATATTAAAGATAGACAAATTGAGCGTTTCCTAAAATAATGAAATGAAGTGATTTTTTGGAGTTAATTGTTGGAACCTTCAAGCCATTATCTCGTATACATGAATTGACGGATCCGTCGGTCGTAGCTATGGACATGTAGAAATGAGGAAAACAGATGAAAGCAACATGGAAACAAGTATTATCATTCGTCACGGTGCTCATGCTCGTCTTGGCCTTGATCCCGCCCTACGTGAGCGCGGATGCAGGAGCGGGCATGCAAGATGCGAAGACGCTCAGCCCGGGAGTGGAGGTCGCGTTTGAGACCGGGACGGACGCAACGAATACATATTGGTTCAAGATGGAGCGGGGTGCCCCGTCATCGATGACACATATGGAAATCCAGTTCGAGTCAACAAAACTCGCGAACATCTCGGTCTATCCGAGCGCCGACATGGCAGCGAAAGATGAGACGTTCGAACAATATCGTTCGAGCGCGACACAAGAGGAAGAACAACAGGCGGCGACGATTCGTCTCCCGTATGCATGGGAAGGCCCGTACTACATCAAAGTGGAGTACCTTCCAATGACTGAAGACGCGGAGGAGGCCGCTGCGTCTGACATCAAGCTCGTCTACAACCCGGTCAAATTGCCGGTCAAATATGAGAACATCGAGACTGAGGCCGGCATGTGCGCCGTCGAGTCGATTTTGAATCCGACGCCGGAGCGCGACTCGATGTTGAAGCTCATCCGTCGCATTCAGACGGAAGTGTTGTCGCAGTCTGAGGCCGGGAACGATTTGGCCGCCTTGTACTATCGCACGTCTCCGTACTTGATCAAAGCGATTGTGAAAGACGGAGCCAAACGTCAACAAGCGTACAATGATTTGAAGGCGCTACAGCCACTCATGAACGCGCTCGTCGACCGCAAGGCGTACACGCTCACGAAAGCGGATGAGGCTGCCATCAAGAGCTTGCAGGCCTTCGTGACGACAAACGTCCCGACCGCGTTACAGGCAGAAGTAAACAAAGTAGCAGCCAAACTCGGCACAGGTACACTTGCCGGGACACCGCTTCAAGATGTGATGGTCAAATTCGGAGTATCGATTGAAATTGATGATGCCCCGCGTTATATCGTCAAATACAAGTCGTCACCGAGCAAGTCGCTCGGCAAGATGAACGCGTTATCGAACGTCTCGGCAGAGAAAGTCGATATCGGTCGCCCAGGTGACCACTTCGCGGTCGTCGATGTCGAGTCGGCGAGCACGAAAACGCAGGCGACGGCCAAGACGACGCTCGAGCGTGACACGAACGTCGAATTCATCGAGCCGGTTCAGACGTATCAAGCGTTCATGGCCGACACGAGTTACGACTATCAATGGTCACTCAACTCGAAATCGGTGTTGCAGCCATTCAAGGAAGCTGGAATCGGAATCGATGCGTATGAGGCTCTCAAATTGCCGGTCCGTTCGGTGAAAGTCGCCGTCCTCGATACGGGTGTCGACTATCGCCTCCTTGATTTCAAAGGACGTGTCGACATCGCCAACGAGAAAAATTTTGTCGACCCGAACGGGGAAGGCAGCGCGCTTGACGATCACGGACACGGGACACACGTGGCCGGCGTCATCGGTGCGATTCAAAACAACGGGACATCGATGCGCGGGATGATGCCTGCTGTCTCGATTCTCCCAGTCAAAGTGCTCGACGCGAGCGGTTCTGGGGACACGGAACAAATCGCGCTCGGAATCAAATATGCCGTCGATGCTGGTGCGAAAGTTATCAACATGAGCCTTGGCGGCAGCGAGAGCCGGACGATCGGCTACATGTTGAAGTACGCCTATGACCGCGGTGTCGTCGTCGTGGCGGCAACGGGGAATGATGGCGATTCAAGCCTGTCGTACCCAGCTTCATCGAAGTACACGATCTCGGTCGGTGCGACGAACACGTTCGGCATCGTCTCAGATTACTCGAACTATGGCTATGGTGTCGATGTCGTGGCACCGGGCACGAAAGTCGCGAGCCTCGTCCCGAACGGTAACGTCGTCTATATGGACGGCACGAGTATGGCGACGCCACACGTCTCGGCCGTCGTTGGATTACTGCTATCGACACGTCCGGCACTCAAAGTCGAAGAGATTCGCCAATTGCTCCATCGTACGGCAGAGCCGCTTGCTTTCTCTGGCGGGGATGCGACAGGTGGAATGAGCTATGAAGACGGCCTTGATTATTTCATGGAAGACTCGGAAGAAGAACTTCCGTTCAACTATGACTACATCAGCGGCTATGGCAAGGTTAATGTGCACCATGCAGCTTCGATGCTACGTCTCTACGCCAAGCCAGGCGTCGTCTCTGACAATTCGACGGTGTTTGCTGCTAGCGTGCAGAGCGGGACGACAGTGACGGTCTATAACGGCGAGAAACGTCTCGCGACCGGAACATCGAAACAAGCTCGTGTCGCATTGAATATCGGAGCTCAAAAAGCAGGCACGGTTCTCCGGGTCGTCTATCGCAACGGGAAGCTCGTCTCGAGCGAACGCCTTCTCGTTGTGAAAGGTGCCCGTGCGAAACAACCGACCGTCTCGACACCACGTGCGAACGCGAAGCAAGTATCGGGTCGCGCGGATGCGGGAATGACGGTCATCGTCCGAGACGCGAAGCGCCGAGTCATCGGAAAAGGGACGACCGGCCTCACGGGAACGTTCGTCACGAAGACACGCACCCTTAAAAAAGGGGAGCGCCTCTCGATCCACATCGAGGACGCGAAAGGTCGCGCGAGTCAGATGAAACACGTCGTCGTCAAATAAGTACACATGAAACAAGGAGTTCGCTGCGGCGAACTCCTTGTTTTGCCTTCTACTCGAGAATGCCGAGGAGCTCCATGACCAATAAAACGAACAGTCCGGAGCCGAGAACGGCCGCGAAGAAGACGAGCACGGCGTACTCTTTTTGTTTCAAGATGGCCCACCATCCGGTCACGAACGCTCCGAGCCCAAGGACGAAGAATGTGGTCATGTAGCTGAGCCGTAGCATGTTCGCGGCGTTGTCGCTCCAGAGCGTCGAGTGGAAGGTCGTATCGAAGTTATCGAGCAGGAGGAACGGCACGTACATGGCGAGGAACAAGCCGATGAGGATAATCGACCACTTGCCGACCGAGGTGCGTGGGAACAAGGCGCCATTCATGACGATTCACCTCTTTTCATTACAAAATCATCTGTATAGGACTATTCCCGTTTTGGTGAAAAGTTGACGAATTTCGTTGAAACGACATGATATAGTCGAAATGAGAGAGTGAGGGATGGCTATGGTCGAACAGTTCAAGATGAGACGCGTTTGGGAGGATGCGCTCGAGATGAATGTGGCATTGACGTTAAAAGCAAAATGGTGCAAGGTCACGGTGGACGAGTATGTCACCGCATCCGATATCGAAGCGCTCGTCTCTACGTTATCCGCGTTCAATGCACGAAACGGGAAGTCGCCCCAGACGTGGACACTCGATGTCCCGCAAGTCCACGTCTCCTTGACGTTCGAACTTGCGAATGGGCGAGGCACCGTCCAAGTCAACGCCGTGGTCGAACAAATGAAAGGCGATGGCGGGGACGTGAAGGCGACGTTCTCGTTCGAGACGACGATGGGGCAGATGGATGATTTGCAGCGACAACTGTCTGTTTTCTTGGCGCGCGAAACCGACCTGGTCGAATCGCTTCGTCCGGAGTAAGTAGCCAGATCAAAGTGAGAAAGCGGGTGCAAAAAGTGAAAACTCAATTCGAGATGGAACGGATTTGGATGGACGAGACGGAGCTGTTCTATCAGATTAGGCTTCAGCTCCATGCATCTGTCTGTTCGAGCAATCAAGATGTATATATGCAGGATGAGACACTGCAAGAACTGATTGACTCGATTGCTGGATTCAACAACACCTGGGGGAAGGAACCCGTGATTTGGCAGTTGTTGGACCCTGATGCGGATGACCATAAAATCAGCCTCACGTTCACGATGATTGATCGGACAGGCACGATTCAAGTCGACGTCTTCATCCATGACGAGTGGCCACACGATCCGTTCGACCATTTCCATGCAGTCTTCAAGTTCAAGACAACGATGGGGCAGCTCGATGACTTATGCGCTCAACTCAAACGCTTCATCCGACGAGAGACCGACCATGTCGCATCGCTCTATGAACGATGACAAGCCCAGACAAAAATGATATGCTCCCCAATAAGTAGACAGATGAAATAACAAATCTGTTTATCTGATTGGGGAGTGTTTTTTTATGACGAGAAGTCGACAT
>NZ_JACSLH010000010.1:0-66405 GCF_018618035.1 Exiguobacterium sp. s64
CCAGGCAAGATCGTTCCGCAATAGCTCAGTGGTAGAGCAACCGGCTGTTAACCGGTAGGTCGTAGGTTCAAATCCTACTTGCGGAGCCACTTTTCTCTTTTTGGAGAGCTGTCCGAGTGGCCGAAGGAGCACGATTGGAATTCGTGTAGGCGGCAAAACCGTCTCAAGGGTTCGAATCCCTTGCTCTCCGCCAGTTTTTCAATCCAAGATATGGCCCGTTGGTCAAGCGGTTAAGACACCGCCCTTTCACGGCGGTAACACGGGTTCGAATCCCGTACGGGTCACCATTTAAAGTTTTATATCGTCGCGGGGTGGAGCAGTCTGGTAGCTCGTCGGGCTCATAACCCGAAGGTCGTTGGTTCAAATCCAGCCCCCGCAATTATCAGTGGTCCTGTGGTGTAGTGGTTAACATGCCTGCCTGTCACGCAGGAGATCGCGGGTTCGAATCCCGTCAGGACCGCCATTTTTTTAATTAAATTACTACATACATGGCTTTGTAGCTCAGTTGGTAGAGCAAAGGACTGAAAATCCTTGTGTCGGCGGTTCGATTCCGTCCAAAGCCACCATGTGGGGGGGTAGCGAAGTGGCTAAACGCGGCGGACTGTAAATCCGCTCCCTCGGGTTCGGCGGTTCGAATCCGCCCCCCCCCACCACTTAGGGGCATAGTTTAGCGGTAGAACTACGGTCTCCAAAACCGTCAGCGCGGGTTCGATTCCTGCTGCCCCTGCTTCTTAATATCATTATGGCGATTGTGGCGAAGTGGTTAACGCACCGGATTGTGATTCCGGCATTCGAGGGTTCAATTCCCTTCAGTCGCCCCATTATATTGGGCTGTAGCCAAGTGGTAAGGCATCGGATTTTGATTCCGACATGCGAAGGTTCGATCCCTTCCAGCCCAGCCATTATGCGGAAGTAGTTCAGTGGTAGAATACGACCTTGCCAAGGTCGGGGTCGCGGGTTCGAATCCCGTCTTCCGCTCCATTAAATTTGGCGCCATAGCCAAGTGGTAAGGCAGAGGACTGCAACTCCTCTATCGTCGGTTCGATTCCGACTGGCGCCTCCAACATAATATGCCGGTGTGGCGGAATTGGTAGACGCGCACGACTCAAAATCGTGTTCCTCTGGAGTGTCGGTTCGACTCCGACCACCGGTATCCGTAGATCCTAGCTGAGGCTAGGGTCTTTTTTGTGTATCTAAAACCAAGAAGAATGGAGAGAGGGAAACGACGCATAAAGAATAGGGCAGAAGTGTTAAGAAGCTGAACTATGAAAGGTACACTCGTGTTAGAGCTTTTTGCATCAATTAAAAAAGAATCATCATTGAGATGATTCTTTATATGACGTGTACGTCGTTTCTTCCAACGTGTTCAAGTATTCAGGTCCGAAGTTGTTTAAGATAAAGAGTTCTTCTTCATTCTTGGTAGCTAATCCGTTCGAGAACCCTCTACTCGCTTGGAGGAAGTGCAACAAACGATCTTGTTCCTTGTCCGCTTTAGAGAAGTCACCTTGCGACCAGTGATCGAGCATCGTTTTCAATTCCGAGTACATACTGTCACCAATTTTGAATTTAGTTTTTAGGAGCTCCAAATAGTCAGCGGACTGTTGTATATTGTCTGGGGTCATCGGAATCGCTCCCCATTTGGAACGGGCCGATATTTTTTGATGTGTCATCAAGTGCATGTTTTTAATCAATCCAGTTCGGCTCGGTTTCTCTTCATTGAAGGAGACCTCCAATTCAACACGCGTCTTTGCGGTGGAGTTGCCTCTCCGATCTAATGGGTCTTCTTTAGAAACTTCGATTTGTAACTCTTTGACTCGCTTTGCATATTTGTCATCAAGGTCTTTATTTTCGACGCCTTGACTCAAATTTTTATAGAACGTATAGCTGACAAAGAAGACTGGGATAAGCAAGATAAAGACGCTCACCATGATGATCAATCGCTTAGGTGTGATCAAATTTTTTAATTTCTGAAACAATAACATTTCCTCCTATCTCTACATAATTGGAGTCTAACACACTTTATGTATTAATAATTCCATATAAGGAATTTCAATGGAAATTATTGAGACAGAAATAATAATTGATTCAATTACTGGTATGGAATGAACGATTTATTCTATATAATGTGATATAATTACCTGGTAATAATATTTTTATGACAAATTGATTCTTATGGCGATGGATGCCGTCGTCACTATCATAGTGTAGTTGGTTTCATATTTCATTTTTGTTGTCGTCAACGCTGTATGCAATTGAGGAGGAAGTTGTACATGAGTAAAGAAAAAATCGCACAGCTCCGGAAACACGTCTCGCCGTTTGAAAAGGCCGACGTGAAGAAGAGCGTCCGGCAGATGATCAATACGATCCTGCCGTTTCTTGCCGCCTGGATCCTTGCCTATCAGGTGCTCCAAATCTCGGTCTTCTTGACCATCCCGCTCGCCATCGTCGCAGCCGGATTCGTTGTCCGGATGTTCATCATTTTCCACGACTGTACGCACGGTTCGTTTTTCAAGAATAAAAAAGCGAACGCCATCGTCGGGACGATCATGGGTATCTTGACGTTATTCCCGTATGAGAAATGGAAACGAGAGCATTCGATTCACCACGCTTCGAGTGGGAACTTGGATAAACGGGGTGTCGGTGACATTTGGGTCATGACAATCGAAGAGTACGTCGAAGCTTCGAAGTGGACTCGTCTCCAATATCGTCTCTATCGTAACCCGCTCGTCATGTTCGGCCTTGGACCTTTGTTCCTGATCCTTATCACGAGCCGCTTCAACCGGAAAGACGCACGTAAGAAAGAGCGCAACAACATGTATCTCATCAACTTGTCTCTCGTCGTGCTCTACGCACTCGTCATCGCGCTCGTCGGATGGAAAGCATTCTTGATCGTTCAAGGAACGACGATGTTCACGGCAGGTATCCTCGGGATTTGGTTGTTCTATGTCCAACATACGTTCGAAGACTCGTATTTCGAGGACGAGAGCGAATGGGATTATGTGAAAGCAGCAATTGAAGGGAGCTCGTATTACGAGATGCCTAAAGTGTTGCAGTGGGTGACGGGAAACATTGGTTTCCATCACGTGCATCATTTGAGCCCACGCGTACCGAACTATAACCTTGAACAAGCCCATACGGCGACACCGCCGCTCCAGAAAGCGACGACGATTGGTCTGTTCTCTAGTTTGAAATCGCTGCGCTATAAACTATATGATGCTAAAAACAAGACGTTCGTCACGTTCCGAGATATTAAACATTTGCTTCGGGAACCAAAAACATCGTCATTGTAATAGAACTTCCTGCCGACAGAGTCGGCAGGATATTTTTATACCGCGACGTCTATCTTATAGTGAGATATGGTTTGAAGAAGAGAGATAAGGGAATTATATGTATTCATACACCATAAGTATAGATTTCATAAGCTATCAAATAAAATTCTTCAAAAGTATTGACTTCCTAAAGGTATAGATGTATATTGATTGTAGTCGCTTTTACAGACGACTCATTTGAACCATGCGGGTGTAGTTTAATGGTAAAACCTCAGCCTTCCAAGCTGATGACGAGAGTTCGATTCTCTTCACCCGCTTCATCATCTCTCTGCCGACTGGCGGGGAGATTTTTTGTATGCGAAAATAGACACGAAAGAGGTGATTCGATGAACGGGATGGACCCGGAGACACTCAAACAGAAGATTGTAGCATATGCGACGACGATCGGGATTGACGAGTTGAAAGTGACGACCGCCGACCCGTTCATCGTCATGAAGCAACGTCTCGTGAATCAGCAAGAGAAGGGATTCGCCTCGGGGTTCGAGGAGCCTGACTTGGACAAACGGACGACGCCGACGCTGTTGCTCGACGAAGCGCAGTCGATCATCGCCATCGCCATCGCGTATCCGAGCAAATTGAAAGATGCGCCGCGAAGTGTTGCCGATGAACGACGGGGCTTGTTCGCCCGGGCATCGTGGGGGCTCGACTACCATCGCGCCGTCGGCTCAAGGCTCGAGCAGCTGCAAGCGTATATTGAACAGCTCGTCCCGGGCGTCCGGACACGCTCGATGGTCGACACGGGAGAACTCGTCGACCGTGCCGTCGCCGAACGGGCCGGAATCGGCTTCAGCGGCAAGAACTGTTCCATCATTTCGCCCGAGAAGGGGTCGTACCTTTATTTAGGGGAGATGATCCTGGACACATACTTACCACCGGACGAGATGATTGAGGACGGCTGTGGCGAGTGTATGAAATGTATGACGGCTTGTCCGACGACGGCACTCATCGAACCAGGTGTTCTCGATGCCAAACGTTGTATCGCCTATTTGACGCAAATGAAGACACTTATGCCACGCGAGTTTCGTTCGAAGCTCGGTGGGCGGCTTTACGGTTGCGACACGTGCCAACAAGTCTGTCCGTTTAATCGGAAAAAAGATTGGCGCCATCATGAGGAACTGATTCCTGAAGCTGAAATCGTCAAACCGTTGCTCGTCCCGTTACTGAACTTGAGCAATCGGGAGTTCAAAGCGAAGTTTGGCCATCTGTCTGGCGCATGGCGCGGCAAAAAGCCGATTCAGCGAAACGCGATTTTAGCGTTGGCCCATTATCGGGAACCATCGGCCGTGCCGGTGCTCGAAGATTTTATTCGACAAGATGAGCGCGAAGACATGCGGGCGACGGCCGTCTGGGCGATTGGTGCGATTCTCGGAGCCGAAGCCGAGACGATTTATCGACAAATCGAGTCGACGGAGACGTCTGAGCTCGTACATGAAGAGATTCGATTGTTCCGAGAGGAGTGGGACCGTGAAGACCGTGTCATCTAAATGGGGTACATTGGCGTATGAATTGAACGCGCAAGGGAAGCTATGCGCGTTAGACTTTGCGGAGACGGAAGCAGATGACGGATCGGCGCCGAGTTGGCTGACCGACCTGATTGAACGCGTGGAGCAAAATGGGCTTCAACCGTCTGACCGCGAGTGGATCGAGATGAAGGGGACCGTCTTCCAACAAGAAGTATGGGATGCGTTATTGACGATCCCATTCGGGGAAACGCGTTCGTATAAACAAATCGCTGAACAAATCGGCCGCCCGAAAGCGGTTCGGGCGGTCGGCCAGGCGCTGAACCGCAATCCGTTGCCCGTCATTTTCCCATGCCATCGCGTCGTCGGCAGCGGAGGGCAACTGACCGGGTTCGGAGGCGGCCTTCATCAAAAACAACGATTACTTGATTTCGAACAAGTGAAGTGAGGAGTAGATTATGGCAATCCATGTAGTAATGTTCCAACCAGAAATCCCAGCAAATACGGGTAACGTCTCGCGCACATGTGCGGCGACGAATTCCGTGCTCCATTTGATTCGTCCGTTAGGTTTCTCGACGGACGACAAAATGCTCAAACGGGCCGGGCTCGACTATTGGCAATTCGTCGACGTCCGTTATCACGATTCGCTCGATGAACTGTGGGCCAAACACCCGGACGGAGAGTTCTTCTACATTACCAAGTATGGGGAACAGTACCCAAGTGACCTCGATGTGTCTGCGGTCGATAAAGACTATTTCTTTGTCTTCGGACGCGAGACGAAAGGGTTGCCGATGGAAGTGATCGAGGACAACCTCGACCGCTGCATCCGTTTACCCCAATCGAACCTCGTTCGGTCACTCAACGTCTCAAACACGGCGGCAATCATCGTTTATGAGGCGCTCCGTCAACAAGGATATGCTGGATTGAAATAAAAAAAGAGCCGGATTCGTGAGAATCTCGGCTCTTATTGATTACCTTCAGGTTTTCTGTTGTATCCAGCTGTGAAGATAGCTGCGAGGAAGACGACGCTGATTCCGACCATTAGTAACAAACCCATCTAAAAATCCCCCTTTTGTTCTCCGTGACTACGAATATTATAATATACTTGATAATAGATTTGCACTGAATATGAGAAATTCTTGTGAAATTGGAGCCGATATGAAAACAAACGTGTACTTGTTAAGCTATGCCCCGTTGATTGGGATCATTCTATTCTCGATGTCGCTCGCCATTGCCACGAGTGAGTATGTGATTCAATGGCTGACGCGTGTCGGCGTGTACAGCGAAATCATCGCCTTGTTGTCCGTCCAAGAGTCGAAAGTGCTCGTGCTCGTCGTGTTCTTTACCATTTACTTTATGCTGTTCAGCGCTTTCAAGCTCGTGGCCGACACGTTCAACCAACTCGGGTTCGCATTCTTTGCGCGTGAGACGAACGGTAGCTCGTTGCATCGGTTGAAGCCAGGGGCGACGATTTTTCTCGTCGGCTCAGGGATTAGCTTCTTGTTTTTAAATTCGTTGCTTGCCGTCATTGCGGTACTGCTCGGCACGTTCGTTCTCTATTTGTTCTATTACATATGGCAAGTCAGCCAGTTGATGTCGACGTTTCGTGCCATCGGTCTACTGTTAATTCAAGCGATGATGTGGGCGATTCTTTTGAGCGGCCTCGCTTGGGCCATGCTCCGCTTGTTTAACTCGGTCGGGGATATCATCCTATGACGGTGAACACGACGATTTCCCTCATCCCGGCCGAAGAAGTCGTCCAGGAGTGGATGTCGTCGATGGTGCCACCGATGGACTTGTTTATGGCGGACGAGCATCTCGTGACGCAATTAGGCGCACAGGTGTCAGTGTTGATCATCCCGAAAGCAGAATTTGACACACACCCGTCTTACCGGAACGTCCGAGTCGCCAACGCCTATACGTATTGGACGATTGACCGGGAAGTGCCGTACGTCCTGCATGCGCCGCCTAGTTGGATCGAGACATTGCCGCCAGAAGTGAGACGTGAGTTGCTTGCCTATCAAGTCACGGTCGGACGAGGGCTCGTTTTCCCGGCGACTGACATGGAAATCGATTCGTTGGCGACTTCGATTGTGACGGTAGACGATGTGCCGTATCTTATCTTACATCAGTCAGCCTTTCAGGTGATGCCAGACGAGATACGTCGTCAACTGACGTTCGAGTACGCCAAAGCTTGGGACGAGTGGATGGCGAGTTCCATCCCCGATACTTGCCCTGACCACGTGCGATGCCTTGCCAACACCTTCCCGGTCACATCGGGTAGCAACTGTTTGGCGGCGACGCTGTTCGCTGTGACGGGAGAGGAGTGGATCGCTTCGCAATGGGTCCATCCCGGCACGTTCCTCCAGACGCTCGGTCAGGCCGGTTACATGAGAACCGATTCGGGACTGACCGAACGAGGTGACGTGCTCACGTTCGTTGATGATGCGGGTCGAATCCAACACGCGACATACTGCATCGGCGCCGGACTCTTCTTCAACAAGAATGGGCAGACGATGTTCAATCCGTGGAAGCTGATTCATGAGGATGAACTGTTTGAGTCATGGGGGAGTTACGGATGCCATACTTATCGAAAACAGCAATAAGGTCAGGGACAACTGTCCCTGACCTTATTTTAGCGATGAGCTTCTGTCCAAATGATGGCAGGATAGGCCCGATTGGCGAGTTCCGGGAACGGCCGAGGGGTATCGGCACCGAGCCAGATGGCCGTGATTGTCTCATCGGTCAAGCCGACGTACCACATGTCCTTATGCGAGTTCGTCGTACCGGTCTTGCCGCCGACATAAGGACGTTTGATTTGACCGGCATACCGTCCGGTCCCGTACGTCGTGACGGAAGACAACGCCTCGCGCATCGTCGTGACGGTCGATTTCGACCAGACGGCTTGTTGCGTCACGCTTGGCGTGAGCGTTGGGGCTCCCGACTCGAAACGAATCTGTTTGATGGTTTGACCTGACACGTACACCCCTTGATTTAAGAACGGGGTATAGGCGGCGGCGAGTTCTTTCGGTGACACGCCCTGAGTCAATCCGCCGAGCGCACTGGCCAGGCTGTTATCTGTTTTAGCGTCCCATTGGCTGAACATTAGGTCGGCCGTGGCGAACGCCGTTTCCTGGTCGATCGCGGTGAAGGCAGCGAGCGCCGGCGTGTTGTAAGAATACGCGACCGTATCACGGAACGATACATCGCCGAGGACGCGGTTGCCGCTGTTTGTCGGACAATATGTTCCGTAACAGACCGGCCGGCCGTCAAGGATCGTATCGAGTTTCGCACCGGTCTCTTCGATGAAAGGGGCGAAGACGAGGACCGGCTTGATGGCCGACCCGGGTTGACGGAAAGCTTGCGTGGCCCGGTTGAATTCACCGCTCTGAGTCATTTCTGAATCAACGAGGGCGACGATCCGGCCTTTCGGCGTCAATTCAGCATAGCCGCCGTTTAAACCGTTCGGCAGTTTCGTCATCACTTGTTTTGCTTGTTGCTGTCGGGCGACAGACAGGTACGTGTCGATCGTCGCTTGATTCGTCGCCAAGTAGTCTCTGGCCGCGTCTTCATCGAGGTCGTAGCGTGAGCGGACGAGTCGGATCGCTTCTTTCATGACCGTATCCATATAATCGGGATAGCGGACGACGTGCTGGCGATAGGTCGCCTTCAGCTTCACACCGTGGTGCGTCTCGTAAGCTTGCTTCGATAGCACGCCGGCATCCCGCAGTTGAGTGAGGATGCGGTCCTTACGCTCATAAAATCCGGCTGAAGGTTGGAGCGGATCATAGAGGGATGGGTTGTTTGGTACGGTCAACAGGAAAGCGATTTGATTCCAATTTAAATCTACGAGCGGACGAGCGAAGTACGTATCGGCAGCTGCTTGGATACCATAAACGTTATGTCCAAAGAAAATGACATTACTGTAGGCGGTCATAATTTCTTTCTTACTATATTGTTTTTCCAGTGCTCGAGCGAGTAAAAGTTCTTTCACTTTACGTTCATATGTCCGTTCATGAGTCAAATACACGTTACGAGCCAGCTGCTGCGTGATCGTACTTCCCCCCTGTAATGACGATTCATTGGCGTTGTGAATGAACGCCCGGGCAATCCCGCCGAGATCGTACCCTGGGTGGGCGTTGAACTTACGATCTTCGATGACCATGATCGCCTCCCGGATATGGGCCGGCAAGCGGGCGACGGAGACGTCATCACGTCGGCCGCTCAAATAGAGCTGTTCTGTCCCGCCTTTATACGTCAATGTGACGGCATGCTTCGAAGCGAGCGGGGCCGCATCGACCGTCTTTTCGCCCCACATCAAAATCTGCTTCGTCTGTTCAATCTCCTCTTTCAACGCCCCGCTGATTGCCAGACCGGTGGCTAGCAAACCGGCAAAAAATAGTGTCCCAATCCACGCTCGCATCGTCTCACCTCTCTCTATATTCATTATATCGTCAGTCTTTCGATAAAATTCAAAATGTAAACGTTATCATATAATAATTTGAGCAGGAATACATTAGGAAGTAGAGAAAGAGGGTAATAGATGTTTATATTACGAATTTAGGAGGCTGTACTATGAAGCAAGAAATGGTTGCGATGCTCCTCGCTGGAGGAGAAGGGAAACGACTCGGGCCTCTCACACGGAAGACAGCGAAGCCTGCTGTCCATTTCGGAGGGAAGTACCGAATCATCGATTTTCCATTATCGAACTGTACCAATTCGGGAATTACGACGGTGGGCGTGTTAACACAATATGAGCCGCTAGAATTGAACCGTTACCTAGGCATCGGGTCAGCCTGGGACTTGGACCGCCGCAACGGAGGCTTGGCCATTTTACCGCCATACCAAGCACAGTCGGGAAAAAACTGGTACGAAGGTACGGCCAATGCGATTTATCGGAACTTGAGCTATATCGACGACTACGATCCGGAGTACGTGCTGATCCTATCGGGGGATCACATTTACAAGATGGACTATGAGAAGATGCTCGATTTCCATAAAGAGAAGCAAGCCGACGTCACGATTTCGGTCATGGAAGTTCCCTGGGACGAGGCGCCGCGCTTCGGGATTTTGAATACGAGCGATGATCTTCGCATCAATGAGTTCGACGAGAAGCCAGAGAAGCCGAAGAGCAACTTGGCCTCGATGGGGATTTATATCTTCAACTGGAAAGTACTTCGGGAGCATTTGATTCAAGACGCAGAAGATGAGACATCAAGTTTCGACTTTGGTAAAAACATCATTCCGAACACACTCCTTGACGGCTTAAACGTGTTCGCTTATAAATTCAAAGGCTACTGGAAAGACGTTGGAACAATCCAATCGCTTTGGGAAGCCAACATGGACTTGCTCGAAGAAGATCCACCGTTCGATCTATATGATCCGGACTTTAAAATCTACTCGGTCAACCCGAACCAGACGCCTCAGTTCATCGGCAAAGATGCCTGCGTCGAACAGTCGGTCATCAATGAAGGTTGCCGGATTGAGGGCGAAGTTCAACATTCAGTTTTGTTCTATGATGTGCGCGTCGGGGAAGGCTCGCTCGTCAAAGACTCGGTTATCATGCCTGGAGCACGAATCGGAAAAGATGTAACGATTCATAGAGCCATCGTCGCGAGCTGTGCCGTCATTGAGGACGGTGCGACGGTCGGTGAGCCGGGTGGTGAGATCGTTGTCATTGAACCACATGAAAATATCGAGAGCGGCACAGTCTTCAAACAACGTGCTTAATTTAAAAAAAGACCGACGCAAGGAGGCGTTACTGTTGACGAATGATTTGTTAGGGGTCATCAACTTAGGGACCGAAGAGGGCTTGTTTCCAGAATTTACGGGGCATCGCAATTTAGCGGCTGTCCCGTTCTCTGGGCGTTACCGCCTGATTGATTTTACATTGACGAATATGATTACCCAAGGCATCAACCAAGTGGGTATTTTCACGCTCGATAAGTATCGCTCGCTCATGGATCACTTGGGTTCAGGGAAAGAATGGGATTTGGACCGTTCGCAAGGCGGGCTACACATCTTCCCGCCGGCGCTCAAGCCTGACGGGGAAGCGTACCTCGGCGACTTGGCCAACTTCTCGATGCACCGCGAACACTTCGTACGCAGCAAACAGCCGTACGTCGTGATCACCGGATCAAACGTGTTGACGACGATCGACTTCCAAGACATGCTCGAGCATCATAAATCAATGGGTGCGGACATCACGCTCGGCTACGCCGCTCACGAACAAAAATGCGGCTATTGCCGCCCGATTCGTCTCGGCGAAAACGATCGTGTCGTCGGCATCGGCGAGCGCGGATACAGCCCGGACGATGAGTATACGTATACCGAGACGATCATCATGTCGAAAAACTTGTTCCTTCGTCTCGTCGACGAAGCGACATCAAGAGGCGAGTACGATTTGCTCGACGGCGTCATCCGTCCGCAGCTTCATCGTCTGCACGTACACGGCTACCACTATACTGGAAAAATGCAGGTGATTCATTCTGTCCTTTCATACTATAATGAAAGTATGCGCTTACTTCGTCAGGAAGGGATTATCTATGACTTTCCGCATATCTATACGAAGATTAAACATGAGCCGCCGACCCGTTATTTGAAAGGGTCGAAAGTGAATGAAGCGCTCGTTGCAAACGGCTGTAAAATCAGCGGAGAAGTTCAAAACAGCATTCTCTTCCGCGGTGTCGTCGTCAGTGAGCACGCCCGTGTCAAAAACTCAATCATTTTATCCAAGTCGATTATCGAAGAAGGCGCTGTCGTCGAGAACGCCATTTTAGATAAAGAAGTGGTCGTCAAACGAGGACAAGTCATTCGAGGTACGGTCGACGAACCGATCGTCATCGGAAAACGAACAACGGTTTAAAGGGGGGATATTATGAAAATATGGTATGTCGCTTCAGAAGCGGCACCGTTCATGAAAACGGGGGGGCTTGCCGATGTCATCGGCTCGCTCCCTCAAGCGGTGTCTGGCCTCGGTGAAGATGTGAGTGTCGTTATGCCGAAGTATGGCTCGATTGCTCAGGAATATGTGGACGAGATGGAATATCTATTCGACTTGATCGTACCGGTCGGATGGCGCAAGCAGTTTGGTGCCGTCCTGAAGCTTGTGCGCGATGGGGTCACGTTCTACTTTATCGATAACGAGTATTATTTCAAACGGGAAGGCGTGCTCTACGGCCATTACGATGATGCCGAGCGGTTCGCATTTTTCTCTCGGGCCGTCCTTGAGATGATCGGGAAACTCGAAGCAGAGGATATCCCGGACGTGCTCCATTGTCACGACTGGCAAACGGGCGTCGTCCCGGCCTTTTTACGGATTCATTATCAACACCTGGAGGCGTACCAACGCATCCGTACGGTGTTCACCATCCATAACCTGCAATATCAAGGCATCTTCCCGGAAGCAGTCCTCGGTGAGCTGTTACAGTTCGGTCCGGAACACTTCACAGCAGAAGGGATTCAACATAACGGTCTCGTCAACTACATGAAGGCCGGAATCGTTCATTCCGATCAAATCACGACGGTCAGTCCGTCGTATCGCGACGAGATTATGGAACCGTACTACGGCGAAGGGCTCGACGCGGCGCTTCGATACCGGTCAGTTGACGTCCGGGGCATCTTGAACGGCCTCGATTTGGCGACGAACGACCCGAGCACGGATAAGCGCATCGCGCAAACGTATGACCTCGATACGGTGAAGGAAGGGAAGCTCGTCAACAAGCGCGTCCTGCAAGAGCGGTTTGGTCTCGAGGTACGTGACGACGTCATGTTGATTGGCTTTGTCAGTCGACTCGTCGAGCAAAAAGGGCTCGATTTGATCGAAGCCGTGAGTGAAGAGCTCGGAAACTTGGACTGTCAGTTCGTCTTCCTCGGATCGGGTCAACCCGAATACGAGGGCATCGTTCACGAGATGACGGCGACGCATCCAGGCAAGGTCGGGTCGTATATCGGCTTCGACATTGAACTCGCACACTTGATTTACGCGGGATCGGATGCATTCCTCATGCCGTCGCGCTTTGAGCCGTGCGGTCTGAGCCAACTTATCTCGATGCGCTATGGGACGCTCCCGATCGTCCGCGAGACGGGGGGGTTACGCGACACGGTCAAGCCGTATAATGAGTACACACAAGAGGGTACGGGATTTGGTTTCTTGAATTACAACGCCCACGAGATGCTCGCGACGATTGAGAAATCGATTCGTGTCTTCTACGACGACAACAATTGGAACGCCCTCGTCCATCAAGCAATGACTGCGGACTTTAGCTGGAAACAATCCGCGAAGCAATACCGTGAGTTGTATCACCTATTCGCATGACCGGAAGGAGTTTTACACACATATGTTTACAGATAAACAGAGCTTCGTCACTTCATTTCAAAAGAGATTCGTCGCATTAAACGGGAAGTCGTTTGATGAAGGGACCGAGCAGGAAGTGTATCAAACGTTGGCAACGATGGTGCGCGAACAGGCGATCCCGAAATGGATCAACACCCGCGACAAGCACGAAGAAAAACAGAGTAAACAAGTCATTTATTTCTCACTTGAATTTTTGCTCGGTCGTTTTCTGTATAACAATTTGCTCAGCATGGACGTCTTAGAAGTCGTGCAAGAGGGGTTAGACGAACTTGGTTTCAACTTCACCGACATCACGGAATATGAACCGGAACCGGGTCTCGGGAATGGCGGGCTTGGTCGTTTGGCGGCATGTTTCCTCGATTCACTCGCCGCGCTCAGCCTGCCTGGGCACGGGAACGGGATTCGTTACCGTTACGGCTTGTTCAAACAAAAGATCGTCGACGGCTATCAAGTCGAGTTGCCGGACAACTGGCTCCGTGATGGCAACATGTGGGAGACACGCCGGGCTGACCGGGCTGTCGACGTCAATTTCGGCGGTTGGATCGAGATGCGACAAATTGGGGACCGGCTTCGCGTCGTCCACCATCCGGATGAAGTCGTCCGAGCCGTGCCTTACGACATGCCGATCATCGGCTACAAAAACGATGTCGTCAATACGCTCCGTCTTTGGAACGCCGAGTCACCGTTTGATGACGAGGAGTACATGGAACGGACGAAAGGTTCGTACAAAGACTTGCTCAAATACAAGCAGTCGATTGCGACCATCTCTGAGTTCCTCTACCCGGACGACACGACATATGAAGGAAAAGTATTGCGCTTGAAGCAACAGTACTTCTTCGTTTCGGCGGGCGTTCAGTCAATGATCGCGTCTTACTTACGTCATAATAAATCGTTGAAGCACTTGGGCGACCATTACGCCGTCCACATCAATGACACGCATCCGGTCGTGGCCATCCCCGAGCTCATGCGCATCTTGATGGACGACCACGGTTACGGGTGGGATGAGGCGTGGCGTGTGACGAAGAGCGTCATGTCATTCACGAACCACACGCTTCTCGCCGAGGCGCTCGAAAAGTGGCCGGTCGAGATGTATGAACGGCTATTGCCGCGCATCTATCAAATCATCACCGAAATCAATCGCCGCTTCTGTAAAGATGTGCTCGTCAACTATCCACATCTCGAGCCGCACATGGGCGAGATCGCAATCGTGTCGAACCAACACATCAACATGGCGAACCTTGCCGTCGTCGGCTCGCACTCGACGAACGGGGTCGCCCGCATCCATACCGATATTTTGAAGCAACGTGAGATGCGTCATTTGTATGAGATGTTCCCGCTGCGCTTCAACAACAAGACGAACGGGATCACGCATCGCCGCTGGCTCCTCAAGTCAAATCCGCGACTCTCGAACTTGATCACCGATGCGATCGGTTCGTCATGGATCGAACACCCGAACGATCTTGAGAAGTTGATGGGTGTGTCAAAAGACGCGAGCTTCCAAGAACAGGTCATGAACGTGAAGCAACAGAACAAACTTGACCTCGCCGGCTACATTCAAGCAGAGACGGGCATCGCCGTCGACCCGGAGTCGATTTTTGATGTTCAAGTCAAGCGGCTCCACGCTTATAAACGTCAATTGATGGACGCGATGCATATCCACGCGCTCTATCAGAAGATTCAAGCGGACCCGACGTTCACGATGGTGCCACGGACATTCATCTTCGGTGCGAAGGCGGCGCCGGGCTACTATTACGCGAAAGAAGTCATTCGCTATATCAACGCGCTCGCGGCCATGATCAACAACGATAAGCGGGCGAGCCGCTTCATCAAGATTGTCTTCCTCGAGAACTACCGCGTCTCGATGGCGGAGCGAATCTTCCCAGGTTCGGATTTGAGTGAACAGATTTCGACGGCGAGCTACGAGGCGTCAGGTACCGGCAACATGAAGTTCATGATGAACGGTGCGCTCACGATCGGGACGCTCGACGGGGCCAATATCGAGATTCGCGATGCGGTCGGGGACGACCATATCTTCATCTTCGGATTGACACCGCAAGAAGTCATGAACTACAAGAAGTTCGGCGGTTATCATGCGGCCGACATCTATCATGCGAACACGGAAGTGCGTAACGTCGTCGATGCCCTCGTCAACGGAACGTTCGACAAGGTCGGAGAATACCAATTCCAAGCCATCTTCGACTCGCTTCTCGTCTATAATGATGATTTCCTCGTGTTGAAAGATTTCGCGTCTTACATGCAGGCGCAACGACGCGTCGACGAGGTGTTCTCGGACAAGGCACGCTGGGCCGAGAGTTCAATCGTCAACACGGCCAAATCGGGAATCTTCTCGAGTGACCGGACGATCACGGAATACGCGAACGCCGTCTGGAACATCAAACCGACGAGCGTGAAATAAAAAAAGCGATCCACCCGTTACGGGTGGACCGTGTTTTCTGGATAACTGATCCAATCAGAGTAAGACCCTGGGTACAGCCGGACGTCATCTTTACCGAGGGCGTGTAACGCCAAAATGTTCACGCAGGCGGTGACTCCGCTCCCGCAATAGAAGATGGGGTTGGGGACGTCGAGGACGTTGGCGTACAGCTCTCTCAAATCATGAAAATCTTGAAGCGTGCCGAGGTCGGTGACGGCTTCGGTATACGGACAAAGGACGGCGTTCGGGATATGGCCCGGTTTGCGATCAATCGGTTCATGGCTGCCGTCGTACCGGTCGGCCGTCCGTGAATCATAGAGCCCGCCCGTGACCGTGGCGGCACGGACGTCTTCGATCGTCGCAATCATCTCGTCTTGGAACGCTGGGACGTAATCTGAGGCGGGGTAGGACGGAACGTCCGTCGTCGTCTCGCCGCAGTAAGTGATTCCGGACTGAATCCCGCCCTCGAGCACGATGACACGCTCATGGCCGGCCCATTTGAATAACCACCAAGCACGGGCGGCATAAGGGAATCCGTCATCGTAAATGATGATCAAATCATCTTTTTGAATCCCGATCCGGCGAAGCGTCTCGGTCCATGCTTCTTTTGACGGCAGTGGATGGCGTCCGCCGTGTTCGGAGACGGGACCGGATAAATCTTCCATCAAATCGAGGAAGACGGCGTTCGGGAGATGTCCCTGTCGATACACATACTTTCCGTATGAGGCGTCGTTTAATGAATAACGACAATCAATAAAGCGAATCGAGTCCGTATGGACGATGTGTTTCAATTCTTGGGCACGCATAGTTGGAAACATAGTATCACCTCGAAGTTTCGTTACTCCCATCGTATACAAGATGGAACAAATTGGCGAGTACTTCGATTGAATTTTTGAATGTCGAAAGGGGAACTGACCATGACATGGCAACAGACATATGACCGATGGAAACAACACGAGGCGCTCGAACCGCACTTGCGCGCCGAGCTTGAGGAAATGGAGCAAGACGAGACGTCGCTCGAAGACGCCTTTTATAAGACGCTCGAATTCGGGACGGGCGGTATGCGCGGGGAAATCGGACCAGGTGCGAACCGGATGAACATGTATACGATTCGTAAGGCATCGCAAGGATTCGCGGACTTTATCGCTGCCTCAGGCGAAGAAGCGAAACGTCACGGCGTTGTCATCGCCCACGACTCACGTCACTTCTCGCCGGAGTTCGCGCTCGAAGCGGCGCGTACGCTCGCTTCGAATGGGATTAAGACATACTTGTTCCCAAGCCTGCGGGCCACACCAGAGTTGTCGTTCGCCGTCAGACATTTAAACGCATTTGGAGGCATCGTCATCACGGCGAGCCACAACCCGCCAGAATATAACGGCTTCAAAGTGTACGGCGCCGACGGCGGACAGTTGCCGCCGGCTGAGGCCGATGAGCTCGTCTCGTACGTCAACGCGATCGAAGACGAATTAAAGATCGAAGTCCAAGATGAAGCCCCACTCCGCGCCGACGGCACGCTCGTCACCGTCGATGCGTCGGTCGATGCGGCTTATATGGAGGCCCTTCAATCGATTCGCATTCATACGGATGTGCAAGGAGACCCGCTTAAAATCGTCTACTCGCCACTCCACGGGACGGGACGTCGCCCGGTCATGGAAGGGTTGAAGGCGTATGGATTTGAACATGTCACCATCGTCGAGGAGCAGGCCGAGCCAGACGGGTCGTTCCCGACGGTCAGTTATCCGAACCCGGAAGAACGGGCCGCGTTTGAGCTCGCGATGCAGTACGGCGACCGCGTCGGCGCCGACTTGCTCATGGCGACGGATCCGGACGCCGACCGTGTCGGCTTCACGGTCCGTGACCGCAACGGCGAATGGTTCGTCTTGACGGGGAACCAGACCGGGGCGCTCCTCATGGATTACATTCTGTCTCAGAAAGTCGAGACGGGGACGCTTCCGACGAACGGTTTCGTCGCGAAGACGATCGTCACGTCTGAACTTGGCGCGGCCATCGCCAAGGCGTATGGGGTTCACCTCGAGAATACGCTCACCGGCTTTAAGTTCATCGGTGAGAAGATCAAACAATATGAAGAATCTGGTGAATATACGTTCTTGTTCGGCTACGAAGAGAGCTACGGGTATTTGATTGGAGACTTCTGCCGTGACAAAGATGCCGTCCAGGCGTGCTTGCTCGGCGCAGAAATGGCGGCTTTCCATAAACAGCAGGGACGCACGTTGTACGATGCCCTCCAAGCCGTCTATGAGAAGTATGGCTTCTACGAGGAGTCGCTCCAATCGATGACGTTGAAAGGGAAAGCCGGTCTCGAACAAATCGGTCGAATGATGGAGGCGTTCCGCGCCAATCCGCCACAAGAAGTCGGCGGCTACGAAGTCGTCCGCTTTGAAGACTATAAGCAACAAGTCGCGACGAACTTGCGTCAAGGAGAGACGGAAGCAATCGAGTTGCCGTCGTCGAACGTACTCAAGTTCATCTTCGAGGATGGCTCATGGTTCTGCCTGCGTCCGTCTGGAACGGAGCCAAAAATCAAGTTCTACTTCAGCGTCCACGCCGATAGCGCGGAGAAAACGACAGTGAAACGGGAAGCGATTGAACGCGATGTCATGAAGCAAGCGAAAGCAATCGATTAATCGACGACACCGCCCTGACGAGGGTGGTGTTTTTTGTTTGACAAGATATGCCCCCGTCAGTATGATGAGTGTATTGTTCATAACCATGTAATCATATACGGATTATCAGGAAGGCGGAAATTACCATGAAAAAATCATTAACAGCAGTACTTGCAATCGGAGCATCGTTCGGGGTGCTCGCGGCTTGCGGGACAGAGACAGACAGCGGCTCAGAAGAAGCCGTCATCACAGTCGGGACAGAAGCGACGTACCCGCCATTCACGTACAAAGACAAAGGTGAAATCACAGGGTATGACATCGACGTATTGAACGAAGCGGCCGAGCGTGCCGGTTACACGGTCGAATACGAGCCGATGGACTTCAAAGGACTCGTACCGGCCCTCGACGCAGAACGCATCGACATGATTGCCAACCAAATGAGTATCACCCCAGAACGTGAAGAGAAATACGCGTTCTCAACTCCGTACGCGGTATCAGGTGCGCAAGTCATCGTCGCTTCGGACAACGAAGACATTCAAGGCATCGATGACCTCGACGGCAAAGTCGTCGGCTCGACACAAGGATCGGTCTACGCCAAGCTCGCTGAAGAAGCTGGAGCTGAAGTCAAGTTCTACAAAGGCGCGAACCAAGTGCTCCAAGACCTTCAAGTCGGACGTCTTGACGCAGCGCTCAACGACCGTCTCTTCATCTTGACGGAGCTAGAGAAGACAGGTTACGACGTGAAAGCGGTCGGTGACGTCTTCAACAAGAGCGAAGCCGGCTTCATGACACGCCAAGACTCGGACGTGCTCGAAGGCTTGAACGAGGCGCTCGCTGAGATGCAAGAAGACGGCACGATGGCTGAGATCGGTGAGAAGTACTTCGGTGAGGACATCAGTCAATGAGTGAACTGATCACGACCGTCATCGAGAACCGTTCGGCCTATATCGAAGCCGTACAATTGACGTTGATCGCCAGTATCCTGTCGATTCTCCTCGCCTTGGTGCTCGGTCTGATCATCGCTGTCTTACACAGCAGCCCTGTCAAAGTCGTTCGTTTGTTCACGCGCACGTATATCTCGTTCTTCCGGGGCACACCGCTCTTGTTGCAACTTCTCATCTTGTACGTCGGTTTGACCGGATTCGTTCAGTTGAGCGGGATGCAGGCGCTCATCTTCGGGTTAGGCCTTCACTTCGCGGCCTATATCTCGGAAGCGTTCCGGGCGGCGATCAATTCGGTCGACCAAGGACAAGTCGAGGCGAGTGTCGCCCTCGGCATCCCGCGTGCGAAGCGCTTCAAGGATATCATCTTCCCCCAGGCGCTATCGCGTGCGATCCCACCGGTGTCCAACTCGGTCATCGATATTATCAAATCGACGTCGCTCGGTTCGGTCATCGCCGTCCAAGAGTTGACGTACGTGTCGGACCAAATTGCCGCGACGACGTATCTCGTCATGCCGCTCCTCTTGTTCTCGGCATCGATCTATTGGATCTTGTCGACGCTCATCCAGGCGGGGCAGCATCGTCTCGAACGTCGGTATGCGATTCGCTGACACAAAGAAATCCCTTCGATTGCAACCAATCGAAGGGATTTTTGTATTAACGGATAACTTGTTCTGTTTCCGTGTCGAAGAAGTGAGCTTTCGTCATATCGAGTGCGAGTGTGACGTCATCACCCATGTGGATGTTCGAACGTCCATCGATGCGAGCCGTGAACTGGTGGCCGCCAAGTTCAGCGTACAAGTATGACTCAGCGCCCATGAGCTCGGCAACGTCGATATGTGTGCGGAACGTGTGCGTCGTTGGCGAGTCGATGTAGATCGGCTCATCGTGGATCGATTCTGGACGGATTCCGAGAACGAGCTCTTTACCGACGTAACCGCGGTCACGAAGACCTTTCATTTTGCCTTCAGGGACATTGATTTCTTCACCGCCGACGAGGAACTTCCCATCAGCCAATTTTCCGCGGAAGAAGTTCATCGAAGGTGATCCGATGAAGCCGGCTACGAAGATGTTGTCTGGATTTTCGTATACTTCTTTTGGTGAACCGACTTGTTGGATGATTCCGTCTTTCATGATAACGATGCGAGTCGCGAGTGTCATCGCTTCCGTTTGGTCATGGGTAACGTAAATCGTCGTCGTGTCGAGACGGTTGTGCAACTGGATGATTTCTTTACGCATCTGAACGCGAAGCTTGGCATCCAAGTTTGAGAGCGGCTCATCCATCAAGAACACTTTGGCATCACGAACAATGGCACGGCCGATGGCGACACGTTGACGCTGACCACCAGAGAGTGCTTTCGGTTTACGTTGAAGGTATTCTTCAAGTCCGAGGATACGGGCCGCATCTTGGACGCGACGGTCGATTTCATCTTTCGGGAACTTGCGAAGTTTCAAACCGAACGCCATGTTGTCATAGACGCTCATGTGCGGGTAAAGTGCGTAGTTTTGGAAGACCATGGCGATGTCGCGGTCTTTCGGTGCGACGTCGTTCATGCGCTTGCCATCGATGATGAAGTCCCCGCTCGAGATTTCTTCGAGTCCGGCGATCATACGGAGTGTCGTCGATTTACCGCAACCTGAAGGTCCGACGAAGACGATGAACTCGCGGTCCTTGATGTGCAAGTTAAAATCGCTGACTGCCTTTGAGTCGCCACCTTCGTATATTTTATCAATGTGGTTCAATTGAATTTCTGCCATGTCGTTAGCCTCCTGGGAATCTGTTCTTGTATAATAGCGCTTACAAGATTGATTATACGGTGAAACCGCTTGCATTGGATATGTACACGTTGCACAAAAACGCTTACTCAGATTTGTGCAACGTGACAATGAGTTGAAGCAAACTCGCATCATAGAATTGGCGGGCATCGTATCCTGTCAGTTCATACAGCCGATCGAGCCGATAATTGAGCGTATTTCGATGCATGAACAATGCTTTAGCCGTATGGGATACGTTTAAAGAGTGGGCGAATAATGCCTCTAACAGCTCGATGTTCGTCTTGTCGAGCGTCGTATATACGGCCTCAATCAATTGGAGACGTTCGGCAAAAGTCTCATGGTCTTCTAGCAAGTAATGGTATAATAGTTGACTAGCAGGGTAAGCTTTAGTAGAGAGTCTCGCGAACGGGCGCAGCGTTTGATGTTGTTGGTACAGTGTCCCTAACACACCGAGCGGTCGCTCGCTATAGATGACATGGGCCTCAACGTAGCAATCGCTCGCGACGGCCCGTAACACGTCCTCGAACTCGGACAAATCGACGAGTTGATTCATCTCGATGATTTCCACGTGATGTCGTGTCATGACGACGATTTCCGCTTCAGGCATGAAATCGTGCAATATCTCTAAAAATTGCTCGAGCGATTCCGGCTCTTGATAATGGAGCGACAGCGACAACAACCGAAATGGCTGGGCAATCCGATACGAATCTGTGAGCAAGCGGTCTTGCCATTTCTCTTGACGCGGATCACGCGTCGTCACAAACGGTGTCGCCGACCATTCAAGGAGCTGTCGTTCACGCTCGCTCAATTCCATTTTGGGTAGTCCAAACACGGTCCCATCGTGTGCTTGGTACCAGATGTAGTCTCCGGATGCATCTTCCGACCGATGGACAACGGTCGGGAAAATCGATTTAATACGATCATACGTAGTCAATACAATCACCTCTTCAAACAATGTATCATATTTCAGAACGGAGGCAGGCAGTTTGGACAGTCTACTAAAAATATTCATCATGATCGCCATCGGGGCGACAATCGGGGGAGTCACGAACTTTCTCGCTATCAAAATGTTGTTTCGGCCCCATCATCCTAAATACATCGGGAAGATGAGAGTTCCGTTCACCCCAGGGTTGATCCCGAAACGTCGCGACGAATTGGCAACTAGCCTCGGGAAGACGGTCGTCAAGCACTTGTTGACGCCTGAAGGGATGCGTAAGCGCCTGCTCGATGAACAAGTCGGTAGTCATATTACCCACTTCGTGCAAGGTGAGGTTCGGACGATGCTTCGTTCAGACAAGACGATTCGTTCGCTCATCGAACCGCTCTATCCCGATGCGGAGACACGTGTGTTGGGAGAAGCGGATACGAAGCTCCGTCAAGAGCTCCGACTTGTCCTTGCGGATGTGAAGTCGCGTCAACTATATGAGCTTCTCGGTGAAGACGGGATGGACCGTGTCCGCGGCATCATCCCCGAAATCGTGGACGCCCTGCTCGTCAAGTCAGAAGAATACTTTTATTCGGCTGAAGGCGAGGCGCAACTTCGGCACATGGTCGACTCGTTCGTCCAACGTCGGCTCGGTTTCATCGCCGGGTTCGTTCAAAACTTGAATTTCGTCGAAATGATTCGTCCCGAGATTATCAATATCTTGCGAGGTGGCTCGACTCGGTCTGGCATGGCGACGATGATCACGCGCGAATTCGAGCGGTTCAGTGAACGCTCGGTCGATACACTGCTCGACGACCGATTAGAGGAACGGTTGATTGACGGTGTGACGACGGAAGTCGTCTCGCGTCTTCCGGTTGGGGAACTGCTCGATCGGACCGTCTACTCCTATACGCGGGACGTCGAAGACCGTGTCATCGAAGAACTCGTGCCGAACGGCGTGAGGCTCGTCATCACGCGTTTCACGGATCAAATGGAGACGGTCATGGATCGCCTGAAAATCGATCAAATCGTTCAAGAGCAAGTGAGCTCGCTCGACACCTCGTACCTCGAAGAGATCGTCCTTTCGATCTCAAAACGAGAGTTCCGGGCAATAACATGGCTTGGCGCCTTATTAGGTGGTATGATTGGATTGATTCAAGGGTTGATTGCCATCGTTTGATCGGCACGCCCTAATAGTTTTTAGGAGGACGTCACATGTCACAATCAAACTTGTACGATCATGCTTACCAATTGGAAAAAGCACTTCGCGATTCTGAGGAGTTCACAAATCTCTCTTCACTATACGACCGTGTCAATGCGGATGCAGAAGCGAACCAGTTATTCGCTGACTTCCGTGATATCCAAATGACGCTTCAACAGAAGCAAATGCAAGGCGAAGAAATCTCTGAACAAGAGATGATGGATGCGCAGACAAAAATGATGGGCGTTCAACAAAACGAATTGATCATGGAGCTCATGCAAGAAGAGCAACGCATGCATCAACTGGTCACAGAAGTGACGAAAATCATCATGAAGCCACTTGAAGAGCTCTACGCTCCGATGGTGAATGATAACGAAGTTCAATAACAGTGAAGCGGATGGCAATCGAGCCATCCGCTTTTTTGTTGCCTAGATTGTCACCCAATTCATGATAGCGCTTACATAAAGCGTGGTATACTCTATTTGTAGGTCATTTCACAAGAAAGGGTGGACGTCATGGTCACCTTGGTGATTTTAGCCGTCATGATCATCGGTTTTATCGGAGGTTGGCTTCGGGCCGACTTGGTCGCGCTGATTGGTCTCCTCTTGCTCGTTTTGACAAATCAACTGACACCGGTCGAAGCAATGGCCGGTTTTTCGAATTCGGTCGTGCTCATGATCGCCGGACTGTTCATTGTCGGTGCCGGGTTGTTTCACACCGGACTCGCCGAACGGTTAGGGGCCGCTCTCATCCCGTACGCGAAAGGGAGTGAAGTACGTCTCTTTCTCGTCCTCATGGTCACCGTGACGTTTCTGTCGAGCCTGATGTCGAACACGGGAACGGTCGCTTTGTTGATTCCGGTCGTGCTCGCCATGTCAAGGCAGATGGGGACGAGCCCGGCGAAATTGCTCATGCCGCTCGCCTTTTTCTCAAGCATCGGTGGGACGATGACACTTATCGGAACGCCGCCGAACCTAGTCGCCGCGGAGACGCTTCGAGGGGCGGGGGGAACGCTTGGATTTTTTGCGCTCTTGCCGATCGGTCTCGTCGTGGCTGTGGTCGGACTGTTATATTTCTATGTCGTTGGGAACCGTCTGCTCGGGGCGGGGGATGTCCGTTCGTCGGCGGCTCATCCGTTGATGATACCGCAAGTAGCCGTCTACGCGCTGTCCATCACGAAAGGACATCGCCTCGTCGGTCAGACGCTTAGTGACGTCAAGTGGTCACGAGACGGCCTGGTCGTCGTCGGCGAACACCGAAAAGGAGTGGTTCATCGGTTTATCACGGCCCGAGCCGACACGGTGCTTACGGAAGGGCGTGTCCTCGTCAGTGGTGATGAGACGGATGTCCACCGCATCGCCCGACAAGAAGGATTGGTCGTCGAGCCGGTTAACGTCAAAGATGTCTACGGCAAAGAGTCGGGCGTCGCCGTTTTCACGATTCCGACCGACAGCCCGCTCGTCGGCCGCTGTTTGTCCGAAAGCCGGTTGCGCAATGCGTATCGATTGAACGTGCTTCAAGTCGTACGCCCGAACGAGGAGATCGCCATCACCCGATTGAAAGATGTGCCGCTCGAACGAGGCGACATGCTTGTCGCCCAAGGGGAGTGGGCCGACTTAGAGCGGGTCGGAAACGAGACGCACCTCTTGCTTGCCAATGAGCACGTGACCGACGTGGCTAATCGGGCCGTATCCGAACGTCATCAACTAGCAGCGGGATTGATCATGCTCGGAATGGTCACGCTCCTCGTGTTCGAGTGGGTCGACCCGACGGTAGCGGTATGGCTCGCGGCGCTCGCCATGGTGCTCACCGGAGCCGTCCGCCAAATGGACGTCGCGTATCAATCGATTCAATGGTCCTCGCTTCTTTTGATCGCAGCGATGATCCCGGTCGGCCAAGCGCTCGACAATGCTGGGATCATGACGTGGCTCGTCACATGGATCAGTGAGTCGTTCGGGCAGGCTGGTCCGGTCTGGGTGCTCGTTGCGCTCTTCGTCGCGACGATAGTGCTGAGTCAAATCATCTCGAACACGGCGACGGCCGTCTTATTCGCTCCGCTCGCACTGTCGCTCGCCTCGGCACTCCAAGTCAGTCCCGTCCCGCTCGTCGTCGCCGTCGCCATCGCGGCCTCGCTCGCGTTCATGACACCATTCGGGTCGCCGACGAACGCGATGGTGTTCGGCATCGGCGGCTATCGCTTCTTCGATTTTGTCAAAGTCGGCTTGCCGCTTCAGGTCGTGACGGCGGTCATCGCCATCTTCACGATTTTGTTCATCTTCCCGTTTTGAAGGAAATGTTGTTTGCTCTGCCGAATGTGTAAAAAAATGCTAAACGGTGAGGTGAGAGATGATGTGGAAACGAGTTGGGATGATTTTGGCTGTGTTCTTGCTGGCGGCCTGCTCGAATGAGAGCGAACAGCCGGCACCGACGCTCGGGGCGGACGCCAAAGTGGCCAAGGCGTACTTAGAGGAGCAAGGCTATGACGTCGTCTCTTATAAAGGGAATAGAACGTTGAGCTTTGAAAAGGCAGACCTGCTTGAGTTGCCAACGCAAAGTACGTGGCAAGTCCAGATGACGCCGCCGGATGACTATATTGGACGTGACATTCGACATGAGAACTTCATCGTCCGCAACCATCCGCTCGATGAAGTCGCAGAACTCGGCCAGACGAACGTCTCGGTCATGATGGTGGACGGCGAGATCATCGGCGGGACGTCATATCCGGATTCGGCCGAGCCGCTTACCGGAGCGAGCTATTCACTCGATGGGAAGACGGCGGAAGAGCTGCATCCCGATTACATGGAGTGGCGCAGCGAGTGGGAAGCCAAATATAGCGAATGAACAAGCGCCTCGGGATTCCCGAGGCGCTTCTATTATGAGGCCGTGCCTTTCAGTTTTCCTGGCAGTTTACAGCGCTCGAAGTAGATGAGTTGACCGCGACGTGCGATGCGGGCCCCTTTATGGAGGTGCCCGGCTTCCTCGAGCATCGCGAGCCCTTTCGCTTTCGCCTCGTCATCGCTTGCCGCGGTAAATGAATCGTTCAAGACGACCGTGCCGTCGTTCTCGAACGCTGTGATCGTATACTGTTCCATCCGTTCGCCCCCTTTGCTTCCATTGTACTGAATGACTATTCATTCTTCAAGCGAAGGTTTCGTCAGCTCCTCGAACGTGAGCTGACGGGCCGTTTCGGTACGCGGAATCAACTCTGAGACCGTCATCCCGATCAAGCGGACCGGTTCGGTGATCGCCATCTCGTCGAACAGACGGCGGGCGAGCCGTTTAATCTCGTCATGGTCGTGCGTCGGATGGTTCAATTTGATTTGATGGCTCCGGGCCTGGAACTCGCTCGTCTTGATTTTGATTGTCACCGTCTGACAGCTGAGCTCACGGCGGTCGAGCTGATGGAGCACGTCTTCGATTTCCGGGATGACGCGTTCGTACACTTCTTCCGGGTCGTCGAGGTCGAACGCGAACGTCGTCTCGGAGCCGATCGATTTTCGTTCCCGGGTCGGGACGACGGGGCGGCTATCCCGACCGTGGGCGAGCTCATATAACTGATTTCCCCGGTCGTGGCCGAAGATGGCCTTCAACTGCTCGGGGCGGGTGCCCTGCAAATCGGCGATCGTATGGTAGTCGTGCTTGAACAACGTCTGCGCGGTCACTTTGCCGACCCCGTGCATCGTCGTGATTGGGAGCGGGGCGAGGAACGCCTCGACGTCATCCGCCTCGACGACCGTCAGTCCGTTCGGTTTGTTGAATCCTGAGGCGATTTTGGCGACAAACTTCGACGGGGCGACCCCGGCCGAAGCGGTCAGTCCGGTCCGGCGTTTGATTTCCCCAAGGATGTAACGCGCGATATAAGGGCCGGACGTGCTCATGAGCGTATTCTCCGTCACGTCCAAGTACGCCTCGTCGAGCGAGAGCGGTTCGACGAGCGGCGTGATCGATTTGAAAATGGCCATCACTTGTTGGCTGACGTGCCGATAGACGTGAAACCGCGGTTTGACGAACGTCGCCTGCGGACAGAGTGCGAACGCCCGCCGTGACGACATGGCGCTGTGCACGCCGTATTTTCTCGCCTCATACGAACAAGTGGCGACCACCCCACGGCTGTGAGGGGCGCCACCGACGATGACCGGTTTATCGCGCAAGTCAGGGCGGTCGCGTTGTTCGACCGAGGCGTAAAACGCGTCCATATCAACATGGATGATCAATCGTTCCATGAACATCACCTTTCTGTATCATCTGCTCCTTTCAGTATACCGAACTTTTGTTCGTTTTTTGCTAGTTTTGCTTATTTCGTTTGCTGCGCTGTTTATCCAACTTTTCTTGGCTACGGATTTGATTCGGGAATTGCAGGAGTGACCCAATCCAATTTTTTTGCTTTAACCAGAAATAAATCAAAACCGTGAAGCCGATGATCATAAGCCAGGCGAACAAATAGCCGAGCGGCCACTCGAGCTCGGGCATTTGTTTGAAGTTCATGCCCCAGACCGCACCGAACGCGACGACGGGCGTCGTCAAGGCCGTGAAAACGGTGAGCGCCTTCATGATCTCGTTGCCACGGAAGTTTGACAACGTCGCGGCCAAATCGGTCATCGCGATGATGTCTTCCTGGTAATGTTCAATCAACGTCAGGAGCCGATTGACTCGATATTTGGCGAGACGATACGCTCTCAATTCGTTTAGGTCCATGTCGAGAAACGCCTCGCGCCCGGCCATGAGCAGTTCGCGGTACGGGACGACGGTATCGGACCATCGTTCGATTTCGCTGCGGAGCCCGAAAATCTCATTCATGAACTGGGGCGGCACTTGCCCGCTCATCTCGCGCTGGGCGACCATCAACCGTTCTTCATATTCATCGATGCCATGAAAGTAATAGTCCATCTTTTCAGCGAGCAAATCATAGAACGCCTCGATTGGTGTATCGTATTGCTTGGCCGCCACTGACTGGCAATAGATGTCATCAAACCCGATCGTCCATAAGAAATCCCGGGTCACGAAGTAGTGCCCGATCTTTTGCGGTTCGCGCTCGAGCTGTTCATAGTCGAGCGTGAGCGAGCCATACATATAGTCTTGCTCGACAATGATTTTTGTGACTTTCGCCGTCGTCAACTGCTCGAGCCAATACGTGTACGCTTCTTCATAATGATTGTCGACCTGTACGATTTCTTCGGGTCGTGTATACCATTTCCAACTCATCTTCCATTCCCCCAATTTCCTTCTCCCTCAAGTATTCCCGCTTTCCTAAGAAAGTTGGCATCTCACGTGAACTTTCGTTAAGATGAAGGTACTGACAAGAAGAGAGGTGCTTTTTTTGACGACTACTAAAATCGGTCAGCTCAAAGTGGGCGACACGTTAAACCAATATGTCATGATCAAACAATCCTATCGAGGACTCGCCGGAAATGGCAAACCATATTTGACGCTCATTCTTTGCGATGAGAGCGGAGAGATTGAGACGAAAGTATGGGATAGCGCCGACACGGATAAATATGCGACGAAGAAAATCGTCCACGCTTCCGGAGAAGTGATGGATTACCGCGGGCGAACCCAACTGAAGCTCAAACAAATCTCCATCATCGAAGGGGAGACGGACATCGCGCCATACGTCCGTTCGGCACCTGTACCGAAGTCGGAACTCGAGACGGGAATCCGCGGCTATATCGATGCGATCGGACACGTGGGCATGCGTGAGCTCGTGACTGCGCTCGTCAACCGGAACGAAGAGGCTTACTTCACGTATCCGGCTGCGGTGCGACACCACCATGCGGTCTATTCGGGCCTTGCGTTCCATGTCTTGTCGATGCTGAAACTCGCTGAAACGATGTGTGACCTGTACCCGCAATTGAATCGTGATTTGCTCGTCTCAGGTGTCGTGCTCCACGACTTGGCGAAAGTAATCGAGTTGTCGGATGCGATCACGCCGGAGTATACGCTTGAAGGCAAACTGCTCGGCCACTTGTCGCTCATGGCGTCTGAAATCGAGGTCGTGGCCCGAGAACTCGGGACCGAACGCGAAGTCGTGACGTTGCTCCAACATCTCGTCCTCAGTCATCACGGGAAACCGGAGTGGGGATCGGCGAACGCGCCACAGCTCCCGGAAGCTGAGATGTTGTTCTTCATCGACAACATCGATGCCCGGATGAACATGTTCGAGAAGGCGTTCGAGGGGATCGAACCCGGAGCGTTCACTGAGCGGGTCATGGCACTCGATAACCGTGCGTTTTATAAACCGAAGCTATGAAGGCATACAAAAAAGACGTCCCGCGGGACGTCTTTTGCTTATTGCTCGGTCGATTCTTCGGCCGGTGCTTCTTCTGTACCTTCTTCTGACGCTTTAATGGCGTCTTTCACAGCGTCGAACTGTGTTGAAGCTTTCGCATCTTTCACGTCGACGTTATATTTCTCGATCAACTCGGCGTAGATCTTGTTCGCGTCGACAGAGGCTGCTTTTTCAGTTGCCAATTCTTCACGGATGCGATCTTTCTCGTCTTCGAGTTTAAGATCTTTTTCTTTACGATCCATGACTTTGATGACGTGGAAACCGAATTGTGATTGGACCGGCTCAGATACTTTGCCGACCACGTCTTCTTGGAACGCGTATTCTTCAAACTCTGGGACCATGGCGCCGGCTGAGAAGTAACCGAGGTCGCCACCTTTTTCACCAGAACCTGTGTCTGTCGATTTCTCTTTCGCGACGTCTGCGAAGTCAGCGCCATCGTTCAATTCTTTGATGATCGCTTGGGCTTCTTCTTCTGTCTCAACGAGGATGTGGCTCGCTTTGACTTCGACGTTCTCTTTCGCGAATTGTGCCTCGATGTCTTCGTCCGTCACTTCGACGAGTTCTGACTTCGCTGCATCGACGAGCATTTGTCCGCGGAGCGCTTCTTTGAACTCGTCCGTGTCAGTCATGCCAGCTTGTTGAATCGCTTGCTCGAACTCTTCTTTCGAGTTGAACTGCTCTTCAGTCTTGCTGAACTCTTCGTCAACTTTGTCTTGTTCGACTTTGTCGCCGTATTCTTTTTCAAGCAACTCGTTCATCGTTTCTTGGAAAGCTAGTTGTGGGACCATACGGTCGTAGCTCATGTCCGCGATCTCGCCGCGTGTCACTTCGCCGCCTTCAAAGGAAACAACTGCTGAGTTGTCCGAAGATCCGCCGTTTGTCGCCGCATATGTGCCGCCGACACCGATGAGAAGTGCAATCGCTGATGCGCCGACGAGGGCGCCTGTTGAAAACTTCTTGTTTTGTTTGTTCGGTTCGTTCGTCATTCCGTTTGACATATATTCCACCCCTAAAAATCTATAAGTTTCTAAATCCGACTATACCACATTTTGTTAATGATAACAGCTGTTCTCTTGCCTGTGTAGTATCATAGCACAGAAACGTGTCGTATAATGATGAAATAGAATGTGAAATGATGGGGTGGAGAACGTGTCGTTAGAAGAGAAAATCAATCAATTATCGTTTCAAATGGAACTGTTGCTCGGGGCGGTCGATTGGTCGGAGCGGCCCTTTGAACATGAGGTGCTCAAGGCGAATCTGACACGGCAAGAAGTCGTCGCGTTTTTCGCGCTGCTTGATGATATCCGAGAACGACAAAACGAGCAAGCGCGCTACGGTCTGTCGTCCGTAGAGCCTTTGCTCGTTCATTTCGTCGGCATGCTTCATCCTCATTTAGAGGCCGAGACGATTCTCGAGGCGTGCGTGCGCCAAGGAATGGCGCTAGACGTCACGGAACCGCTGTATCGGCAGGTCAAGCTTCTTTACTGATCTCGTCGTCCTCAGGGCGACGTCCGGCTTCTTCTGTGATCATCTTCGATGTTTCAGCGAAGATGTCCATGAAGTTGTCGCCATACAAGCGGCGAACGATCGCTGTGATGTCCGTCAAGTCCGGGAATTTCCCGTACAATTCTTGGAGCGGGAGGGAGGCGCGGAAGACGCCGTTCTCTTCCGGATCGAACGCATGAATCGTCTCGAGCAAGAGCGCTTCACCTTCAGGCGTCAATTGGACGTACGTATTTCGTTTGTCCGTCTCCTTTTTCGAGAACGTGAGCAAACCGCGGTCTTCGAGTTTCTTCGAGAAGTTGAACGCCGTCGATACGTGCATGACCCCATATTTGGCGATCTCTGAGATCGAGGCGCCGCCGAGGGCGTGAGCGATCCATAAAATATGGTGTTCGTTAATGTTCAAATCGAACGGCTTGATCCAATTCTGCCAGTCTTTCTCGACCGTCTTCCACAATGCCTTACTAAGTTGAATGATTTTATGACTATAGAGCATGGCCTCAGGGCCAGTGAATTCTTTTTCATGTTCCATGTCGATCCATCCTTTCCGGATACAATGTGACTAAAACGACGGGCGATGACAACAGACCGGTCAGTTGGTCTTTTCCGCTTTCGCTTCGGTCATGTCTGACTGTACGTTCGAAAGCTCGTCTAGGTTTCCTTGGATCCGCTCGATTGAAGGCTGAATGTCTTGTTGATAACGTTCGACTTCGGCTTTCACTTGATCCGTCAATTCTTTCCCTTGCAATTTACCGGCCGCGGCTACTTGCGACGCGTCCTTGGCAACTTTTTGGAATTGTTCTTTCAACGTAGTGATTGTGGACGCCCGGTGTTGATTGGCCGCGGCGTCATTTGCCGTTCCACGGGCGATTTTCTTCACGGTCGCAACCCCTAAAAACGCTACGACGAAGCCAAATGCAACCCACTCTCGACGATTGTGACTCGACAATACATTCCCCTCCTCAAGCACACTGATGCTACAATACATTCTTTTCATATTATTTTACCAAAAAAGAGTGATTAAAAACCTATATCTTAAATAAAATTTTTCAGAACATTCAATTTTGACCGAAAAATCATTTTATTTTAAACTATGGGTAAAGGAAGGTGACCTCCAGTGAACATGCAAAAGCGTTGGGTTGATGACATGCTAGACCTGTATAACGCGGCCAAGCGACTGGGAGATGACCCTTGGGCACAGACAATAATGGAAGCACTCGAGGCGGGATATGAAGCGTCGGAACAGAATGAACAGACGCGTAAACAAACTTTGCTTGAAAAGCGACTCGTTGAAATAGACGCCCGTCTAAATTTGTTAAGAAAAGAATTCGAACAAGCGGAATCTGTCAAATCGCGGCAACAGTTGTACGAGCAAGCGATTAAATTACAAGTCGAACGGGCCCAAATCGAGGAAGAGAGGAAACGTCATCTCGATTCGATCAATTCGTCATAAGGGCACATAAGACAATGGACCGGTCGCTCCAGGAGCGGCGGTCCATTTTTTCATAGCTTCGCTTTGATGCCGGCAGCGATGGCTTGCATGTCTTCAGTGGAGTAATCGTCTTGGTGCGTCTCCCATTTTGCGTCAAATCCATCTGTCTCGCCATAGCGTGGCAACAGATGCATATGGAAATGGTAAACCGTTTGTCCGGCGATTGCTTCGGCGTTCGATAGGATGTTCATGCCGATCGCGCCCGTCTCGCGCTGGATGGCGTTTGCGATAGCAGGCACGGCTTGGAAGACGTCCCGGGCGACATCGGCTGACAGTTCATAAATGTTTCGGGCGTGATGTTTTGGGATGACGAGCGTGTGGCCTTTCGTGACCTGCGAGATATCGAGGAACGCGACGACGGCGTCGTCCTCGTATACCTTATAAGAAGGAATCTCGTTTTGGACGATTTTACAAAAAATACAGTTGGCTTCAGTGTGCATGTGGGTTCCTCCATTCGTAAATGACTATTCCACTTCATCATAACATGGAAATTCAGGCGGAAGAATGATTGTCCGGGAGGATGAATCGTCTTAGACTAGAAACAACAGCAATCAAGAGAGGAAGTAAACGGATGGCGTATGTACGATCGAAAAAAACGGTACGGTGGAGGCGAATCTATTATGTCCTCCTTGCGACAATCGTGCTCGGGCTGATCGCCGGGGCCGTCTATCGCTGGGGATATCAACCGGCAGCCGCCAATGACAAGATTCATGTCCGGTTCAAAGAGGCGCTGTTGAACGAGGATGTCAGCTTCTTCCAGGAGAACGTCGAGTATGAATCAGAACCGCTGACGCGAGCCGAGGCGCTCCGCTTCATGGGCTGGTTGAATGAAGAGAAGACGATTCGGGGCGAGGCCATCTCGGAAGTAGCGCAGGACCGCGCCGACCGGGAGCAAGGTATGGAGACGGATGGTTTGTTCCGGCTCGTCGATACAGGGGCAGGACGATTTGGTTTCTCGGACTATCGGATTGAATTGTTGCCGAAGACGCTCGTTGTGACATCGGACGTACCGTTGACGAACGTGTGGGTGGACGGTGCACAAGTCGGTCGAATTGATGAAGGGGGCGGTGAGGTGGCACTCGAGCGTATGCCGGGTCGTTATGACGTGAAAGCCGTCGCCGTCATCGATGGGTCGACGGTGACCGAGACTGAGGTCGTGACGCTGACAGAAGACGATGACTTGGCGTTTGCCTTGTTGCCGGAACAAGCTGAGACCGTCGCCGGGCAGTTCGATCTTGATCGGGCCGAGTTGATTGAAATCGAAGTCGAAGCTCAGACAGGTCACTCGATTGAGACGATCGAAGGGCTGATGAACAAACGTGAACAAACCGTCCTCGACGAGATTGGTGAACCGATGGAGCGAGGGGACGTTTGGCGCTATGTGGGGATGGAGTTACGGTTTGTTGACGGGCGCGTCGAACGCATCGACATCGATTTACAGAAGCGGCCGGATGACCTCATTGCGCTTTTAGGTGAACCGAACGAGCGAGTCGAAACGGACCTCGGTGTCGAATGGCGCTACGACCGGACGCTGCTCGAGTCGATTTTCACGTTTTTGCGCTTGGAGAGCGAGAAACGATTCATCGAGCGGGATGAGGCCCTCTATCTCATCCTCACATGACAAAAAACGGGACCCTCGCCGAGGGTCCCGTTTTTCTAGCACTGGATTAGCGCTTTTTGTTCATTGACTTCATAACGAACGATACGATCAAGATCAAGATAATCGCACCGAGAAGTGCTGGAATAATCGCGATGCCGCCAACTGCAGGACCGAAGTCTCCGAAGATGAGGCCACCGAGCCAAGCACCGATGATACCGGCAATGATGTTCCCGATGACGCCACCTGGTACATCCTTACCTAAAATAAGACCTGCTAACCAACCGATAATACCCCCGACGATTAAAGTGATAATCCAACCCATAAAAACATTCTCCTTTCTGTTTTGTCCATTGTTCTTCCTAACAATTTTATGGAACAATGGAAGTAATGAATAAGTTTTAAAATGCCTTACAGTTCAGATTATTCCCATGTGACAGCTTTTAAAACATATATCACGAAAAAAAGTTGAAAATGAGGGGTGGAGTTTTCATGTTGCACGTCGACCAGTTGAACGGCGGTTATATAGGTAAACAAGTGTTACACGATGTTTCGTTTGAAGTGAAAAAAGGTGAGCTCGTGGGGCTCATAGGGCTAAACGGCGCCGGGAAATCGACGACGATCAAACATATTTTAGGATTGCTTGATCCGATTTCGGGATCGGTCGAAGTCGATAGTGAGACACTCGCTTCTTCGGAAAATAACTATCGTAAGAAAATAAGTTATATACCCGAGACCCCTATTTTATACGACACATTGACGTTGCGTGAACATTTGACGCTAATCGGGAAAGCGTATGACATCGACGAGGCCGACCTGAAAATCCGGACCGAAAGATTGTCCCGAGATATGCGGATGGAGAAGCAATTGGACTGGTTTCCGTCCGTTTTTTCAAAAGGAATGCGGCAAAAAGCGATGATCCTCTGTGCACTCGTGACAAAGACGCCGCTCCTCATCGTCGATGAGCCGTTCGTCGGACTCGATCCACTCGCGATTCGTCAACTATTGAGATTGTTTGATGAGTATAAGGAAGATTGCGCCATCTTGATGTCGACCCACATCTTGGAGACGGCGGAACGTCACTGCGACCGCTTCGTTTTCTTGCACCAGGGGTCGGTCATCGCGACCGGTACGGCGGCGCAGTTGCGCGAGACATATGGTCTTCGTCCGGACGCCACGCTCGATGACATTTATGTCGAGGCGATTGATGCCGAGGAGCGGAAGCAATGAACGTGTTCAAACAACGATTTGGCGTCTGGGTGGAGGACGTCGTGAAATACAGCCGGTACGTGGCGAACGGCGGTTTGTTGTTCACACTTTATTTCACGCTCATTTACGGAGCGTTCGTTTACAACCAGTTCTTGACGGACTTGGACCCGGCATTCCCGAGTGAATGGATTGTGGCGCTCCTCTGGTTGCTTCTGCCGCTCGGGCATCGCCCCCGCACATTGATTCAAGAAGCGGACCAAGTCTTCTTATTGCCGCGACTCGGTGAGATGCAAACGTTCATGAACGGCGTTCGACTATTCAACGTCGTCTTCGCTGCCGTCCGTGCCGTCCTCATCATGCTCGTCGTGTTGCCGTTGCTCGTCCGGACGCAAGCGCTCACCTCGGTCGAAGTCGGGACCATCATCGCGACGAGTGTCCTGATCTCGGTGGCGGGGCGGCTCGCCAAGTTGGAGGGGGTCAAATATGTCGTCTTGCCGAGCGCGCTCGCGAGCGGCTTTCTCATCCTGTTTGGTGTGCCGATGTTGACACCGGTGCCGGCGCTCATCCCATTCATCTTGCTCCACGTGCGACGAAATCGACGCATCCCGCTGTTCGATTGGCTCTTGCTTGAAGAGAAGAGCAAAGCCCAGTTCAACCGGGTCGTCAGTTGGTTCGTCGATGTCCCGGCGATGCGGGAAGATGTGCGGGAACGATCGCTCATCGTCAGCCTGCTCGAGCGCTCGGTCTTGAAACGGGCCGATGCGGCACGGTACGTCTATGGCCTCCGGGTCATGCGCTCGAACGACTCGCTCGATCTCGTGTTGCGTCTTTCCGCCGTCGCGCTCGTCGTCATGTGGCTCTCGGGCGGGTGGTACGTCGGGTTGGTCGTCCCGCTTTTCGTCGGGTTGACTGCCTTGCAACTCGTCCCATTGTTTAAACGACTCGACACGGTGTCGATGGCGTCGTGGTTGCCGATCACACGTGCCGAGCGGCTCGTCGCCTATAAATGGTGGGCGACACGGCTGTTGTTCGCGCAAATGCTCGCCCTTGGCGCGGCTTCGCTCATGTTCGGGGCGACGTGGGACGCGCTCGTCGGTCTCGTGCTCGCATATATGGTCGTCCGGTACTATTTGAGCCGACTGACATGAAACAGGGACACCCGCTTTGGGTGTCCCTGACTGTTGTCGTTATTTCTTCGGTGACATGACCGATACACTCGACCCGAGAATTTTCGGGAGGCGTGCCGGAGTTTCAGGTTCTGTCTCGACTTCACCGTATGCGGATACACCGTGCTCGGCGATGTCGAGGCCGATATCTTCTTGTTCTTCCGTGACACGAAGACCGATCGTGACGTCGAGCAATTTCAAGAAGGCGTAGCTACCGCCACCAGCGATGACCATTGCAATCAAGACGCCGAGTGCTTGAACACCGAGTTGACCCAAGCCGCCGCCGTAGAAGAGGCCGGCCGAACCGATGCCTGTGATCTCGACCAAGCGAGGCGAGGCGAAGAATCCGAGCGCGAGCGTCCCGATGATTCCGGCGACCCCGTGTACCGAGAAAGCACAGAGCGGGTCATCGATATATTTTGCCATGAGGATGCTCGTACCGTATGTGGCGATTGAAGCGACGGCACCGATGACGACGGCGGCCCATGGTTCGACGAAGGCACAGGCAGCAGTGATCGCGACGAGCGCCCCGAGCACACCGTTGACGATTGTCGGGATGTCCGCTGTCTTCTTATGCATCATGACGATGGCGAGGGCGCCGAGGGCACCGGCAGCCGTGGCGAGCATCGTCGTAAGAGCGACGTAACCGAAGAATCCATCTGCGACCGACATCGTCGACCCGGCATTGAATCCGAACCAGCAGAGCCAGAGCACGAGTCCACCGACGACCGTCAAGACGTGGTTGTGACCGGCGAGTGATTCGGTTTTACGACGTGGTTTCAAGATGATCGTGGCCATGAGGGCGGCCATTCCGCCTTGAAGGTGGACGACGGCCGAACCGGCGAAGTCTTGCATCCCCATCGATCCGAGGAGTCCACCGGCCCATACGGAGCGGGCGACGATCGGATAGAGGATGGCGACGAAGAAGATACCGAACAAGACGTACGCGGAAAGTTTGGCCCGCTCCGCAAAACCGCCCCAGGCGATGGCGAGTGCGACAGCGACGAACGACAACTGGAACAAGAATTTGATGTCGATCGAGACGTTGGCCCAATCAAGGCTCGTGAACGATCCGTTCATGAAGAATCCTTCCGTCCCGAACCAGCGGGTCCCGTCCCCGAAGGAGAGGCCGAAGCCGACGGCCCAAAAGGCGAGTGCCGCCACAGAGAGGCTGATGATTTGTTTGACTGCGACGTGCCCGGCGTTTTTAGCCCGGAGCGTCCCCGTCTCGAGCAAGCCAAAACCAAGTTGCATCGTTAAGACGAGCAGTGCAGCGATGAGTACGAACAGCGTGTCCATATAATATAAAATGTCTTCCATGTTGCGATTCCTCCTTTTTGCGATTGATGATTCAAAAGTTGTTTTCAGTGTAAGACGAAAAATTCGACTTGGATTGCAATTTGTCAGATTATCTGACATAGTTTTTTATGAAGGAGGAGGACGAGCGATGGACTATAAGTCGAAGAAAGTAATCGGGATGGGCGTCATCACTGAGCTGACAGGACTTTCGGAGCGACAAGTCCGTTATTATGAAGCGAAAGGGCTCGTCTTTCCGGATCGGACAAAAGGTGGGTCACGTAAATATTCCTTCCATGACGTCGAGCGATTGGTCGATGTAGCGTCGAAACTTGAGGATGGCTGGCGAATTCAAGACATCAAAGAGCGCGAGAAGCGTCTGTCGTCGAAACAGCGTGACGATTTGATTCGAGGTCAGCTCAATTCAGCCTTCCGCACGTATCCGCCAAAGAAATGACACAAAGAAAACACAATGAAAATGCTTCACATTAGCATTATTCTAATTAATTTCTGTATAATGTTTTTGAGTTCACATACCTATAGAAGAAGAGTGTAGGAGAATTATAGAGGGGAATGACGCGACGTATGAACGATACTATTTTGAAGGCGTTTAGAGGAGAGGCGACAGACTATGTGCCCGTCTGGTACATGCGCCAAGCCGGACGCTACCAACCAGAATATCGTGAGATCAAAAAAACGAGGACATTATTCGAAATCACGCATGATGCCGAATTGTGTGCCTACGTGACAGAGCTCCCGGTAAAACAACTAGGAGTCGACGCGGCCATTCTGTATAAAGATATTATGACGCCACTCCCGTCGATGGGCGTGGATGTAGAAATCAAGAGCGGCATCGGTCCGGTCATTGATAACCCGTACCGGACGATGGAAGACGTGGAACGCTTAAAACCGCTCAACACGGACGACATCTCGTACGTGTTCGAGACGATCCGTTTGCTTCGGGAACGTTTGGAAGTTCCGCTCATCGGATTCTCAGGCGCACCGTTCACGCTTGCGAGCTACATGATTGAAGGTGGTCCTTCGAAGAGCTACCACCGAACGAAAGCACTCATGTACGCCGAGCCGGACGTGTGGAACGCGCTCATGGAGAAACTGGGCGACATGGTCATCACATATGCGACGGCGCAGGCAGAAGCCGGGATCCAGGCGTTCCAATTGTTCGACTCATGGGTCGGGACGCTCAGCCGTAAGGATTATGTCCGTTATATCAAACCGACGACTGAACGGATCTTCACCGAGTTGCGCAAGCTCGACATCCCGCTCATCATGCACGGTGTCGGAGCGAGCCATCTCGTCGAAGAGTGGCAAGACCAGCCGCTCGACGTCGTCGGACTCGACTGGCGCCTATCGATTCAAGAGGCGCGCGACCGCGGCATCACGAAAGCGGTCCAAGGCAACCTTGACCCGTCATTCTTGCTGGCCCCGTGGCCGGTCATCGAAGCGAAAGTGAAAGAAATCCTCGACGAGGGGATGAAGCAACCTGGATACGTCTTCAACTTGGGACATGGGGTGTTCCCGGAAGTCGATCCGTCCGTGCTCGTCAAATTGACAGCATTTATCCATGACTACTCACGTGAAAAAATGGGAGGCAAATCATTATGAAAACCGTCGGATTACTCGTAATGGCTTATGGGACACCATACAAACCTGAAGATATCGAGCGTTACTACACACACATCCGCTATGGCCGTAAACCATCACCGGAAGCACTCCAAGACTTGACGGAGCGCTATGAGGCCATCGGTGGCGTGTCACCGCTCGCGAAGATTACCATCGACCAAGCGGAGACGCTCCGTGACATCTTGAACGAGCGTCACGCCGGTGAGATCGACTTCAAGCTCTACATCGGGCTCAAGCACATCGAACCGTTCGTAGAAGATGCGGTCGCGCAAATGGCAAACGACGGCATCAAAGAAGCGGTGTCGGTCGTATTGGCTCCGCACTACTCGTCATACAGCGTCAAGTCGTACAACGGGCGGGCGCATGAAGAAGCCGCGAAATACGGCATCGAGATCCGTTCGGTCGAATCGTGGTACGATGAGCCGAAATTCATCAAATGGTGGGCGGAAGCAATCAAGGCGACGTTTGCGAACTTGCCGGTGCCGGCCGAGAAGGCATGCTTGATCGTCTCGGCACACAGTCTCCCAGAGAAGATTTTGGCAGGCGGCGACCCGTATCCGGATCAATTGAAAGAGACGGCGGATAAAATCGCCCAAGCGGCGGGCGTACCGAACTATGAGGTCGGTTGGCAGTCAGAGGGCAACACGCCTGACCCGTGGATCGGACCGGACGTCCAAGATTTGACGGCTGAACTTTATGAAAAGCATGGTTATGAGGCGTTCGTCTATACGCCGGTCGGATTCGTCGCGGATCATCTCGAGGTGCTCTTCGATAACGACGTGGAATGTAAAGTCGTTTGTGACCGCCTAGGCGTCCACTATGCACGTCCAAACATGCCAAACGCGGAGCGTAGCTTCATTGAAGCCATCGCCGATCGAATGGAAAGCGTGATTGTACATCATGCGTAATGTAACGATTGTCGGTGGTGGGATCACAGGTCTCACCGCCGCTTTTTATGCCGAGCGTTATTTGCCGGAAGACGTCACCATCAAGCTCGTCGAAGCGAGCGGCCGTTTAGGTGGAAAAATCGATACGTTCGAGACCGGGGAATTTGCGGTCGAACGAGGGCCGGATTCGTATGTGTTCCGGAAAACGGCGATGACCGACTTGATTCATGAGGTCGGGCTCGGCGATGAGATCGTCCGGAACGGCGTCGGCCAAGCGTACGTGCTCCATCATGACGGATTACATCCGATTCCGAAGCAGACGGTCATGGGCATTCCGCTCGACGTCGATGCGTTCAAGGATACGACACTCTTGTCCGAGGAAGAACACGCCACGCTTCGGAAGATGCTGTTGTCGCCCCCGGACGTCGAAGCGCCGAAGACGGACGTCTCGCTCGGGCTTTATTTACGCGAGCGCGTCGGGGACCCGATCGTCGACCGGTTGATCGAGCCGCTTCTTTCCGGGATTTATGCGGGAGATATCGATCAGATGAGTGCGTTGTCGACGTTCCCGCAATTTATCGAAGGCGAGAAGAAATACGGCAACTTGTATGAGGGAATGCGTCACCTTCGTCCCGAGCAGCGGGTCGCTGAAGTCGGGGCGAAGAAAGTCGGACAGTTCGCTTCACTCAAACGAGGGTTGAAGTCGCTCACCGACCGTCTAGCCGAACGGCTAGAGCGCACTGAAATCGTCTTGAACTGTTCGGTCGAACAAGTCGAGGAGATTGAGGGCGGCTATCGACTATTGACGAACCGTGGGGATATCGAGTCCGATCACCTCATCTTGACGGTCCCGCCCCGGCTCATCCGCCAGTTCTTGCCGAAAGTCGACAGCGATTTTCTCGCGGACATGAAGCCGCACGCGACGGCGACGTGCTCGCTCGTGTTTAAACAAGACGATATCGAGCTGCCGTTCGTCGGGACAGGTTTCGTCACGAGCCAAGAGGCGGACGTGACGATCACCGCGTGCACGTTCATCGACCAAAAATGGCCGCACGCCGTGCCGGAAGGGTATCACGTCCTGCGCGTCTTTCTCGGACGACCGGGCGCCGATGACATCGTCGATGCGTCTGATGACGAGATTGTGACGACCGCACTTCGGGACCTTGGCGGCTTGATGACGATTAAAGCAGCCCCGCTCGAGACGGTCGTCAGCCGGCTCCGGGACGGGCTGCCGCCATACGCCGTCTTCCATTCCGACCGGGTCCGCGCGCTACGCGCCGAGATGGGCCGCGTCTATCCGGGCATCCTGCTCGCGGGCATCGCCTACGACGGGATTGGCATGCCGGACTGCATCAAGAGCGTCCATGAACAGATCAAGGCGCTCTCGGAAGAAGATTAAAGATTTATGAAGGGAGGTGTCGGATTATTCCGATGGCCTCTCTTTTTGTTATAGTTATAAGCGAAACAGAAAAAGAGGAGTGGATGTTGATGACAACGTATAAATTGTTCGTATCTGATATGGACGGCACGATCCTGCACAACCACACGAAAATCGCACCCGAGACGGCAGAAATCGTCCGTGCGGCAGAAGCGCAAGGGATTCGCTTTGCGATTGCGACGGGACGCAATTACTTCAATGCGAAAGAAATCCTCGATGAGGTCGGCCTCACGTGCCCGATTGTCTCTTCAAACGGCGGACGAGTGTTGACGGAAACCGGCGACGTGCTACATGAAATCGATTTGACGATGGAAGAAGCGCTCGAGGTCGTATCGGTGTTGCATCAAGACCATAAATACTCGGACGTCTTCTATGAGATGTACTCAGAGGCGGGACTCGTCGCGAGTCGACTCGACTTGATCGATGCGACGATGGAGAACTTGAAACAGAACGGGGACGATCGGTCGCTCGAGATGTATGAGTTTTTCCGCAAACGATATTACGTTAACGAGGACGTTCGTCTCGTCGAAGACATCGAGGACTTCATCAAGAATGAGGCCGGACGCGTCTATAAATTCATCGCTTTCTCGAGCCACTTTGAGAAAATGTCGTCACTTTGGACGGAAATCGATGAGCGCGTCGAAGGCGTTTACGTCACGTCTTCAGGCAACGATAACATCGAGGTCATGGCGAACGGGGCCGACAAAGGGCACGGCATCAAAAAACTGGCCGAGCATTTCGGTGTCGATTTGTCAGAAGTCGTCGTCATCGGCGACAACTTGAACGACATTCCGATGTTTGAGGTCGCCGGCAAAGCCATCGCGATGGGCAATAGTCACGAAGACTTGATCGCCATCAGCCATCACGTCACCGAGCGTCACGACGAATATGGTGTCGCGAACGCATTGAAACGCGTCATGACAGGAGAATGGAAGTAAACGAGTTGTAGCGCCGGGCCGACGTCTCGTATAATACAACTAACGAACATCCTTAGGAGGAACTTACTGTGAAATTTATTTTCAACCCGGACATCCGGGACCCAAAACTCAACTTGGCGGTCGAGGAGTACATCCTCAAACATTTGAACGTCGAGCATGAGGACTATTTCTTGTTCTATATTAACGGCCCGTCGATCATCATCGGTAAGAACCAAAACACGTCAGAAGAAGTCAACTTGAAGTATATCGAAGAGAACGGGATCGACGTCGTCCGTCGCCTCTCGGGCGGCGGGGCCGTCTATCACGACGAAGGGAACTTGAACTTCAGCTTCATCACAAAAGATGACGGCAACTCGTTCAATAACTATAAGAAGTTCACGCAACCGATCGTGGATGCCTTGAAACAGCTCGGCGTCGAGGCGGAGTTGACGGGACGTAACGATATCCAAGTCGGCGAACGCAAAATCAGCGGTAACGCCCAGTTCACGACGCGCGGCCGCATGTTCAGCCACGGGACGCTCATGTTCAACTCGAACATCGAGGAAGTCGTCAACTCGCTCAACGTCTCAGAAGAGAAGATGCGCTCGAAAGGAATCAAGTCGGTCCGGAGCCGTGTCGCCAACATCACCGAGTTTTTAGAAGAAGAGATGGCGATGGAGCACTTCGTCGAGGCACTCCTTCACTCAATCTATGACGGACAAGAACCCGAGCGTTACGTGCTTCGCGATGAGGACTGGGAGATCGTTCAGGACATCTCGAAAGAACGCTACGCGAACTGGGATTGGAACTTTGGGAAATCGCCGAAGTTTGATGTCGAGTCGAAACGTCGTTTCCCGATCGGCACGATTGATGTCCGCTTGAACGTCAACAAAGGGACGATCACGGAAGCAAAAATCTACGGCGACTTCTTCGGCGTCGGTGATATCCATGATGTCGAACAAGTACTCGTCGGGACGCGATTCGAACGCGGCGCGATTCGGGAACAATTGTCACAGCTTGACGTCAAACATTACTTTGGCAACGTCGAGCTCGAAGAACTCGTCGATCTCATTAGCTGAAGCGGGTTTGAGGGAAGAAGGGGCTCTGAACAGGGTCCCTTCTTTTTGGCGTTTTCGTGACATCTTGTGTGGACCGTTGCGCGTCGTTTCGACGAGGCGTATCATAATCAATGCAAGCGCTTTCGTAAATTGGGTTCAACCAATAGGAGGAAACAATATGTACCGATTTATCACAGAGTGGATGGACGCGAATTGGATGTGGGTGACGGAGCAACCGACGTTTGACCTCGCTGTCCGCGCGATCGGTCTTGAGTTAGAAGGAAGAGGGATTGTCGATGAGTCATTCGCGCGCGTCGTCATCGAACAAGAGCGGACGATCCCGTCTGGCGTGACAGATGTCGCCGTACCGGTCGCTGTCGTCGATGTACCGCTCCACGTTTCGAAACAAGATGGAATCACGTTGTTACATCTTAATCACCCGTTTGCGATGCAGACGATTGCTGCTGAAACCATTCGGGCCGAGGCGATCTTTTTCATCACGGCAACGACCGAAGCGAAGAAGTCGGCGCTCCACAAATTGATGGACGATTTGCTCATGGATGACGAGACACTGCAGGCGCTCGTCCACGTACAGAGCCGGACCGGTTTGTATCATTTGAAGACGATGGACTTGAAAGCGTTTTCTTATTGAGCCGTTTCATGTACAATGAAGATAACTGAAAAAGAGCGCGGATACCGTGCTCTTTTTTACGGGTCAAAAGTGAATAGTCATTCATTTTCAAAGGGGGATTACCATGGCAAACTTAGTCACGGCACTACAGGGCGTTGTGGCCGCGCATCCGAATAAGGCGGCCTACGTGTTTGGGGAAGACACGGTCAGCTACGGACAGTTTTTCGGCCAGGTCGAGGCGATGGCGGCGACACTTGAGCAAAAAGGGATCGGACAAGGCGACCACGTCGCACTCGTCCTCGGCAATAGCCCGGCATTCTTGATTTCCTATTTTGCGGTGCTCGCACGAGGTGGGGTCGTCATTCCGATCAACCCTACATACACGCCAGATGAGATGGCCTATATTTTAGTCGATGGGGATGTGAAGGCAATCGTCGCCTTGTCACCGCTCGTCGCGCAAGCAGAAGCCGCGCTCACGAAGTTACCGCAACTCCGCCTCGTCATCTCGGTCCCGTACGCGGACGTACCGGCGTTGAAACGGGACGGCGACATCGAGTTCTTGCCGTTCGAGGAGGCGTTCGCGACGACGAAAGGGGAACTCGTCACGGTCGATGAGGAAGACGTCGCCGTCATCCTCTATACGAGCGGGACGACCGGCAAACCGAAGGGAGCGTTGTTGACGCATCTCAACTTGTTCTCGAACGCCCATTCGATCGGCGAATATTTGGAGATCACGCCGGAAGATAAAGCGCTCGCGGCGCTGCCGATGTTCCACGTCTTCTGTTTGACGGTCATCGTCAACGCACCGCTCCTTCGCGGGGCGACGATTGTCATCTTGCCGAAATTCTCGCCGCAGGACGTGTTCGACCTCATCCCGAGACATTGCGTCAGCATTTTCGCCGGGGTGCCGACGATGTACAACTTCTTGTTACAGACGGCGATGAAAGTCCCGGTCTACGCCTCGGCACTCAAGCACGTCCGCGTCTTCGTCTCCGGTGGAGCGAGTCTGCCGGTACAGTTGCTCGAATCGTTCGAGCAAAAGTTCGAGTGTAAGATCCTTGAAGGGTATGGCCTCTCGGAAGCGTCACCGGTCACCTGTTTCAACCCGCTCCACGGGGAGCGGAAGGCAGGTTCGATTGGTCCGTCGATCGTCCACGTCGAGAACAAAGTCGTCGACGAGCTCGGGGAAGAGGTCGGGATCGACGAGGTCGGTGAACTGATCGTCCGTGGGCCGAACGTGATGAAAGGGTATTACAAACTCCAAGAAGAGACATCGATGACACTTCGCGACGGGTGGCTCTATACAGGCGACTTGGCGAAACGTGACAAGGACGGTTACTTTTATATCGTCGATCGGAAGAAGGATATGGTCATCGTCGGTGGCTATAACGTCTATCCGCGCGAAGTCGAAGAAGTGTTGTATCAGCATCCGGGGATCGTCGAGGCGGCCGTCATCGGGGTGCCAGACGCAGAACAAGGGGAAGCGGTCAAAGCGTTCATCGTCACTCGTGACGAGCAGGTGACGCTCGACGAGATCCGAGCGTTCGCGGCGACGAAACTGGCGAAGTATAAACAGCCGACACAGATTGAAATCATTGATGAACTGCCTCGGAACACGACCGGGAAAATTTTACGGACCGTCTTGAAGAGCGAGGCGTTCCAACGCAATTGATTAGGGCAAGAGCGACAAATCAGTCGCTCTTTTTTTGATTAAATGATTTGACACCGTTACGGGGTAGGGGTATATTGAAGGTGAGGTGGTAACCATGGAAGAATTCATGCATGACGAACCGATCGTTCCGCGCGAAGACGCGGAGCGTGAAGCGCTCAGCAAACGGCTGCGCCGGATTGAAGGACAAGTACGAGGGATTCAAAAGATGGTCGAGAGCGACCGTTATTGTGTCGATATTTTGACTCAGACGTCAGCCATTCAAGCTGCGCTCAAACAAGTTGAGATGCAACTGCTCGAACGTCACATGCGCAAATGTCTAGTCCATGCCAGCGAAACGGAAGACATGGACCCATACATTGACGAATTGATGACAATCGTCAGCCGCATCAAAAAGTAAGGAGGTGGACCGATGAAAACCGTCGAACTGTCGATTCAAGGGATGACATGCGCCGCATGTTCGGCCCGAATCGAAAAAGTGTTGAATAAAATGGACGGCGTCGAAGCGACCGTTAACTTGCCGCTTGAAACGGCGACGATTCGCGTCGAGGAAGGTATCACTGAAGAAGAGTTGATCGCCCGAATCGAGAAGATCGGTTACGGCGCAGAACGGAAAGCGGAATTGACCCCGAAACACGACCTCCGCCCGCTCGAACGAAAAGTGCTCATCTCGGCGCTATTGTCAGCACCGCTTCTGCTCGTCATGATTACGCACATCCCGGGTGTGACGTTCCATGCCGATTGGCTCATGAATCCGTGGTGGCAATTCGCGCTCGCCACACCGGTCCAGTTCTGGATCGGGGCCCAGTTTTATAAAGGGGCGTATAAGAGCCTGAAGAGCGGCGCGGCCAACATGGATGTGCTCGTGGCGACAGGGACATCGGCGGCTTACTTTTATTCCGTCTTCGAGATGCTCGTGCATCCGATGCATCCGTCGCTCTATTTTGAGACGAGTGCCGTTTTGATTACGCTCGTATTGCTCGGGAAATGGTTAGAGGCCCGAGCGAAAGAAAAAACGACGGACGCGCTCAAGTCACTTTTATCGTTACAGGCGAAAGAAGCGATTTTACTTGTTGACGGTGTGGAACGGCCAGTCGCGATCGACTTGGTCAAAGCCGGTGACGTCATCGTCGTCCGCCCTGGCGAAAAAGTGCCGGTCGATGGAAAAATCGTCGAAGGTGAGACGGTCATCGATGAGTCGATGTTGACCGGGGAATCAATCCCATCTGAGAAAAGTGTCGGCGCCGATGTTGTCGGCGGAACGATTAACCGCTCGCACCGGGTCTTGATGGTCGCCGAACGTGTTGGCAGCGAGACGATGCTCGCTCAAATTGTTCGTGTTGTTGAACAGGCGCAGACGGACAAAGCCCCGATCCAACGGCAAGCGGACCGGATTTCCGGTGTGTTCGTTCCAATCGTCGTCGCCATCAGCGCCTTGACGTTCGCCGTCTGGACGCTTGGCTTCAATGATTTGGACATGGCGATCCGGGCCTCGATCGCCGTTCTCGTTATCGCTTGTCCGTGTGCGCTCGGTCTCGCGACACCGACATCGATCATGGTCGGGACGGGCCGTGCCGCCGAACGTGGTGTCTTGTTCAAAGGTGGCGGTCAGCTCGAATCGTTGAATGGGGTCGATATCGTCGTCTTCGATAAGACGGGGACGCTCACGAAAGGTACGCCGGAAGTCGTGGCGACGTTCGGAGAGACGTCGTTCTTGAAACAAGCCGTCATGGCCGAACGTCAGTCGACGCACCCGCTCGCCGAGGCAATCGGTCGGGGCGAAGGGGACGGTCAGGTCGAACGCGTTGAAGAGTTGGCCGGTCGAGGATTGAAAGCGGTCGTAGATGGGAAACCTCTTCTTATCGGCTCGGTCCGTATGATGCAAGAAGCCGGATTTGCATTACCGGAGTGGGACATGCAGGCGATGACGCCGGTCTATGTGGCCGACGAGTCTGGGGTCGTTGCGGCGTTTGGTCTGCAAGATCGGTTGAAAGACCAAAGCCGTGCCGTCGTCCAACAACTTGCCAAGACGAGACAAGTCTACGTCTTGACCGGTGATCGGAAAGAAGTCGCATTCGACGTCGCCCGTCAACTCGGGATTCCGGAAACGAACGTCATCGCCGAGGTATTGCCCGTCGAGAAGGCGGATCATGTCGAGGCGCTGAAACGCCAGGGCCGTGTGGCCATGGTCGGGGACGGGATGAATGACGCGCCGGCACTTGCTGTCGCTGACGTCGGCATCGCCTTCGGAAGCGGGACGGATATCGCCCTTGAGGCGGCCGATGTCACCGTGATGGGGCAAGATATCGATGGGGTGAACCGTGCCATCGAGATGAGTGCGTTGACGATGCGTAACATTCGTCAAAATTTGTTCTGGGCGCTTGCCTATAACAGTCTCGGTATCCCGGTCGCAGCGGCCGGTTTGCTCGCCCCATGGATTGCCGGGGCGGCCATGGCGTTCAGTTCGGTCTCGGTCGTCTTGAACGCGTTACGATTGAAAACACAAGGAGGAACATCAAAATGAATGAAACGACATTAAAAGTAGAAGGTATGACATGTAATCACTGCAAGGCGGCGGTCGAAGGCGCCTTGACAGAACTTGAAGGCGTCGAGTCAGCGATCGTCTCGTTACAGGACCATCGGGTCGATGTCATCCACAACGATAAAATTTCAGTGAAAACGATGATCGAAGCCATCGAAGAACAGGGTTACGACGTCAACGCATAATCGAGAGCTCCCGCCTACCATGGCGGGAGTTTTTTTTTGTCATGTTCATGCTAAGAAAAGTATGCTATATTATAGGTGATAATGAGAATCGCTATCAGTAGGAAGGTGGAACATGATGGAACTCATGATGATCAGCGGTGTACTGGCCCTCCTTAGTGGCGGCACGGTATTCCTCGCACAACAGATGCGCACTCGGCCGACGCGGTGAGGAAGGGGGAACCCTTCTTTTTTTGTGGGCTTGTTTGCGTGTCGTGAACACATTGAGCGCGGAGGAAACGGCTGCATTCCCATCATTCATCCACAATTGTTTGATATGATAAACAAAAAACGTTGCAGAGGTGACTGGAATGTACACAATCTATTTAGTCGATGATGAAATCAATTTAAATAAGATGCTCGTCACGTATTTAGAGCAAGAAGGGTATCAGGTCCGTTCGTTCACCGACGGGACCTCGGCCCAGGCCGCAATTAAAGACGAACCAGACTTATGGGTGCTCGATATCATGCTCCCGGACCTCGATGGGTTCCAATTACTGAAACAAATCAAAGCGAAAAACGCGTTCACGCCGACGATTTTCATTTCGGCGCGAGATGAGGATATCGATAAAATTATCGGACTCGAGATGGGATCAGACGATTACATCGCGAAACCGTTCTTGCCACGGGAACTGGTCATCCGCGTCAAAAAATTGATCGACCGTGTCTACGGTTCGAAATCGAATGAGCATATCGAATATGGAGAATATACGATTTATCCTGAAAAACGTCTCATCAAGCATGAACAAGATGAAATCGATTTGACATCAAAAGAGTTCGACTTGTTGCTGCTCTTCCTCGAACATCCGGGGTCGGCCTTATCACGCGAACAGATTTTAGAAGGGGTATGGGGCCATGACTATTTCGGCTCGGACCGCGTCGTCGATGACTTGGTACGCCGTCTCCGGAAGAAACTGCATCGCCTTGAGCTCGAAACGCTCTATGGCGTCGGTTACCGACTCGTTAAGCCATGAAGCTCGATCGTCTCCAGCCGAAACGGCTCATGTGGAAGATTTGGGTATTGATCCTTCTGATCATCGTGACGCTCGCCTTGATGATTTTGTTGACGATTCGTTCCTCGATCACGCAGTTCATCGATGAACAAGTGTATGAGACGTTACAAGATGTCGATTATTACCTGGGGAATACGAATGAGCTAGAAAACATCCCGCAAAATCCGATTGAATATGACCGTCGCCAACAAGAGTCCCGTTCGGTCAACCAGCTCATCTTTTTGCCGAATGGACGCATCATTTATGGTTCGGCCCCGCTTGAATTGACGAACCGGATGTATCAAGAGGCGCTCACACAGACGAGCGAGGTCGCCAAATACCAGACGACGATTGATGGAGAGGACGTCTACTATATCATCCGGCAGAACGAGTACGATGGGGCTCTGATTTACCAAGCTTCCTACGCCTGGGACGCTTACCGGCGTGAACTTGTCTCGACGCTCTACTGGCGCATCTCGATTTTAATCGGCGTCATCAGCCTGTTGTCGTTAATCCCGGCTTTATGGATGTCGCGAGAGTTGACGAAACCGATCGTCGAGATGGAGCGGGCGGTCGAGAAAATCTCGAACCGACAATGGGAGACGGTGCTCCCGCTCGCTCGTCAAGATGAGCTCGGGCAGTTGGCCCGCTCGATTGACGCGATGCGGCAAGAGTTGCAAGAGCAAGACGTGGCCCAACAGGCGCTGCTCCAAAACATCTCGCACGACTTGAAGACACCGATCATGGTCATCCGCGGCTACGCCCAATCCATCGGGGACGGGATTTATCCGACCGGGGATTTGAAAGGGTCGGCCGAAGTCATCGACGAAGAGGCGTCCCGACTCGAGAAGAAAGTCGTCGATTTGTTATATGTCACGAAGCTCGAATACTTCAAAGGCCAAGAGATGCGGCTTGAACCGATTAATCTCGATAAGTTGATGGAACTGCTCGTCAGCCGATTCAAACTGCGAGGCAACTTGGACTGGTCGGTGACAGGACATGCCGGCGAGATGCTCGGGGACGGAGAACAAATCCGTGTCGCCTTCGAGAACGTGCTCGATAATGCCTTGCGCTATGCCGAGTCGACGATTCGAATCGAACTGACACGCTCCGAGGCGGGTGTCGACATCACCATTGAGAATGACGGTCCCCCGGTCGACGCGAACCTCGACTTGTTCCATCAGTTTTCGCGAGGGAAACAAGGGAAGTTCGGTCTTGGCCTGTTCATCGTTCAACGAATCGTGACACTTCATGAGGGGACGGTCGCCTTGGGAAATACAAAAGACGGAGTACGTGTACATTTTCAATTTCCCCAATCGAAATCGTTACAGAATAAGAAATTAGATCACTGAAATTAAAAAATCAGCCGATAATCGGTTGGTTTTTTTAGTGGGAAATATATGAACGCGATTTGTTTAAGTCTTCATTTCTTGGTATGAATGACATGTAAGTCACTATATCCATGATGGAGGCAAATCAGATGACTCAGTTGACGAATGAAACAAGAGCTTTGATTCCAGTTTTCAATGAGTATGGGGAGGCGGAGACGCTCGTCTATCAATCCGACGGTGTATCGCGAATGAAGGGATCGCCCCTGTATTTACTCGAATCGGCCTGTCTGTATTACGGTTCAAGCATTCAAGGACGGATCGAGGCGGCCCGTAACGTACTCGGCCCGCACCGGAAGACGCCGGTCATCATGGATTGGCATGCAGATGCAATCTTTTTCCCGACGATTGCAAAAGAGAGTCCGGACTGTGCCTGGATCAATTTTTCTCAAGTCCTCGATGCTAAGAAGAGTGGTAAAGGAAGTCGGATTATCTTTCATTCGGGTGAGTCGGTCGAGGTCCCGGTCTCGAATCATACCGTCTATAAGCAAAAGCAACGGTCCATCGAGTTATCGTATTCGTTTCAAAAACGCTTTCACTGAAGCACATTCAACTGTGTTTAAAGATTGAAATGAATGGTGAACCCCTCTATGATAAAGAAGAATAGTTCATATGTGTATTTGCACATTATCTGAAAGTGAGGGGTCAACATGTTTTTTCAAAAAATGATTGAACGAGGAAAACTGGTCATCGTGTTTTTGCTCGTCGCAGTCGTCGTTGGAGTGCTCACGTTCTTCCAACTTCCGAAGCGTGAAATTCCAGAGACGAGTGTCAATATCATCTTGATTCAAACGCCATATCCGGGCGCGACCGCAGAGACGGTCGAACGGAACGTTACGAATATTTTGGAGACTGAATTGAGAGGACTCGATGGTATCGAGAATGTGTCATCATTATCCGCATCCGAGTTCTCGAATATCACCGTCGAGTATGAAGACGGCTTCGATCGAAGTGAGCTGCAGTCGAATGTACGCCAAGCGATCTCAGACGCTGCGCCTCGCTTGCCAGAAAATGCGCTGGCCCCGACCGTCAATGACTCGATCGGGCAGTTGCCGGTCGCTTCTTACTTGTTGACGGCAGATGATCGCCAAACACTCCAGACAGTGCGTGAAGATATCGAGCGGTTGGAGGAACGTCTGTTGCGGACAGATGGGGTTACCGGTGTGACGATCAAAGGACTACCGGAAACGGAATTCGTCGTCTCGCTCGACTCGGCGGAACTCGGGGAGCGTCAACTTGCTTTTCCGGACGTCTTGACGGCGATCAATGAAGAATATAAGACGACCCCGCTCGGTCGCCAGTCGACTGAAGATGGGATTTACCAATTGGCGATCGATAGTTTGACGAACGTCAATGACATGGGCCAAGTCGTCGTCGGCTCAGTGGATGGGACGCCTGTCCTGCTTGAAGACGTCGGCACGGTCGAAGAGACGGAGAAAGCGGTCACGGACCTCGTTTCACTCGACGGACAACCTGCCGTTTCCTTGACGGTCACGATTGAATCGGGTCAAGATATTCCGACTCTTCAAGAACGCGTCGACGAAGTCGTTGCGGATGAAGTCGGGGACGTGAATGGTGTCGAACTTGTTCCATATTACGAGCAGGCCAAAGCGGTCGATGATATTTTCTCATCCCTCACTCGTGAATTCATCATTGCCATGATTGCGGTCATCGTCGTCACGACGATTGGGCTCACGTTCTCAGGCTCGCTGATTGTCAGCTTAGCGATTCCATTGTCGTTCTTGCTCGCGTTGATTCCACTTCGTTTCACCGGAGTCGACTTGAACCAAATCTCAATCATCGGGGCCATCATTGCGCTCGGGATCCTCGTCGATGACGCCATCGTCGTCAATGACAATATCCTGCGCCGTTACCGAAAAGGTGACACGGCGATGGGCGGTGCCGTACGCGGGACGAAAGAAGTGTGGGGCTCGATCGTCACATCGACGCTCGCCGTCGTCTTCGCCTTCTTGCCATTGACACTCCTCTCGGGAGCGAACGGGAACTTTATCCGTGCCTTGCCGACCGTCTTGGCCTTGTCGGTGCTCGCTTCGATGCTCATCAGTTTGACGCTCGTGCCGATCGCCCAGTACTGGTTGAATCGGAAGCAAGTGAAAGTATCGAAACGCGAGCCGGGTTGGTTAGGTGGGCCACTGAACCGGCTCAGTAATTTCTATGCAGATACGTTATTACCCAAAGTCGCGAAGCGTCCATGGACGTTCGGTCTCGTCGGTTTCGTCATCACGACCGCATTGTACGGCTTGATCTTGTTGACGCCGTTCGAATTCTTCCCGGCTGCGAACCGGCCAGAAGTCGTGACGAGTGTCACCTTGCCGGTCCAAACCGACCTTGAGGAGACGGAACAGAGACTTCGAGCGATCGAGGAAGAGTTCCAAAGTATTGATGGTGTCGTCGAGACATCTGTCTTTGCGGGTGGCGGCCTACCGAGCCTCTTCACGGGAGGGCTCGATCAGACCGGTGAAAACACGGGTCAAATCGTCGTTCGTGTCGACAACGAGACGATTGACGCGATTCAATTGATTGACGAATATACGACACAAATCCGGGAAAACAACCCGGATGCTGAAATCTTCTTGGATACGCAGCAACAAGGGCCGCCGACTTCGGCACCAGTCGAGTTCACGATGCGCGGTGAAACGATCGAGCAACTCGTCATGGCCCGGGATACCGTGAAAGCGGACCTCGAAGCAATCGACGGTGCACTCGTGCTCGACAACATTAAAGAGCCGTTCCAGACGCTCACGTATGAACTTGATCGTGACGCCATGGCGGCCGCTGGTGTGACCGCGAAATCAATCAGTGACCAGATTCGCCTCGTCACGGACGGCATCCCGATTGGCACGTTTGATGACGGAGTCGAACAACGCGATGTGAAAATCGTCGTCGATGCGGAAGCGAACCGTGAGGCGCTCGCCTTAGACGACATCCTCGTCCCGGTTCAGACGGAGACGGGTCCTCCGGTCGCACCGCTCAGTACGTTCGTCACTGAGACGACGACAGAACAGATTCAACAGATTCCGCGTGAGAACGGGGAACGGATCGTGACGCTCCAAATTTATGCGAGTGAAGGCATGGACGAAGAGGCGTTCAAACAAGACGTCGACCGCGTGCTTGCTGACGCCGAGGCGTCATTGACCGATGAAGGAATCGCGTTCGACCAATCCGGCGCGAGCGACACACAAAACGAGTTCTTCCTTGAACTTGCTACGTTGTTCGTCGTCGTCTTGTTCTTGATTTTCTTGATCATCGCGTTCCAGTTCAATTCACTGTCACTTCCGATCCTCGTCTTGTTCACGATTTACTTGGCGATTGCCGGTGCTGTGGTCGGACTGTTCGTCACCCAGACACCATTTAGTTTCATGGCTTCGATGGGGATCGTCTCACTAGCCGGAATCGTCGTTCGGAACGCAGTCGTCTTGTTCGAGTTCATCGAGCAAGGAATTCGCGACGGCATGGCCGTCACGACCGCCGTCTATGAGGCGGGACGCGCCCGGATTCGTCCGATTCTGTTGACGGCGTTGACCGCTGTCGTGGCACTCTTGCCGGTCGCGCTTGGAGAAGACCCACTGTTCCGACCGCTTGCTATCGGAATCGTGTCAGGAATTCTCTTCTCGACCGTATTGACGCTCGTGCTCGTTCCAGCTTACTACTTGATTTTGGCGAAACGTCGCCATCGAGATAAGCCGTTCACGGAGTAATGTGGCAAACAGAGGGTGGTCCGAACCGGGCCATCCTCTGTTTTTGTGAACGAACGTTCACGACAACTCATGTTTCCCCCAGATGTTGTATGGGTATAATAAGAAAAGGTACTTCAGTATATTGGAGGGAATAGACATGAATGATTCGTACACATGGATCAATCGGCGCAAGATGCGCCCTGCTTATAGCGCGACAGGGGGTCGCTCGTGGACGAGTGAACGGATAGTCCGACCCGATGCGGCTCGTGGGCGCACCGTGCGTGGCGTCAAACGTGTCCGTCGCCCGTACACCGATGAACACGGTGTTCGTCGTTATACGACGGGACGTGTCGTCATTACCGATGCGGCTCGTCAGGCGCGTGCGCACGGTCACGGCGAGTCGGCGGTTCAACTCGAGCTGTCGGTGCCGACACCGTATGAACGGGTGAAAGAGATGATTCCGACGAAAAAAGTGCTCGTGCCGGTCATGGCCGGGATTGCTGTCGCCGGAGGACTTGCGGGTGCGATTTACGCGCTTCGTAAGAAAAAACAAAACAAAAACAAGCACAAATAAAAAAATCGCCCGCGGGCGATTTTTTTATTTGAGGCGATCTGCGAGAATCCGTTCGAGCTGTTGCTCGCCGAGTTCACGCATTTCTGCTTCGTTCTCTTGGTCATACGACTCGTCTGTGAAACGGCCGACGAATTCGACTTTCCCGTTCCCGAGTTCACGGAACACGAGGTTTTTGCGATCGTTATAGAAGACGACGCGGTACTCTCGTCCATTCTCATGTGGATAGTTGAACACGCCTTTAATATGGTCCATGTTCTTTTCTTCGGGTTGGTCTTCTTCCTCTTCATCCTCTGCGAGGGCGTCGGCGAGGACTGCCGTCGGTTCTACTTCTTCCGTTTCTTCTTCAGAGGAAACGGCCTCTTTTTTTTCTTCTTCTGTCATGAAAAACGACCTCCTTTACTTACTTTCTTATCATACCCGCTTTTCGAAAGGCTGACTACTCAAAATGGTGGGAGCAGACGCGGACGACGTTCGAGGATGACATGATCAAACGATGGAACAGTTGTTGCTTGACCGATTCGGGGGCATCGACTGTTTTGAGCGCTTGCTCCATGCAGCCGAGCCAGTGGCCGGCGTGCGTTTCCGAGATCGGGTGGTCGCGATGGATCATCGCCAAGTTGCCGCCACCGCGACGTTCCGTATACAGTTTCGGTCCCCCGAGCAGTTGTGTTAAAAACTCAAACTGATGCGCTTTGACCCGGTCTTTGTCGTCCGGGAACAACGGCAATAAGATCGGATCGGCGTAAACGAGGTCGTAAAAAGCGTCCACGAGTTGCTGAACGCCACGTTCGCCTCCAAATTGTTCATATGCACTCATCTTCTTTCCCCCTCATACGTTCAGTCTAATCGATTTTTGCGGAAAAGGGGACTGAAGCGGGCTGGTCAATTTTCTTCCCGGGCTGTTGAAGGATTTCCCTCTACAAACGAGGTCGAATGGGTCATAATAAAGAAAAAAGGGAAGGGGTGTTCGCCTAAATGACGGTCACTTTTCATGTCGGGCGTTCCGGGAGCGGAAAAAGCGAATGGATGACGAAACATGTCATCGAAGAGCTGAAGCGTGATCCGAGCGGACCGACCATCTATATGCTCGTCCCAGACCAAATGTCGTTTGAGATGGAACGGAAGATGGCGATGACGGACGGCTTGAACGGGTCGACCCGGATTCAAGTCTTATCAATGCGTCGACTCGCCTTTTTGATGATGCGCGACCGGGGCGTCGCGACCGAACAGTTTTTAGATCAGACAGGGACGCACTTGCTGTTGCGCCGCGTCGTCGAGATGAACGAGGAACGATTGACGTTGTTCCGCCGGACGATGAACCAGTTCGGCTTTTACGAGGAACTGAACCAGTTGATCACGCTCCTCAAGCGCGGCCTCGTCGATCCCGAGCAGTTGCTCCGCTTAAGCGAGCAAGACCAACATCGGTCCCTCAAACTCCAAGATTTGTCGATTCTTTACGAGGGTTTCTTGATGATGACGGAAGGGAAATCGCTCCACGCGGAAGACTATTTCAACGTGTTGCTACAACTGTTGCCGGACATCGATTTGACCGGGACGCAGTTTTATGTCGATGGGTTCAATGAATTTTCGGAACAGGAGCTAGCCGTGCTCGTCGCTTTAGCGGAGAAGGCGCCGCTCGACGTGCTGTTGACGATTGACCCGGATTCGCTCTATCGGCCTCATCCGTCGTTCGGACCGACGCAACGGACACTCATGCGTTTCAAAGAGCTGTTGGCCGAGCGCGGTCTCTCGTCAAACGACCACCCTCATACAGGATCTCCGCGCTTCCAACATCCGAGCCTGGCCTATCTCGAGGCGACGTTCGGGCAAGTGACGGCAGCTCCATACACGCGTCCTGATTCGAACGTGGTGTTGAACGCGGCCGTCGACCGGTCGGTAGAAGTCGAGGCAGCCGTCCGTGAGGTCGTGCGGCTCGTCCGGGAGGAAGGATTCCGCTATCGCGATATCGCTTTCGTGTCACGCTCGCTTGAGGAGTACGGCGACTTGGCGACACAAGCGCTCCGAAAAATGCAGTTGCCGTTCTTCCTCGATGAGCGGCAACCGATGCTCGATCATCCCGTCGTCGAATTACTGAAGGCGACGATTGAGGTCGCGATGCGCGGCTACCGGGAAGAACCGGTGTTTCGGGCGCTCAAAACCGAACTGATTTTGCTCGATGCGGAGCATCGACGCACGTCGGTCGACCGACTCGAGGCGTTCGTCATCGAGCGCGGAATCAAACATTATCACTGGCACGAGGATTGGTATTTGCGACGCCGAGCCGAAGAAGAGGCACGGCTGACCGGGGAAGAACTTGACTTGGAGACGGCACTCAATCGTTACCGCCAAACCGTCGTTGACACCTTCGACCCGCTGTTGGCAGATTTAAAAGCGGCGAAGACGATGCAAGCTTACACGCACGCCATCTATGCCTTTCTAGAACGGGTTGATGTGGCGTCTTGTCTCGCCTATTGGCGCGAGGAGGCGCTCGAGGAATCAAGATTGCTCGAAGCGAGAGAACATACCCAAGTGTGGGATGCCGTGTTGCACTTGCTCGAGCAGTTGGAAGCGGCGGCGCCAGATGAGACGCTCTCGACCGAACTGTTCCTGCAAATGATGGATACCGGGCTCGACAGTTTGCGCTACGCGCTCGTCCCGCCATCTCTGGACCAATTGACGGTCACTGATTACGTCCGGGGCCGCTTGATTGATAAAAAGGTCGTCTTCTTACTCGGGGCAAACGAAGATCAAATCCCGCTCGTAGCGACCCAGTCGAAACTGTTGACCGACCAGGACCTTGATTTCATGCATGACAACGGCGTTCGGGCCGGGAAAGCGACCGAGCATTTATTTGATGACGAGACGTACTATTTATACAAGGCGCTCACGGCACCGAGCCATCGTGTGTTCGTCAGCTATGCCCTCGTCGACCGGGCCGGCAAGGCGATTCAACCGGCGAGTTTTATCGCTGACCTGAAAGCCCGCCTCAGTGGCGGGAAAGTCGTGACGACCCATTTCGCGGAAGCCGGGGAACATCGCCCGAGCGACCAGCTGTCTTTTATCACGAACGTGAATCAGACGGCAGCGGTGACAGCGCTCGAACTGCAACGACTCAGCCGGCATTATCCGATTCAAGATACGTGGTTCACGGTGTACAACGAACTGTTGAAACATCCGGAAGGCCGCGAACGGATTCGCTTATTGACGAGTGCACTCTTCTATCAAAACGTGCCACAACCGTTGCCGGAAGATGTCGCCAAGTCACTTTATACAAACTCGATTCGAGCGAGCGTCTCGCGGCTCGAGACGTTCCAGGCTTGTCCGTTCCGTCACTTTGCGAGCTATGGGCTCCGTTTAAAAGAACGTCGCCTGTATCGGTTAGAAGCGCCGGATATCGGAAACTTGTACCATCGCACAATCGAGCATATGTCCCAGACCGTGAAAATGGACGGGAAAGAATGGCGGGATGTGAGCCGCGACGAGTGTTCGTCACTCGCCGAGGCGGCCGTCGAACTCGTCACGCCGGAAATTCAAAATGCGATTTTGATGAGTTCGAACCGGTATGGCTATTTGAAGAAGAAATTGACCGATGTCGTCAGCAAGACGGCGGAAGTATTGATCGAGCAATCGAAACGGGACGGATTCGACCCCGTCGCTTTCGAACTCGCCTTCGGCAGCGGCAATTTCCCGCCCGTGTCGTTCACGCTCAGTAACGGGGCGACGTGTGAACTTGTCGGTCGCATCGACCGCGTCGACACGGCCTCGGTCCATGATCAGCTTTACGTCCGGATTGTCGACTATAAGTCGAGCAAACGAGAAATCGACTTCGCCGAAATCTATTACGGGCTCGCCATGCAGATGCTCATCTATTTGAAAGTACTGATCGAGCAGGCGAACGCGTGGACACAAGAGAATGTCGCGCCGGCAGCGGCGCTTTATTTCCACGTCCACCGGCCGCTCGTCGCACCGGCCGAGACGGACACGGACACCGAGCGGAAGGTGCTCGAATCGTATCAGATGCAAGGATTGCTCGTCGACGATCCTGCCATTTTAGAGGCGATGGACCGGACAGCGAAACTCGATCAGAAAAAATCAATCGTCATCCCGGTCAAGTACAAGAAAGATGGGACGATCGATGCGAATACGACGAAAAAGGTCGTCTCCCCGCCACAGCTCGAGCAATTGATGGACCATGCCCTTAATTTGGCGGAGGCGAGCGCCGAGGCGATGTACGATGGCGAAATCGGAGTCGAGCCATATGAATATAAAGAACGACGGCCCTGCCAGACGTGCCCGTTCCAAAGTGTCTGTCACTTTGATGAGGCGCTGTCCAACGAGCCACGGCAATTGAAGAAATTAGAAAAAGATGACGTCTTGTCAAGATTAGGAGGTGACGTCGATGAAGTGGACGAATGATCAACAAGCGGCCATTGATGCCAGAGGGTCGCACGTGCTCGTCTCGGCGGCAGCCGGTTCCGGGAAGACGGCCGTCCTCGTGGAACGGCTCGCGAGCCGTCTCTTGGATGAGACGGACGAATTGACGGCGGACCGCATGCTCGTGGTCACATTCACGAATGCGGCGGCGGCCGAGATGAAACGTCGAATCGCCAAAGCACTCGACGGGGCACTCCGTGATGATCCCGAGAACGCATATATTCGAAAGCAACGCCAAATGCTCAACCGGGCACTCATCACGACGATTCACTCGTTCTGTCTCGAAGTGATTCGGGAGAATTATTATTTGCTCGACCTCGACCCGGCGTTCAAAATCGCCGAGGAACGGGACTTGGTGCTCTTGCAGGACGATGTGCTCGAAGATGTGCTCGAGGAGGCGTACGGTCAACAAGACCAAGCTTTCTTCGCTTTGATTGACGCTTATACGTCGGACCGGGGCGACAGTGAGATCGAGGAATTGATTCTCGGCCTCTATCACTATGCACGGACGCTACCAGACCCGGAAGCGTACTTGGACGAACTTGTGTCGTTGTATCAGTTCGATGGGGATCCTGACGAGGAACAACTGTTGATTGAATTCGGGCGCCTGCTTTGGGTAGACATCGAAAAAGCATTGCGTCAGCTCCGTCGCGTCGCCATCGAACTTCGGCTCGCCGGTTATGAGGCGCAATCTGAGAACGTGCAACAGGCGATTTTACCATTTGTGAATCTCGATCCGGACTCGTTCAAGTGGAGCGAGCTCGAGACGGCTTCCCGCGCCGTCAAGTTTGGGACGATGAAATCCGTTCAAAAGAAAGAAGAACATCACGTCTATCACACGGTATTGAAGCCGGCATACGATCAGGCGAAGAAGAAGTTAAGTGAAGCCATCGCCCAAGCGAGCACGAGTGGGGCAGATTATTTGGACGTGTTGATGACACAACGTCCGCTCGTCGAGACGCTCGTTAAGACCGTTCGGACGTTCGGTGCCGCCTATGAACAGGCGAAGCGGGACCGTGCCTTTGTCGACTTCAGCGACCTCGAGCATTATGCGCTCGCCATTTTACGAGACGGGGGAGGACCATCTTCGGTCGCTTCGCTTTACAAACAACGCTTCGCCGAAGTATTGATCGATGAGTATCAGGACACGAACGAGATTCAAGAGACGATCATCGGGCTTGTCAGCAATGAAGTCGAGCATGTCGGAAATCTGTTCATGGTCGGCGATATCAAGCAGTCGATTTACCGGTTCCGTCATGCCGAACCACGCTTGTTCATTGAGAAGGCGACGCGCTTCAAACAGAATGGGTCGGGACAACGGATCGACTTGTCCCAAAACTTCAGAAGCCGAGCCGAGGTACTCCACGGCATTAACGACTTGTTCGTCCGGCTGATGGACGAGGAAGTAAGTGAGATCGAATACGATGAGGCGGCACGTCTCGTCCCGGGGCGTGACTATGAGGCGCTCGAGGCGAGTCCTGAACTCATTCTCGTCAACGGGGAGAGCCGCGACTTGTCGAAACAAGAACTCGAAGGCCGGGCCATCGCGACCCGGATTTTAGAGCTCGTCTCGGGCGAGGAACCGTTCAAAGTGACCGATGAAGCGACAGGTTTGCTCCGGTCGTGTGAATATCGTGACATTGTCATCTTGGTCCGTTCAAAGAAAGAGCGGGTCGAACAGTTGATGGATATTTTGACACAGTACAACATTCCGGCCTACACCGATTCGGACGGGGGATACTTCCAAGCGACGGAGATTCGGATGATGCTCGCGGTGTTGAAACTGATCGATAACCCGCTCCAAGACATCCCGCTTGCCGGGGCACTTCGCTCGCCGATGTTCGGGTTCAGCGACCAAGAGTTGGCGAAAATCCGCCTTGAGTCGGAAGAGTCATTCTTTGAGGCGCTCAAAGCGAAAGCAGATGATGAGGACGATCTCGGTCTGAAGTGTGGCGATGTTCTTGATGCGTTATCAGCGTGGCGCACGTTCGCTCGCAACCATAGCTTGTCAGAATTGATTCAACAAGTGTTCAACGACACAGGATTTTATGATTTTGCCGGCGGACTGCCGGGCGGGAAAGGGCGCCAAGAAAACTTGAAGGCGCTCTATGACCGGGCGTTGTCGTATGAGCGGAGTGGTTACCGCGGCTTGTATCGTTTCCTCCGTGTGATGGATCGGCTTCAGGATAACGGCGAGGACTTGTCCGAGGCGCGTTCACTCGGTGAAGAAGAAAACGTCGTCCGGATTATGACAGTCCATAAGTCGAAAGGACTCGAGTTTCCGGTCACAATCGTCGCTCAGCTAGGGAAGCAGTTCAACAAGCGCGATCAAATGCAGCGCGTCATCTTCCATAAACGTTACGGAATCTCCCTCGACGCGATTGATGTCGTCACGCGCACGAAAACGGAGACGTTCGTCAAAGAGATGATTCGCCGCGATCTCGATGCGACGATGAAAGCCGAAGAGATGCGCGTTTTGTATGTCGCACTTACGCGCGTGAAAGAAAAACTGATTTTGGTCGGGACGGTCAAAGAGCCTGGGAAACAGATCGGGCAATGGTTGCACGTCGAGCAAACCGGGACGACTTTATCGGCCGATGCGCGTCGTGAGGCGAAGACGTATCTCGATTGGGTCGCTCCGGCGCTCCTAAAACTTGAAGGAGCGGCCCCGTTTTTAGAAGAGCAAGGGTTGCCGATGATCGCACCCCAATCGGAATCGACCCCGTGGACGTACCGTATCATCGGCGAAGAGGACTTGGCGGAAGTCGCCACGCTCCAAGAGATGATGGCGCAGCTCCATCACGTCAAACAGTTCGAAGCGATTGACTTTCCGGTCAAAGACGAGGCGAACGTCACAGATTTTGTCCGCCGGGCGTTCACTTATGAATATCCGGCCCAAGCCGCGACCGAGACGGCTGCCAAGCAAACGGTCACGGAGCTGAAACGCGCGCTCCAACTCGAGCAGGCGGCGTTTGAAGAGACGTACCGGGCGAGTGACACCCCGTACCGAGAGCCGAAGTGGAAACAATCGAAACAGACGGGAGCCGAGCGGGGTACGACGTTACACCTTGTCTTTCAATTGATCGACCCGTCGGAACCACTCGCCTTACAAATCGATCGCTGGGAAGCGGACAGCATGCTCAGCCCGGTCGAGGCCGAGACGGCAAGGCTTGCCATCCCTGAAATCGAGGCGTTCTTTGCTTCAGACACGGGGCGCGCGTTAACGGCAGCGCTTCAAAAGGGGACAGGCTGGCGCGAGTTGCCGTTTACGTACACGGTTCCGGCCGAACGGGTCAATCCGAGCGGGACGTTCACTGACGAACATGTGCTGATTCAAGGGATTATCGATTGTCTGTTCCATGACGGCGAGACATACGTGCTTCTCGACTATAAATCGGACTCCGTGCTCTTTTCGAGCGAATCCCGTGACGCGGCGAAACAAATGTTGCGCGACCGCTATCATGTCCAATTATCGCTCTATCGCGAGGCCATCGAGACGATTTGGGGGATCACGGTCGGACAGATGCTCATTTATTCGCTCGAATTACAGGAAATTGTTGTATTATAATGTAGACGTTGTGAAGAAAAAGGGGTACGGTTATACACCGTACACCCTTATTTTTTGTGATTACGAACTGAATCCGGTAAAATAATGGAATGGGATAAAAAATGGAGGAATCGTCATGGTAAAAATTTTACTAGCAGAAGATGAAGAAGTATTACGGATGCTTGTTTTAGATACATTAGAAGATGAAGGATATGACATTGATGAAGCGCCAGACGGCCTTGAAGCCTACCGGCTAATCGAACAGAACGAGTATGACCTCGTGATTGTCGACCATATGATGCCAGGCATGACCGGTCTTGAGGTCATCGAGAAAGTTCGGAAACTACCGGGACGTCAACATACAAAAGTGATGATGCTCACGGCGAAGAGCCAACAATCTGATCGTGATTGCGCGAACGAGATTGGCGTCGACTACTTTATATCTAAGCCGTTCAGTCCACTTGAGTTGGTGAAGATTATAGGAGGAATCGTGAATTGAACAGATGGTTTAAACAAAAACTCGGTCGCGACCTCATGGTCGTTCTCTATTCCTTCCTCGCGCTCGCGCTGGTCGGATCGATGATTATGTACACGTACATGCAAGAGCGAGTTGCTGAAAACGAACAACGGCTTGAAGACGTTGATGAACGGATTGAGCGGTTGAACACGCTGTGGGATGAGTGGCAAGGCGTCCAGTATGATTCGCGCGGTTATCTCTTGTTCGGAGACACCGAGTCACTTGAACGGGCTCAGTCGAAAGAGAACGAGTTCCAGCAAGAAATCAACTGGTTCAAGAGCGTCGTCCAAACGAAGCAAGGTGAAATTTTCGCAGACGACTTGCAAGAATTCCACGACTTCTATTTTGGCGTCATCCTTCCGGTGACAACAGAATACGGACAATTGCGCGCCGAAGGTGAGATTACCGAAGATACGATTGACCCGGAGACCGTATTAGGCTTACCGACCGCCCAGCGCTTGATTGAGCAGGGCGTCGTCCCGTACAGTCCAGAACGCGGCATCGACACGCTCGGCCCAATCCAACAGATCGAGACGGCGTTAGACGATTATAAATCATTGATGAATAGCGAGAAGCAGAGAGTATATGACGCTTGGAAGTTAAACAGTGATATTCATCAATTCTTGTGGATTGCGAGCATCTTGTCGTTCGCGGCATTGATCTTGTTGTTCATCCAACCATTCTTGCGCCGTCAAACGCGTTTGATTTCACGTCTCTCGGTCGCATCTGACCGTCTGCTCAAGGGCGAGATCGTCGATTTGAGTGATCAGATGGAACGCGAAGATGAGATTGGGACGATGTCACGGTCGTTCCATAAGATGGCCGAGACGCTTCGTGACAATGAACGTCACTTGATTGAGAAAAACCATGAGTTACAGGCGCAACAAGAAGAATTGATTGCACAACAAGAGGAGCTTCAAGCCCAGCAGCAAGAGCTCGAGGAAATCTTGGAGCAGACGCAACAGAACGAGCAACACTTGGCTTATCGCAACGAGTTGACCGAGACGCTCGCGGCCCGCGATTCGTTGACGGCTTACCCAGAGATTATCGAGAAACTGGTCGCCATCACCGACTCAGAAGTCGGCGCCCTCGTATTTGTCGATGCGACAGGCTCGTTCTCAATCACAAGCCACGGCTTGAATGAGACGCTCACGCGTCAGTTGCTCGACAGCGAGAACTCAGTCTTGACGCGGGCGATGACGCTTCGGACGACAGTCCATTCGTCGAAACAAGTCGCAAGCGACCACCCGCTCCCGTACCCATACTATATGTATGAGACGGCTGTACCGGTCCATGACCCGACAGATGACTCGATCATCGCGTTCATCTATCTCGTCCGCTATAAAGATCGCTTTACGCAGACACAGATGGGTGACATCATGTCGTTCGCTCGTCAGTTGTCGCTCTCGCTTCTCCGGATGCGTCTGTTTGAAGAGATGACCCGTGAGAAAGGGAAGACGGAACGGATCCTCGATTCAATTCGCGAGGCGGTCATCTATGTCGAGCATTCGACCGATGATGTCTTCGTCAACCGACCGCTTTATGAAATGTTCCCTGAACTCGATGAGATCACGTCGAGAGAACTCGCGGAACTGTCGTGGAACGAATGGCGAGAGACGATTTCGACGACAGTCGACCAAGAAGATGATTTCTTGAAGTATACCGATCGCCTCTTCACCGATGACTTCCCGCATGACAGCGTCAGCTTCTCGATCCGTAAAGGCGAGATGAACTTGCAGATGTATGCGGAACGCATCGTCGTCGGCGGGTTGTCGAAAGGGACGTTGCTCGTCTTCCGTGACATCACGAGCGAGACCGAGGCGGAACGCTTGAAGAGCGAATTCATCTCGACGATCTCCCACGAGTTGCGGACACCGCTCTCGTCGATCTACGGGTTCACCGAACTCATGGTCAAGAAGCAGTTGCCGAATGAGAAGCAAGCGAAGTACTTGCAGACGATTCACGCCGAGACGGAGCGCCTGACGCATCTCGTCAACGATTTCCTCGACGTGCAACGGATGGAAGCCGGCAGTCAGATGTACGACCGCGAACAGCTCGATATCGAGCCGGTCATCCGCGACATGATGACGTTCTATGAGGCTTCTTCGCTGAAGCATACGTTTGAACTCATCACGGCCGATGACCGACCGTATGAACTGTTCGCCGACTGTCAAAAGTTCAAGCAGTTGATGAGCAACTTGCTCTCGAACGCCGTGAAGTATTCACCACGCGGCGGAAAGATCACCGTCGAATTGGCCCACCACGATCAATCGGTGTCGATTAAAGTGAAGGACCAAGGTATCGGTATTCCGAGCGACGCGCTCGACCGTCTCTTCGACAAGTTCTATCGGGTCGACAATTCCGATAGCCGAGAAATCGGCGGAACCGGACTCGGTCTTCCGATTTGTCAAGAGATCGTGCGCGGTCACGCCGGACAGATTCATGTCGAGTCGGTCCAACATCAAGGGTCGACGTTCACGGTCGTGATTCCGAGCTTCGAATACGCGGTTCGCGAACAAGAGTCAACGACAGCTTAATAAATGAAATACGACAAGGCGCCTGATCATTCTGAACTGCTCCCCGTCAAGTAGACAGTGTAAATAATGAAAACCAACCTAGGCGGCTTGAGACCTGTATTCGACAGGACTCAGGCCGT